>JAVJRP010000008.1:0-297238 GCA_040218355.1 Devosia sp. | reverse complement strand
GACAATGCCAAGAAAAGCTTCGAGGACGGCTTCACCGACAGCCACGGCGTCACTCACCAGAAGGGGTCCGACGCCCACAAGGCGTCCGTCACCGGCGACACCGTCGGCGACCCCTACAAGGACACGGCGGGCCCCGCCGTTAACCCGATGATCAAGATCACCAACATCGTGGCGCTGCTGCTGCTCGCCGTGCTGGCGCATCTGGGGTGATGCGGCATCCGCCTCAACTGAACTGAACAAGGCCCGGGGCGTAAGCTCCGGGCCCGCCTTTTACTGATGCCGGGCGATCTGGCTTCTGCTCGGAAAACGACAAAGGGCGCCGCGCGGCGCCCTTCGCTCAAATTCCTGGGATCGCCGGCCGGCCTAGCCGTCCATCTTCGCCCCGGACACGACCGCGTGCAGGTCGATCAGGCCGACCATGCGGCTGTCATGGGTGACGATGCCGTTGAGCAGCTCGGTATCGATCGAATTGCCCTCGGGCACATTGTGGATATCGTCGCGATTGACGGTGAGAATGTCGGAAACGGCGTCGACCAGAATGCCGACCCATTTGTCGCCCACGCTCATAACCACCACCACATGGTTCTTGGTGGGCGAGGTCTGGCCGTCGCCGAAGCGGGCGCGCAGGTCAAAGATCGGCACGATGGTGCCGCGCAGATTGATCACGCCACGCACGAATTCGCGGGTATTGGGCAGCGGGGTGGCACCGTTCCAGGCGCGGATTTCGCGCACCGTGGTGATCTCCACGCCATAGGTCTGCTCGCCGATCGAAAACGCGATCAATTGCAGGGTGTTCTGACCGGCAATTGCCGACTTGTCGCTCATATCGTCGCGAAGGCTCAGCGCTTCCATCTTTTCTCGCCTCTTCTTCCGCCCGTCCTGGGCACTTGGCTTGATCCTAACGCGTCAATCGACGCCAATTCCTTAACGGCGCCATGCGCCTTTTCTTGGCTAGGCGGCATTCTGGTGGATCGGCGAGGTTCTGAGCCCCTGCACATCCACGATCAGCGCCACATTGCCATCGCCCAGAATGGTGCCGCCGGCGATGCCGTCGACGCTCTCGAAATTCTCCTCGAGCGATTTGATCACCACCTGCTGCTGGCCGATAATGTCGTCCACCACCAGCGCCACTTTCTGGTTACCCTCGGCCTCGCAGAGCACCACGAACTGGTCGTCCGGGTTCTGCTGGTTGGTGAGCTCGAAGCGCTGTGCCAGATCGATAACCTGCACATATTCTCCCCGCACCTGCAGCACGCGGCCTCCCGATGGCACCCGCTCGAACGCAGCGCGGCTGCACTGCATGGTCTCGACGATCGAGGAGAGCGGCACCACATAGGGCCCTCCACCGACCTTGACCAGCATCACATCGAGCACGGCCAGCGTCAGCGGCAGGCGCAAGGTCATGCGCGTACCCCGGCCGGGCCAGCTTCGCACATGCACCGAGCCGCCGATCTTCTTGATATTGGAGAGCACCACGTCCATGCCCACGCCACGGCCGGAAATATCGCTCACCGCCTCGGCAGTGGAGAAGCCGGGGGCAAAAATGAGCTGGTCGATCTGCTCATCGGTCGGGGTAATTTCGGGGGCCACGATCCCCTTGTCCCGGGCGAGACCCAGGACACGCTCGCGATTGATGCCGGCACCATCATCCTCGACGATAATCAGGATATTGCCGCCCGCCTGTTCGGCCGAAAGGCGGATGGTACCCGATTCCGGCTTGCCGGCAGCCTGGCGCTTTTCCGGGCTTTCAATGCCGTGGTCCGCCGAATTGCGGATCATGTGGGTCAGCGGATCGGACAATTGCTCGATCACCGTCTTGTCGATTTCGGTGTTCTCGCCAATGGTCTCGAGCTTGATCTTCTTGCCCGTCTTGGTCGCCAGCTCGCGCGCCAGGCGCGGCATGCGGCTGAACACGGACTTGACCGGCTGGGCGCGGATGGCCATCACCGAATCCTGCAATCCGCGCGTGGTCTGGGCCAGCACTTCGAGCCCGCGCACCAGTTCGGTATAGCGGGCGCGCAGCGTCTCATCCATTTGCTGGGTCAGCATGGACTGGGTGATGACCAGCTCGCCCACCATATTGACGACGCGATCCACCTTGTCGAGATCGACCCGGATCGACTGCACGCCAACCGAGCGGCCACTGCCTTCCTCGCTCTCGCCACCACCCGACGGCATAGCCGGTTTGGCGGCAGGCGCCGGAGCGGCAACAGGAGCAGGCTTTTCCGCCTTGGGTGCGGGGGCCGGGGTCGGCGCAATCTCGGCGGCAAGGGCGGCAAAGCTCAGATCGGCGGGGGCCTCTTCAAAACTGTCCTGCTGGCTGACTTCTGCGGCGGGCGGCTCGGGCGCAAACTCGACCGGCGGCACCACCGGTTCGGCCGGGGCCGCCACCTCTTCCTCTGTCAGGGCCAGCAGGCTCGACAAATCCGGTTCGTCCGTCGCTGGCTCGGCTGAAACCTCGGTCGCCATCGCGGGTTCATCTTGCACAAGACCGGGCACCGTGCCGGCCTGGGCAATGACGATATCGCAGTCGCCATCGACAAATTCGAACACTTCGCGAATGGCGTCTTCGCCCAGCCCCGGCGCGACCAGGGTAATTTCCCAGGCGCAATAGACGCCAAAGGGCTCGAAATCGGACAGCGGCGGCACATCGCTCAGAATGGCGCGCACGGTCATCGTACCCAGGGCGGCCAGTTCACGGAACAGCAGCAGCGGATCATTGGCCCGGGCATAAAGCGCGCGATGCGGGGTGAAGCGGATTTCCCACTGCCCATCGGCGGCCATCATCGGGGCGTCGTCGAACACATCCTCGACCGGCGCTTCCCCGGTTGGCTTCGGGGCATCGAGATTGACCATGACGGGAGTAAAATCGAGGTCGAATTCCTCGACCATCTCTCCATCCAGATCGTCTTCCTCAGCGTTGTTCGAAGCCGTTTCGCCGCGCGCCAAAGCGTCGAAGCGGGTCTTTTCCTCGGCACCGTAATCGGCCGGCAACTCCTCGCCCGTTTGGGCGGCATTGACATGATCGGCAACGATATCATTGGCGCGGATGCACAGCACGACGACATCGTCGGTCAATTCGATGCGACCGTCGCGAACATAGTCGAGCAGCGTTTCATAGGCATGGGCAAAGCCCACCAGCGCGGTAAAGCCGAAGGCCCCGGCGCCGCCCTTGATCGAATGAATGGCCCGGAACACCGCATTGAGCCGGTCCGCCCCGCGCTCGCCCTCTTCAATGACGGCGAACTGTTCTTCAAGCTCGGTCAGGAGCTCGGAACATTCGTCAAAATAGGTGGCCTTGAAGTCGTCGAGATCACTCATTCTTACGCTTCCAACCCTTCTGGGTCCGTACTGGTTCTTGGTTTAGTGCACGACGCGATTAATGACCGAGATCAGCTTTTCCGGATCGAACGGCTTGACGATCCAGCCGGTGCCGCCGGCGGCCTTGCCCTGGTCGCGCTTGTCCTGGCTGGTCTCGGTGGTCAGGATCAGGATGGGGAGCGAATTGTGCTGCCCGGTGGCCCGCACATTCTTGATGAACTCGATCCCGTCCATCACCGGCATGTTGATATCGGTGATCACCACGTCCACATCCTGGCTCTTGAGCACATCCAGCCCCTGCTTGCCGTCTTCGGCCTGCAGTACCTCAAAGCCGGCATTGCTCAGCGTGTGATGCAGCATGGCCAGAATGGTCCGCGAATCGTCGACCGTGAGTACACGCAACGTCATTGTTTCATCATCCCTGAAAACCGGGCACTCAGGCCCAGCCGTTCGATCGCGGCGCCCATGGCCGCGCTCGGCGCTTCAATAGAAAATTCAAAATGGTGTCTCCGGGCGGTCTCGGCGGCGCTGATCAGCAGCAGCAGCGCATTGGTCGAAACCCGCTCGACCGCACCGGCCCGGACCGTAACCGGTCCCTCCTCCAGGGCGTCGATCAATTGGTCGCGAATGCCATCAATCGAATCGAGATCGATGATTTCAGGCAAGGCGACCGTCTGCAGGTTTTGCTTGGCCATTTCGTAAAGGTGCCCCCGGAGTCTTCTCCAAGCCGCATATTCAGCCCCAACGGTTTAAGAATTGCTAACTATGACCCGTCCGCATCGCGGCCAAACGCGCCAGTGGCGCGGTTGGAGGGTCATAGGCCCGAAGAGCTATGCTCGCAGGGCGATCCTCCATCCGAAGGGGCGGAGCGCTCCAGTGGCGCGATCCGAGCCGAATAGGCCTTGAGAGCTACGCTCGAAAGGCGATCTGCTCCGCCAAGCCGCACCTCCTACCCCCAACACAATCCTTGCCCCCGCCCCCACACGGGGTTATCGCAGGCGCGATACCAGAACTGGACCGCCCCATGCCTTCAAAGATCGCCCTGACCGGCCTTGCCCGTGACCTCGCCCAGCGCGCCGCAGAGGGCAAGACCATTCGTGTCGGCGTGATCGGGTCGGGTGAAATGGGCACCGATCTTGTGACCCAGATGAGCCTGATGACCGGCATCGAAATGGCGGCCATCGCCACCCGCCGGCCCCAAACCGCACTCGATGCCATGACCATCGCCTATGGCGAGGATTCCATGGGCAAGGTCTGCGACACGCCCAGCGCCGCCACCGCTGCCATCGAGGCCGGCAGGATCGCCATCACCTCGGCCGAAACGCTGGTGACCACGCCCAATATCGACGTGGTGATCGACGCCACCGGCAAGCCGGGCGTCGCTGCCGATTATGATCTGATGGCCATGGAACATGGCAAGCATCTGGTGATGATGAATGTCGAGGCCGACGTGACCATCGGGCCTTATCTCAAGGCCCAGGCCGACAAGCTCGGTGTGGTCTATTCGGTGGGCGCCGGGGATGAGCCCAGCTCCTGCATGGAACTGATTGAGTTTGTCTCGGCCCTCGGCCTCGACATTGTCGCCGCCGGCAAGGGCAAGAACAATCCATTGAAGCACGATGCGGTGCCCGACGATTATCGCGAGGAGGCCACCCGCCGCAACATGAACCCGCGCATGCTGGTGGAGTTCGTCGATGGGTCCAAGACCGCCGTCGAAATGACCGCCATTGCCAATGCCACGGGGCTGATGCCCGATATTCCCGGCATGCACGGTCCGGCCGCCAATCGCGACGACATGGCAAAGGTGCTGATCCCCAGGGAAGACGGTGGCATTCTCAATTCCTCGGGGGTGGTCGATTTCACCATCGGCAAGGGCGTGGCGCCCGGGGTATTCGTCATCGTCAAGGCCACCCATCCGCGCATCATCGAGCGCATGGATGATCTCCATATCGGGCACGGTCCCTATTACGGCTTTTTCCGCCCCTATCACCTGACCAGCCTCGAAGTTCCGCTCACCTGCGCCCGCATCATGCTGACCGGCAAGCCGGACATGGTGCCGCTGCCCCGTCCGGTGGCTGAAGTCTGCGCCGTCGCCAAGCGCGATTTGCAGCCCGGCGAGGCGCTCGATGCGATTGGCGAGACCTGCTACCGCTCCTTTGCCATGACTGTGACCGACGCCCGCGCCGCCAGTGCCCTGCCGGTGGGCCTGCTCGAAGGCGGCAAGGTGACCGCACCAGTGAAAAAGGGCGAACTCATCACCAGCGCCAATGCCCTTCCGGACACCTCAACGCGGCTCTTTGCCCTGCGGCAGGAACAGGACCGTCTGCTCGGGCTCGCCGTCTAAGCGACCGCGTAGCAGACCGCCTGCAGCTTGTTGCCGTCGGGGTCACGCACATAGGCGGCGAAGTAGTTCGGCCCGTAATGCGGACGCGGTCCCGGCGCGCCTTCATCGCTGCCGCCATGTTCGAGTGCCAGCGCGTGAAACTGCTCCACCTGCTCGGCGCTCTCGGCGATCAGTGCCACATGCATGCCATTGCCCCAGGTCGCAGGCCGCCCGTCCTCCGGGGTGTAAAGGTAGATCGTGGGCATCTGCCCGTTCTTCTCATAGGCCAGCGGCTTTTCCGGCGGCTTGGCAAGGCGCTCGAAACCCAGCACGCCGAGCACAGCATCGTAGAAGGCGGCCGAACGGGTCTTGTCATTGGTTCCCAAAGTGATGTGGCTGATGATGGACATGCTGGCCCTCCTCCCAAGTCTTTCAACTGATGCCGTGCACTCTGATGTGCCGTGCTGCCAGACCCTGTCACTAGGGCATGGATCCTCAATCCTTCTCCACTTCCTCGGCCAGTGGCAGCGGATAGCGCCGCCTCTGCGGCGGCAGGCGATGCAATATGGTACCCATCGCCACCAGCAGCAGGCAGGCGAGGAACAGCACAACAAACAAGGTCACCGCGTCCACCCGGCCGGTATAGGTCAGGAGCGGCACGGCCGCTGCCGGGGGATGAGTAACCCGCAAAGCCAGCATCACCAGCATCACCAGCCCCACGCAGAGCGTGGCCAGCCAGAACGGCTCGGGCACCACCGACATGGCGAGCACCGCCGCTACCGTGCCGATGAAATAGCCGGCGAAAATATTGATTGGCTGGGCATTGGGCGATTCGGGTTGGCCGAAGATTACCAGCGCCGTTGGCCCCAGCGGCGCCAGCAGCAAGGGCAGACCGGTGACTGCTGAGAGATAGCCGATCAGCGTCACCGCCGCCGCGGTGGCGGTGGCCGATTTGGCGTGCACCCGCCAGTCCTTGCGGGGTTCGTGCCGGGCAATGAATCGGGCGATCAGGGGATGCATGCGGCCGCCGTGCAGGAAAAAGGGGTCTGCCCATATAGGCAAACCCCTTGCCTGCTGTCAGCCCTGTGCACTGCGAATGCAGCGCCGCCAGGCAGCAGCTATCCGCGAATGGCAATCTTGCCTTTGCGGCCCGGCTCGCCGCTGGCCGCAACCGCTTCTGCAATGGCATCGATCGAATAGATCGTCTCGACCGGCATCTTGAGTTTGCCGCCCGCAGCATCGGCGATCAATTCGCCGAGCAATTGGCCGATCCGCTCCGGCTTGACTGGTGGATTGGCGCCCCAGAAGCCTTTGACCGTGATGCCGCGGAATAACAGGTCTGCCGCCGAAATCTGCAGCGGTCGGGCCGTCATGGCGCCAAAGCTGATCAGTTCCGCGCCGTCGGCCAGAATGCTCAGCAACTGCGCCGCCCCCTCGCCGCCCAGAGACTCAACGCCCCGCACGATGGGGGCGCCGTCAGTGATCGCCCGCACCTTGTCCTGCCAGCCCTCGCCCTCGGTTGCCACCACGGTGTCAAAGCCAAGTGCCGCCAGCTCTTCGACAGCGTCCGCCCGGCGCACCAGACCCAGAACCTTGATGCCCAGCGCAGCACCATACTGCGCCACCAGCTTGCCGACGGCGCCATTGGCAGCATTGAGGGCAATCCATTGCCCGGCCTCGACGCCCAGCGTATCGAGCAGCATCTTGGCGCTGAGCGGCATGGAAACGAGCTGGCAGGCCGTGGCATCGTCGACGCTCTCGGGCACCGGAACGAGGCGGCGTGCATCGGCCAGATAATATTGGGCCCAGGTGCTCTGGGCGCCGCCGGCAACGCGCTGCCCGACCTGCAAGTTCTCGACACCTTCGCCCAGAGCCTCCACTACGCCGACCGCCTCTGTTCCAGGCACCGCAGGAAGATCAGGCTTGAAGCCATATTGACCCGCAATGGTCATCAGGTCGTGATTGTGGATGGGTGAAAGCACCATGCGCACCAGGACTGCGCCGGGTCTCGGCTCCGGGCGCGCAACCTCTTCTGTCGTGAGAACATGTTCGGGTTGCCCGAACCGGCTGTAAACGGCGCGCTTCATCTTTGTCTCCATCATTTTTGTACGGCAGAGATAGGCGCATTGACGTTAACGTCAAGCTTGCCATCTCAGAATCTCTCCTGTAATTCCTGACCACAATAGTCAGGAATTATTCATGCCCGAGACCGCAGCCAGTCACCGCGCCATCCAGCGCATTCGCCACGACACCAGGCTGCGCCTGCTCACGGTTGCCGGGATCACCGTCATCACGCCGCTTATGCGCCGTATCCGCCTTGTAGGGGATATGACCGGCTTCGCATCGCCCGGCCATGCCGACCACATCAAGGCCTTCTTTTTTACCGAGGGTACGCCGGCCGAGCTGCCGCCGGTCGGCCCCAATGGCGCCAAGTTTCCGGCCGGCACCAGGCGC
Source organism: Devosia sp. (assembly GCA_040218355.1). Taxonomy (GTDB): domain Bacteria; phylum Pseudomonadota; class Alphaproteobacteria; order Rhizobiales; family Devosiaceae; genus Devosia. Next base: position 289,140 of record JAVJRP010000008.1, on the reverse strand, counting down.
GAGATGCGCGATTATACCCCGCGCTATTGGAGCGTGGATGAGGGCTGGATCGATCTCGATTTCGTACTGCATGGCGATGGTCCTGCCTCGGGCTGGGCTGCGGCGGCGCAACTCGGCGATACGCTGGTGATCGGCGGACCGCGTGGCAGCCAGGTGGTGCCGCTGGCCTTCGACTGGTATCTCCTGGCCGGCGATGAAACCGCGCTGCCCGCCATCGGCCGCCGCATCGAGGAATTGCCGACCGGCACACCGGTGCTTGCCGTGATCGAGGTTGAGAGCAAGGCCGAGGAACAGCACTTCGAAACCGAAGCCGACCTAACGCTGATCTATGTGCATCGCAATGGCGCTGCTGCCGGCACCACGAGCCTGGTGCGGGACGCGGTCGCCGCCGCCAGTTTCCCGCCTGGCGAGGCCTATGCCTATATCGCCGGCGAAGTGAACATGGCCCGATCCGTCAAGGCGCACCTGCTCGAGACACGCGGCTTCAACCCCGAATGGGTCAAGGCCGCCGGCTACTGGCATCTGGGCATCGCCGACGCGCAGGAGGATCATTGACTTCGAGCCGTCCCGCAGGGCAAATCGCGCCAGTGGCGCGATTTGAGGCGAGAAGGCCATGAGGGCTATGCCCGAATGGCGAGCCCGTCCCGCAGTCCACGAAAGCTATGTTGAGTGGCCAGCAGACAGATCACCCCTCATCCGCCCCTGTCGGCCCACATTCTCCCCTCGATGGGGAAGGGACCGCGACCTATGGGCCTAACAAATCGAAATCACCCCGGCTGGCCGCCCACCGCCTGAACCGCCTTGGCGCCACCCGCAATCCCGGCTGCCAGACACGCGTCCGTGCTCTCGCCACGCAGCAAGGCCGCGACAAAACCGGCGGCAAAAGCATCACCCGCCCCGGTCGTATCGACTACCTTGACGATGGGTGCCGGCTGGCTGAGGCGCACCCCGTCCCGATCGCCCAGCGCCGCGCCAAACTGCCCGCGCTTGATCACCACATGGTCAAATTGCTGGCCAAGCGAGCGCATCTGTGCGTCGAAATCGGCCTCCCCCGTCAGCAACTCCGCTTCGCTTTCATTGGCAAAAAGCCAGCTGCCCACACCAACCCAGCCCAGAAACACGGCTGGTCCGACCTCGTCGAGAAAGCCGGTGGACGCCGGATCAATGGCAATGGCCACACCCTTCTTGCGGGCAAACTGCAGGAGCCGCTGCACCGCCATGCGCGGTCCCGGCGCAAAAAAGCTGTAGCCAGAGACCAGGGCCAGTCCAACGCCCTCAAGCAGGCTTTCGGGCAAATCATCGGAGCATAGATTGAGATTGGCGCCCCGGTCGGTGAGAAAGCTGCGCTCCCCCGAAGGATCGAGAATGGTCACCAGCACGCCCGAGGGCAGGTCCTGGTCGCCAGCCAGCGCCGGCACCACGCCCTGGCCACGGATGTAGTTTTCGTACATGGGCCGGTCATCGGCCCCGACACGGGCGGCAAACAACACATCGGCGCCGGCAGCACCCAGCCAGACGGCCTGGTTGGCCCCCGACCCGCCCGGCCGGTTGCGGATTTCCGCGCGCCGGTCCGAGCCGGGCACGATGGGCCCCTCGGGCCGGACGATGATGTCGGTCATCACATCGCCGACCACCAATACGCGCGCGCTCATGCCGGGCGCGAAGCGAGCTGGCTCGACAGCGCCACTGCGATCTGGGCGGCGACCTTGGCGTTGTTCTTGACCAGCGCGATATTGCTCTCCAGCGACTTACCGCCGGTCAGTTCAAAGATGCGCTGCAACAGGAACGGCGTTGTCGCCTTGCCCTTGATCCCCTGCGCCTCGGCATCGGCCAGCGCCTGGGCTATGAAACCCTCAATGGCACTGGCTTCCCAGGCATCACTCTCGGGTATGGGATTGGCAATCAGCACCCCGCCCATATTGAGGTCCGACTGGATGGCGAGCAGCTTGGCCACGTCGGCCGACGTATCGAGGCGCTGGTCGACCTTGAAGCCGCTGGTGCGCGCCCAGAAGGCGGGAAAATCATCGGTGCCGAAACCCAACACCGGCACGCCATTGGTTTCGAGCACTTCGAGCGTCTTGGCGATATCAAGGATCGACTTGGCTCCGGCGCAGACCACCGCCACCGGCGTGCGGCCAAGCTCTTCAAGATCGGCGGAAATATCAAAGCTGTCCTCGGCGCCGCGATGCACCCCGCCAATGCCGCCCGTGGCGAAGATGCGAATGCCGGCCAGCGCCGCAATCTGCATGGTGGTGGCAACGGTGGTGCCGGCCATGACGCCACTGGCCAGCAGCGCCGCCATGTCGCGGCGGCTGGCCTTGGCAGCCTTGTGCCCCTCTTCGGCAAGGCGCTGCAGATCGTCGCCCGATACCCCAACACAAAGCCGGCCATCCATGATGGCAATGGTCGCCGGCACCGCGCCATGCTCGCGCACCACAGCCTCTACCTCCTGCGCCATGCTCAGATTCTGCGGATAGGGCATGCCATGGGTGATGATGGTCGATTCCAGCGCCACCACCGGCTTACCGGCAGCCAGCGCCGCTTTGACATCGCCTGAAACCGACAAATAGGCCTTTGCACTCATTCTGTTCTACTCCGAAACGCTCATTTGCCGCCTGTGGGCGGCGTGATTGGCCGAGCTTGTGCGCCCCGGCAACCATGCGGTCAAGTCCTGTAAAAAACAGCGCCCACACCGCCTTGTCGGCCTTCTGGTTTGTCGATAATTTGCCTTTGTCTTTGAGAGGGAAAGGACACTTCGCTGGCTAGATCCATTGTTGATGGCGCCTCGTTTGCGCCTCGATACGCACCCACTTTTCGGGTTGATCGCCGCAAGAGTTCCGGGCGCCTTCCGGCGCCGCCCACACGCGCATATCCATCTCCGTTTCATCCCATTTCCGGGGTCTTTCAGATGAGGCCCCGGGGTTGAGCCGCGGCTCTATCCGCGAACCGGCGCATGGCGCCTCGAACCGGCTGTCCCTGCACATGCCAATCGCCTCCACCACAGTCCCCACAGGAGACTAAACTGATGAAAACGTCGCTCGCCATTGCCCTAGGCGCTGTACTGGCTGCGAGCCCTGCCATTGCGCAGGAGGAGCCGGTGCTCAACATCTACAACTGGTCCGACTATATTGCCGAGGACACCATCGCCAATTTCGAGGCGGAGACCGGCATCCAGGTCAATTACGACGTCTATGACAATAACGAGATCGTCGACGCCAAGCTGCTGGCCGGCAATTCGGGCTATGACATCGTCGTTCCCTCGGGCAATTTCCTCGAACGCCAGATTCAGGCCGGCCTGATCCTCGAACTCGACAAGTCCAAGCTGACCAATTTGGGTAATCTCGACCCGGCCGTGATGGCGACCGCCGCCAACCAGGACCCGGACAATGCCCATGCCGTGCCCTATATGATCAACACCATCGGCCTGGGCTACAATACCGCCAAGGTCACCGAAGCGCTCGGACCCGATGCGGATCTGGAAAGCTGGGACCTGCTGTTCAAGCCCGAAGTGGTCGAAAAGCTCGCCGGCTGCGGTGTCGCCGTGCTCGACAGCCCGTCCGAGGTCATGGGCATTGCCCTGCACTATCTCGGTCTCGACCCCAATTCGGAGAGCGAGGAAGATCTGGCAGCGGCCGAAGCGCTGATGAACTCCATCAAGCCCTCGATCCGCTACTTCCACTCCTCGCAATATATCGACGATCTGGGCAATGGCGAAATCTGCTTGGCCCTGGGCTATTCGGGCGACATCTTCATCGCCGCCGATGCTGCCGCTGCGGCCGAGCAGGGCGTTGAGGTGACCTATCTGATCCCCAAGGAAGGCGCTGCGACCCTGTTTGACTTCCTGGCCATTCCCGCCGATGCCCCGCATCCGGAAAATGCCCATGCCTTCATCAACTACATCCTCGAGCCCGAGGTTGTGGCCGCCATCACCAATTATGTCTACTACGCCAACCCGAACCTGCCGGCGTTGGAATTCGTGGACGAAGAGGTCAAGTCGAACCCGGGCATTTACCCGCCCGCCGAGACCATTGAGAAGGCCTTTGTGATGCAGGCACACTCCCCCGATTATGAGGAAGTGCTGACCCGAACCTGGACCCGCATCAAGACCGGCCAGTAAAACCACCTTGTGAAGGGCGGCCCCGCGTCGCCCTTCACCCCTTCGGACAGAGAGCACCAATGGCCAAGAAGCCGCAACAGCTAGCCATCGACACGCGTCCCTGGCGCGACACGGCCAACAACAAGCCTTTCGTGCGCATCAAGAATGTCTCGAAGAAATTCGGCGACATCATCGCGGTGCACGAGGTCTCGCTCGACATCTACAAATCCGAATTGTTCTGCCTTCTGGGCGGCTCGGGCTCGGGCAAATCGACCCTGCTGCGCATGCTGGCCGGCTTCGAAAATCCCACTTCGGGTACCATTGAAATCGATGGCCAGGACATGACCGAAGTGCCGCCCTATAACCGGCCGGTCAACATGATGTTTCAGTCGTATGCGCTGTTTCCGCATATGAGCGTGGAGCAGAATATTGCCTATGGCCTGAAACGCGACGGCCTGCCGCGCGCCGAGATTACAGCGCGGGTCAATGAACTGCTGGCCCTGGTCAAGCTGCAGGACTATGGCAAGCGCAAGCCGCACCAGCTCTCCGGCGGCCAGCGCCAACGCGTTGCGCTCGCCCGCGCCCTCGCCAAGCGCCCGAAATTGCTGCTGCTCGACGAGCCGCTCGGCGCGCTCGACAAGAAGCTGCGCGAGGAAACCCAGTTTGAACTGGTCAAGATCCAGGAACAACTCGGCGTCACCTTCATCGTCGTCACCCACGATCAGGAAGAGGCGATGACGCTCGCCACCCGCATCGGGGTAATGAACCAAGGCGAAATCGCCATGATCGGCGAGCCCACCGATATCTACGAATTTCCCAATTCGCGCTTCGTTGCCAATTTCATCGGCTCGGCCAATATGGTCGAAGGCGTGGTCTCCGAGGACGAGCCCGACCATGTGCGCATCCGCTCAAGCGAGCTGGGCTGCGATATCTATGTCGGACATGGCGTCGACTGCGCGCCCGAACAGCGCCTCTGGTGGGCCATCCGTCCCGAAAAAATGGTTCTGAGCCGCGAAAAACCCGCAGGGCTTCACGGCGCCAATGTGGCCACCGGCATTGTCGAGGAAATCGCCTATCTGGGGGATATCTCGGTCTATCAGATCGCGCTTGAAAGCGGCAAACGCCTCCGCGTCAGCCAGACCAATTCGGTGCGCGGCAATCCCGACGCCATCACCTGGGATGAGACCGTCCATGTCACCTGGGACGAAGACGCCGGCTCGGTGCTGACGTCATGACCGCCACCCACGATCCCACCATCCCGCCGCCCCGGCGGCTCAAGCCCTGGAACGCGGTTGAGCGCGGCCTGGCCCGGGTCGGCATTACCGGACGCATGCTCGTGCTGATCGCGCCGCTGCTCTGGCTCCTGGTATTCTTTCTCGTGCCGCTGGCCGTAGTGTTCGGCATTTCGCTGGCCAACAAGCAGTTCGGCCGCCCGCCCTATACCCCGCTCCTCACCAGCGAAGAGGGGACGGTGCAACTGACATTGCACCTGAACAACTATATCCGCCTGTTCACCGACAATCTTTATGTCGCGGCCTATCTGAGCTCGATCCGCATCGCGGCGATCGCCACAATCATCACCCTGCTGGTCGGCTACCCAATGGCCTATGCCATTGCCCGCGCTCCCGATCGCTGGCGCAATATACTGCTCATGCTGGTGGTATTGCCCTTCTTCACCTCGTTCCTCCTTCGCGTCTATGCGCTCACCGGCTTCATGCGCGGCAATGGCGTCATCAACCAGGTCCTCGGGCTGTTCGGCATCGAACCGATCGTGATGATGCAGACCGATTTCGCGGTCTATGTGGGCATTGTTTACACCTATCTGCCCTTCATGATCCTGCCGCTCTACACCACGCTGGTGAAGCTCGATGTGTCCCTGTTCGAGGCCTCGGCGGATCTGGGGGCCAGACCCATCCACACTTTCATGTTCGTCACCCTGCCGCTCTCGCTGCCCGGCATCATTGCCGGCTCGATGCTGGTCTTCATTCCCGCCATTGGCGAATTCGTCATTCCCTCACTGCTGGGCGGGCCGGAAACCTTGATGATCGGCCGGGTGCTCTGGGATGAGTTCTTCAGCGCCACCAATTGGCCGCGCGCCTCCGCCGTGGCGGTGGCTATGCTGCTGGTCGTGGTGGTGCCCATCATGCTGTTGCAACGCGCCCAGGGCGCAGTGGTGGAGAAATAGTATGCGCAAAGGCTGGTTCCTTCCCATCGCCGCTGCCTTGGGCTTCTCGTTTCTCTACGCGCCCATCGTTTCGCTGGTCATCTTCTCCTTCAATGAATCGAGCCTGGTCACCGTCTGGTCCGGCTTCTCGACCAAATGGTATGGCGAGCTGTTCAGCGATCCGCAATTGCTCGGCGCGGCCTGGCTGAGCCTGCAGATTGCCGCGCTCAGCGCCAGCATCGCCCTGGTGCTGGGCACGCTGGCCGCGATTGCCCTGGTCCGCTTCCGCCGGTTCCGCGGCCGCACCCTGTTTGCCGGCATGGTGTCGGCCCCGCTGGTCATGCCCGACGTGATCACCGGTCTGTCGCTGCTACTGCTCTTTGTAGCCATGGAAGGTTTTCTGGGCTGGCCGCAGGGCCGTGGCATGCTCACCATCGTCATCGCCCACGCCACCTTTTGCACCGCCTATGTCTGCGTGGTCGTGCAGTCGCGCCTGTCCGATTTCGACCGCAGCCTTGAAGAAGCCGCCATGGATCTGGGCGCCTCGCCGGTCCGCACATTTTTCGACATTACTCTGCCCATCATCGCCCCGGCGCTGGTCTCGGGCTGGCTGCTCGGCTTCACCCTTTCGCTCGACGATCTGGTGATCGCCAGCTTCGTGTCCGGCCCCGGCTCCTCCACCCTGCCCATGGTGATCTTTTCCAAGGTGCGCCTGGGCGTCTCGCCCGACGTCAATGCGCTCGCCTCCATCATCATCGGCATCGTGGCCTTGGGTGTGTTGGCGGCAACGATCATCCAGTTGCGCGCCAGGCCCAAGGGCGGTCAGGCCTGAGGGGTCTGGCCGGTCTCTGGGCCTGCGCTCATCGCCCCCTCGGCAGATCTCGGTCCATCGGACAGAAATGGCATGCGGCACGGCACCAAGCGTGATCGTTTCGTGACTAGACAGTGCCGGAAAACGCGCGCACACTCCCTTTATGTTCAACGAAATCAAAGGAGGTGATCCAGTGTCTTATGAGGTTTTGGCTCTTGAGGAAGGTCTGGGTTTTCATGTGTTGAGCGGGAGTGATCTCGGCTGACAACACACCTCCCGGCCCCTTAAGGCCGATAAGCTCAGGAAGGGCTGTCCGTAAAGGGCAGCCCTTTTCTGTTGCGCCGTTAGCCACCTGCGCAGCCCAAGGCTTGACGGATGGCGCCAAGCCATTGATACCGCTGGCCGAGCATCCGCGCTGCCACACCAACCGATTGCCGGTTTCGGTTTGGACGCGCGACACAAAAAATCCCGGGAGGCCCGCATTGTCTTCGGCCAATTTCGTACTCACCCTTAGCTGCACTGATCGGCCCGGCATCGTGGCTGCCGTCACCACCGAGCTGGCGGCGCTCAAGGCTAATATCGCCGAGTCCAATCAGTTCTGGGATCGCGAGACCGGCCGCTTCTTCATGCGCCTGGCCTTCACCGCCCCGCAGGATGTGAGCCGCGAGAGTATCGAAAAGGCGCTCAAATCACCCATTGAGCGCTTCGACATGAAGACGGCGCTTTCCGATGAGAGCCGCAAGAAGCGCGTCGTCATCATGGTCTCCAAATTCGACCACACGCTTTTGCATCTGCTCTACCAGATCCGCGTCGGTTGGCTCGACGCCGAGGTCGCCGCCATCGTCTCCAACCATGAAGACGCCCGCAAGATCGCCCAGGACGCCGGCGTGCCCTTCCACCATCTGCCCGTCACCAAGGAGACCAAGGCCGATCAGGAGGCCCAGGTGCTCGAGATCGTCAAATCCACCGGCGCCGATCTTGTGGTGCTGGCGCGCTACATGCAGGTGCTCTCGGACAACCTCTCGACGCGTCTCTTTGGCCAGGTGATCAATATTCACCACTCCTTCCTGCCCAGCTTCAAAGGCGCCAAGCCCTATCACCAGGCCCATGAGCGCGGCGTCAAGATCATCGGCGCCACCGCCCATTACGTGACGCCCGATCTCGATGAAGGCCCGATCATCGAGCAGGAAACCGCCCGCGTCACCCATGCGCTCAGCCCCGACGATCTGGTCGCCGCCGGCCGCGACATCGAAAGCCGCGTGCTGGCCCGCGCCGTCAAGCTGCACCTGGAAAACCGGGTCATGCTCAATGGAAAAAAGACAGTGGTGTTTGGGTAAGGCGTACTCGATTAGTCCCTCCCCCTATCAGGGGGAGGTTAGGGGGGTATCCCCTAAACCGGCAGATCTTCCAGGTTCAGCGAATCCGCCAGACTGGTCCGGTCGAGCACTGCCCGCGTTGCCAGCGTGACCCGCTCGAACACATGCCGGATTTCGCAAGATCCCTCGTCTTGGCAATCGACGCATTTCTTGTAAGCGATTTTGGAGAGGCACGGCAGCGGCGCGATGGGACCATCGATCAGCCGCAGCACTTCGCCATAGGTGATTTCCTCGGGCGCCTTGAGCAGTTCATAGCCGCCCATCCGGCCCCGGCGGGAATTGACGATGCCGGCGCGCTTGAGCTCGAGCAGGATCTGCTCGAGGAACTTCTTCGGGATCGCCTGATCCTTGGAGATCTCGCCAATCATCCGGCTCTGTCCACGACCGGCCCGGGCCAGCGACACCAGCGCCCGCAAGGCATATTTGGCCTTTTGCGAAATCATTCATTCCCCCCAAAAGCGGCAGGACGGGGCGCAGCATCTGCCTGCCGCTCACCGACCCGATAGGTTGCCGTGCCCGCACCTGCCCCTGAAAAGGACGCGCGCGAGACCGGGCTAGTCTTTCTTCTCCGGCTCGACCGGCGGTGCGGCCGCGCCTTCTTCTTCCTCATCAGGCGCCGCGTCCTCGCGCGCCTCGGTCTCATCCTCTGTCTCGGCGGCCGCGTGTTCATCACCACTGTCCGGAGCCGGCTGCGGCGGCACGATCTCGTCGATGGCGGCAGGCGCTTCACCCACCAGTGGTGTCTCGACAATCGGTTCGATCACCGCCGGCGGAACATCGGCCTCCGGCTCTGTCTCTATGGCACTCTCTGCGTCCGATGGTTCAGCCACTGCGTCCACCACAGGCAGTTCGGCTGGAGTGCCCGCATCCGCATCGGGCCCCGCAGTGCTTGGCGCAACGACGTCGTCATTGCCCGGTTCTGCCGTCTCCGGCACCCAAGCAGCATCCTCGCCCTGCTCGCTGATCGCCGCCTCGGTCAGCGCAGCGCCCATGGCCGCATTGGCCAGAATATTCTCGGCCGTGGGCAGTTTGGCCTCACCGGACATGTCGCTGCCCGGGCCGTTGCCGCTGGCATCGCTGCGCAGATAGGTCAGGATGCCCCGGCCAATCTCCTGCTCGCCACGGATGATCGTGGTGGCGCCCAGATTGCGCAGGAAGCTCTCCTCCTCTTCCGAATAGGCCCTGGAGATAATGGCAATGCCCGGATTGAGCTTGCGGCCGCTTTCGCAGACCGACCCGGCCTCAAAGCCATTGGAAATGGCCACCAGGAGCGCCTTGGCCGCGCCCAGATTGGCAAGCTTGAGCACGTCTTCGCTCGCGGCATTGCCGAACACCACTTCAAAACCTTCGGCGCGGGCCGCGGCGACATCGTGATCGGAATCCTCGATCACCACCAGACCCCCGCCATCGGCCTTGATGCCGGCGGCAACAATCCGGCCCACCTGGCCATAGCCGACCAGCACGGTATGGCCGGTCTGGTGCGAGGGTTCGCCCGTATCGTCATCGGCGCCTGGCGCACCACGATCCACCGCGCCTTCGGAGGGCGCATCACTGGTGGCCGGGCCTTCAGCAGCCATGGATGGCTCCATGCGCGGCTCCGCCGGCGGCGGCTCGACGCCTTTGTGTCGGGCCACACGCTGCTCCAGTCGCGGCTTGACCAGGTCGAGCACGAAGAACACCACCGGGTTGAGCACGATGGAAATCAGCGCCCCGGCCAGGATCAGGTCCTGCCCTTCCGAGGGGAGGATGGCCAGGGCCACGCCCATGCTGGCCAGGATGAAGGAAAACTCACCAATCTGCGCCAGCGAGGCCGAAATGGTCAAAGCGGTGCTGATCGGTCGCTTGAACAGCACCACGATCCAGAACGCGGCCAGCGACTTGCCGATGACGATGATGAACACGGTCGCCAGCACGAGGAGAGGCTGCGTGACGATGATGGTCGGATCAAACAGCATGCCCACCGAGACAAAGAACAGCACCGCAAAGGCGTCGCGCAGCGGCAAGGTCTCCTGCGCCGCACGATGCGACAGCTCGCTTTCCGACAGGATCATGCCGGCAAAAAAGGCGCCCAGCGCCAGCGAAACGCCGAACAGCACCGAGGAACCCAGCGCCACGCCCAGCGCAATGGCCAGTACCGCCAGGCGGAACAGTTCGCGGCTACCGGTATGGGCCGTGCCATGCAAGGCCCAGGGAATGACCCTTCGCCCCACCACCAGCATGAAGCCAACAAAGGCCGCGACCTTGAGCAGCGTCAGGCCCAGAATGCCCCAAATGCCGATCTCAATGCCCAGAAGTCGGGTGACAAAGGACACAAAGGGATCGTGCAGCCCTTCGCCGCCACCATTGATGCTGGCGATCGCCGGCACCAGAACCAACGCCAGCACCATGGCCAGGTCTTCCACGATCAGCCAGCCCACCGCGATGCGGCCGCGTTCGCTTTCGATCAGCCGACGGTCCTGCAGAGCCTTGAGCAGCACCACGGTGGAGGCCACCGAAAGCGCCAGGCCGAAAATGATCGACCCGAACAGGCTCCAGCCCAGCAACAACCCCAGGCCGGCCCCGAGCGCGGTCGCAAAGCCGATCTGCACCACGGCGCCGGGAATGGCCAGCGCCCGCACGCTCATCAGATCCTTGAGGGAGAAATGCAGGCCCACGCCGAACATCAGGAGGATCACCCCCAATTCGGCCAGCTCCAGAGCCAGTTCCTGATCCGCCACGAAGCCCGGCGTAAAGGGACCAACGATAATGCCGGCAAACAGATAGCCCACCAGCGGGGGCATGCGCAGCCGGTTGGCCACCATGCCGAAGATATAGGCCAGCACCAGACCCGCAACGATCGTCGAGATCAGGGGGGTGTCATGGTGCATTCGCGCCTCCGGCCGGTTCGGGTTATGTCGATCAAAACAATGGGGTATGGCGGCCCATGCGCGCAAGCCTTTATGCGCAAAGGCATATGAGCCATTCGCAGTAGGACAGCCACGAAGCTCTATAAATCCGGTCAAGTATGGTGGAACTTTGACTCGGCCGCAGGCAAAATCGAGCCGGTGGCTCGATTTTAGAGTCAAAGGCCTTGAGCCCTATGGGCGAATGGCGGACCCGTGCCCCCTCACCCCACGATCGTGATCTTCTCGGCCGCCCGGGTGATCCCGGTATAGAGCCAGCGCGCCCGCTCCTCGCGGAACACGAAGCTCTCGTCGAACAGATAGACATTGTCCCACTGGCTGCCCTGCGCCTTGTGCACGGTCAGGCAATAGCCAAAGGTGAACTCGTCGAACTGGCGGCGCTCGGGCCAGCTCATCGCGTCCTCCTCGCCGGACAGGAACGCCTTGTGGGTCAAGACACGGGTTTCGCCCTTGCCCTCGTCATCGGCCAGCAACAGCGACCATTTGCCGTTCGAACGCCGCGTCGTGTCGGTGACGATCCAGATCTGCCCGTTGAGCAGGCGTTTGCGCGGATTGTTGCGCAGGCACACCATGCGATCGCCCACCACCGGCTCATGGAACGGAAGGCCCTTCAATTCGCGTAAGCGATCATTATAGGTCAGCCGCGTTTTGTTGCGCCCCACCAGCACCTGGTCGGCCTCAAGCACCGCATCGCGGTCCACGGAATCTCGCCCCACCACCAAACTCTCGCCATAGCGGCCATGCTCGAGATAGCCGCCCTCGCGCACCGCCATGGAAAGCTGGATGATCGGATTGTCCGCCGCCTGACGATGGATTTCGGTCAGCATGATGTCGGGCTCGGTATTGATGAAGAACCCCGCGCCCTGCACCGGCGGCAATTGGAACGGATCGCCCAGCACAAGGATCTTGACCCCGAAGGACAAGAGGTCCGTACCGAGCTGCTCGTCCACCATGGAGACCTCATCTATGACGATAAGATCGGCGTCGGCCGCCGGACTTTCGGGGTCGAGCACGAAGCGCGGCTCCCCCTCCTTTTCCGAGACCAGCGTATAGATCAGGCTATGGATGGTCTGCGCGCCCTTGCAGCCCCGCTTGCGCATGACCAGCGCCGCCTTGCCGGTGAAGGCGGCATATTTGACGCTGCGCACATCCTGCGCCAGATGCACCGCCAGCGTCGATTTGCCCGTACCCGCCCAGCCGAACAGGCGAAACACCTGCGGCCCATCGCGGTCCTTCAGCCAGGCCGAAACCGCCACGAGAGCCGCATCCTGCTGGCTTGACCAGACCGGCGGCATCAGCCGATCACCGTCGAGACCGTACCCACGCCCTCGATATGGCCTTCCAGCACATCGCGCCGTCGCACCGGGCTGACTCCGGCCGGTGTCCCGGTCAGGATCAGATCCCCGGCCCGCAAGGTCACCAGGCGGCTGAGATAAGCGATGGTCTCGGGCACGCTCCAGATCTGGTCGCCCAGATCGCCCCTTTGCCGCTCCGCACCATTGACCGAGAGGGTAATTGCCCCTGTTGCCGGATGGCCGATGGCCTTGACCGGCGCAATGGTGCCAATAGGAGCCGATTGATCGAACCCCTTGGCCATGCTCCAGGGACGCCCGGCCTTTTTCGCCTCCGCCTGCAGGTCACGCCGCGTCATGTCGAGCCCGGCGGCATAGCCGAAGACGTGCTCAAGCGCAGCGTGCTCGCCAATATTGGCACCATCCCTGCCGATGGCCACCACCAGCTCGATCTCGTGCTGCAGATCGCGGGTCTGCGGCGGGTAGGCGATGGGCGCTCCATCGATCACCACCGCATCGGCCGGCTTGGCAAAAAAGAACGGTGGCTCGCGCGCATCATTGCCCATTTCCCGGATGTGCTCGGCATAATTGCGGCCCACGCAATAGACCCGCCGCACCGGAAAGAACCCGCCGCCGGCCACCGGGATCAGCACCGGCTGCGGCGCCGGAAAAACCAGATCAGCCACGCTTGAACTCCTCGGCATAGGGCCCGATCAGGTCGAGATCGACCGCGCTCAACCGGTCCTGCGCGGTAAACGACTGGTGCCAATAGGGATAGAGCAGCGGCGGCCGGCTGACCGCATCGAGCCGCGCCCGCTCCTCATCGCTCAGCACAAAATCGGCCGCCGCGATATTGTCGGCAAACTGTTTCTCATTGCGCCCGCCGATAATCACCGAGGTCACGCCCGGCCGGCCCAGCAGCCAGCTCAGCGCCACCTGCGCCCCCGAAACGCCGCGCGCCTCGGCAATGGCCACGATCTCCTCGATGACGGTATAGAGCTTGTCCCAGTCATAGACCGGCGGTTCGCGGAAGCCCCCGACATGGCGCCCGCTGTCCGGGCCGCTGTTCCGGCGATATTTTCCCGAAAGCAGCCCGCCCGCCAGCGGCGACCAGATCAGCATGCCCAGACCCTGGTCCTGGGTGATCGGCACCAGCTCATATTCGGCGTCACGGCTATGCAGCGAATAATGGATTTGCTGGGAGATGAAGCGCAGGCCCTGGCGTTTATCGGCTGCCATCAGCGCCTTCATGATATGCCAGCCCGAATAGTTCGAGCAGCCGATATAGCGAACATGCCCATGGCGCACGAGTGTATCGAGCGCCTCCATGGTCTCCTCGATGGGCGTCATCCCGTCCCATTCATGCACCTGGTAGAGATCGATCACATCGGTCTTGAGGCGTTTAAGGCTTTGCTTGCACTGGTCGATGATGTGGTGACGGGAAAGCCCGCTTTCATTGGGCCCCTCGCCCATCTTGAAGCGCACTTTGGTGGCCACCAGCGCCTTCTGCCGCCGGCCACTCTCGGCCAGCACCGCGCCCAGGATCTCCTCGGACACGCCGGCATTATAGACATTGGCCGTGTCATAGAGATTGATCCCGGCATCCAGGCACATATCGACCTGTCGCGCCGCATCCTCCCGACTGGTATTGCCGATCTTTTCAGGCCCGCCAAAGGTCATGGTCCCCATGGTCAGCACCGAGACCTTCAGCCCCGAGCGCCCGAGATAACGGTATTCCATGGATTCCTCCTTTGTTCCGGCAGGGACAGGACTAAAGGGGAGAAGGATTGGGGTCAATTGCAGTGTGCACTGCCCAGCGAGGGCGCAAGGCCAAGACGCCAGTGTTCATCTCCTCCCTCCCCCTTGTGGGGAGGGCAAGCAAAGCTTAGGTCCGTCAGGACCTTAGCGGCGCTCGGGTGGGGGTGCGCTGCTATGCGCCAATCTCTCTTCCAGCACGCGCACCAAATAGTCCATGACCCCCTCAAGATTGGCCATGACATCAGAATTGAGGACCCGCACAACGCGGTAGCCGTCGGCACTTATTCTTTCTGTCCGCAAGGCGTCCCCCAGTTCAGCGCCCCCGCCGAAATGCGTTTCTCCGTCCACCTCGATGACCAGTTTTGCTCGGTGGCTAGCGAAGTCGGCATAGAAGGGGCCAATCGGCACCTGACGTCTGACGTGGTGTCCTTGCGCGCGCAACTGTCGTAGAGCAAACCAGAGCTTGGCTTCCGGCGCGCTCATGTTCTTTCGCAATTTCCGTGCGCGCTCGACGCCCATACCCCCACCCTCATTCCCTCCCCACAAGGGGGAGGGAGGCGCTGTGGCGCCGTCACGAACCAAGTTCGGCCATCAAGCTCTTGGATGCAATACACATCTTCTCCTCCCACTTGTGGGGAGAGTAGAGGCGCGAGGGTGGGGGTGTGCCGGTTGCACAAACCCTGCTACAGCCATCGATATCCAGGGGGAACCGCGTATGGCAAAGGACCAGACATCAACACCGGTCGTCGCCCGCTGCCATTGCGGCGCGGTTAGCCTGACACTGAGCGCTCCACCCACCCAGATTACCCATTGCAATTGCAGCCTCTGCCGCAGCTATGGCGTGCTCTGGGCCTATTACGCCAAGGCCGACGTTCAGATCGATGCCGGTACGCCCACCCAGAGCTATGCCTGGAACGGCAGGAATGTCGATTTTCACCGCTGCGCCAATTGCGGTTGCATCACCCATTGGTGGCCGCGCAAGGACAGTCGAGACCGCGTCGGCATCAATGCTCGCCTGCTCGACCCGCGCCTGATCGAGGCCGCTACTCTTGTGCGCAAGGATGTAGCCGGCACCGGCCTGTTTCACTGAGCGCAGAAAGCCCCACACCTTGCGGCCCAATTCCATCCTCCTGCCCGTCCTGCTCGTCACCCTGGGCATGGTCTTCACCCAGACCGGGGCCAGCTTCGCCAAAATGCTGTTTCCGCTGGTGGGTGCGGGCGGCGCCACCGCGCTGCGTCTCACCTTGGCCGCGTTGGTGCTGATTGCCGTCTTCCGCCCCTGGCGCTTTTCGCTGGGGCCCAGGCAATGGCGCGCCGTGCTGCTCTATGGCGGGGCCATGGGCGCCATGAACCTCTTCTTCTATGCCGCGCTCGAGCACATTCCGCTCGGCATTGCCGTGGCGCTTGAATTCACCGGCCCGCTGGCCGTCGCGCTGTTCGGCGCCAGAAAGCTTGTTGATTTCCTTTGGATCGTCCTGGCCGTCGCGGGCTTTGCCCTCTTGCTGCCCTGGACCCAGACCGGCGGGGACATATCCCCCATTGGTGTCGTCCTGGCCCTGTGTGCCGGCGCCTGCTGGGCCGGCTATATCGTCTTTGGCCAGCGTGCCGGCACGGGTGGCGGCGCCCATATCGCCGCACTCGGCGTTGGCACAGCCGCACTGATCGCCGTGCCGTTCGGGGTGGCCACCGCGGGCGCCAATCTGCTCGACCCGGCGCTCCTGCCATTGGGTCTGGCCGTGGCATTGATGTCGAGCGCCATTCCCTATGCGCTCGACATGGTGGCCCTGCCCCATATGCCCTCGCGCCTGTTCGGCATATTGATGAGCGGGCAACCGGCTTTGGCGGCGCTTTCGGGCCTCGTCATCCTGCATGAAACCATCGGCCCGGTGCAGCTTGCCGGCATGGGCGCGATCATGCTCGCCTCCATCGGGGCGACCCTGACTATTGCCCGGCAAACGCCCCCGCCTCTGCCCGATCCATGACGTCTTGGAATTGCCGTGCTGGCTTGGCATAGTCCCCCTTCATTGCGTGATGAGGGACCCCAAATGCTCTACGCCATTCTCTGCTACAATGAGGAAAACGTCGTTTCCACTTGGACCCAGGAGGAGGATGACGCCTGCATGGCGCGCCTGATGGACGTCCAGTCCAACATGGCGACCAAGGGCAAGCTTGGCCCGGTCGTCCGGCTCTGGAACACCGACGAGGCCAAGACACTCAAAAAGGCCAATGGCGAACCCACCGTCTTCGACGGCCCCTTTGCCGAAACCAAGGAACAGTTCCTCGGCTTCTATGTCGCCGACTGCGAAACCATGGATGACGCGCTCGACTTTGCCCGCGAGCTGGCCAAGGCCAATCCCGGCACCGGCTCCTACGAGATCCGGCCGCTGCGCTTTTTCGGTGACAACAAGCTGGCCAGCACCGAAATGCTAAACGTTGCCGCTGAGTAAGAGATTATCGATCAGCCGCGTCGTGCCCAGATGCGCGGCGACGGCCAAGAGCGCTCCGCGCGCACCCACCCTGGCGATGGCCCCGAGACTTTCGGGGTCGCGCACCTCCCAATACTGCACCTTGATCCGGTCTGATTGCGCCAGCACGTCCAGCCCGATCTGCGCCAGCTTTTCCGCATCGCGCTCCCCGGCCGCATAGGCCGCGGCGACCGTCTGCAGGCTCTGATGCAACAACGGCGCCGCCGCCCGGTCTTCGGCCGAGAGGTAGACATTGCGCGAACTCAGCGCCAACCCGTCGGCTTCGCGCACGATCGGCCCGCGCAGGATGTCCACCGGCACGTCGAGATCGCGCACCATGCGCTCAAGCACGGCGCATTGCTGCGCATCCTTCTGTCCGAACACCGCCACATGCGGCTGCACCAGATTGAACAGTTTCAGCACCACCGTCGTGACGCCCCGGAAATGCCCCGGCCGCGTGGCGCCGCAAAGCGGCCCGGAAACCAGGGTTTCCTCGACCAGTGTCGAAGCTCCTTCGGGATACATGTCCGCGACCGAGGGCAGGAACAGCGCATCGACGCCGGCGGCTTCGAGCTTGTCGATATCGGCCTCAATGGGGCGCGGATAGCGCGACAGATCCTCGTTTGGCCCGAATTGCAGCGGATTGACGAAGATCGAGGCAATGACAATGTCCGCCGCCCCGCGCGCCTGCGCCATCAGGCTCATATGCCCTTCATGCAGTGCGCCCATGGTCGGCACGAAGCCAAGTCGCGTGCCCTCGGTCAGCTTGGCGCGCCACGCCCGAAGGCTCGCCTTGTCCCGCAGAATGAGCGTCATGCAATGCGATCCCAGATCTGCCGGGCAATATCCGCCTTGGCACCCAGCGCCAGCTCATGCCGCTCGCCCTTGGCCGAGAGCAGCACCCCCGCATTGGTGTTGACCGCAAAGCCGGTCTGTCCATTGGCGCCCAGCTTGCTCACCGCATTGGCAAACAGGAAGTCGAGCCCCTTGGCCTTGAGCTTGCCCGCGCCATGCTCTTCCACATTGTCCGTCTCGGCGGCAAAGCCGAGGAACCATTGCCCGTTCGCGGCCTGTTTCAGGCTGCCCAGCACATCGGTCGAGGGCACCAGGTCAAGCGCGATGGCATCGGACGCGCGTTTGAGCTTGCTGGCCGAAGGCGAGGCCACTTCATAGTCCATCACCGCCGCCGTCGCGACGACCCCGGTGGCCTGTGGCAATTTCTCCAGCGCCGCAACCGCCATCTCCTCGGCGGTCCGCACCTCGACAAGGTGCAGCCGGCTGTCCGACCCGCGCGGCGGCACGGGGCGCACCACGCCCTTGTCGACGCCCAGCACATAGTCCACCACCGCGCCGCGCCGCAGCGCTTCCTCGGCCATGGCCGCACCCATCCGCCCGGTGGAATGGTTGGTGATAAAGCGCACCGCATCGATCGCCGTCGTCGTCGGCCCCGCGGTGATCAAGATCCGTTCATCTTTGAGGTCCTGGACCGGTGGCACGACCGCCGCCTCGATGGCTGCAACAATGTTCGCCACCGGCGCCAGCTTGCCCATGCCAACCTCTCCGCAGGCCAAAAGCCCCGAAGCCGGCTGCACCACTGCCGCACCGCGCGCCACCAGCGTCTGCAAGTGCTGCTGCACGATGGGCTTGTCCCACATCACCGTATTCATCGCCGGCGCGATCAGGATCGGCGCTTCCGTGGCCAGCGCCACCGTCGAGGGCAGGTCATCGGCGAGCCCTAAAGCCAATCGCGCCAGCATGTTAGCGCTGGCCGGGGCGAACACCATCACATCCGCCCAGCGGGCAAAATCGATATGCTCGGTCCCCGACACATCCGGCCCGAACTGCGCGAACCGCGCCTTGCGGCCGCTCAAGGTTTCCAGCACCAGCGGCGAAACGAATTCCGTGGCACTCCTCGTGAGAAGGCACTGCACCTGGTGTCCGGCTTTACCCAGTTCGGACACCACATCAGCAATTTTGTACGCCGAAATCGAGCCGGAAATGGCAATCAGAATATTGGCCATGCTCAATCGGCCCTGAGCACGAGGGGGATCGGGCCCCGCTTCGCTTTGGTCTCGGCCACATATTCGCCCACGGCCGTCCGGATCACCGAAGCCACATCGGCGCGCGGCCTGGCAAAACTCGGCGGCGGCGTGATGTTGAGCCCGATCAGGTCGTTGATCACCAGCACCTGTCCCGCGCAATCCTTGCCCGAACCAATGCCGATGGTTGGGATCGTCAAGCTATGGGTTATATCGGCTGCCAGCGCCGGGGTGACGCATTCGAGCACGATGGCAAAGGCCCCCGCCGCTTCGAGCGCCAGGGCTTCTTCGCGCAGCCGCGCAGCCGAAACCGCGTCCTTGCCGTGCATGTAATAGCCGCCCATCTGGTGCACATGCTGCGGGGTGAGCCCAATATGGGCGACCACAGCAATGCCGTGGGCCACCAGCGTCTCCACCGCCGGCACCATGGCCAGGCCACCTTCGATCTTGACCGCCTCGACCCCGGTTTCCTTGAGCACCCGCATCGCATTGACCAGCGTCGTGTCCGGATCGGTCACCGCGCCAAACGGCAAGTCGCAGACCAGCAGAGCGCGCTGCGAGCCGCGCTTGACCGCGGCGGCGTGGCGGATCATGTCGTCCAGCGTCACCGGCAGCGTCGTCTCATGCCCGAGCACCACATTGCCCAGGCTGTCACCGACGAGGATCATGTCCGCGCCCGACATGTCGACCAAGGCGGCCATGGTGGCATCATAGGCCGTGAGCATGGCCACCGCCTCGCCGCGCCGCCGCATGGCGGCAATGTCGCGGATGGTCAGGCGCTTTGAGGGGGTCTGGGCTGACATGGCAGCATTCCTCCAACCCTGCCCGGTCCAATATGGTCCGGGCTTTTGTGGGGGAGATAGGCCAAACGGGCACCGCGCGCCAGCCCTTCATTGGTGCTATGCGCTGGGCGCTCAGCGACGGGTGGGCCCCATGCCGGCCCGGACCTCGCGCCACTGCCCGGGCGCAATCCCCTCCAGCGTCCAGTCAGCCACACGCCAGCGCACCAGTCTCAGCGTCGGCAGGCCCACAGCCGCCGTCATCCGCCGCACTTGTCGGTTACGCCCCTCGGCAATGCTCAATTCGATCCAGTGATCGGGCACGCTCTTGCGAAACCGCACCGGCGGGTCGCGTGGCCACAGGTCGGGCGGCTCGATCAGCTTGGCCCAGGCCGGTCGCGTTGGCCCGTCCTTGAGCGTGACACCCTTTCGCAATTGCGCCAGCGCGGCCTCGCTCGGCTCGCCCTCGACCTGCACCAGATAGGTCTTTTCCTTGTTGTATTTGGGCGAGGAAATCTGCGCCTGCAGCTTGCCGTCATCGGTCAGCAGCAACAGCCCCTCGCTATCCTTGTCCAGCCGCCCGGCCGGATAGACGCCTTTTGCACTGACGAAATCGGCCAGCGTCTCGCCAGGCCCACCCCCGGTGAACTGCGACAGCACCCCATAGGGCTTGTTGAAAAGGATCAGACGCGCCATCGAAACCAGAAAACAGGAGCAAGCTTTGCCGCCCGGCATGGCGCCCGGAGGGATCAAAGTCAACGTCATGAAAGGAAAACTGGCGGAGAGAGACTCAGGAACGGAAGGGCCGAACCAGGGCCACTGAAGGGTCGAGGCGCCGCGGACAGACGGTGGCGGCCAATTGCCAAAGTCTTGATCGCTCGGACACAATAGCTGCCGGCTGGTGTGTGTGGACGGAGAAAGTGGACCACGTTGAACACCGGAACGGACCGTTCGAAGCGTACCTCGAGGAGGCAGATGTGCCACCCATCCCAATTTAATTCTCTGGTCGATAGGTCGGTCTGCTTCGGCGGTTTTCTGCGAACAGCAGAACCCGATCACCGCAGCAACTATTGAACCTTGAACACTCCCCCGAGTTGGCGTCCAACGTGCTGTAAGAGTGATGAAAATGGAAGATCTTTGGAAGAACGAGCGTCGACTTTGGGAGGAGGGCGTTAGCGCCTACAACGAGCTTTTGGCGCCTGGGTTTCTGATGGCATTCGGCCCGATGGAGCTGATGAACGGAACCGAGCTTTGTTCATGGACGAATTGTTGAGCATCACAGTGCTTTATGGCTCGCTGGTTGTGGCCGCCACCCTCGTCATCGGCGGCAACACCATCTGTAAGGCCAGCATCTAGAAAACTGATCCGGAGTCGATATGCAGGACGATCCATATGGCGCTATCCTTATTCGCGGGGCGCGCGAGAACAATTTGAAGAATGTCTCGCTCGACATTCCCAAGCGCCGCATAACCGTCTTCACGGGGGTCTCCGGTTCGGGCAAGTCCTCGCTTGTCTTCGGCACCATCGCCGCCGAAAGCCAGCGGCTGATCAACGAAACCTACCCGGCTTTCGTGCAGCAGTTCATGCCCCATTACGGCCAGCCCGATGCTGACCAGCTGGAGAACATCTCGGCCGCGATCATTGTCGACCAGCAGCGCCTGGGCGGTAACTCCCGCTCGACCGTCGCCACCGTCACCGACGCGGCGCAGATGCTGCGGGTGCTGTTCTCCCGTCTGGGTGAACCGCGCCTCGGCCCGCCCGGGCTCTATTCCTACAACGATCCGCGCGGCATGTGCCCGGATTGCGAAGGCATAGGGCAGGTCGCTTCGATGGACATGTCGGCCGTGGTCGACGAGACCAAGTCACTGAAGGGCGGCGCGCTGCTGCCCAAGGACTTTGCCGTCGACAGCTGGTACTGGGAAATCTACGCCAATTCCAGTCTCTTCGATCTCGACAAGCCCATTAGCCAGTATTCGGCAGAAGAGCGCGAAAACCTCCTTCATCTCGATGATGGCCGCAAGGTCAAGGTTGGCAAGATCGGGCTGACCTATGAAGGCGTGGTCGCCAAACTGAAGAAGGGGCTCGGCTCCAAGGACCCGGAAAGCCTGCAGCCGCATGTGCTGCGCGAGTACGAGAAGATTTTTACCCGCGCGACCTGCTCTTCCTGCCACGGCACGCGCCTTAATGAGGGCGCGCGCACGAGTCTTGTCAACGACAAGTCCATTGCCGACCTGTCGGCCATGCAGGTCAGCGACCTCGCCCCCTTCATCCGCGCAATCGACGCGCCACAGGTTGGACCGATGCTGCAGGCTCTTGCGCTGCGGCTCGAAAACCTCGTCACCATTGGTCTGGGCTATCTCAGCCTCGATCGCGAAAGCTCGACCCTGTCGGGTGGCGAAAGCCAGCGCGTCAAGATGGTGCGTCACTTGGGGAGTTCGCTCACCGACATCACCTATGTCTTCGAAGAGCCTTCCGTTGGGCTGCATCCCCATGACGTGGGAAGTCTCGCTACCCTGATGACCCAGCTTCGCGACAAGGGAAACACCGTCCTTATCGTCGAACACAAGCCCGACATGATCGCCATTGCCGACCACGTAGTCGACATGGGGCCGCTGGCTGGGTCGCGCGGTGGAGCAGTTGTCTATGAAGGCGACTATGCGGGCCTGCTGACCTCGGGCACGCTCACCGGCAAGCATATGAAGAAGCACCAGCCGATTAAGGACACGGTGCGCAAGCCCTCAGGTGAACCGCTCCGCATCGAACACGGCAACATCAACAATCTGCAAGACGTGTCTGTCGCAATTCCGCGCGGCGTTCTGACGGTGGTAAGCGGGGTCGCCGGGTCGGGCAAATCCTCCCTGATCCAGGGGTGCCTGCCCAAGGCCTATCCCGACACGATCATCATCGACCAGAATCTGGCTCGCGGCTCGCGTCGCTCCAACACAGCCACATATACCGGCCTGCTCGATGGCGTGCGCAAGGCTTTCGCCAAGGCCAATGGTGTGGAGGCCTCCCTGTTCTCCGCCAATTCCAAGGGCGCCTGCCCGGACTGCAACGGGCTGGGTGTCATCTTTACTGACCTCGCCCATCTCGACCCTATGGTCACCACCTGCGAGACCTGCGAAGGCAAGCGCTTCCTGCCTGGAGTTCTGGCCCACGAGTTGCGTGGAAAATCCATTGCCGATGTCTATGAGATGAGCATCGAGGAGGCGGCGGACTATTTCACCGAGCCGGCTTTGGCCAAGATTGTGCGGAGCCTCGTTGATGTCGGCCTTGGCTACCTGACCCTGGGACAGCCGCTTTCGACGCTTTCGGGCGGCGAACGTCAGCGTCTCAAACTTGCCGCCGAACTTGGCAAGAAGGGCAATGTTTACGTACTCGACGAGCCCACCACCGGGCTCCACATGAATGATGTCGATACATTGATCGGCCTTTTTGACCGGCTCGTGGAGGCCGGCTCTACTGTGGTGGTGATCGAGCACAATCTCGACGTCATCTCCCGCGCCGACTGGGTCATAGACATGGGGCCCGGTGCCGGCCATGACGGAGGCAGAGTGCAATTTGAGGGCGTGCCCGCCGACCTGGCAAAGTTCAAGTCGTCCCTGACGGGGAAATATCTCCGCGAGCGGGCTACGTGACTTGCGGTAACTGAATTGGGTGGGGAGATGACTGGCGGCCTTCGCGAAAACAGGGCCCGGAGACCGGATCGACGGTCACCGCCGTTTGGGTGCTAGTATGATCGGGGCATGAGACGGGAAAGATCACAATGAACGTAGACGGCGCATGTCACTGCGGCGCAATCACCTTCGAAGCAGACATCGACCCCAACAAGGTTCGCATTTGTCACTGCACAGATTGCCAGCAGCTATCCGGTACCGCCTTTCGTGTAATGGTCCCCTGCCCAGAGGGTGCGTTCCATCTGAAAACGGGCTCGCCAAAGGTCTATGTCAAAACGGCTGAAAGCGGGCGACGGCGCCAACAGGCATTCTGCGATCACTGTGGCTCTCCGATCTATGCAACATCTGACGAACCCGCTGGGGCGCGAACTCTGGGACTACGTGTAGGGGTTCTATCTCAGCGACGCGATCTGCAGCCAAAGCGGCAGTTTTGGTTCAGGTCGGTCCTGCCCTGGCTGCCCCCGCTTCCCGGTATTGCGCACGAAGGTACAGCACTCAAGCAGTGAGCGCTTCAGAGCCGAGGGTTATTTAATCCTCCGGTGCGAAGTTCCAGCGTCAGTTTCGGGCTGGTGGGTGGACTGGCAAGGAAGAACTGCTGACCACCTATTGGCCTGAGCCCACGGATCAGGAATGTGAGAACTTCGTCATGATTGTTCGTCAAGCCGGGCCGGACGACCATCGGCAACTGAACGATGTAATGCGCCGTGTGTGTTGATTTCCGCCGAGAAGTGACCCGGGTTTTCCATTGAGAAGTGACCCGCCTCTCAGTTGTGGTTTGTGTCGGATGTTGCGGTCAAGGGTCTGGGTTTCTCCTTCGGTTTGCGGGTGTGTGCGCGGAGCTGTTTTTGAAGCGGAAGCTGTCGTTTCCGGTTTCGAGGATTTGGCAGTGATGGGTGAGCCGATCGAGCAGTGCGGCCGCCATCTTGGCATCACCGAAGACGCTGGTCCGGGTCGATCAGCGTGGACAGTTCTGATGTTCGCGGCCGGCCACGACGCGAATTCGCTCGGCAGGTGCAAATGGTCTTTCGGGACCCTTACGCATCGCTCCATCCGCGCCACCAGATCGGTCGGACGATTGCCGAACCCCTCCGCATTCACGGTATGCCAAATGCCGAGACGCGCACACGGGAACTCTTGAACCTCATTGGCCTCGATGAGAACTTCGCATTCGCTATCCACATGAACTATCCGGCGGCCAGCGCCAGCGTGTCGCCATCGCCCGGGCTCCGGCGCTTTCGCCGAAATCGCCGCTGCTCGATGAACCTACCTCGGCGCTCGATGTTTCCATTCAGGCCGAAATCCTAAATCTTCTGAACAGCTTGCGTGAAAAGCTTGGGCTGACCTTCGTCATCGTCAGCCACAATCTGGCCGTCGTATCCTATATGTGCGACCGGCTCATGATTATGCGCCAGGCCAAACATGTCGAAACCCTGACCCGGGCGCAGCTCAGGAACGGCGAACTGGTTATTCCCTATTCTCGAGAATTTCTCGCGGCGAGCCGAGCATAGACGAGGCAAAGGTCATCCACTTTTGCTGGCCCGAACAACGGGCCGTCACGACCAGCAGCGGCCCTTCGGATGCTCGCCATATCGGCTACCGTAGGATAGGCTGAGAGGAAGGTCGCCGCTTCATACGGAACACGCTTTCATGATTGCCACGAGTGACGCTTCTCCAGCGGCGCAAGACCGCGCCACCCTTGGCAACGAGTTGCGCTCGAAGACAATCGAGAACGCCGCCGCACAGGCGAGTATGCAGCCTTGGGTTGCCATGGAGTGCTATCAACTCAGTCGCGGCGGCCGGGTGTCGCAGATGCATACTCTGGACCTGGGAAGCCAGCAGATCGTTCAGGAGCACCAGTTTGCATCGGTCCAGAAACTGGGCTCCACTCCCGCGGATTACTGCACAATTTCGTATTCTACGCCGAGCTCGGCATTCCGTTTCTCCGACCACGCAGCAAGCGGCACGGAGAGCATATACTTTATGCCTGAGCGGACCGACTTCGACATCTATGTGCCTGCCGGCACCCAAACAGCCTATATTAGTTTCTCAGAGCAGGAGTTCCTTGAGGCCGCGCGAGGACTTAATCCTGCGGCATGGGACTTGCCGTCGAGACAAGTTTCTCAGCTCCAATGTGCGCAACTCGGGGCCCTCAAGGCAGCCTTGACGCAATGGCTTTGCGCGGCGGAAACGGCTGCCAGCGCAGGTGAAGAACTGGCCCCTGATGTCCTGCGCGCTATTACGCTCGAGACCGTGCTGCGCATCGTAGCCGCCAACGCAAGCGACAACTCCATCCTACCCCCGTTGTCCGCCAGGGCCCGTGCCCTTCAGATTTGCCGCATGGCCCGGGAATATGTTGACGAGCGCTTGGCAGTCCATGCGCTGCCAACGATCGTGGACATCTGTGTGTCGCTCGCGGTTTCGGAGCGAACGCTGCTTTATGCATTCCACGCATATGTCGGCATGTCTCCTCAAGCCTACCTGCGTCTCTGCCGCCTAAACCACGTTCGCTCAACATTGCTCGCGGGAAACCCGACGACGACGGTGACGGGCGCGGCCATGCAGATGGGATTTCTCCATCTCAGTCGATTTGCCGGCGACTACAAGCAAGTCTTCGAAGAAACGCCTAAGGCAACGCTCGCGCGGCGAACGTAGCGCCTTTGGAGCGACCAATAAGCAAGGTTTGCGGATATCGGATAGCGGGGGCGACTGCCCGCGTCTAGCTTACTGCCACGGTGAGAACGTGAGCAGTTTCAGATCCGTGGAATAGACCTGTTCCCATTGCTCCGCGCGGCAATTGCGCCGCCCCCCGCGCCGTAGACGAGTACTGGAACAGCCAAAACACTTTCGGGAGAATTAGCATGTGCCAAGATTGCACGACAGGATCTGTCAGCCGACGCGGCCTTATCACTGGGGGGCTAGCTCTCACGCTGGCGGCGCCTTTGGTAGTACAGGCAGCCGCACAGGAGAGCGTCGAACCCGCGCCGGTCTCGCCTGAGGCGGCGCTGCAGCGTCTGATTGATGGCAATGCGCGCTATGTAGATAATGCGGCGATCAATACGGATCATTCTGTCACGCGTGCGGCCCGCGCCCAAGGGCAGCAGCCTTTCGCGGCCATTGTCACATGCTCGGATTCGCGCGTGGCTCCGGAGCTGATCTTCGATCAAGGGCCGGGAGAGCTGTTCGTAATTCGCGTGGCGGGCAACTTCATCAGTGAAGAGGGTCTGGCGACACTTGAATACGGCGTGGCTGTGTTGGGCATCAAGACCATCATGGTGCTTGGCCATTCGGCATGCGGCGCCGTTGAAGCGACAATCGCCTCCATCAACGACCGTGAACTCCCTCCGGGCCACCTGCCCAGTCTGGTCAATGCGATCCGACCGGCCGTCTATGAGGTGATGGACAGCGCCCCAGATGACCTGCTTGCAGCATCAACGGCCCAAAACGCCAAGCGCAACGCCGAACTGGCAAAGACCGAAGGGCCGATCCTGTCGGAAGCCTACGCCGCCGGCAAACTCAGCGCCGTGGCTGGAGTTTACGAAATTGCAACTGGCCGGGTGACCATACTCTAGGCTGATCCCGCATGGCATTGCCCGCTCATACCAATACCCCGGATTGACGATGAAACTGTTCTTTGCCGCTGCCGCTGTTGCGACTCTGGCCGCTACTCCTGTTTCCGCAGAGGATCCGCTGCTGAACGAGGCGGTAGCGTTCACCGGCCAGATCTTTCATCTCGATAGTGGCGTGCCGGGCCTGGTCATCGCCGCAGTACGGGACGGTGAGAGCGCGGTCTTCGGCTTCGGTGAGGTCAGTAAAGGCAGCGGTCGCGAGCCGGACGGCGAAACGCAGATCGGCATCGGCTCTATTAGCAAGACCTTCACCGGCCTCGCGCTTGCCCACACCGTAGCTTTCGGCAGTGTTGCTCTGACTGACCCCGCCGGACCGCATGTTGGGGTCGTCGAGACTTTGCCAGAGCGTGATGGCCGCGAGATTCGCCTGATCGACCTGGCCACCCACACCAGCGGGTTACCTCGCGAACTCGTGCCGGTCGAGGGCGTCGTGCGCTACAGCGATGAATCCTTTGCGGCCAACCTCGCGGGCGATCCCTTGCTGTTCACGCCTCAGACCGGCATCCTCTACTCCAACATCGCCTTCGATCTGCTGGCGATGGCACTTTCGGGTCTGTCCGGACTACCATATCAGGACCTCCTCCAGGAGACCGTGCTCGACCCAATCGGCCTTGACGCCACTGGTTTTCCCAGGCCGCTGGGAGACAATGTCATGACCGGATATGACTGGAACGGTGTCGAAATGGATCCGGGTGAGCCGATCCCAAACCGCTTCGGCGCCTCGTCGCTGCACACCACTGCTAACGATATGGTCAAATATCTCCAATGGAACCTCGACCGCTTCGGGCACGAGGGCGCCGAAGCCCGCGCCATAAGCCACGCCGCCTGGCTGATGCGGGACGGACTTGAGCCGGTCTCAGGCATGGATGAATCCGGGCATATGGACGCGATGGGGCTCGGGTGGGTAATCATGATGCCGGAAGGTGACCGTCCTCTGGTCATCCAGAAGGCCGGTGGCACCGATGGCGTGTTCAGCTATGTTGCCTTCGCGCCTTCCCGCGATGTCGGTGTCTTCATCGCCATCAACCAGTTCGACTTCTCCGCTGCCACTGCAATGGCCCGTATCGCAAATCGGCTGATTGCTACACTGGCCCCTCGCTAAGCGGCGGGGCGGCTCCTTCCGTCACGAGCGCGCAGCGTCCACCAGACGCTAGGTTATTAGCGATGTCCCCGTCATTTCCTGCGGCTGCGACAGGCTCATGAGTTGGAGCAATGTGGGAGCGACATCTGCCAAGCGGCCACTGCGAAGCGGCTGATGAGCCGTACCAAATATTACCACAGGGATCGGATTGGTGGTGTGCGCCGTGTGCGGGCCGCCAGTGAGGGGATCCCGCATTTGCTCGCAATTGCCATGATCGGCTGTCACCAGCAGGGCGCCATTGGCCGAATGGATCGCATCCACAATTCGCCCAAGCTGGAGATCGACCGCTTCGACTGCCGCAATAGCCGCCTCGAGATTGCCGGTGTGGCCGACCATGTCGGGATTGGCGAAATTGACGATGATCAGATCGTAGCGTTCCGAGCCGATTGCCTCGACAGCACGATCGCCGACCATCGGGGCCGACATTTCTGGCTTCAGGTCATAGGTGGCGACTTTGGGCGAGTCGACAATGATCCTTTTCTCGCCAGTAAATGGCTCTTCCCTGCCGCCGTTGAAGAAGTAGGTGACATGCGGATACTTCTCTGACTCGGCGAGGCGCAATTGCGCGCGTCCGGCGAGCGCCACGGTCTCGCCCAGGCCGTTGGCGATAGTTTGCGGCGCGAACAGGGGCGTCAGCCACGGGTCAAACTCATCCCCATAGTGCGTCATGCTGACGGCCGCGGACAGTTTCGGCGCCTGGCGTTTGAACCCATCGAAGTCAGGATTGAGCAGCGCGGCCATCAACTGCCTGATACGGTCTGCGCGGAAGTTGAAGCAAAGCACGCCATCCCCATCCTTGATACCGTTGAAGTCGCCGATGACCGACGCAGGCACAAACTCGTCGCTGACAGAGCTGGCGTAAGCCGTGTTGACGGCGTCCTGCGCCGTAGCGCACTTCTGCCCTCGGCCCATGACGATCGCATCATAGGCCTTCTGCACCCGGTCCCAACGCTGGTCACGATCCATCGCCCAGTAGCGGCCGGTTACTGTGGCGACATCTACGCCCTGCGGCAGAACGGCGCCGATCTCAGCCAAATAGCCTGCTGCGGCCTGGGGCGGGGTATCCCGCCCGTCCGTGAAGACGTGAAGAGCCGTGGGAATGCCGGATCGCTCCAATATTCGGGCAAGGGCCACCGCGTGGTTCTGGTGCGAATGCACGCCGCCGGGCGAAACCAGCCCCATCAGGTGGCAGGTACCGCCACTTGCCTTGAGCACAGCGGGCAGCCCCGACGCCTTGACAGAGTCCGCCAGCGACCCGTCCTCGATGGCCGTTGCAATGCGGACCAGATCCTGTGGGACGACGCGCCCTGCTCCCAGGTTGAGGTGACCGACTTCGGAATTGCCCATCTGGCCGTCCGGAAGCCCGACATCCAGACCAGATGTTGAAAGGAAGCTGTGCGGACAGCTTTCCCAGAGGCGATCGAAATTCGGTGTGCGAGCAAGCCGCACAGCATTGTCGTCGCTCTCCTCACGCCAGCCCCAGCCATCGAGGATAGCCAGCATTACGGGTTTCGGTACCAATGCAATCCTCCATGCGGTCTGCGTCTGTGATCGATATCTTGGGTGGCGCCAACACTCTATGCTCGCTGGCACACAGTAGCATTACGCCTGTCCCGCGGGATGACCCTGGGCGCAACGTTCGTAATCCGGCTGCCCGCTGGCCATGGGGCCAAGAGAGAATAGCACCGGCCCTTGGTCGCATTGGACCATCCTCGTCGACCTCAGCGCCGCGCTCAAACGACATGCTAGCAGCACTGACATCGCGAACAATCGAAAAGGTCTTGCAATCCTTGGTGGCCACACGGCTGCTCGGCGCCAGCCTTCATGCGCTCAGCCGGGATCACCCACAACTTGCTGTCCAGATAAATCTCGCTCCATCGCGCGCCGAGTGCCTCGCCGGTGCGGGCGGCGGCGAGGATCGTAAACCGAAGTGTCTTGGCGCTGGTCGAACCCACTGGGCGCGATGCCTGTCGTTCTTCCACGCCGTTTCATGGGTGTTGCTGTACGCCCTGGCGCATTCTCGGAAGGTGGGCACCTTGCTGGATCTCGCCTTGCCCGCCCCGCACAGTCCAGCAGCGCCGCCTACGGGGGACAGACGGTGCACCAGCATCGGGAGAGCCCCGACAAACCGCAACATTGTGCAGCATCTTAGCCGCGGGCGGAGGAAACCCGCTGCCGAAACCCGCCAAAATGGCGGACAAAGGGCCGCTGAGGCCCGGATTCCGGGCGAAACTGCAACATCGGGTCTGGAGGAGAATGGCGGAGAGAGAGGGATTCGAACCCCCGATAGAGTTGCCCCTATGCCGCATTTCGAGTGCGGTGCATTCAACCGCTCTGCCATCTCTCCGCGAGATCGAAACGCCCTGTGCTGGGCGCGGCTGGTCGATACGGGGCGGCTTATGACATAGCCTTGTCACGCCTGCAACACCTGTTATGCGTGCTTTGAGCGACAAAGCCGCACCGCGCGCATTACTCACAATTGCGTGCGGAGCGATCCAGCGCCGCATTGTGCCGTTAGTCTTTGCGTCCAACAGACAAAACGGGAGACACTTCATGGTTACGCGCCGTATCGTCGTTGCCGGCATGGCCGGCTTGCCCTTTGCCGGCTTTGCCGCCAACCTTGCCGCCAGTGCTGCTCACGCTCAGGAGATGCCCATGGCCGACACGCTTCCCACCAGTGCCGGCGATCTGGTCATTCACCCGATTGATCATGCGAGCCTGGTGCTCGAATTCGATGGCAAGGCGATCTATATCGACCCGGTCGGCGGTGCCGAGCTTTATGCGTCCCTGCCGGCCCCCTCGGCCATTCTCATTACCCACGGGCATGGCGACCATTTCGACGTGCCCACGCTCGAGGCCATTGCCGGCGACGCGCCGCTGATCACCAATGGCGATGTGCATTCCAAGCTGCCCGAGGCCCTCAAGGCCAATGCCACGGCCATGGCCAATGGCGAGGATGGCACCATTCTCGATATTCCGATCCGGGCCATCGCCGCGCACAACACCACCGAAGACCGCATGAATTATCACCCGGTGGGTGTGGGCAATGGCTATGTGCTGAGATTCGGAGACAGCCAGGTCTATGTGGCCGGCGACACCGAGCCGACCCAGGACATGCTGGCGCTGAGCGACATTGCCGTCGCCTTCCTGCCCATGAACCTGCCCTATACCATGACGCCCCAACAGGCGGTGGAAGCCATCAATACCTTCATGCCGGCCATTGTCTATCCTTACCACTATGGCGAGAGCGATCTGAGCCCGCTCGAAACCGATGTGGTCGAGGGTGTCGAGGTGCGTCTTCGCAACTGGTATGCAAACAGGGCCTGATCAGGCCTTTTGACGCCAAGCAAATGGCTTGACTCTTGGGGGTTTTGCCCCGATAAGCCCACCAATCTGCGCACTGGTCCGTCCGGTGCGCTGGTTTTGTTTGAAAACGCTGCTCGAGGCTGCCGGCCGAATTACGGCCCAGACTATACGAAAAGCCCGCGGAAATAGGCATGCAACCGCGGCGCCGCAGAGCGCGACAGAAAAAGGGACCACGTGAGAAAACCACGTGGCTGACTGAATGACTTTTGCCGTTATCAAGACGGGCGGGAAGCAGTACAAGGTTGCTGCTGACGACGTCATCAAGATCGAAAAGCTCGATGCCCAGGCCGGTGACATTGTCACCTTCGACCAGGTCCTCATGGTTGGCGACACGATTGGCGCACCCCTGGTGGAAGGCGCCCTGGTGGCTGCCGAGCTGCTCGAAACCAAGAAGCAGAAGACCGTCATCGTCTTCAAGAAGCGTCGTCGCCACAATTCGCGCCGCCGCAATGGCCACCGCCAGCTTCTGACCACCGTGCGCATTACCGAAATCCTGACCGGCGGCAAGAAGCCCTCCGTCAAGGCTGCCGCCAAGGCCGACAAGAGCGAAGCCGTTGCTGAAAAGCCGGCCAAGAAGGCTGAAACCAAGGCTGCCCCCAAGGCCGACGCTGCGCCGGCCGCCGAGTTCAAGGACGACGTCAAGCTGATCGGCGGCGTTGGCCCCGCGCTGGAAAAGAAGCTGGCTGCCGCCGGCATCACCAGCCTCAAGCAGATTGCCGACTGGACTGCCGAAGACGTGGCCAAGTTCGACGAAGAGTTGAACTTCAAGGGCCGTATCGAACGCGAAGAGTGGATCGCGCAGGCCAAGGATCTCATCGCCGGCAAGGCGCCCCGCGCCAAGGCCGACAAGGAATAAGGACAAAGAACCATGGCACATAAGAAAGCAGGCGGCTCATCCCGCAACGGTCGCGATACCGCTGGCCGTCGTCTCGGCGTCAAGAAGTTCGGTGGTGAAGCTGTCATCGCCGGCAACATCATCGTGCGTCAGCGCGGCACCAAGTGGGCGACCGGCACCGGCGTCGGCCTGGGCAAGGATCACACCATCTTTGCCCTGATCGACGGCAAGGTCGCGTTCCGCACCCGTGCGAACAACAAAGTACACGTGTCTGTCGTCCCGGCAGAGGCCGCCGAATAACCCGGCAGGCCTTTCAAACCCGCCGGAGACCTGTTCCCCGGCGCCGTGTTTGAAAAAACAAGCAGATGCAAAGGGGAACCGGTGAGCCGGTTCCCCTTTTTTCTTCCCCGGAGCATTTGCCAATGACCATCGTCGCCACCAGCCTCAAGGACCGCCTGCCGACCACCATTCGCACCGCGCGTCTGGTCCTGGCGACCCCGACCCTGGCCCATGTTCCGGAAATGGCCGTTCTGGCCAACAATAAAGCCATCCACGCCGTGCTGGCGCGCCTGCCCCATCCCTATAGCGAAAGCGACGGGCGCTTTTTTGTCGAGAACATCGCGCGCGGCGGCGCCGAATTTGCCTGGGCAATCGAGTTGGATGGGGCCTTTATCGGCACGGTGGGCCTGCATATCCTGCCCGAAAAGCTGCCTGAGCTTGGCTATTGGCTGGGTGAACCCTTCTGGGGCAATGGCTTTGCCACCGAGGCGGCCCAGGCCGCTGTGGCGGCCGCGCGGGGGGCCGGGGCGGCGGCCTTGCGCTCGCGGGCCCTCACGCACAATCTCGCTTCGCGCAATGTGCTGAAAAAAGCCGGTTTCACCGAAATCGGCGAAGGGATCGAGCCGGACCACAATCTGGCCGGCCAGACCATGACCCTCATGCATCTGGAGTTCGACGAAAGATGACCGAGCTCGAGACATCCCGCCTCCTCCTGCGCCCGGCCAAGCCCGGTGACGCACCCTGCTTTGCCCTGGGGGTGAGCGACTTTGCCGTCGCCCGCTGGCTGACGCCCTTGCCCTTCCCCTTCACCCTGGCCATGGCCAATGACTGGCTAAGGCTGGCGCCACAGAACGGGCCGGACAAATCCATGTTCATCATCGACCTGCCCGGACGCGGACTGATCGGCTGCGTTGCCCTGACCAGCGAGATCGGCTTCTGGATTGCCCGGCCCCATTGGGGCAAGGGCTATGCTTCCGAGGCCGCCCGCGCCATCATCGATTGGCATTTTGCCACCAGCAATAAGGGCCACATTTCCGCCAGTGCGCAACACGACAATCGGGCCTCGCTGCGCGTCAAGGCGCGGCTGGGTTTTGAGGAAGTGGGCCGCGACATGCGGTTTTCTCACGCCCTGCAGCACAATGTGCCGCATGTGTTGACCCGGCTGACACGCCAGCGCTGGATGGAACGGGAAGACAAACAATGCGCCTAAGGCACGCCCTGCCCGAGCAGATCGAAACCGAGCGCCTGCTGCTGCGCGCGCCTCACGTCTCCGATCTCGACGATCTGGTGCGCGAGGCAAACAATTGGAAGGTGCTCGAGCCGACCGCGAGCCTGCCTTACCCCTATCGCGACGAGCATGGACGCGGTTTCATCGAGCGCTTTGCGCACAAACCCGACAAGCGCAGCTATGTCATTGCCGGGCGCGACGATGATCGGCTCAAAGGGGTGATCGGGCTCTATTTCCACGCCGATAAGCCCGTCGAGCTGGGCTATTGGCTGGGTGAGACCCATTGGGGCTTCGGCTATGCGCCTGAAGCGGTCAAGGCGCTACTGGGCGCGGCCGCCGCAATTGGCCTGAAACCCATTCGCGCCCGCGTGCTGAGCGCCAATCCCGGATCGGTACGGGTGCTGGAAAAGACCGGCTTTGCCACCATCGAGCGAACCCAAAGCGTGGTCGAGCGCCATCTGGGCAAACCGCTCCTGGTGATGGAGTGGCCGGGATGAACCCAACCCTTCTCACCGAGCGGCTCATCCTGCGGCCGCCCCAAATGGGCGATGCCGAACCCATTGCACACTACCTCAACGATCTCGAGGTGGCGGGCAATCTGGCCCGCGTGCCCTTCCCCTATCACTTGAGCGATGCCAGGGCCTGGCTTGCCACCCAGCAGGCGCGGCAGGCCCCCAACCAGACCAGTTTTTCCATCGAACTGGCCGGGGTGGGCTATGTCGGCCATATCGGGTATCAACCTGCAGGCGAGGACGCGATCATCGGCTACTGGCTGGGCAAGCCGCATTGGGGGCGCGGGATCATGTCCGAAGCCGCCATTGCAACAGTTCGCTGGTTCTTCGAGCGGACCGATGCCAAGGCCATCTATTCGGGGGTATTCCACTTCAACGCCGCGTCTCTGGCCATTCAGCACCGGCTTGGATTCACCGAGACGGGCCGTTCTACCCTGCTCTGCCTTGCGCGCGGCGCCGAGCTGGAGCATATCGACACCAAATTGACACGTGAGCGTTTCCAGCAAGGCTGGCCATCCGGAAAGAGACCGGCAAGCGCGACAGACCAGGTGCTGGAAGGCACGATAAAGTCATGAAGTTTCTCGACCAGGCCAAGGTCTATATCAAATCGGGCTCCGGCGGCGGTGGCGCCGTCAGCTTTCTGCGCGAAAAATTCGTCGAGTTCGGCGGCCCTGATGGCGGCAATGGCGGGCGCGGCGGCGATGTCATCGCCGAATGCGCTGATGGCCTCAATACGCTGATCGATTTTCGCTACCAGCAGCATTTCCGCGCCGGCACGGGCGTGCACGGGATGGGCAAGAACCGCACCGGCGCCGATGGCGAGGACATCGTGCTGCGCGTGCCGGTCGGCACCCAGATTTTCGAGGAAGACCAGGAAACCCTGATCGCCGACTTTACCGAAGTGGGCCAGCGCGTGGTGCTGCTCAAGGGTGGCAATGGCGGCTTCGGCAATGCTTACTTCAAGACCAGCTCCAACCAGGCGCCGCGCCGCGCCAATCCCGGACAGGAAGGCACTGAAAAGGGCATCTGGCTGCGATTGAAGCTGATCGCCGATGCCGGTCTTGTTGGTCAGCCCAATGCGGGCAAGTCGACCTTCCTCTCGGCCGTCTCCGCCGCCAAGCCCAAGATCGCCGACTATCCCTTCACCACGCTACACCCCAATCTGGGTGTGGTCCGCATTGCCGAGCGCGAGTTCGTCCTGGCCGATATTCCGGGCCTGATCGAAGGGGCCAGCGAAGGCGTCGGGATCGGCGACCGGTTCCTGGGGCATATCGAGCGCTGCGGTGTCTTGATCCATCTGATCGATGGCACCAATGAGGATGTCGCCCACACTTACCAGGCGGTGCGCCACGAACTGGCCGCCTATGCCGATGTGCTGGCCGACAAGCCCGAAATCCTGGTGCTCAACAAGGTCGATGCGCTCACCCCCGAAGAGCTCAAGGACAAGCTCAAGGCCCTCAAGAAGGTGTCCAGGGCCGATATTCGCCAGGTCTCCGGCGTCACCGGCCAGGGCGTCGAGCAGGTGCTGTTCGACGTGCTGGCGATACTCGACGCCGAAAAGGCCGCAATCGCCGAGGCCGAGCGCAAGCAGACGGAAGAGAAATGGACGCCTTGAAGTCCACCAATCCGCTAGCCAATTACCGCCGCATCACCATCAAGATCGGCTCAGCCCTGCTGGTCGATGCTGCCGGCAAGCTGCGTGCGCCCTGGCTGGCGGGGCTGGTCCAGGATATTGCTGCCCTCAAGGCCGAAGGGCGCGAGATCGTCATTGTCTCTTCAGGAGCCATTGCCTTGGGGCGGAGCCTGCTCGGTCTCAACGCCCTGGCGCTGACCCTGGAACAGAGCCAGGCCGCCGCCAGCGCCGGGCAGATTGCCCTCAGCCAGGCCTGGTCCGAGGCGCTCGGCCAGCATGGCATCGTTACCGGGCAGATCCTGATTACCCCCAATATCACCGAAGAGCGGCGCTATTACCTCAATGCCCGCACCACCATCCAGACGCTCCTGGGGTTGGGGGCGGTGCCGATCATCAATGAGAATGACAGCGTCGCCACCGCAGAAATCCGCTATGGCGACAATGACCGGCTCTCGGCCCGCGTCGCCACCATGATCGAAGCGGATCTGCTGGTGCTGCTTTCTGATATTGACGGGCTTTACACGGCGCCACCGGCCAGGGATCCCAACGCCACCCACTTACCCTTGGTGGAATCCATCACCCCGGCGATCGAAGCCATGGCCGGGGGCGCGGCAAGCCATCTCTCGCGCGGTGGCATGACCACCAAGGTCGAGGCCGGCAAGATCGCCACCCAGGCCGGCACCGCCATGATTATCGCCAGGGGCACCGAGGACCATCCGCTGGCCCATCTGGTCGCGGGGGGCCTACATACCCTCTTCAAGCCGTCCACCACCCGCGCCCAGTCGCGAAAACGCTGGATCATGGGCACCTTGGCCGTGGCCGGCACGGTACAGGTCGATGCCGGCGCTGCTCGCGCCCTGGCGCAGGGCAAATCGCTCCTGCCCATCGGCGTCACCCGGATCACCGGGGACTTCGAGCGCGGCGATACCATTGCCGTGCTCAATCCCGATGACCGCGAGATCGCCCGAGGCCTTGTCGGGCTCGACAGCGACGATGCGCGGCTGGTCATGGGCAAGCGCAGCGACACCATCGTCGAACTGCTCGGCATGGACAGCCGCGCCGAACTGGTGCATCGCGACAATCTGGTACTGACTGGCAACACCGACACCAAGCACAGACAAGAGGCCAATCATGAGCCAGGCTGAAACCACCGCGACCGACATACCCGCATTGATGGCCGAGCTGGGTCGCAATGCCCGCATTGGTGCCAATGCGCTCAAGATCGCCACGCCCGAGCAGAAGCGCACCGCGCTCTTGACCGCGGCCGGCGCCATCAATGCGCATCGCAAGAAAATCCTGGCCGCCAACGCGCTCGACATGGAAGCCGCCGAAAAGAAGGGTATTTCGAAGGCATTTCTCGACCGGCTGCTGCTGACCGATGCGCGGATCGACGGGATTATCGAGGCGGTAAAGACCATCGCCGAACTGCCTGATCCGGTCGGTAGCGTCATTGCCGAATGGGACCGCCCAAACGGTCTTCATATCGAGCGCGTGCGCACACCGCTCGGCGTTATCGGCGTGATCTTTGAATCACGCCCCAATGTGACCGCTGATGCCGGCGCCCTGTGTATCAAATCGGGCAATGCCGTGATCCTGCGCGGCGGCAGCGACAGCTTCCATTCCAGCCGCGCCATAGTCGACTGCCTGCTCGATGGGCTGCATCTGGCCGGCCTGCCAGTGGAATGCGTGCAATTGGTGCCCACCACCGACCGCGCCGCCGTGGGCGAAATGCTCAAGGGCCTCAATGGCAATATCGATGTCATCGTGCCGCGTGGCGGCAAGACGCTGGTGGCGCGCGTCCAGGCCGAAGCCCGCGTGCCGGTGTTTGCCCATCTCGAGGGGCTGGTGCATGTCTATATCGACAGCTCGGCCGATCTCGACAAGGCTGTCAGCGTGACCCTCAACGCCAAGATGCGCCGCACCGGTATTTGCGGCGCGGCCGAAACCCTCTTGGTACACAAGGATGTCGCCGCCACCCATCTCCAGCCGATCATCGAGGCGCTGGTGGCCAAGGGCTGCGAAATTCGTGGTGATGCAACGGTTCAGTCCATGCTGTCGGGCATCAAACCTGCAACCGAGGAAGACTGGCAGACCGAATATGAGGACGCCATCATCTCGGTGAAAGTGGTCGACAGTATCGAGGCTGCCATCGCCCATATCGAGCACTTTTCCAGCCACCACACCGAGGCGATCATTGCCGAGGACGCCGAGGCGGTCGAGAAATTCTTGCATGAAATCGACTCAGCCATCCTCATGCACAATGCCTCCACCCAGTTTGCCGATGGCGGCGAATTCGGCTTTGGCGGCGAGATCGGCATAGCCACGGGTAAGATGCATGCGCGCGGGCCGGTAGGCGTCGAACAGCTCACCAGCTTCAAATACCGCGTCCGCGGCAATGGGCAGACGAGGCCCTAGCTTTTGACCCTGCGACCACCGCTCCGCATTCCCGGCATCACCGAAGTCCCGCCCTCTGCGCCAGGCATGCGCATTGGGCTGTTCGGCGGCAGCTTCAATCCCATGCATGACGGGCACCGCCTGGTCATGGAGGAAACACTGCGCCGCCTTGAGCTGCACGCGCTCTGGGTGCTGGTGACGCCGGGCAATCCGCTCAAGGACAATTCGGGCCTGCCCCCGCTGGAGCACCGCGTCCGCGCCGCCCGCGCCTTTGTCACCGATCCGCGCATCCGCGTTACCGGTTTTGAGGCCGCCAAGGGGTTTTCCTATAGCTGGCAAACCATCGATTTTTTGACCACCACCCTGCCCGACCGGCGCTTTGTCTGGATCATGGGTGCCGACAGCCTCGCCGACTTCCATCGCTGGCAGCGCTGGCGCGACATGGCGGCGAAAATCCCCTTTGCCGTCTATGTCCGCCCGGGCGCCGCACGTCGCGCTTTGGCCTCCCGGGCCGCAGCGACGCTGGACTATGCACAGCTCGATGAAACCGATGCCGC
The DNA here is from genome assembly GCA_040218355.1 of Devosia sp. GTDB lineage: Bacteria > Pseudomonadota > Alphaproteobacteria > Rhizobiales > Devosiaceae > Devosia. Next base: position 250,209 of record JAVJRP010000008.1, on the reverse strand, counting down.
CTTGCTGGCGCGATGCCAGGCGCCGGCCTGGATCTACCTGCAAGGACGGCAATCGGCCCTGTCGTCCACTGCCATCAGGGCGTCACGAAACGCACGTTAAGCTTCCGGCCGGCCCTGATCTTGCGAAATCGCCCGCAAAAGCGCATATTCAGGCTCAACTGTGATCATTGTCACCGGAACAGGAACAGACGGCTTGCCGTTTTCACGACGCCGCAACATTCCGATCAACAACCAAGGATGCTCAACTCTCGCATGACCCGTGCTCTCGCATGGGCGGAAGGCCGTTTCTGATGGCCGCGCTGCCCGAAAACACCTCCGCCGCCACGCCCGCCGCCATGGCCGGCGCGCAAAAGCCCCTGATCGACCTCATTCTCGATACGCTCGATGACGCCAAGGCCGAAGAAACGGTCTCGGTCGACATTGCCGGCAAATCGTCGCTGGCCGACCACATGATCGTGACATCAGGCCGATCACAGCGCCATGTCGGCGCCGTCGCCGATCAGGTCATCACCGCCCTGCGCGAGAGCGGCTACGGCAAGCCGCGCGTCGAAGGCCTGCCCCACTGCGATTGGGTGCTGGTCGATGCGGGCGATGTGATCCTGCACATCTTCCGCCCCGAAGTGCGCGAGTTCTACAACATCGAAAAGATGTGGCAGGCCGATTTCGCCGCCGACCAGCACTAGGCGCGATCGCATCATATGCGCATCTCGATTGCGGCCATTGGCCGGATGAAGAGCGGGCCCGAGCGCGAGCTTGTGGCCCGTTATCTCGACCGCGCCGGCGCCAGCGGCAAACCCCTGGCGCTGACCGGCTTTGAGGTCACAGAAATCAATGAATCACGTGCCGGAAGCGCCGCAGCCCGCAAGGCCGAGGAGGCCAAGGCGCTTCGCGCGGCCCTGCCCGAGGGTGTGACCGTGATGCTCGACGAGCGCGGCAAGGCCATCGATTCCGAAAATTTCGCCGCCCGGATCGTCCGCTGGCGCGATGATGGGCGCCCGGCCATTGGTTTTGTCGTCGGCGGCGCCGATGGCATCGATCCCGATTTCGTGCGCTCTGCCGATCTGGTGGTCAGTTTCTCGCCCATGGTCTGGCCGCACCAATTGGTGCGCATCATGCTGGCCGAGCAGCTCTATCGTACAACCACCATATTGTCGGGTCATCCCTATCACCGGGGCGACTAGCGCATCGAAAATTATGGTTAAGCATTGTTAACCGGCGGTTTGCTGCGGACTTGCTAGAGTGCCTCCAATTGATTCGGGGCCTCGCCCTTTTTCTGGAGACGCCATGCCATTGTGGCCGGCACATCGTTTCAAGGCCCTACTGGTGGGCGCCCTGCTAACCGGCGCGGCGGCCTGGCCCATTCTGGCCCAGACTGAGGCGCCCGAACCAGCACCCGGCACCGTGCCTGAAGTGGAATTGCGCCCTGCGCTGCCGCTCGATCCGGCCAGCGAGGCCGACGCGCAAGCGCCTGTGGACGATCCCGCAACGCCCGCCGATGAGACCGCCGGCCCGGCTGACGACAATGCCGCTGATCTCGAAGAGGTGGAAGCCACCCTTTCTCTCAGCCGCGAACGCGTTGATGCGCTCAAGGCCGAGATCGCCGCCATGGAAGGGGATCGCACCCAGCAGAATGCCGCCCTCATCGCCGCGGCCCAGCGGGTCAAGCTGGCTGAAATCGAAGTCGCCGATGTCGAAGAGCGCATTTCCGATCTGATCGTGCGCGAACTCGAAGTGCGCGGCCGTCTGGATGGCGCCGATGCCGAGATCGCCAATGTGCTGGCCGCACTGCAGCGCATTTCACTCAATCCGCCCCCGGCCCTGATTGTCGATCCCGGTGATGCCCTGGGTTCGGCGCGTGGCGCTATGCTGATCGCAGCCATTCTGCCGCAATTGCGCGAGCAGGCCGATACGGTCGCCGCCGACCTGCAGGCGCTGACCGACATCAAGCTGGCCGCCCTGGCCGAGGAAGAAACCCTCAAGGCCAATTACGAGGTGCTTGAGGAAGAACAATTGCGCATCGCCACGCTGATCGCGGCGCGCCGGGTCGGCATCACCCAGATGAGCGCCGAGCTTGAGGCTGAGCAGGCCGAGGCCGTCGCCCTGGCCGAACGCGCCAGCACCTTGCGCGAATTGATCGGCGCTTTGTCGGAACGCGCTGCTGCCGGTGCCACCACGGCCCCGGCCACCACTGACCCCGACTTGCCCCAACTTTCGCCCGAGGCCATCGAACTGGCCTTTGCCGATCCGGCCCGCATTCAGCCGGCGGTGCCCTTCCCGCTGGCCCACGGCTATCTGGTGCCGCCGGCCAATGGCGTGACGGTGGTCGATTTCGGCGCCAATGACGGGCGAGGTGGCATCGCCCAGGGGCAATCCATCGTCACCCGCGCCGAGGCGCAAGTGCTGGCCCCCGCCGATGGTTGGGTGCTCTATAAGGGCCCTTACCTCAATTATGGCCAGATCGTCATTCTCAATGCCGGTGCAGGCTATACGGCGCTGCTGGCTGGCCTCGACACAATCACCGCCGATATCGGCCAGTTCGTGCAGATGGGCGAACCCCTCGGAACTATGGGATCACGCACAATTGGGCGGACTGTCAGCACCAATGCTGGAAACGAGCAGCCGACCCTCTATATTGAACTGCGAGAAAACAACGAGCCTTTCGACCCGGCCGGGTGGTGGGCCAGCCAAGAACAAACGGGATAACTAATCCATGCGCCTGACCACCCTTCGCCTTGCTGCCCTCGGTGCAGCAGTGCTGGTGCCCGCCACCGTGCTGATCGCTCAGGACCAGTTGCTCGCCCAGGCCCCCGCCGATCCTGCGCCAGTGGAAGAGCAGATCGACGAACAGCTTGATCCCAACCCCAGCGGCGAGGAAGCCGAACCCACGGCCACCGAGCGCGCCGCCGCGCCGCGCGATCCGATCGAAATCTATTCAGATCTCAACCTGTTCGGCGAAATCTTCGACCGCATCCGGTCCGAATATGTCGATCCGCCCAATGAGCAGGAACTGATCCGGGCCGCCATTCAGGGCATGCTCACATCGCTCGACCCGCATTCGGGCTATCTGCCGCCGATCGAATATGCCGATATGCGCGAGGATACCTCGGGCCAGTTCGGTGGCCTGGGCGTCGAGATCATCATGGAAGAAGGCGTGATCAAAGTCGTTTCGCCAATTGATGATACGCCTGCCGCACGCGCCGGCATCCTCTCCAACGATCTGATCATCGAAATCGATGGCCAGCAGGTTCAGGGCATGACCCAGGACGAGGCCGTCGAAAAAATGCGCGGTGAGATCGGCACCAATGTCGTCATCACGGTGTTCCGCGAAGGCGTCGATGAACCGCTCGAATTCGAATTGACGCGCGGCATCATCTCCATGCGCGCCGTGCGCTGGAGCATGGAAGGCGGCGAAACCGAGGGCGAAGGCGATATCGCCGTACTGCGCCTCTCGCGCTTCTCGGAACAGGCCTTTGTCGGCATTGAACGGGCCATCGAGGACATCTATGCGGAACGCAACGATGTGCCGCCCCAGGGTATCATTCTCGATTTGCGCAACAATCCCGGCGGGCTGGTCGATCAGTCGGTCTATGTGGCTGATGCCTTCCTCAATCGCGGTGCGGTCGTCTTGACCCGCGGCCGCTCGGAAGCCGAAAGCGCCCGTTACGACGCCGCGCCCGATCCGCTCGATGCGCGCATTGCCGATGTGCCCATGGTGGTGCTGATCAATGGCGGCTCCGCCTCGGCCTCCGAGATCGTCGCCGGTGCCTTGCAGGACCACAAGCGCGCGACCCTGGTGGGCACCCGCTCCTTTGGCAAGGGCTCGGTCCAGTCGATCATTTCGCTGGGTCCGGACGGCGCCATGCGGCTGACCACGGCGCGCTACTACACGCCCGACAACCGCTCGATCCAGGCTCTGGGCATCACCCCGGATATCGAAGTGCGCCAGGTGGTGCCAGAGGAATTCCAGGGCCGCGACGAGATCATCGGCGAAGCCGGCCTTGATGGCCACATTACGGTTGAAGGCCAGGAGGAGGCCAGTGTCGGTTCGTCGGTCTATGTCCCGGCAGACAAGGCAGAGGACACCCAGCTCCAATTCGCTCTCAGCCTGATCAAGGGCGAAGAGACCGACCCGGCGTTTCCGCCCACAGCCGAATAGCAAGGCGCCATGATAGACTGGGGATGCGGCGGAGCTGATTCGCGCCGCACCCCACAGCAAGCAACGATCTTGCGGGTCAAAAATACGACGGAACAAAGCTCCAGCCGGAGATGAGCGAAGCGCCAATGGCCAATGATCTGTCCACACCGCTCACCGGACGCCGGCGCCAGAAGCAGGAACGGGCCGCCAAGTTCCACTTTCCGTTGGCCCGCCTGCTGTTTATCGCCATTTTCCTGATCATAGGCGGGGTCGCCCTGCGCCTGGTTCTGGTCGAAGACCCTGATGGCGGCCGCCCCAGCACCGAAGTGGCCATTACCTCCACGCGTGATGGCAATAGCATTGCCCAGAACACCGCAACCGGACCGGCCACCATTACTGCCGATCCCGGCCAGTTCCCCGCCGATGGTTCCATGGTCGCTGTACCCGCGCCGGGCAGTGCCACCTCGACGCCGGGCCAGGTCCCGGACAATTTCGGTGTCCTGCCGGACCTCAGCGAAGAAACCGCGCATGGCGCCATTCCCCGCATGTCGGGCACCGGCCTGACGCCCTTCCTGGCCTATCGCCGAAGTGCCGGGGGCGTCGCGACATCCAACCAGCCCATGATCGCCATTGTTGTGACCGGGCTCGGGATCAATGAACAGGGATCGCTCGATACCATCGATCAACTGCCCGACGAGGTGACCCTGGCCTTTGCCCCCTATGGCCGCTCGCTGCCCAATACGGTTGTCGCCGCACGCACCGCAGGCCACGAAGTCATGCTCGAAATTCCCCTTGAGCCCTTCGACTATCCGCAGAATGATCCCGGACCGCACACCATGCTGACCGGCGAGACGCCCCGCGACAATCTCGAAAAACTGTTCTGGCTGATGGCCCGCTTCGGTGGCTATTTCGGGGTCATCAACAATATGGGCGCGCGTTTCACCGCCTCGGCCACTGACATGGCGCCGATCATGGAAGAACTCGGTGCCCGGGGCTTGGGCTATCTCGACGATGGCTCGTCCAACCGCTCGGTCGCCGCCCAGCTCGCCGGCGCCAACAATGTGCCCTTTGGCCGGGCGGGCCAAGTGATTGACGCCAACCCCGCCCGCGCATCCATTCTCTCAGCACTTGCCAGCCTTGAGGCCCAGGCCATGGATACTGGCAGCGCCCTTGGTATTATCAGCGCCTTGCCCATATCGGTGCAGGCCGTTTCCGAATGGTCGCGCGAGCTCGATGCCAAGGGCATTGCGCTGGTTCCGGCCAGCGCGCTGATGCAATAGCGCATGCAGCCCAACGGGCGGCCCCTGGTCGTTCAACCGGCACATGCGAGAGATAAAGGCCCGACCAACATGTCCGACACCCCGCCTGATCGAAATACCCTGCCCTATCGCGACTGCGTCGGCATTGCCGTGTTCAATGCCCATGGCAATGTGTTCTTCGGTCATCGGAAATCGGCGGGGGACCCGGATCAGTCAGCCGCACATGGATCGGCCTGGCAAATGCCCCAGGGTGGCATCGACAAGGGCGAGGACACGCTGGGGGCGGCTCTGCGCGAACTGCACGAAGAAACCAATATGACATCGGTGAGCCTGCTCGCTGAGGCGCCGGAGTGGATCTATTACGACCTGCCGGACGACGTTTTGGGCAAGGCCTGGAAGGGCAAGTATCGCGGCCAGCGTCAGCGCTGGTTTGCCTTTGCCTTTACCGGCGATGAGAGTGAGATCGACGTCGCAGAGCCCGCCGGCGGCAAGCATCCACCCGAGTTCAATGCCTGGCGCTGGGAAAAGCTGAGCCGCGCGCCCAGCCTCATTGTGCCGTTCAAGCGGCCCGCCTATGAAAAGGTGGCCGAGGCCTTTCGCGACATTCCGCAACGCTTTACCCATGTGTGAGCCTAGCCCATGAAGACCATCGGCCTGATCGGCGGCATGAGCTGGGAATCCAGCGCCCATTACTATCGCATCCTCAACCAGGAAACGGCGCGGCGGCTAGGCGGGCTGCATTCGGCGCCCGTCATCATGCACTCGGTCGATTTCGCCCCGATTGCCGAAATGCAGTCTGTGGGCAATTGGGATGCCGCCGGACGGCAGTTGAACACGGTTGCCCAGGGTCTGGTGCGCGCCGGCGCCGATGTACTGGGTCTTGCCACCAACACCATGCATGTGGTGTCCGACATCATGCTTGAAGGGATCGACACCCCTTTCATTCATATCGCCGACCCGACCGCCCAAGCCCTGCTCGGGGATGGCTATGACACGGTGGGGCTGCTCGGCACCCGTTTCACCATGGAAATGGATTTCTACAAGCAGCGCCTCGTCAGCCATGGTCTCAATGTGCTGGTGCCCGAGGTGGATCACACCAATCTCAACGGCATCATCTACGAGGAATTATGCAAGGGCATCGTGCGCGAGGAGTCACGCCGGACCTATAAGGCCGCGATTGACCGCATGGCCGCACGCGGCGCCCAGGCGGTCATTCTGGGCTGCACCGAAATCGGCATGCTGATCGACGACGCAACCAGCCCCTTGCCCACTTACGACACCACCGATCTGCATGCGCGAGCCCTGGTGGATGCCGCGCTCCAGGAATAGCGGGACTATGCCGCCCGGCGGGGTACTCCAGTCGCTGACGCATCTGCCGCATCGGCAAGCTGGAAGATATCGACAATGCCGTCCAGCGTCTGCGTCTGCCCTTCGGTCTGGGCAATCACCGCGTTGGTCTGTTCCACCAGCGCCGCATTGTGCTGGGTCATCTGATCGAGCGTGCGCACCGCCGTATTGACCTCCTCGATCGAGGCGGCCTGCTCCCGGCTCGCCCGGGCAATGGTCCGCACCAGCGCGCTGTTTTCTTCGACCGCATCGAGCATGGCCTTGAGCCGCTCACCAGCCGCCGCGACCAGGCCCGAACCACCCTTGACCTCGTCGGCGCTCTTTTCCACCAGAGCCTTGACCTCGGACGACGCCTGAGCCGCCGATTGTGCCAGGCGCCGCACTTCCACGGCCACCACGGCAAAGCCCTTGCCCGCGTCCCCGGCCCGCGCCGCTTCCACCGACGCGTTCAGCGCCAACAGGTTCGTCTGGAAGGCAATATCGTCGATCATGCCGATGATGTTGGAGATCTTGGCCGAGGATTGTGTGATCCGCTCCATCGCCCCCGTCGCTTCGCCCATCACCGCACCGCTTTCAGCTGCAGCCTTGGCCACGGTTTCCGCCTTGCCCGCCGCTTCCTCGGCCATGCCCGCATTGCTGGCCACGGTTCCAGCCAGCTCCTCCATGGCCGCCGAGGTTTCCTCGATGGTCGCGGCCTGACGCGTTGTGCGTTCGCTGAGGTCATTGGCGCCGCTCAACAGCTCTCCGCTGGCGGTGCGCAGCGAGCGCGTGGTCATCCGCAACTGTCCAACCACCTCGGCAAAGCGGGTGATCGTGCCATTGAGCGCGACCCGCAAATCCTCGAACTCGGGCGGGAACGCATTGTCGATCGTATGGGTGAGATCACCCCCGGCCAGGCTTTTAAGACCGGCACCAATGGTGGCCACCGACTGCTTTCGTGCCGTCACATCGGTCGCGAACTGCACGATCTTGTAGGGCACGCCTTCAGTGTCGCTGATCGGCGTAAACGTGCTCTGGATCCACACTTCCCGGCCATCCCTGGCGCGTCGGCGATACTCGCCGCTCTTGAAGGCGCCGGAGGCCAGCTCGCGCCAGAAATCCTTATAGGCACTGCTCGTCGGATCAGCATCGAACAGGAACAGCGCATTGGGCCGCCCGGCGACATCGTCCAGCCGATAACCCAGCAACGCGAGGAAATTGTCATTGGCGGCCAGCACGGTGCCGTCGAGATCAAACTCGACAACGATCTGGCTGCGCGAAATGGCCTGCAACTGACCGGTGTGATCCGCAGCCTCAGCCATGTGCTGGCGAGCCTGCGCGTCGAGCGCTGCCTTTTCCGTGCCATTGCTGCGGAACACTTCGACGGCCCGCGCCATCGCCCCAATTTCATTGCGCCGATCCGTATAGGGCACGGCGGCATCAAGCTCGCCCTCGGCAATCGTATCCATGGCCGCGGCCAGATGCGGAATTGGTCGGATGAGCAGCCGCGCGGTCAACAGGGCAACAAGGGCCACCAGAATGACCGCCAGCACGCTTGTGCCACCCAGCACCAGCATGGTCTGCCACAGCAACGCCTCGAACGGCGCCTTGTCCACCAGCACCATGAGCGCGCCGATGACCACGCCTTCACTCGTTGCAATTGGTTCATAGCGCACCAGATGGTCCCTGCCATCGAGAACCATCTCGTCACGAACCGACTGATTGGCGCTCAGCGTGTCGAACAGTGTCGTCCCCGCCACGATGGGCATGTCCATGACGCGCTCGCCCTCAGCATCGGCGAGACTGGTGCTGCCGACCAGGAAGTCCGGGCTGACCTCGGGGTCAAATACATAGACCGCCACATGTGCGCCGGAAACACCGGCCACCGCGTCGATGACATTGTGATTGCGGAAGCGGGGCATGTTGCGGGCAGTCAACGCTTCGACATTGCCCCCCTCCCCGACGCTCACCTCAAGACTTGGCAGGTTGACCTGGAAAATCTGCGCCGCGATGCGCGTTGTGTTGGTCAGGGCCGCCGTAGCGTCGCGCTCGACCGATCCGCTCAGGCTGACAAACAGGCTGACCAGCACCGCTGCTATGGCAAAAACGATGGCACCGATTGTCAGGCTGGAGATGGCAAAGGTCAGGCGCAGATTGCCCAGCAGTTTGGTCATTTTCTTGTCCCCGCAGACCGGACTTCTGTCCGGCATCCACCAATTGGCGGCAAGAGTGCGCCCGAAGCGTTAATCACTGGTTTATGGCGGAAAAAACTATAGCCATATCAATGACTTGCCCAATGATTGGGCGAGCTGCCCATTTCACATGCAAAAAAACCGCCCCATTACTGGGACGGCCTGTAAATTTTCGATCGATGCGAGCCGTTTAGTGAACGTGTGCGCCGTCGATATGCTGGGATTCAATGGCCAGGTTCAACAGCGCCGACACCACTTCCTGGGCATAGGACTTGTCTTCCGGCGTTGCCGCGCGGTTCAGTTCTTCCTCTGCCGCCTTGATCTGCGCCTGCAGATCGCCATGGTCGAACTCGGAGAACGGCACCGACTGCTCGGCCAGAATGGTCAGGCCCGAGGCCGACACATCAGCAAAGCCGCCCTTGACGAAATAGACGTCAGCGGCGCTGCCCGACTTGGTCACGGTGATGAAGCCGGGCTTGAGCGTGGTCATGAACGGCGCATGGTCATCCATGACCGTGAAATAGCCTTCCGTGCCCGGCACGGTGACCGACACAACGGTTTCGGACAGCACCAGCCGCTCTGGCGACACGATCTCGATCTTGAGGCCTTCAGCCATTCTTTTGGTCCTTTGGCAGTGGAGCCCGGGCGATGCCGAGCTCCATCACAACTGATGTGCCGGGGCCGCAAGGCGGCCCCGAGCCTCAATTAGGCAGCCTGAGCGGCCAGCTTCTGTGCCTTGGCAACAGCGTCTTCAATGGTGCCGACCATGTAGAAGGCGGCTTCCGGCAGATGGTCGTATTCGCCATCGACCAGGCCCTTGAAGCCCTTGATGGTGTCTTCGAGCGACACGAACACGCCCGGCGCACCGGTGAACACTTCTGCCACGTCGAATGGCTGGCTCATGAAGCGCTCGATCTTGCGGGCGCGGGCCACGGTCAGCTTGTCCTCTTCGGAAAGCTCGTCCATGCCCAGGATCGCGATGATATCCTGCAGCGCCTTGTACTTCTGCAGGATGGCCTGCACGGCGCGGGCCACATCATAATGCTCCTGCCCCACAACCTGCGGATCGAGAATACGCGAGTTGGACGCCAGCGGATCCACGGCGGGGTAGATGCCCTTTTCCGAGATGGCGCGGTTCAGCGCAGTGGTTGCGTCCAGGTGGCTGAAGGTGGTGGCCGGCGCCGGGTCGGTGAAGTCGTCGGCGGGCACATACACGGCCTGGATCGAGGTGATCGAGCCCTTGGTCGTGGTGGTGATGCGTTCCTGCATCGCGCCCATATCGGTCGACAGCGTCGGCTGATAACCCACGGCGGAGGGAATGCGACCCAGCAGAGCCGACATTTCGGCACCGGCCTGGGTGAAGCGGAAGATGTTGTCCACGAAGAACAGCACGTCCTGGCCCTGGTCACGGAACTGCTCGGCAACGGTCAGGCCGGTCAGTGCCACGCGGGCACGGGCGCCCGGGGGCTCATTCATCTGGCCGAATACCAGGGCACACTTGGAGCCGGCGGCCGAGCCACCATGTTCCTTGGGATCCTTGTTCACGCCCGATTCGATCATTTCGTGGTAAAGATCGTTGCCTTCGCGGGTGCGCTCACCGACGCCGGCAAACACCGAATAACCACCATGCGCCTTGGCGACGTTGTTGATCAGTTCCTGGATCAGCACGGTCTTGCCCACGCCGGCACCACCGAACAGACCAATCTTACCACCACGGGCGTAAGGCGCGATCAGATCGACCACCTTGATGCCGGTCACCAGAACTTCGCTTTCGGGGTTCTGTTCGGCAAAAGTGGGCGCTTCCTGGTGGATCTCGCGGATCGCTTCGCCAGTGATCGGACCGGCTTCGTCGATCGGCTCGCCGATAACATTCATGATGCGCCCAAGGGTCGCTTCGCCGACCGGCACCGAGATGGCCATGCCCAGATCGCTGACTTCGGTGCCGCGAACCAGACCTTCGGTCGTGTCCATGGCGATGGTGCGCACGGCATTCTCGCCCAGGTGCTGGGCCACTTCGAGCACCAGGCGCTGACCATTATTGGTGGTTTCAAGTGCGTTCAGGATGGCGGGCAGGTGATCGTCGAACACCACGTCAACGACGGCGCCAATGACCTGCGAAACGCGACCGGCCTTTTTCTCTGCCATTTGTTCGTCCTCGCTGATGGGTTAGAGCGCTTCCGCGCCCGAGATGATTTCGATGAGTTCTTTGGTGATCTGGGCTTGCCGCTGGCGGTTATAGCTCAGTTGCAGCTTGTTGATCATTTCGCCGGCATTGCGGGTCGCATTGTCCATGGCGGACATCTGCGCACCGTAGAACGAAGCGCTGTTTTCGAGCAGGGCACGCAGCACCTGCACCGAAATGTTGCGCGGCAGCAGATCTTCGACGATCGCTTCTTCGCTCGGCTCGTATTCGTAAGGCACGGCCGGGGCGTTGACGTCACCCTCGGCCTCGACCTTTTCCAGCTTGGCCGGAATGAGCTGATGGGCCGTCGGCACCTGGCTGATCACCGAGCCGAACTTGGCAAAGAACAGCGTGGCGACGTCGAACTCACCGGCGGCAAACAACTCGAGCACCTTGTCGGCGACCTGCTGGGCCTGGGTGAAGCCCACCTGCTTGACTTCGCGGAAGTTGAACGTGTCCACGATCAGCTCCGGATATTGCCGGCGCAGAATGTCATGGCCCTTGCGGCCCACGGTCAGGAACTTGACGGTCTTGCCCTGGGCGATGAGCTTTTGGGCATGGTCACGGGCCAGGCGCGCGATCGACGAGTTGAAACCGCCGGCCAGACCGCGCTCACCGGTGGCAACCACCAGCAAATGCACCTGATCCTTGCCCGTGCCGCCAAGCAGCACCGGGGCGTTTTCCTGTCCATCATAGACTGCGCCAAGCGCGGCCAAGACCTTGCCCATGCGCTCGGCATAGGGGCGAGCGGCCTCGGCGGCTTCCTGGGCGCGACGGAGCTTTGCCGCCGCGACCATCTGCATGGCCTTGGTGATCTTCTGGGTCGATCTGACCGAGTCGATCCTATTTTTTAGGTCCTTTAGCGACGGCATTGCCTGTCGTCTCCTTCAGGGCTTAAGCCGCGTAGGTCTTCTTGATTTCGTCCAGAGCCGACTTCAGCTTGGCGCGGGTATCATCGCTCAAGGCTTTTTCAGTGGCGATGGTCTTCAAGAGATCAGCGTGCTTGGAGCGCATGTTCGAAAGCACGTGCTTTTCGAAATCCTGCACCTTGTTCACGGGAATGGTGTCGAGATAGCCCTGGCTACCGGCAAAGATCACCGCGACCTGCTCTTCGGTCTTGAGCGGCGAGAACTGCGGCTGCTTGAGCAGCTCTGTGAGGCGGGCACCGCGGTTCAGCATGCGCTGGGTGGCAGCATCGAGGTCCGAACCGAACTGGGCGAAAGCCGCCATCTCGCGGTACTGGGCAAGCTCGCCCTTGATCTTGCCCGCAACCTGCTTCATCGCCTTGATCTGGGCCGAACCACCCACACGGGACACCGACAGACCCACGTTCACGGCCGGGCGGATGCCCTGGAAGAACAGATTGGTCTCCAGGAAGATCTGGCCGTCGGTGATCGAGATCACATTGGTCGGGATATAGGCCGACACGTCGTTGGCCTGGGTTTCAATGACCGGCAGCGCTGTCAGCGAACCAAGACCGTGGTCCTCGTTCATCTTGGCGGCGCGTTCGAGCAGACGGGAGTGCAGGTAGAACACGTCGCCCGGATAGGCTTCGCGGCCCGGCGGACGGCGCAGCAGCAGAGAGAGCTGACGGTACGCAACGGCCTGCTTGGTCAAATCGTCATAGGCGATCACGGCATGCTTGCCATTGTCGCGGAACCACTCGCCGATCGCGCAACCGGTGAACGGCGCGATATACTGGATCGGCGCGGCTTCCGAAGCGGTCGCGGCGATGACCACCGAGTACTGCAGGGCACCGGCTTCTTCGAGCTGCTTGACGAACTGGGCAACGGTCGAGCGCTTCTGGCCCACAGCGACATAGATGCAGAACAGCTTGTCGGTATCCGAAGCATCGGCGTCATGGGCCGGCTTCTGGTTGAGGAAGGTGTCGAGAATGATGGCGGTCTTGCCGGTCTGGCGGTCACCAATCACCAGCTCGCGCTGGCCACGGCCGATCGGGATCAGGGCGTCGATGGCCTTGAGGCCGGTCGACATCGGCTCATGCACCGACTTGCGCGGCAGAATGCCGGGAGCCTTGACGTCAACGCGGCGGCGCTCGGTGTGCTCGATCGGGCCCTTGCCGTCGATCGGGTTACCCAGACCATCGACCACACGGCCGAGCAGGCCCGGACCAACCGGGGTATCCACGATGGCGCCGGTCCGCTTGACGACATCGCCTTCCTTGATGGCACGGTCGTTGCCGAAGATCACGACACCGACATTGTCCACTTCAAGGTTAAGGGCCATGCCCTTGACGCCGCCGGGGAACTCGACGAGCTCACCGGCCTGCACATTGTCGAGGCCATAGACGCGGGCAATACCGTCACCGACGGAGAGCACCTGACCAACTTCGGAAACCTGGGCTTCCTGGCCGAAATTCTTGATCTGGTCCTTGAGGATCGCAGAAATTTCCGCGGCTTTGATGTCCATTATCCGACCTCTTTCATGGCGACTTTCATCGCAGCGAGTTTTGTCTTGAGTGAGCTGTCGATCATCTGGCTGCCGACCTTCACCTGAAGGCCACCGATCAGCGAGGGATCGACGAATTGACTGAGTGTCACGGTCTTGCCCAGCTTGGCCTTGAGCGTTTCGCCCAGAGCCTTGGCTTGCGCATCCGTCAGCGGCGCGGCAGAAGTAACGTCGGCCGTGACTTCACCGCGTGCGGCAGCGGCCAGCTCGCGGAATACGGCAATGATATTGTCCAGCGCGAACAGGCGGGAATTCTTGGCCACCAGGCGCAGGAAATTGGCCAGCAACGGATTGACCTTGGCCTTGCCCAGAATGGCGTCGAGCGCCGCGGCCTTCACGTCGCCGGAAATAACCGGGGAACGAAGATAGCGCGAAAAATCGTCGCTTTCGCCGATCAGTCGGGAGATGTCGGAGAGCCCGGTTTCCACCGAAGCCAATTGGTTCTCGCTCTGTGCGAGATCAAACAGCGCCGACGCATATGGCCGCGCAATCTGGGTAAGCACTGAATTCTGCGCTGCCAATGCCGCTTCACCCTCTTGTTGGCCGATCCTCTTTTTGGCTTCGTTGACCGAAACCCGGACGGCTTATGAACGCTTGGACGTGCTCGGAAACGGGCCGCGAGCCGGACCCCTGAAAAGTCGCGCCCGCTCTATCACAAGCCACGCGCGCCACGCAAGGCTCCGGGCACGGATTCGACCATGTCGAAAGTGTCGCACTTCGAAGGCGGTCCGAAGGATGAAAGGCTCCGGGGGAGCCTTTCAAGCCGAGAAGGCCATGAGAGCTATGCTCGAATGGCGGGAACCGGCCCATGGGACGAATGCTCCCCGGTGGAGACTTTCAAGCGAAGACGGCCACGAGACCTATGTCCGAATGGCACAAAACCTGCCCGGCTCCCACTACATAAAGCTCATCGGATCGATATCGACCTGCACCTTCAGATCCGCCTTGGGCTTGTCCGCGTTGTTCAGCCAGAAGCGCACATAGCCCGAGAGGTCAAAATCCTTGCCCGACTGGGCCAGCAACCGAACGCGATGCCGCCCCCTGATCATGGCGACCGGCGCATCCGCAGGCCCGAACAGCCGCACCCCTTCGGCCATCGGAGCGGCCGACAGCAGGGTCCGCGCATAGGCCATCGCCGTCTGCTGTTCATTGGCCGACACGATCAGCGCCGCCAGCCGCCCGAACGGGGGCATGCCACCGGCCTCGCGCGCCAGCAGTTCCTGGGCGTAAAACGCTTCGCGATCGCCGGACACCATGGCCTTCATCACCGGATGGTCCGGGTGATAGGTCTGCAGGAACGCCTTGCCGTGCCGCGAGGCGCGCCCGGCGCGCCCGGCCACCTGCGTCAGAATCTGAAACGTCTTCTCCGCCGCCCGCGGATCGCCATGCGCCAGCCCCAGATCGGCATCGAGCACACCCACCACCGAGAGCTTTTCGAAATGGTGGCCCTTGGAGACGAGCTGTGTGCCGATGATCAGGTCATATTCGCCCCGCTCGATTTCCGAAAACCGCTCGCGCAACTGGGCATGGCTGCCCATGTCGGTGGAGAGCAGCACCCGCCGCGCGTCTGGAAAACGCGCCGCCGCCTCTTCGGCAACCCGCTCGACACCCGGCCCCACCGCGACCAGGCTCTCGGTATCCCCGCACTCTCCACACACCTTGGGCGTGCGCATTTCGTGCCCGCAATGGTGGCACATCAAGACGCCGCGAAACCGATGCTCCACCATCCAGCTCGAA
The DNA here is from genome assembly GCA_040218355.1 of Devosia sp. GTDB lineage: Bacteria > Pseudomonadota > Alphaproteobacteria > Rhizobiales > Devosiaceae > Devosia. The sequence continues at coordinate 234,909 of JAVJRP010000008.1, read as the reverse complement.
CAGTCCGGGCATTGATATTGATGCCCGCAGGAGCGGCACAAAGTCAGTGGTGCATAACCCCGCCGATTGAGAAACAATAATGCCTGCTCACCCCGGTCGAGCGCCGCAAACACTTCCCTGGCCAGGGCAGGCGCGATCCACTCGCCCTTTTCCGGCCCGTCGGTGCGCATGTCGATGGCCGTCACGTCAGGCATGGCCGCTTCGGCAAACCGGGCTTCCAGTGTCACGTGGGCATAGCGCCCGTGATTGGCATTGTTGCGCGATTCCACCGATGGCGTGGCCGAGGACAGCACCACCCGGGCCTTCGCCAAATTGGCCCGCACGATGGCCATGTCGCGCGCATGATAAGTAAAGCCGTCCGATTGCTTGTAGGCCCCGTCATGCTCCTCATCGAGCACCATCAGCCCCAACTCCCGGAACGGCAGGAACAGCGCCGAGCGCGCGCCCACCACCGCGCGCACGGTGCCATCCAGCACCCCGCGCCACACCTTGGCCCGCTGCATCGGTGTCATGTCCGAGTGCCATTCGGCCGGCCGGGTCCCGAAGCGCCGGGTGAAGCGGTCAATAAAGGTGTTGGTCAGCGCGATTTCGGGCAGCAGGATCAATGCCTGCCGCCCGGCGCGCAGGGTATCGGCCACGGCCTCGAAGAACACTTCGGTCTTGCCACCCCCGGTCACCCCATCGAGCAGCGCCACCCCGAATGCCAGCGCGTCGAGCGCCTGGATCTGGTCAAGCGCTTTTTGCTGTTCAGGGTTGAGCTGCGCCGGATTGTCCTCCGGGTCCGGCGGCATCACCACCGGCGGCGCCGGCATTTCGATCTTTTCGACCGCCCCGGCCCGCGCCAGCCCGTCGATCACCGAGCTGGACACCCCGCTGGCCCCGACCAGCGCCGGCTTGGGCCAGGCCATGTCATCCATCAGGCAATCGAGTACCCGCAGGCGCGCCGGTGTCAGCTTTTCCGGCTCATGTCCGGTGCGCCGATATGCAATCACCGGCTTGGGTTGATCGAGTGCTTCGGGCGAGCGCAACACCCCGCGCAACACCTGCCCCGGTGCCGTCAGCGTATAGCGCGCCACCCATTCAACCAGTTTGAGCAATTCTTCGGAAAGCGGCGGCACATCATAGGCCTGGGCAATATCGCGCAAACGGTTATGGGCAATCATGTCCTTGGGCGGCCCCCAGACCACGCCCAGGATCAGCCGCGGCCCCAGCGGCACGGCCACGATAGAGCCGCGCTCGACGCTCATCCCTTCGGGCACGCGATAGCTATAGGGGCCCTCCACGGCCACCCCCACCATCACTGCGACAATATCCGGACGATCGATCATTTGTGCTCGTTCTGTTCGCATGCTCTTTTAGATAGGAAAGCACCGCGATTCGGCTAGGCCCAGACTTAAGACCGGCTTTACCGAACAGACCACAAGATGGGTGCCATGACCGATAGCGCCTTTGCCACCGATGAATTTGTCCGCACCCGTATCGACGCCTGGCTGCGCGAACTGGGGTCGGTGCGGCGTCTGGCGCCCAAGACGCTTGAGGCCTATGGCCGGGATCTGGGCCAGTTCATGGGTTTTCTCTCCGGCCATATGGGCGGACCGGTAACGCTTGTCTCTCTAAAGGAGCTGCGCGGCGCCGATATTCGCGCCTTCATGGCCAAGCGCCGCAGCGAAAGCCTGGGGTCGCGCTCTCTGGCGCGCGTGCTCTCGGCCCTCAAGAGCTTCTTCGGCTTTCTCGAGCGCGAGGGCACCCTGGCCAGTGACGCGCTCAATGTCATTCGCACCCCGAAAATTCCGCGCTCCCTGCCCAAGCCCCTGAGCGTCGTGGAAGCAAAAAAGACCATTGCCACCACCGACGAGATCGAGGACCGTCCCTGGGTTGCAGCGCGCGACATGGCGGTCATTTCGCTTTGCTATGGTGCAGGCCTGCGTATTTCCGAAGCGCTGGCGCTGACCAAGGCGGATCTGGAAGCCGATACGCTTCGGGTTACCGGCAAGGGCGGCAAGGTGCGCATGGTGCCGCTGATTGCCCCGGTCCGGCAGGCCATCGACACCTATCTCTCGCTGGCGCCATTCAGGCTCTGGCCGGAAGAGCCGCTGTTCCGGGGCGTGCGTGGTGGCGTGCTCTCGCCCCGGCTGATCCAGTTGCGCATGACCCAGTTGCGCGGGGCCCTGGGCCTGCCGCCCTCGGCCACACCCCACGCGCTCCGGCACTCCTTTGCGACCCACTTGCTGGGCAAGGGCGGCGATCTGCGCGCCATTCAGGAATTGCTGGGCCATGCCAGTCTCTCGACCACCCAGATCTATACCGCCGTCGATACCGAACATCTGCTCGACAGCTATGCCAAGGCCCATCCACGCGGCTGAACCCCGGTAGACGGATTTGCCGCGATCCGGCTTTCAAAGCGCGGGGGCGCAGCCTAATGCTGGGTCAAAGGACTTTCTCCGATGCCCACCGGACCGACCAGCACCGCACCTGCCATAGACACCATCGGCTATAGCTTGGCCTTTGTCGGCGCCGCCCTGTTCTCGACCAAGGGCATCTTCATCAAGCTCGCCTTCGCCCAAGGTGTTTCCACCGAAGCAACGCTGGCCCTGCGCATGCTGGTGGCCCTGCCGGTCTATCTGGTGATCCTGCTTTCCCTGTTGCGGCGCAATCCGCAATTGCGGCCTCTGATCACGCCAAAGCGCCTGCTCGCCACCATGGCAGTCGGCATATTGGGCTACTATGTCGCCAGCTATCTCGATTTTGCTGGTTTGGCCTTTGTCACCGCCCAGTATGAGCGGCTGGTGCTGTTCACCTATCCATTCTTCGTGCTGCTGTTCGGTGTGCTGTTTTTCGGCGACCGCATGAGCTGGAACCTGCTTCCGGCCATGGGCCTGAGCTATGGCGGCCTGCTGGTGATCTTTGCCTGGAACCTCACCGTGCGGCCCGAAGGCCTGTTTGTTGGCACCGCCCTGGTGCTGGGATCGGCCATCACCTTCGCTTTCTACCAGCACCTGGCCAAGCGGCAGATGCTGGTCCTCGGCTCGGCCCTGTTCACCTGCATCGGCATGTCGACTGCTGCTCTGCTCGCCATTGGCCAGAGCCTGGTGGTCGATGGTGCGCAAAGTTATCTCCACTACAATGCCGAGATTTGGTTTCTTGGTCTGATGCTGGGCATTTTCGGTACCGTCCTGCCCTCTTTCCTGCTCAATGCCGGCATCGCCCGCATCGGCGCCCGCGCGACCTCTTCGACCGCCTCATTCGGCCCGATCGTCACCATCGTCCTGGCCGTTTTCATCCTGGGCGAGGAATTCACCCTGTTCCACGCCGCCGGCACGGCCATGGTGCTGGCCGGCTCCTGGCTGTTCGCCCGCCTTGAAACGGCCAATCGCGCCAGGCTGTCCGAGCTTTAACACTTCTGGCCGCCACAAAGCCGCGCTAAGGTGCGCGCAACAGGGTGGCAAAACGCGTTGAGGGAGAACGAGCAATGCGCACAATCAACAAGGGGTTGGCAGCGTCCAGCCTGGTCCTGATCCTGGTTGCGGGCTTGTCGGCGCCGGCCTTGGCGCAATCGGCCGACGATATCGACTTCGGCGATAACAGCTCACAATGGGCCAATGATGGCGAATGCGACGATCCGCGCTTTGCCGGTGATGGCATGGCCAGCGAACTGGTCGACGCAGACCTCGCGCGCGACGCCACCGATTGCCGGACCTTGTTCGAGGCCGGCTCCATCACCCTGACCGCGCCGGACACCGGCGACAGCGCCGATATCTCCGCCATCGACTTTGGCGATGATACGTCCGATTGGGCCAGGGATGGCGAGTGCGATGACCCGCGCTTTGCCGGCTCGGCCATGGCCATCGAGCTCGAAGACATCGATATCGGCCGCGATGCCACCGACTGCCGCGGCGCGTTTGAGGCAGGCAGCATCACCCTGGTGGGCGAAAGCGATCCGGCCATGCTCGGCGATATCGACTTTGGCGATGACACCTCTGAATGGGCCAACGACCTGGAATGCGACGATCCGCGCTTTGCCGGTGACGGCATGGCCAGTGAGCTCTCAGACACCAACATTTTGCGCGACGCCACAGACTGCCGACAGGCCTATGAAGATGGCACCATCACCCTGGTCGATCCCGATGCCGCCCCTGTCACCGCACCGGTCACCACGGCTTCGGCCAGCATGCTCGAACAGATCGCCGCCCGCATCGATTTTGGTGATGATAGCGGCACCTGGGCCAATGACGGGGAATGCGACGACCCCGACTTCACCGGCCCTGGCGTGGTCACCGACCCGATCGATGCCGACCGCCTGCATGATGCCAGCGATTGCCGCGCCGCGTTCCTGGCCGGCACCGCCACGTTGAAATCCACCGCCGGCGCGGTCGGTGCCTTCGACTATGGTTCGGACACCTCCGAATGGGCCAATGACGGCCAATGCGATGACTGGCGCTTCACCGGCCCCGGCATGGCCAAGAAGCTGTCCAGCACCGACGTGATGGGCGATGCCAGCGACTGCCAGGCGCTTGAGGCCAATGGCGAGATTTCCATCAAGCCGGTTTATCAGCCCGACTATGTGCTCGGCGCCCCTTATGACAGCAGTGGCGTGGTCTTTGGCGACAATAGCTCGTCCTATGCCGATGACGATATATGCGACGACCCACGCTTTGAAGGTCCGGGCACGGCGACAACCCTGCTCGACAGCGACAGCGAACGCGACGCCGCCGATTGCCGGACCCTGTTCGAAGCCGGCAAGATCACGCTGCGCTAAGGCGAATAGGCGTTTGAATGCAAAAAAACGGCGGGGCACAGCCCCGCCGTTTTCAGTTTCAGCGCTGATCGACCGATCAGGCGGCCTTGCGCTCCACCATCATCTTCTTGATCTGCGCAATGGCCTTGGCCGGGTTCAGCCCCTTGGGGCAGACCTTGGCACAGTTCATGATGGTGTGGCAGCGATAGAGCTTGAACGGGTCCTCGAGATTGTCGAGCCGCTCGGGCTGGGTTTCGTCGCGGCTGTCGATCAGCCAGCGATAGGCCTGCAGCAGTGCTGCGGGGCCCAGATATTTCTCGCCATTCCACCAATAGGACGGGCAGGAGGTCGAGCAGCAGGCGCATAGAATGCACTCATAGAGCCCGTCCAGCTTGGCACGGCTTTCGACCGACTGCGTCCATTCCTTTTCCGGCGTCGGCGAGGTGGTCTTGAGCCAGGGCTCGATAGCCCGGTGCTGGGCATAGAAATTGGTCAGGTCCGGCACCAGATCCTTGACCACCGGCATATGCGGCAGCGGGTAGATCTTGATCGGGCCGGAGCTGTCGTCCATGCCTTTGGTGCAGGCCAGCGTGTTGAGCCCGTTGATATTCATCGAGCAGGACCCGCAAATGCCCTCGCGGCAGGAGCGCCTGAGGGTCAGGGTCGGGTCGGTGTTGTTCTTGATATAGAGCAGGGCATCCAGGATCATCGGCCCGCAATTGTCGAGGTCGACATAATAGGTGTCGATGCGCGGATTGTCCGCCTTGTCCGGATCATAGCGATAGACATGGAATTCGCGCAGGCGCGTCGCGCCCTCAGGCTTGGGCCAGGTCTTGCCCTTTTGCGGCTGGTCGGCCTTGCGCAACGTCAGTTCGGCCATTTTCTTCGCTCTTCCTTCTCAACTTCGGAGCCTTCGCTCCAAGGAAATGTCAGTTTGTCCGCTCAATAGTTCGGCTTGCAGACCTGGTTCGATCTGGCGACATATGTGTTGTAGGCATCATAATCGGCGGCGGCGGGCGAACCGCCCTTCATCGAGGCGATCACCACGCCCATGAAACGCTCGTCGATCAAGGTCATGGCCGCATCCGCCTTGCAGCGGCACAATTCGGCATTCTGAGAAATGCCCACACAGACCGCATAGAACTCATCCTTTTGCGCCGCCGTCGGCGATGCGGCCAATACCGGCAGGCCGCTCAGGGCCATCAGGCTCAAGCCCAGCAAAAGTTTGCGCATTATCGGCTCCGGCTTCCGGGCTGGCATGAAGGCACCTGCCCTGTTCCTGCTTGTCCTCTTGCCCGATCGGAGCAGGCTGCGCCGACCGGAAACTGTCATAGCTGCGCTCTTCGCACAGATGGCACATCGCCCCGGCCCTAATAGACGCGCGCCTTGGGCGCGATCTTTTTGAGGTCGATACCGCCCTGCTCGAGCGGGGTCAGCGGGTCCACGATCACTGGGCGGTAGCTCAGGTCCACCGCGCCTGAGGCGACATCCACTGTCGCCAGCGTGTGCTTGCGCCATTCCACGTCGTCGCGATTGGGAAAATCCTCATGCGCATGCGCGCCACGGCTCTCGTGCCGGGCTTCTGCAGAAACCACCGTGGCGATAGCGCAGGTCATCAGGTTTTCCAGCTCCAGCGTCTCCACCAGATCCGAATTCCAGATCAGCGAGCGGTCGGTGACCTTGACGTCGGGCATGCGAGAATAGATCTCGCTCATCGCCTTGACGCCGTTCTTGAGCGACGCATCGGTGCGGAACACGGCCGCGTCCGCCTGCATGGTGTGCTGCATTTCGTCGCGCAGCTTGGCCGTCGGCTGGGAGCCATCGGCATTCCGGAGCCGGTCAAAGCGAGCGAGGATTTTCTCGTCCTCGGCCGCATTGATGCCCGGCACTGGCGCGGCCTTGTCCAGCACCTTGCCGGCGCGTAGCGCCGCGGCCCGGCCGAACACCACCAGGTCCGTCAGCGAATTCGAGCCCAGGCGATTGGCGCCGTGCACCGAGGCACAGGCCGCTTCGCCCACCGCCATCAGACCCGGCACGATGCGGTTCGGGTCTTCGGCCGTCGGGTTGAGCACTTCGCCATGATAGTTCGCGGGAATCCCACCCATATTATAGTGCACCGTCGGCAGCACCGGGATCGGCTCGCGGGTCAGATCGACGCCTGCGAAAATCTTGGCGCTCTCGGTAATGCCCGGCAGGCGCTCATGCAGCACTTTCGGATCAAGATGGTCGAGGTGCAGGTAGATATGGTCCTTCTTGGGGCCCACGCCCCGGCCCTCGCGGATTTCCAGCGTCATGCAGCGCGAAACCACGTCGCGCGACGCCAGATCCTTGGCATTTGGGGCATAGCGCTCCATGAAGCGCTCGCCTTCCGAATTGGTGAGATACCCGCCCTCGCCGCGCGCGCCTTCGGTGATCAGCACGCCGGCGCCGTAAATGCCGGTGGGGTGGAATTGCACGAATTCCATGTCCTGCAGCGGCAGGCCGGCGCGGGCCACCATGCCATTGCCGTCGCCGGTGCAGGTATGGGCCGAAGTCGCCGAGAAATAGGAGCGGCCATAACCGCCGGTGGCCAGCACCACCATCTTGGCGCGGAACCGGTGCAACGTGCCATCATCAAGCTTCCAGGCAATCACGCCCTGGCATTCGCCATTCTCGCCCATGATCAGGTCGAGCGCGAAATATTCGATGAAGAACTGCGCGTCATTGCGCAGGCTCTGGCCATATAGCGTGTGCAGGATCGCGTGGCCTGTGCGGTCGGCGGCGGCACAGGTGCGCTGCACCGGCGGGCCATCGCCAAACTCGGTCATGTGCCCGCCAAACGGGCGCTGATAGATCTTGCCCTCTTGGGTACGGCTGAACGGCACCCCATAATGCTCGAGCTCATAAATCGCCGCCGGAGCCTCACGCGCCAGGTATTCCATGGCGTCATTATCGCCCAGCCAGTCCGACCCCTTGACGGTGTCGTACATGTGCCACTGCCAGCTATCGGGGCCCATATTCTGCAGCGAAGCGGCAATGCCGCCCTGTGCGGCCACGGTATGCGAGCGCGTGGGGAAGACCTTTGTAATGCAGGCGGTGTTGAAACCCTGCTCGGCCATGCCCAGCGTCGCGCGCAGCCCCGCGCCACCGGCCCCCACCACCACAACGTCGAACTCGTGGTCGATCAGTTCATATTCAGCCATTTTTCGATCAACCCCAGAAGACGATTTTGAGCACGGCGCCGGCGCCCAGAAGCGCCACGGCAAGGCAGAACAGCGTGTTGAGCAGCATGGCCAGGCGATACATCGATCCGGCGAGGTAATCTTCCAGCGTATCGCGCATGCCATTGCGCATATGGATCGCGGCAATCGCGATCAGCGCAGCGAAGGGAATGCCGACAAACCAGTTGCCCAGCAGCCCCACCACATCGGCGCGATCCTGTCCGGCCAGGCGCACCACTACGAACAGCAGCAACAGGAGGAAAGCGATATTGATGGCCCCGGTCAGCCGCTGGGTAATGAAGTGGCGCGTGGAGGCTTTCGCATCCCCGTAATGGGTCTTGGGATCGGCGATGGTCTCTGTGGTTATCACGGTGTCACGCATATCAGGCCATCCACACGAAAACGGTCCAGATCAGGAGGGTGATGACCACCGAGGCGCCCAGCGTGGCCCAGGCCATCCTGTCGCGCTGGCCCGGCTCCATCATCACCGCAAAATCCCAGACAAAATGACGAAGGCCGCCGCACATGTGGTGCACCAGGCTCCAGGTGAAGCCGAACAGCACCAATTGGCCGAACCAGCTCCCATAGATGTAGTTGACGCTTGTCAGCGCGTCCTGGCCGATGGCCGCGGCCACCAGCCAGATGGCCAGAAGCGCCATGCCGCCATAATTGGCGATGCCGGTGGCACGGTGAATGATGGACATCGCCATGGTGACGGTCCAGCGGTAGATTTGCAGATGCGGGGAAGTGGGGCGGGCTCTGACCGACATGGGGCGTTCCGGGGCCTTTCCTGATGCGGCGCTGTGCCGCGTCCAGTTTGGAATGGTTCGAACCTTTAGCGCCCATTGGTTACCAAATCAAAGCCCCCCAACCGCCTTGACGTGCAACTTTCGGCGCAATCCGCACTTTGTTCGTATAGCGCACAGCATGTTCGAGATGCGAAGCGGCTCAGTTCGGTTGGTCGCACCGCCCAATCGCCTGTCCCTCGAACATTCGACAAAAAATCGGTCCGCTCACGTTTCCGTGTTCGCCATAGGCCATATGGTAAACAATTATTAGCCCCCTCCGTGGAACTTATAGGTCGACTACGGAGAGTTCCCAATGCCCCTGTTTACCAGCGTCAAATCCCGCATCTATGCCGCCTTTGCCGGTGTCACCGTCATCATTCTTGTTGTCGGCACCATGTCGATCTTCATGATGGCCTCGGCCGGAAGCCTGTTCGGCCAGTACCAGTTTGCGGCCCAGCAATCCCAGGAAATCAACGACTACGTGCGCGACGTGGAAACGTTGCGACAGGATCTGGAGACCTATCTGCGCGCGCCGTCTTCGGCTGGCGAGGCGCGGGTCCGTGAAATGATCCTGGATGTCGGCACCACGGACGCGGACGGGTACGCCTTCTTCCTGCACGATCCGGTCTCCGTAGCGGCGATCGACGAGGTGACGCTGCAGTCCCAGGCCTATGACACAATCTTTACCGATCTGGTCGCCGCCCTTGGCGATGGCACCCCGGCCCAGGACATCTCCGAGGCGGACGAGTTGCGCACCCTGGGCGAAGATATGAGCGTGCTCTACAACGAGATGTCGGATCGGGCAAAAGAGGCACAGAACACCCTTGGCCCGCAGATCGTCGACCAGCAGCAGCGCCAGTTCTACATTATCGTCGGGGTCAGCCTTGTCGGCCTGATCGCCGGCATCGCGCTGGCAGTGGTCACCGCACGCTGGCTCAGTGGCGCCTTTGCCAATCTGACCTCCACCATGCGCACGCTTGTCGAAGGCAATTACGAGATCGCCATTGCCGGCATTAATGACCGCAACGAGCTCGGCGACATGGCACGGGCGCTCGAGACCTTCCGCAGCAATGGTCAGCAAATGGCCACGGCCGAAGCCGAAAAGGCCGCCCATGTCAGCCAGACCCAGGCGCGCGCGGAAATGATGGCCCGCTTCCAGTCCGCTTTCGATGCCGTGATTGCCCAGGCCATGCAAGGCGATTTCTCGGGTCGCATCGATGACCGCTATGACGATCCGGAAATCGATCGCATCTCGGGCAATCTCAACGCCATGCTGGGCTCTGTCGAAGAGGCACTGGGCGAGGCCGAACAGGTGCTCGACGCCCTGGCCCGCGCCGATCTGCGCCAGCGCATGCTGGGGGCCTATGCCGGAGCCTTCGACCGCCTCAAGACCTCGACCAACAATGTGGCCGACAAGCTGGCCGACATGGTCACTGAATTGCGCGACACCTCGCGTGCCCTCAAGACCGCCACCAGCGAGATCCTCTCGGGCGCCAATGATCTGTCCGAACGCACCACGCGCCAGGCGGCCACGATCGAGGAAACCTCGGCCACCATGGAGCAGATGGCGTCCACCGTCTCGCTCAATGCCGACCGGGCCCGCGAGGCCAGCGCCAGCACCGACAAGGTGACCAATGTGGTCCAGGCCAGCAGCGCCGTGATGGACGAGGCCACCAGCGCCATGAGCGCCATCGAAACCTCCTCGGGCAAGATTTCCAACATTATCGGGCTGATCGACGATATCGCCTTCCAGACCAATCTGCTCGCCCTCAACGCCTCGGTCGAAGCAGCGCGCGCCGGCGAAGCGGGCAAGGGTTTCGCCGTTGTCGCGGTGGAAGTCCGGCGTCTGGCGCAAAGCGCCGCCGAAGCCTCCTCGGAGGTCAAGGCGCTGATCGAGCAGAGTGCCGGTGAAGTGCGCAATGGCACGCGGCTGGTGGCTGATGTGGCCGGCCGCCTCGCCGAAATCATCGAGGGCGTCAAGCAGACCGCAGGCGTCATGGAAACCATTGCCAGCGACAGCCAGGCCCAGGCCTCCGGCATTGCCGAGGTCAATGTCGCCGTTCGCCAGATGGACGAGATGACCCAGCACAATGCCGCGCTGGTGGAAGAAATGAACGCCTCGATCGAGCAGACCGAAGGCCAGGCCACCAAGCTCGACACCATCGTGGCGACCTTCACCCTCGCCGATATGGGCAAGTCATCCACCCAGCAGCCTCGCCTCGTCGCCGCATCGGGCAATGCCGCCCCGAAGGCGGCCGATGCCCGCGGCCTGTTGGGCAAGGTGCAAAAAGCCGCCAAGACCTATTTCGGCGGCGCGGCCGCCGAGGACTGGAACGAGTTCTAGGGGTTATCGTCGCAACGCACGCGACTCTGCCCAGCGGTGCTTTTCATCGCACCAATGAAGGTTTATGCGGTCCCTGCATTCTTCGCGGGGACCGCATGACCGATCGAATATCCATTATTGGCGCCAAGCTGCTGGTAAAGAATTGGGGCACCCTGTCCAATGTGACGCTCGACTACCGGCACAAATCGGGCACGGTGCAGCGGCTTGAACGCGAGGTTTACGACCACGGTAGCGCCGCAGCCATGCTGCTGCACGACCCCGAACGCGATACGGTCCTGCTGGTGCGCCAGTTCCGCCTGCCGCCTCTGCTCAACGGTGACGCGCCCGATCTGCTCGAGGTTTGCGCCGGCCTGCTCGATGGCGAGGCGCCGGCCATTGCGGCCGCCCGCGAGGCGCTTGAGGAAACCGGGCATGAGCCCAAGGACGTCCGGCATGTCTGCGATATCTATACTTGCCCCGGCTCGCTGACCGAGAAGGTGAGCCTGTTCGTCGGTCTCTATGACCAGGGCACGCTACGCCATGCCGGTGGAGGCCTCGAACATGAAGGCGAAGAAATCGAGCTGGTGGAACTCGATTTCTCTGAGGCCCTCGCTATGACCCGCGATGGCCGCATCGTTGACGCCAAGACCATCATCCTGCTTCAGCATCTGGCGCTGCAGCGCGCCTAATAGTCGATAAGCTTCTTGTCTGGATCATAGGGTTGGTCTTTGGCGGTTCGCGTCACCGCTTGACCGCAGCGCATTTTCTTGGACACCGCGTCATAGGCATAGGTCGGGCCGCCGTGAAGCTGCCACCCCTCGGACAGCGCCTTGGTCACCTTGTGACAAAAGGCGCTGTCATCCTCCCCGGTGAGCAATCGGTAGATCAGCATGCATATCCCCCATGTGCCGACGTCCCAACGTCGGTGATTGATCTTCTCGCCTCTTACAGCTAATCGAAACGACATGCACAGCTTTCCTCAGCATCTTCTCGATGGCCACGCCAATTTCATGTCCGGTCGCTACGCCCGGGAGAAAGAACGCATCCGCGATCTGGCCGAAACCGGCCAGAAGCCCACAACGCTGATCATTGCCTGCTGCGACAGCCGCGCGGCACCCGAAATGATCTTCGATTCCGGCCCCGGTGAACTCTTCGTTCTGCGCAATGTCGCCAATCTGGTGCCGATCTACCAGCCCGACGGCGGGCAGCACGGCACCTCAGCTGCCATTGAATTTGCCATCAAGGGCCTCTCCATTTCCAATATCGTGGTGATGGGTCACGGCCGCTGCGGTGGCATCAAGGCCGCGCTCGATCCGCACATGAAGCCGCTCGACAGCGGCGACTTCATCGGCAAGTGGATGAGCATGCTGGGCGATCTGCCAGGCCAGCTCGGTCAGAATACCGGCATGACCGATGGCGAGCGCCAGACTGCCATGGAGCGGATCTCGATCCGCAATTCCATCCGTAATCTGCGTACCTTCCCATATGTCAAATCACTCGAAGACGATGGACAATTGGCGGTGCACGGCGCCTGGTTCGACATTTCGACCGGCGAATTGTGGATCATGGACAATAATGGCGACTTCATCCGTCCGGTACTCTGAGCGCTGTCCATGGCACATCGACAGGGATCGCCCGCGCTTGATTTGTGCGCCGCCGCATGTCCCGTTTTTGCCCCAAACTTGCACTGGGGCCGCCGCAATCGTGATCACTAGAGCGGCACGAAATGCTGCGCAGAGGCAGTCTTTCACGCTTTCGTGATTACGACAGGCCCGGTTCACAAGCGCCTCACAGCGCCCGAAAATTGCCCCTGAATGGGTCCGGCTGCGCCCTTCTGCAAGCCATCACCGGCCACAATGCCCAACGATTGTCTGTCTCACGGAACGCCAACCAGCGCTCCGCCGGCCGGGGATGTCCCCCAGCCGTGTTCGACACAATCAACATGGAGCATTCCCATGCAGAAGATCGTTCTCACCACGCTGTTCGCCCTTGGTCTGTCCGGCGCCGCCATGGCCCAGGCCGCCACCGATTTCGTGGCTGTCGACACCGACCTCAATGGCGGTGTGTCGCTGACCGAAGCCCAGGTGGCCTGGCCGGACCTGACCGAAGAAGCCTTTACCGCCGCTGATACCGATGGCAATGGCGAGCTTTCGGCTGAAGAATACGACGCCCTGGTGGCTGCCTCCGCTGCTCCGGCCGCCGAGTAAGCCCGTCCTGTCCCGCAGGACGCTGGCCGCGCCCTCCCTATACTGCGGCCGGCGATCAAGAAGCGCGGGACATCCAGCCGGCCACCCCAGTCGTCCCGGGGTGGCCGCGGCTTTGAAAACAGGGGTGAAGACACCCCGATCTGGAGAATACTGCCATGAACAAACTTGCCCTGGGTCTGATGGCCCTGACCTTTGTTGCCACCCCGGCACTGGCCCAGACGCCGATGAACTTTGCCGATGTCGATCTCGACGCCAGCGGCGAGCTCAGCTTTGCCGAACTGCAAGCGGCCTGGCCCGACCTGACACAGGACGAATTCACCGCCGCCGACATGGATGCCAATGGTAGTCTGAGCGCCGACGAAGTCGCCGCCTTGCAGCCCACAACCCTGCCGGTCCCGGCCCCGATGGATGGGGGCATGAGTGCGCCCGCCGCGCCCGCCGAAACACCCCAATCGCTCTCCGACACCGTCGAAGACTGACTGACGAAGGCCGCCACGTGCGGCCTTCTTCCCCTTTAGTCGAGCCGGATTGGTGGCTCGCTCTTTTTCGCCTTGCGTAGGGTCACGATCAGACCGCAGATCACCAGCAGGGCCCCCAGCACCTCGATCCGCGTGATCGTCTCGCCCAGCACCAGATAACCCGAGGCCAGCCCGGTAATCGGCACCAACAAGGTGAACGGCGCCACCACCGAGGCCGGATGCCGCCCCAGAAGCCAGCTCCAGATGCCCCCGCCCAACAGCGTGGCCGGATAGGCCAGGAACGCGATCAGCCCCGCATCGCTCCAGGAAAAGCCTGTCAGCGCGCCCGCGACCGCCGGCCAGCCCTCGGTCAGCAGCGACAGGACAAGCAAGGGCACCGGCGCCGCCAGCACCCCCCACACCGTGAATGACACGGCATTGACCTTGCCCGCCTTCTTGGTCAGCACATTGGCCACGCCCCAGCTCAGCGCCGCCAGCAGCACCAGTCCCAGCGGCAGCAGATTGGTGGCCTCCAGCCGCTCCGAGGCAATCACCGCGATCCCGGCAAAAGCGATCCCCGCGCCGATGATCTGAAACCGGCTCGGCCGCTCGCCCAGCAGCACAAAGGCGATCACCATGGTGAAAAAGGCCTGCGTCTGCAGCACCAGCGAGCTCAATCCCGCCGGCATCCCCCAGGCCAAAGCCAGATTGAGAAAGCCGTAAAGCGCGACGCCGAATGCCAGCCCGAACGAAATGACCACCCAGGCCGGCGCCTTGGGGGGACGGACAAACAGCACTGCCGGAAAAGCGGCCGCCGCAAAGCGCAACGCCGCCGCCAGGATCGGCGGCAGCGCTTCCACGCTCAGCTTGATGACAACGAAATTGAAGCCCCAGATGGCGACAACCAGCAGGGCGAGAAGAACATGGCGAAGGGGCATGCGTGAAACTTTCAGGGCACCTCTGACAGGGTGATGGGTGCCTTATTCCTCTCCCCACTGGGAGAGAGGAATAGTCAAGCTCAGGCCGCCAGCGCGCGAGCCTTGTAGCCTTTCTCGATCAGGGTCTCGGCGATCTGCACCGTATTGAGCGCCGCGCCCTTGCGCAGATTGTCGCTCACCACCCAGAGCACCAGGCCATTTTCCACCGTGGTGTCCTCGCGGATGCGGCTGACAAAGGTGTCATATTCACCCACGCTTTCCACCGGGGTCGCATAGCCACCGGCCTCGCGCTTGTCGATCACCGATACCCCCGGGGCTTCGCGCAGGATGTCGCGGGCCTCATCGGCACTGATCGGATTGGCAAATTCGAGATTGACCGCTTCGGAATGCCCGACAAACACCGGCACGCGCACGGCGGTGCAGGTCACCTTGATCTTGGGGTCGAGCATCTTCTTGGTTTCGGCCAGCACCTTCCACTCTTCCTTGGTGTAGCCGTCTTCCATGAACACATCGATATGCGGAATGACGTTGAAGGCGATCTGCTT
This sequence comes from Devosia sp., assembly GCA_040218355.1. Taxonomy (GTDB): domain Bacteria; phylum Pseudomonadota; class Alphaproteobacteria; order Rhizobiales; family Devosiaceae; genus Devosia. Next base: position 219,715 of record JAVJRP010000008.1, on the reverse strand, counting down.
GGGGAACTTGCCCGGGGTCGGGCTGTCATTGACGAAGATGCCCTTGGTCTGGTTCCACAGCTCGTCCACGCCTTCCTTGCCGGCGCCAGAGACCGACTGATAGGTCGACACCACCACGCGGGTAATCTTGGCCGCGTCATGCAGAGGCTTGAGCGCCACCACGAGCTGGGCAGTCGAGCAATTGGGGTTGGCAATGATATTGGTGCGCTTGGGGTCGGCCAGCCAGCGATCCAGGATATCCCCGTTCACTTCCGGAACCACCAGCGGCACGTCCGAATGATAGCGCCAATAGCTCGAATTATCGATCACGATGGCGCCGGCCGCCGCGATTCTGGGGCCCCACTCCTTGGAGATCGAACCACCCGCCGACATGATTGCGAAGTCGACGGTCGAAAAGTCGAAATGCTGCAGGTCCTTGGCCTTGAGCACCTTGTCGCCATAGGACAATTCCCGACCGATCGAGCGTGACGAGGCCAGTGCAAAAACCTCGTCGGCCGGAAACTTGCGTTCGGCCAGAATATTGAGAACTTCGCGGCCCACATTGCCTGTGGCCCCGACGACAGCGACGCGATAACCCATAATGGAACTCCGGTTCCTTACCATTTTCGCCCCCCGCACGATGGCAAGCCATCGCGGTCAATGCTTTTGCGCCTCTCCCCGTCGGGAGTGCGACCCGGGGAAAAGCGTCAGGCGGTTTTGGTGGTTTTGGTCATGGCCGGCATGCCCCCGGTGGTGAACCGTGTGGTGGCAAGAGCTGCTTTGATGCTGCTGCGGCTGCGCATGACGAACTAGGCTTCCTCAAGAAAAGCAGGACTTCTCATACTCCGAAATAGGAAAGAGTCAATGTTCTTGCAGAACGGTCGCGTGCCCTCCCCGTTCCATGCACGGACTTGATCCGGGCCCCATTTGCAGCGCATACCGCCTCCAGAATGCGCCACCGAACCGGTCCGGGTGCAGCAGGCCAGCCGCTTCTGCCGGCGCAAAGGAAACTGAAAACATGCCCGATTTCGACGTCATCGTACTGGGAGCAGGCGCCGCCGGCATGATGGCGGGCATCGAAGCCGGCAAACGGGGCCGCAAGGTGCTGGTTGTCGACCATGCCCGCGATCCGGGTGAAAAGATCCGCATTTCAGGCGGCGGACGCTGCAATTTCACCAATGTGAATGCAACGCACACGCTGGGCCGCGAGCGGTTCCTCGGCCAGAACCCACGCTTTGCGCTCTCTGCGCTCTCCCGCTACACCCCCGAAATGTTCATTGCCCGGGTCAAAAAGCAGGGCATTGCCTATCACGAAAAGACCCTGGGCCAGCTCTTCTGCGATGGTCCGGCCACCCAGATCGTTTCGCTGCTTACCAATGATCTGCGCGCCGCCGGCGCCGCCATCTGGACTGGCCGGGAGGTGGGCAGCATCGAAAAGACCACTGATGGCTTTGATGTGATGATCGGCGATGGGCGGGTGACCGCTTCCAGCCTGGTCGTGGCCACCGGCGGCAAATCCATTCCCAAGATGGGCGCGACGGGCCTGGCCTATCAGATTGCCCGCCAGTTCGGCCTTGCCGTCACTGACACAAGGCCGGCCCTGGTGCCATTGACCTTCGAGCCGGGCGCGCTCGAGCAGTTGAAACCCTTGGCCGGGGTCTCGACCAATGCCGTGGTCGGCCACGGCAAGACGCGCTTCGAAGAAGCCCTGCTCTTCACCCATCGCGGCCTCTCCGGTCCCGCCATTTTGCAGATCTCATCCTATTGGCGCGATGGCGACGCCATTTCGGTCGATCTGCTGCCCGGCCAAGATGCGCTCGAGCTGTTTCGGGCGGCGCGCAAGGCAACACCAAAGCTGCATCTCCAGACTGTGCTGAGTGACAAGCTGCCTCGGCGCCTGGCCCAGCTTGTGGGCGAGCTGATCGACCAGCCCGGCATGATTGGCGATCTGTCCGACAAGAAACTGATGGCCGCCGCCGAGCAGGTTTCACACTGGCGCCTCAAACCTGTCGGCTCGGAAGGCTACCGCACCGCCGAAGTGACGCTGGGCGGCATCGACACCACCGGGCTGGACGCCAAAACCATGGTTGCGCGCGAAGTACCGGGCCTGTTCTTTGTCGGCGAAGCGGTGGATGTGACCGGCTGGCTGGGCGGCTACAATTTCCAGTGGGCCTGGGCTTCGGGCTGGGCCGCCGGACAGGTCGCCTGAAGCCGGCTAGAGTGCAATTAGCAGAAGTTGCGGTCTATTGCGGTTCGATCCAGCGACATTGGCATGGACTTAGGGCCCCATTTCGACTGAGTCGAAATGGATCGGGCTCTAGAACTTCCAGCCCAGCCGCAGGCCGAAATTGGACAGCCCGTCATTGGCCGCGCACCAGCCATTATTGGAGGTGTGCTCATAGGTCAGCGTGGCTGTGGCGTTCTCGCTCATATTCACGCCGACGCCCCAGCGCTCATAGAAATTGACCCGGCAGCCGAAATTCTGCCGGCCTGGCCCCGCCCCGGTCAGCGCGCCATCGTGAATGGCGGCACCCAGCCCCGCTTCGAGATAGATCGGCGTATCAAAGATCGGCAATTGCCAGGTCAGATTGGCATGCACCAGGCTGTCGCGCCCGGCAAAACTGATCGTGGTGCCGATTTCCGGGCGCGGCGCCCCAATCCAGCGGAAGGCATCGATATCGGGGGAGACGAACAGAACGTCGAAGCTGACATCCTCGACATTGCCCAGATCCCATTCCTGCACCAGGAATGGCAGCGCGGCGTGGTGCACGCGATGCGCGTGCAAACCGATGCGCAATTCGTCCACGACACCGGCCAGCGGATGCGGGTCGAGCAAGTCCTGCGCCATAGCCGGCGCATTCGACAGGCCCATCAGGCCCCCCAGGACAAGACCGATCCAATTCTTCATCACGCTACTCCCGCAACCGACGCGCATAGAGCCACCCACGATGCCCTGAGTCAATCAGGCCCGCAACGGCCTCCATGGCAACAAAATTAGCCGCCAAACCTTGACGCATGGTTCCATCATCGTGATCTACCGATCAAACGAACCCTTGCGAAAGTCATTCATGCCCGCCCCCTTTACGCTCTCCTTGCAGGATCTCGCGCCCATTGCCCAGGGCACCTCAACCCAGCAGGCCATGACCGAAACGATCCACTTGGCGCGCGAAGCCGACCGGCTGGGTTATACCAGGCTTTGGTATGCCGAACATCACGGCATGCCCTCGATTGCCTCCTCGGTGCCCGAAATCCTCATCGCCAGCGCCGCCGCCGCCACAACCGGCATTCGCGTCGGCTCGGGCGGCGTCATGTTGCTCAACCACGCGCCTCTGCGCATCGCCGAAGCCTATCGCACGCTCGCCGCACTCCATCCGGGCCGCATTGATCTCGGGCTCGGCCGTGCACCCGGTGGCGACGGTTATGCCATGCGGGCCCTCAAAAGTGGCGGCGGGGAGGAATTCTCCAGCTATCTGGCTGATCTGATGGCATTTGACGAGGACAGCTTTCCGCCCGACCACCCCTTCTCGCGCGTGCCGGTATCCCCCGGCGGCATCACCCTGCCGCCCAAATGGCTGCTGGGCTCTTCAGGCGCCAGCGCCCAGGCCGCCGGCCAGCTCGGTTTCGGCTATGCCTTTGCCGCCCATTTCAGCCACACCCCGGCCGCGCCGGCCTTTGCCGCCTATCGCGATGCCTTCCAGCCATCACCGGACTTTCCTGAACCAAAGACCATTCTGTGCCTCTCGGCCATCTGCGCGCCCACCCAGGACGAGGCGAAATTCCTCGCCACTTCGCAGGCGGTGAGCTGGGCCCTGTTTGTCACCGGCGAACAACGCGATCTGATGCCGCCCGAGGAGGCCACCGCCCGCGTGCTTTCGCCGCAGCAGCAACAGGTCATCGAGCACCAGTCCTCGCTCTGGCTGGTGGGAGACCCGGACCAACTGGCCGCCACCATCACAGAAAAGGCCCACGCCGCCGGGGCCGACGAGGTGATGATCACCACCACCATCTACGACTATGCCCTGCGCCGTCGCTCTTTTGCCCTTCTGGCAAATTCACTGGGCATTGCCCCGCGCGCTGGCGACGAATAGGCGTTTCATTAACGTCTCGTTCTGCCCCGACCACTAGGATTGGCCGGGTTCGAACCTGGTACAGTCCCAATGAGCGCAGCAGCCTTCGTGCTGGCCATAAACCTGTTTATCGCAGGGATTTTTGCTACCGCCTTCGGCGTCGTCGCTGCCTATCAGCGTTCGGCGCTGGGTGCGCGCTGGCTGGCCTTTGCCTATGGGCTGGGCGTGCTCAATGTCGTGCTCGAGTTCGTCCTGCCCTTTCAGGACGACCACCGCTTCGTCAGCTTTGGCATATTTGCCGCATTTCTGTTCGCGCTGGCGGGCTGTGTCGTTGGCCTGGCCCATCACTACCGCATCCGCCCGCCCTGGACGCTGCTGGCCATTGCCGTCATTGCTTCACTGCTGGTCAATCTCGCCATTCTCGAGATGCCGCGCGCCAGCTTTCTTCGCAATTTGCTCTACCAGGCCCCCTATGCGCTGGTGCAGTCCATTGGCGTCGGGGTGATCCTGGCCAACAAGCGCAAGGGCGCGCTCGATCTTGCCCTGCTTGTCATCTATTTCGTCTCGGCCCTGCATTTTCTGGCCAAGCCGGTGCTGGCAATGGCCATCGGCTCGGGCGCTGCGCCGCAGGCCTATATCAGCTCGACCTATGCGGCCGTCTCCCAGACCCTGGGCGCCGTGCTGCTCATCGCCAATGGGTTGATGATGCTGCTCATCATTGTCCGGGATGTCATGGCCGATATGACCGCGCGCTCGGAAACCGACACGCTGTCGGGCCTGCTCAACCGCCGCGGCTTTGAAGACCGGGGCGAGAGCGCCCTGACCCTGGCCGCCCGGTCCGGGGTACCGGCAGTGATGATCGTGGCCGATCTCGATCACTTCAAGCAGGTCAACGACACCTACGGCCATGCCACCGGCGACAATGTCATTGCCGCCTTCGCCCAGGTCCTCGAGGAATGCGCGGCCCCCCACGCCGTGCTGGGTCGCCTGGGGGGTGAGGAGTTCGGCGCTTTCCTGCCCGGCGCCAATCTGACCACCGGCAAGCTCTATGCGGAAACGGTACGCCACGCCTTCCGCAGCCTGCCTGCGGATGTAACAGGTCTGCGGGACTCGGCCTCTGCCTCGTTCGGCGTGGCCCAACTCATGCCCTTCGACCATCTCGCCGACCTGCTGCGCCGCGCCGATGCTGCGCTTTACGAGGCCAAGAAAGAAGGACGCGATTGCGTCCGCATGGCCATGCCGACGCCCGCGCGAAAGCCGGACGGTTCAAACTTGGCGGATCGTCGCGATCGCTTCAGTTCATAGCCTGCCGCGAAACCAGTTCGCAATCGCCGGCCGGATCGACCCGCAGCGCCAAATTCTGCCGGTCCAGCTCCGCCAGCCAGGCGGTCCAGGAACACGGGCTCATGCCCGCATCGACCCGGCCTTCGCTTTGCTGCGCGAACCGCAATTTGAGCTGGGCCCGTTCCTCACCAAACCGGTCGCGCACCCGGGCAATCGCCGGCCGGCCGCTCCGGTCGGTAACCCAGTTCTGGATATCCCGATGCCGGGTCAGCATATGGGTCTGCTTCATCTCTGGCCTCCTCACCTGCCATAGTCTCAGTCTTGCGCGCGAAACGGGCCGGTCCTCCACCGGTTCCCCCTCGCCCGTTCAATTCTCCATCCACTCGGTGACGAGAACATAACGTTCCAACTCTTCAGGAGAAAAGTAGTAGAGCCGGTCTGGCGGCGTCTCCAGCGCATGCAGCCACAGCGCCGGGTCCACCCCGGTCTCGCCTAGGTGCCGGGTGATCTCGGCCGTCGCAGACTGTGCATCAGCCATCGCCACCCCGGCCACGCTGAGCACATCGAGCGGGGTCGCACTCAATGCTGCCGCATAAATCTGGTGCACGCCGATGGCCGCTTCGCGTCCCGCCGTCCGCTCTGCGCCCGAGGCAAAAACGATCGGGCAGGAGGACGCGCAAAGCGCGCCATCCGGCACCTGTGTGTTGAGACCATGTTCCAAGATCTGGCGCCCCATTTGGAGGGCATCGTCCACCGAGCCGCCCGGCGAATCCAGCAGCACGGTTGACACATATTCGCCTCTTTGCGCGATCTCCTGTGCAAATCTTGTCGCCGCGCCCGGATCGATGGTGCCGGTCAGGCGCAACACCCCGCCCGTGGTCAGTTCAATCCGCAAGGGATCATCGAGCAACTCCGGCGGTGTATCGAGGGCCGGGCGCGCACGTCCACCCCCTTCCTCGGTCGACGCCGGGGGCAGAATGGGTTGCGGCGTATAGGTCAGCGCCTCAGGCGCACTGGCGCTCAACTCCCGGTAGTCGACAAACAGGACGCCTATAGTGCCCGCCAACAGCGCGAAGAACGCAAAACGCAGGATCGCCCCGTCCTCGATGCGCGCGAGCCTCGTGATCACATGCCGATGGAACGGACTTGCGTCGCTGGCAGCGCGGGCATTGGCCTCGGACTTCATGCCTGGCGCGGTCCGTCGCCACGCTTGCGCTGCGCTGCCTCGATCGGGGTCACTGTCCCCTCCTCGGCCTTGACCACCCCGTCCGGAACACCTTCGCTAGGGGGCGCGTCATTCTGTTCATCTTGCACCCCCAGGGCCTCTGCTGCCGCGGCCGCACCCTCGGCCTCCATGCGCTTGTAAAGCGCCATGGCCCGCAGCATCTCAGCCGCCGTAATCGTCTCGGCCTCCTTGAGCGACTCGGCCTCGCGCCGCATCGCGTCATTGACGATCATCAGCACCAGCACCAGCACAACCGGCAGCAAATCAATGGAAATCGCCCCGGCCCAGGACGGCACAAAGTCACTCCAATAGCGGATCACCGCTTCCGCCGAAGAGAGCGGCACAAAGCGCCGCTGCTCGACGGCAGGCGTTGCCAGAATTTCATCCGCTGCCGCCACCAGCGCGGCGGATTGCGCATCGACCGAGCTTTGGACGGTGGCCATCACCTGGTTCTGCCGCACCGCCAGATCGCCCACACGGCCATCGGCAACCGGCGCGATGAAGCCTGCGGACAGGTCGGTTGCCGCGCGCTTGACAGAGGCCGCCACGTCCGTCTGCTGCAACGCCGCGATCACCGCTGAAAGCTGCACCGCCTCCGCCTGAAAGGCATCCGAGCGAGGCTCGATCTGCCCAGGCGTCGACACCAGTTCGCGCATTGTCGCCAGCCGTTCAGACCCCTGGGCGAACAGGCCTGACACGTCTTCACGCGAGCCGGAAATCGTGCCGGCAAGCTGGGTCATCTGCTGGCTCATCTGGGTGAGCAATTGCACCACGCTGCCCGACCCTTGCGTCCCGGTCAGCGCCCCGCTCTCCCTTTCGTCCTGGGCCAGGGCGGCAAAACGGGCCGAAGCGCGCTCGACATCTGGCAACAGGCTCTGGCTGGCCAGCGCATTGGCATGGGCCTGATCAAGGTCCTCGGCATAGCCCTGCAGGGTCACCGCCATATGCTGTTCCAGCGCGGCCGATCCCGCCAACGCCGCAGCATTGAGCCAGGAACTCATGGCAATAATCATCACCGCACCCACCAGCATGGTGAGAAACAGGCTGATCCGTTGCACCCCGCTCACCACCAGCGGAATGAAGCGCATCATGTAGGTCCAGAAGGCATAGATCCCGACAGATACCGCCGCCGAATAGATGATGGCGGCAAAAAACACGAAGCTCGCCGAGCCATCGAGCAGGCCCCTGACCCCGAGATAGGTATAGACCCCAGAGGCCAACGCCAGCACGGCCAGGGCAAACCGGCTCATGGTTTCAACGCCGCGCGCGGTTTCGTGCAGACGGAAGGCATTTGGCTTGAGCTGCATGGACGGCCCCAACATCAATTGCGGCCCGCCACCGGGCCTTTAACCGCAGATTAACACAAGCTTGTCGGCAGAACCGAGGCAGCATGCGTGAGGGTTAACCGCCCCGCGATGACATCTCGGTGATCACGCCCTTGCCTCATGGGTTCGGGCCAGCTACCCCGGTCTCGACACAGGGAGATCAGATCATGGCAGCGCAGAAAATCCGTTGGGGCATACTGTCCACCGCCAATATCGGCATGCAGAAAGTGACCCCGGCCATCATGGCTTCGCCAAGCTCCGAGGTCGTCGCGATCGCCTCGCGCGACGCCGCCAAGGCCCGCGCGGCCGCGGACACGCTGGGCATTGCAAAGTCCTATGGCACCTACGAAGAGCTCTTCGCTGACCCCGATATCGACGCCGTCTACAATCCTTTGCCCAATCACCTCCATGTGCCCATGACGCTGGCCGCAGCCCGTGCCGGCAAGCATGTGCTGTGCGAAAAACCCATCGCGCTGTCGTCCAGCGAGGCCGAACAGCTCCGGGACATTCCGGACAATATCGTCTTCATGGAAGCCTTCATGGTGCGCTTCCATCCGCAATGGCACCGCATACGCGAGATCATCCGCTCGGGCGAATTGGGTGAAATCCGTTCCATCAACGCGGTCTTCACCTATCACAATGTCGACCCCGGCAATGTACGCAACCAGGCCGATATCGGCGGCGGCGGTATCATGGATATCGGCTGTTACCCGATCACCGCGGCGCGCTACTTCTTCGAAGGCGAACCCGAGCGCGTGGTTTCGTTGGTCGAACGCGATCCCGTTTTCGGCACCGACCGGCTGGCTTCCGTGCTGGCCGATTTCGGCGGCGGACGCCAATTGTCGTTCACCTGCTCTACCCAGGCCACGCCACATCAGCGGGTGCAGATTTTCGGCACCAAGGCCAAGGCCGAGCTCGTCATTCCCTTCAATGCCCCACCAGACGAGCGCAGCGCCATCACCATCGATATCGGTGCTCCGTTCGACGGTTCGCTCGCCCGGCGCGAAATCCTGCCCGCCTGCGATCAATATACCGAACAGGCGGAAGCCTTTGCTCAGGCTGTCCTGGGCGGAACGCCGCTGCCCTACGGTGTCGAGGATGCGATAAAATCCATGCGCGTGCTCGACGCGATCTTTGAGAGCGAAAACTCGGGTGGCTGGGCCAGTGTGACGCGCTAGCCCAGATCGGGCCCCAGCAACCGCGCCGCGACCAGTTTGAGATCCGCGGCCAGCGTCTCGGCGGCAATGGATTTCTGCGCCACTCCAAAACTGGCATCCAGCACCAGCCGCGCCAGTCGCTCGGCGTCCGCAACGCCGGCCTTGACCAGTTCGTCACTCAGGCGATCGCGCACTGTGCGCTCCGAAGCGGCGAACAGCGCTGCGCCCTGTCGGTGCGCCGAGAACAGCTCCTCGACATGGGGTGAGCCGGCTAGCGCAGATGCAATGACCCCGAACTCGGCCGCCAATGCACTACCTATGCGCTCTAGCAAGGGACCGGTCCGATCAAGCTCGGCTTCGAAGCTGGTGAGCTTGTCGGCCACCAATTGCTCTAGAATGGCCAGGAATACGGCGTCCTTGTCGGAATATTCGGCGTAAAGCGTAGGCTTGGCCATACCGGCACTCTTGGCGATGGCCTCCATTGTGGTTGCTCGCAGACCCTGCCGCAGGAATAGCTCGCGCGCCGCCGCCAGAATGCGCATCCGCTTTTCGGACTGTCTTTCGCTGCTCATCGCAAATATGTGTACCCGTCGCTATTGAACGAATTGAACGACCAACGTATATATCGTTCAATTGCCTAGGAGACCAGCCCATGCCTGCCCCCGCACAACATACCGATCGCGTCCTGCTTACCGGTATCTCCGGTTTTCTGGGCGGTCACGTCGCCCTCGGCCTGCTCAACGCCGGTTATATCGTGCGCGGCAGCGTGCGCAACCTCGACAAGGCCGAGGCGGTTCGCGCCACCCTCAAGCGTGCCGGGGCCGATGTCTCACGGCTCGAATTCGTTGCCCTCGACCTGCTCTCGGACAAGGGTTGGGACGATGCCATGGAGGGCGTGCGCTATCTTCAGCATACCGCATCACCCTTTGTCATCGACTTGCCTGAAGACAAGATGGACCTCATCCGCCCCGCCGTCGAGGGGACGGAACGGGCCTTGAACGCGGCGCGGCGCGCAAATGTAGAGCGGATCGTTCTCACCTCATCCATGGCCGCCATTGCCTATGGCCATGACAAGGCGCGCACCAAACCTTTCACAGATAAGGACTGGTCCAATCTCAACGGTCCCGACGTCAACGCCTATATCGAATCCAAGACCCTAGCCGAACAGCGCGCCTGGGACATCATGCGTGCCGCCGGTCGAGATGTCGACCTGACCACCATCAATCCCAGCGCCATTCTAGGCCCCCTGCTCGACGAGGACCCCGGCACCTCCGCCCTGATTGTCAAACGCCTGCTCGATGGCTCGGTCCCGGCCTTGCCGCGGCTGCCCTTTATCATCGTCGACGTGCGCGATATTGCCAATGCCCATGTCGCGGCCATGACATCAGACAGCGCGCGCGGGCGGCGCTTCCCCATGGGTGAACGCCCCATCCTGATGGGAGACGTGGCCGATATCGTCCGCAAGGCGGCGCCGGACCGCAAGGTGCCCCGTCTCAACATGCCCGATTGGGCGGTCCGCATCTATGCCTTGTTCGACCGCGACGTGCGCGGCGTCCTCAATGAACTGGGCGTGCTCAAACGTCTCGACTCTAGCGGCGCGGTCGCCCTGCTGGGCCGCCCGCTTATCCCCGCCGATCAGGCCATCACCGCCACAACGCATGCGCTGATCGAAAACAGGATCGTATGACCCCCAACCAGCCCCTTGCCCTGACGCCGGAGTTTGTCCATATACGCAAGTGGTGAGGGGCTGTAGCTCAGTTGGGAGAGCGCGTCGTTCGCAATGACGAGGTCAGCGGTTCGATCCCGCTCAGCTCCACCACTTCGCCGCTGGTCTGCGTAGCAGATCCTCCGCAGCTTCGGCTCGGCAGGCTTTGTGGCTTGCATGATGGTTGCGCGGAAGGAGTGCGAAGGCTGTCGTGGCGAATTTGCCTCGGCAACAAAGCAAGACCCAAAGGCAGTCAAACCTCCCTACACGTCCTTTTCCATCCGCCCCGCCGCCCGGTCGAAACCCTGCGAGATTGCATCGCGCATGGCCAGCCGCGCGGCATGCGAATCGCCATCCCGGATCGCTTCGGCAATGCGCCGGTGCACGCCCACCGTAACGCCCAGGGCCACCGGATCATTGACCGGAGACGATATGGTGAAGGCCGCCGTCAGCGCCATTTCCACCAATGCGCTGATCGAGGCCATGAATGGATTGCCTGACGCCTCCGCTACCAGTCGATGAAACTCAAGATCATGGCGCGCAAATTCGGCGGGCGTCTCTGCGATCGCCATCTGCTCAACACATGCGATCAGCGCCGCTGACAGCTCTGGCGCGCTGCGTTCCGCTGCCAGCGCCGCCGCCTCGATCTCGATACCGATCCGCACCTCGGCCAGGCTGCGCAGGAACCCCACTTCCGGGCCGAGTTCAAAAAACCAGGCCAGCACATCGGCATCGAACAGGTTCCAGCGATTGCGCGGCAGGACCCGCGTACCGATTCGCGCCCGCGCCTCGATCAGTCCCTTGGCGGCCAGGGTCTTGAGCGCTTCGCGCAACACGGTCCGCGACACCCCGAAGCGGTCCAGCAGGTCGCTGTCAGGCGGCAAAATCTCCCCTTCTGCAAACTGCCCCGACACGATGGCCAGACCCAGTTCCCAGAGCACATCCGAATGCAGATTGCGCGCCGGGTTGCGGCCGGAAAGCGAGGCGATCAGATCACCCGAATGTCGCGCGCGTCCACCGGATCTGTCCATGCCAACCCCATTCACCCATGATGCGCCGAGACCTAACCACAGGCGCAATAGTATGACAATAACATCGATCTCTATCCCACTGGACAGCCCGCCGCACCGCGCGCGATGGTGCGCCAACGATCCAACGGATTCGCTAGTAGAGGACAGTTCGCCATGACCAGCCCCACCACCATCGACACCGTACTCGCTGCCGTCGATTCGGGGCTCGATCAAAGCCTTGAGCGCTTGTTTCACTTGTTGCGGATCAAGTCCATTTCCACCGACCCAGCATATGCTGAGGAATGCCGGAAGGCCGCCGACTGGATTGCCGGCGAGCTGGCCGCGCTCGATTTTGATGCCACCAGCCGCCCCACGCCGGGCCATCCCGTCGTGGTGGCCCACGGCCCGCAGCAGTCCGGCCCGCACGTGCTGTTCTACGCCCATTACGACGTACAGCCGGTCGATCCGCTCAATTTGTGGGACACCGACCCGTTTGAGCCGGTGATCAGGGAGAAGGACGGGCGCAAGATCATCGTGGCGCGCGGCGCTTCGGACGACAAGGGGCAGATGCTCACCTTCATCGAAGCTTGCCGCGCCTGGAAGACCGCCACGGGAACGTTGCCGATCCGCGTCTCGCTGATGCTCGAGGGCGAGGAGGAAAGCGGCGGCAAGAATTTGCCCCCCTTCATGCACGAGAATGCCGAGGAGCTGAAGGCCGACATTGCCCTGGTCTGCGACACCGACATGTGGGATCGCCAGACCCCCTCGATCACCACCATGTTGCGTGGCCTGGTAGCCGACGAAGTGGAAATCACCGCCGCCAACAAGGATCTGCACTCCGGCATGTTCGGCAATGCCGCGCGCAATCCCAATCAGGTGCTGGCCGAAATCATCGCCAGCCTTCGCGCACCCGACGGCTCGGTGACCCTGCCCGGCTTTTATGACGAAGTGGCGGAAATTACCCCTGAATTGAAGGCGCAATGGGCCGGTCTCGGCTTTGACGAGAAAGGCTTTCTGGGCGGGGTCGGGCTCTCAACACCAGCCGGCGAACAAGGCCGCTCGGTGCTCGAACAGCTCTGGGCGCGCCCCACCTGCGAGATCAACGGCATGAGCGGAGGCTATATTGGCGACGGCTTCAAGACCGTCATCCCGGCCAGGGCATCGGCAAAGATTTCCTTCCGCCTGGTCTCGGGTCAGGACCCCGACAAGATCCGCACCGCCTTCCGCGCCCATGTCGAAAACATGCTGCCCCCCGACTGTACGGTGAACTTCACCCCCCATGGTGGGTCGCCCGCCATCACCGTTCCCGCCGATGGCGAATTTCTCCACCAGGCCCTCCAGGGCCTGTCAGATGAATGGAACAAGCAGGCGGTTATCACCGGCGCCGGCGGTTCGATTCCGGTGGTTGGCGATTTCAAGAAGATCCTGGGCCTCGATACGCTGCTGATCGGCTTTGCCCATGTGGACGACCAAATCCACTCGCCCAATGAGAAGTATGATCTGGAAAGCTACCATCGCGGCATCCGCTCCTGGGTGCGGGTGCTTGGCGCGCTGGCGCAATAGGTCCAGCGCCGAACAGGTCAGGCGCCTCTGGGCGCCCGGTTCAGCACTCCGCGCCGATGGCCTGCTGCGCCGCTGTGGCGCCCGAGAGCGAATAGGACTGCACCACTTCCATACCGGCTGCCGTAGTGCCCGTGATGGTCACGGTTGAGCCGGCGCGGATGGCCGCGGCCAGATTGGCGCCCTGGGCGCTGTCATCGAGCCAGGCCGCATCGTTCTGGGTAAAGAGCGCAAAATCCTGCCCGCCCACGCTGGCGACGGCCATCGAGCCGGTCTGGAAAGTATAGCCGGCCACCACGTTGAACTCGTTGACCACATCCTCGCCGGGGCGATTGGTGATATAGAGATAGGCCTCGCCATAGCCATTGGGCGTCGGCTCGGTGGATTTGGGCCGGGTCATGGCAAAGCAGACCGTGCCGCTGCCGTCATCGGCCGCAAAGCTCGACCAGTCCCGGAAATCGCCGAGCACGCGTGCCGATTGCGCCCAGGCAGGAACAATCGCAGCGAGCGTGGTGAGAAGGGCGAGCGAGAGGGCGGGGATACGGGTCATCAAGTCTCTTACCATTGGCATAACCGGGCAACGGGCAATGGCCCGACGCCCAGTTAGGGTGTTTGAAAGCCTGTCGGCAAGTCCCTACTGGCAGGCCGCGTCAATCGCATTCATGGCAGCGGTGGCGCCGGAGAGCGAATAGGTATCCACAGTATCGGTACCCCGCTGGCTGGTGCCACGCACCACCATCTGGTTGCCGGCCTTGAAGGCTTCGACAAAACCCGGCTCGTCGCTGCTCGAAGCCAACCAGGCAGTCGAGCCACGGGCAGCCATCACATAGCTCTTGCCATCGACAGTCGCCGAAGCCTTGGCGTCGGTGGTGTTGTAAGGGTAGCCGATCTGGGTCTGGACCTCGTTCTTCGAGCCCATGCCCTTGCGGTGCACGATCAGGAATTTGATCGGGTCGCGATTGACCCCGCTCGGCTCGCTTTGCTGTGGCTCGCCAATGATGAAACAGAGCTGTCCGCTCTGATCGCTCGCCGTATAGGCGGACCATGCATTGAAGGTGCCCAGCTCGGTGGCCTGCTGCGCCTGTGCGGCCGGGGCCAGAGCCATGACCGTTGCCACCGCGAGCCCAAGGATAAGGCCACCGGTTTTCGTCGTCATCGCCAATTCTTCCTCTTGTCTTGCTGGTGTTCGAAGGCAGTTCCGTCCGCCCAGTGTGCCCCGAACATGGTTACCAAGGTGTCAAAACCCGCGCGATCTCGGGCATTTGCATCAAATGGAAGCCAAAGGCGGCGGGAATTGGGCATATCCGGGCCGGTACCCGGCGCTCTGTCATCACAGGGTTAAGCGGGCGCTAACAAGGGCGTGATCCGAACCGGCTCAAGCCACCAGGGGATAGCTTTGTTCTACCAGATAGGGCCCGCCCCCCACTGAATCCCGGCTCGAGAACAGCACGAAGCGCGCGGGCACGAAGCTGAGCGGTTCAAACCGGGCCGCCTCGGCAATGAACCGCGCCACATCAGCGGCCGCCGTGCCCCGCAACCGCGCCAGTGACACATGCGGCACGAATTTGCGCCCTTCGGGTGGCAGACCGGCCCGCTGCAGCACGCGCTCCTGGGCCGCCTGCAGGCGGCTCAGCGCTTCGGACGGCTCGACCCCAGCATAAAGAGCCCGCGGCTTGTCGCCGCCAAAGGTTCCCAGATGGGTCAGCCGGATGGAAAATTGCAGAGAATTGGACAGCCGATCGAGGCTATCGACCACCTCGTCGGCGGTCTTGCCATCGACATCGCCGATAAAGCGCAAGGTGATGTGGTAATTTTCCGGGTCGATCCAGCGGGCGCCGCTGAGGCCACCCCGCTTGAGCGAGAGGGCAAATCCCACATCGGCGGGGATTTCGAGGCCGGTAAAGAGCCGGGGCATCACGGACCTCCCTGGCAAGTGTCTGCGCGATTCGCCCAAGGACCCTAACACAAACGCTTTATCCGGCCAGTCCCGGTGTCGCAGCCAACCGATTATCCTTGTCAATCAAGCAATGGCTCCCCATATTCCGAGCCAAGTGGCAACACCAATTGCCCCCGGCGGTGCACAGACCGCATCTGTTATTGGAAAGGGAACCAAAGAATGGCTGAATATGACCGTCAGACCCTCGGTGCGCGGGCCGGCTCGGCCTTGGCCATCGACGAGGGCCTTCGCAGCTACATGCTGCGCGTTTACAATTATATGGGCCTCGGCCTAGTGGTAACGGGCCTTGTGGCCTTCTTCACCAGCCAGTGGGCCATGTCGAGCCAGGCCAATGCCGAGCTGCTCTATGGCAGCCCGCTGTCCTGGGTGATCATGCTCTCCCCGCTGGCCTTCGTGCTGGTGCTGAGCTTTGGCATCAACAAACTGTCCGTACCGGCAGCACAGGGCGTGTTCTGGGCCTTCGCGGCCGTGATGGGCCTGTCGCTGTCGTCCATCTTCCTGGTCTATACCGGCGCCTCGATCGCCAAGGTGTTCTTCATCACCGCCGCGACTTTCGGTGCGATGAGCCTTTACGGCTACACCACCAAGCGCGACCTGACCGGCATGGGCAACTTCCTGATGATGGGCCTGATCGGCATTATCATCGCCATGGTCGTGAACATCTTCATGCAGTCCAGCATGCTCGATTTCGCGATCTCGGTGCTGGGTGTTCTGATCTTCACCGGTCTGACCGCCTATGACACCCAGAAGATCAAGGAAGAATATTCCGCCAGCCACAGCGCCGAAGTGCTGGCCAAGGGTGCCATCATGGGTGCCCTGCGCCTCTACCTCGACTTCATCAACCTGTTCATGATGCTGCTCCGCCTGTTCGGCAATCGCGAGTAGCAATCAATGCCTTGATCGCACGATCAAGGAAATTGGTTGGACGTCACAAGGGACCGCAGCTTATGAAGGCTGCGGTCCTTTTCTTTTGATCAAAGCCATGTCCGATTATCTTCTGCGCCCCTTTTCCTGGTCCGATATTCCCGCGATCACAAAGATCTATCGCCACTATGTGGACCACACCGCCATCACCTTCGACACCGAAGCCCCGGGCGAGGAAGCCATTGCCGAAAAATATGCGGGCTTGGTAAAGCTAGGACACCCGCTGATCATCGCCGAGCGGGCCGGCAAACTCATCGGCTACGCCTATGCCAGTTTCTATCGCCCCCGCGCAGCCTATCGGTTCACCTGCGAGGATTCGATCTATCTTGATCCCGAAGAGACCGGCCGCGGCCTGGGCAAGCTGATGCTGACCGAATTGCTGGTGCAGTCCAAAGCCTTTGGCTTCAAGCAAATGCTGGCCGTCATCACGGCAGATACGGCCAACTCGGTGGGCATCCACGAAAAATTCGGCTTCAGCAAAGTCGGTTATTACACCGGGGTCGGCTACAAATTCGACCGCTGGCACGACATCGTGCATCTGCAAAAGGCGCTCTAGGCGTGCACAAGGGTCCCCTCGGCCTGCGTCATGACCAAAATTGTCTCGTGCCTTACGATCCGCGCTGGGCGACAGAGTTCGAGCGGGAACGCGCTCGCCTTGCTCGGACCCTTGCAGGCATTGCCCTCGGCATCGAGCACTATGGCTCCACCGCCGTGCCGGGCCTGCCGGCAAAACCCATCCTGGACATTATCGTCGGTGTCAGCCCGCTGGACCGCTGGACGGAGTGCCATGAACCGCTCCTGGCGCTGGGCTATGACTATGCCGAGAATGCTGGTGTCCCCGGCCACCACATTTTCGGGCGCGGGCGGGACCGGATTGAACGCACCCATCTTCTGCATGTGGTCGAGTTCGGCGCGGAAAGCTGGACATCCAACCTGGCCTTTCGCGATGCCCTTCGCACCAGTCCTGAGTTGCAGGCGCGCTATCTTGCACTCAAGAACACAGCCCTTTCGGCCGCGCCCGAGGGGCGCGCAGCCTACAACGCGCTCAAGGCCGGACCGATTGCGCAAATGAAAGCAGAACTCACCGGTCGGAAGTGAGCCGCTTATGCATGGCAAAGCAGGCCGCGCCGCCATCCGGGGCCGTATCAGCGGACCATCCCCGAGCCAGATAGAAGGTCTTTGCAGTACGCGTCGCCCTGAGCCGCCCTTGGGCAAAGCCGCGAGCTCTCAGGTCGGCCTCCATATGGGCCAGAAGGGCCTGGCTGACACCGCGAAAACGAGCCTCGGGCGCGACATAATTGAGAGCGATCTCTCCGTCCGCCGTGGTTGCCCCGACAGCGACTATCTGGCCATCCAGCTCAGCCACCAACATGAAGAAGCCGTCACGCGCCAGCATGGCGAGAATACCATCGGGGGATTTGTTGGCGGTCCATTCGGCAATCCGATCCGGATCGTCCTCATGATCGGCATGACAGAGTTCGGTGATCGAAGCGATCAGCACCCGGCTCATCACCGATGCATCCTCAAGACCCGCCGCGCGGAAGCGCAACCTCACCCCACAACCATCAGGTCAGGATCAAGCACCCGCAACACCTGCGCCAGATCGTGGCCGCGCTTCAGGATGCGCCCCTGCTGGTTGATGACCATGAACTGTCCCTGCTTGTTGCGCAGCTTGGGGTTCTTCTCAACCACGAACAGGGGCCGCTCCGAGACCCGCGCATAAATCGAGAACAGCGCCCGGTCCTTGAGGAAATCCATGGCGTAGTCGCGCCATTCGCCCGAGCCGACCTTGCGGCCATAGACAGACAGGATCTGCATCAGCTCCCGGCGGTCAAAGGCAACCACGGGTTGCACGGGCCGGTTGGACTGGCCAGAGGGCTCGCCCACATGCACCAGTGCCAGATTGCTCGAACTATCCTTCGGAGGACCCTGCACGCCGCCTCAATGCCTTGTCATCGTAGCGTAATGATCGGCGTAATCGCCCGGCTTGGCAAGAGGCACGAAAAACCGCAATTCAGCCATTATTTGTCCCTCAACACGCCCCAATGGGGCAGCATCGTTCAACCATTGCCTCCAGTGGCTGGCAGCGGGCCGACCGAGCCCCCAAACCAGAAGGCCCGTTGCCAGCCGCCCTTATTTGAGTTGACTCCAAGTCAGTCGCCCGCTCCTGCCCCCGGAGCGGGCGTTTTTTGTTGGTCCAAGCTAGAAGCTGTAGGCGGCAGCGCCCAGGATCGGCCCAGGCAGGCCATTGCGCTCGGGCTGGACCAGAATGGCAATGCCGCCATTGGCGCTGGGATCGAACTGATCCAGCGGCAGCTTGATCTCTGCCCCGGCCCCGGCCTCCCACATGCCCACGATCTGCCGATCAACGACAACCTGGGTATAAACCATGGACTTGCCGGCATTTTCGCCCTTCTCGATCGCGACATCGGCCCGGTCGAGATAGCGGATCAGCCAGATCGAGGCGTCTTCCAGCGCGGCATCGGCCGGTACATTGAGCTTGAGCATGTCACCATAGGCGGTAAGCGAGACCATCAGGGGCAGTTGTGCCGAAGCGACCGCATCATGCACCTCGTCACGCTTGGACCCGACGACGCCCTCGGCGCCATTGATGACCATTTGCGGGGTGAAGATGCGCGAGGAACCCCAGCTCTTGGCGTAGCCACGCTGCCGGTCGGAAAAGCCCTTGTCCCCAAAGGTATCTTCCCAGCCGATATAGTCCCAATAATCCACGTGATAGGCCAGCGCCAACACATCCTCGCGCTCGGCAAGGCTGGTCAGCAGCGCATCGGCCGGCGGACAGGACGAGCAACCCTGGCTGGTGAACAATTCGACCACCGCCTTGGGATTGAGACGCACGGACTCGGCAGCAACCGAGCCCGAAAGGATCAGCGCCAGAGCCGTGCCTGCAATGGATGCGGAAAGGCCATGAAGAAACATGGGCGCTGTTGTAAGCCGGGCCTATATCGATTGCCTAGTCAAAAGCGGGTGAGCCACACCGGCAAGACAAAAAATGGCGGCCCCAAAGGACCGCCATCTGTTCTGTCGTTGCATGTAAGCGGCGCTTACGCTGCGACGAGGCTGCGCAGCACGTAGTGCAGGATGCCGCCATTCTTGTAGTAGTCGAGCTCGTTGGCGGTATCGATCCGGCACAGGGTTTCGACATTGAGCACCTCCCCATTGGGCCGGGTGATCTTCACATTGACCGTTGCGCGCGGTTCGATGCTTTCCACCCCGACAATGTCCACCGTCTCGGTGCCATCCAGCCCCAGGCTCTGCCAGCTTGTCCCGTCCTTGAACTGCAGCGGAATGACGCCCATGCCGACCAGGTTCGAGCGGTGAATACGCTCAAAGCTCTGGGCAATGACCGCCTTGACACCGAGCAGATTGGTGCCCTTGGCCGCCCAGTCGCGCGAGGAGCCGGTGCCATATTCCTTGCCGGCAAATACCACCAGCGGCGTGCCCTGCTGCTGATAGGCCATGGCCGCATCATAAATCGGCATCTGTGATCCATCCGGACCCTTGGTAAAGCCGCCCTCGACGCCGTCGAGCATCATGTTCTTGATGCGGATATTGGCGAAGGTGCCGCGCATCATCACTTCATGATTGCCGCGGCGGGCACCATAGGAGTTGAAGTCCTTCGGGGCCACCTGACGTTCGGTGAGATATTGGCCGGCAGGCGTTGCCGCCTTGAACGAACCGGCCGGGGAAATGTGGTCGGTGGTGATCGAATCGAGGAACAGCGCCAGCACCCGGGCCGAAACCACATCGGTCACCGGCTTGGGCTCCATGGTCAGATCCTCGAAATAGGGCGGGTTCTGCACATAGGTGGACGAAGCGTTCCAGCCATAGGTTTCCCCGCCTTCCACCGCGATTCCCTGCCAGTGCTCATCGCCCTTGAACACATCCGAATAGCGCGAGCGGAACATTTCGGCAGTCACGTGCTGGCGCACGATCTCTGCCACCTCATGATTGGTCGGCCAGACATCCTTGAGATAGACCGGCTTGCCATCCTTGCCGATGCCGAGCGGCTCGGTGGTGATGTCGATATTCATCGACCCGGCCAGCGCATAGGCCACCACCAGCGGGGGGGAGGCCAGATAGTTCGCGCGCACGTCCGGGTTCACGCGGCCTTCGAAATTGCGGTTACCCGAGAGCACCGAGCAGGCGACCAGCTTGTTCTCATTGATGCAATCGGAAATGGCCTGCGGCAGCGGGCCCGAATTGCCGATACAGGTCGTGCAACCATAACCGACCAGGTTAAAGCCGATGGCATCGAGATCTTCCTGCAGGCCCGCCGCGGTCAGATAGTCGGTGACCACCTGCGAGCCGGGGGCCAGCGAGGTCTTGACCCAGGGCTTGGAATCCAGCCCCAGCGCCCGCGCCTTGCGGGCTACGAGCCCGGCCGCGACCAGCACCGAAGGATTGGACGTATTGGTGCACGAGGTAATGGCAGCGATCACCACAGAGCCATCATCAATGTGGTAATCGGTACCGTTGACCGGGAATGCCGCCTCTTCAGGAATATCGTCTACGCCGGTGGCGCCTTCATCGACATAGCGGGATTCGCCGCGGCTATCGGGTGTGTTGGTGCGATCAGCGCGGCCACCGGTCAGCTCCGGCAGCGCCTTGGCAAAGGCCGATGCGGCCGTATTGAGCGGCACACGGTCCTGCGGACGCTTCGGACCCGACAGCGAGGGCACAACGGTCGAAAGATCGAGCTCGAGCGTGTCGGTGAACACCGGATCGGCGGATTCCGAGGTGCGGAACATGCCCTGGGCCCGCGAATAGGCTTCCACCAGTGCCACGCGCTCCGGGTCACGCCCGGTGGTGGTGAGATATTTCAGCGTATCGGCATCGACCGGGAAATAGCCGCAGGTGGCGCCATATTCGGGCGCCATATTGGCGATGGTCGCCTGGTCTTCGAGCGAGAGATAGTCCAGGCCTGGCCCGTAGAACTCGACGAACTTGCCAACCACCCCCTTCTTGCGCAGCATTTCGGTGACCGTCAGCACCAGATCGGTGGCGGTGATGCCTTCATTGATCTTGCCGGTCAGCTTGAAGCCGACGACTTCGGGGATCAGCATGGTGATCGGCTGGCCCAGCATTGCCGCCTCGGCCTCGATGCCGCCCACGCCCCAGCCCAGCACCGCCAGGCCATTGACCATGGTGGTGTGCGAATCCGTGCCCACCAGCGTGTCGGGATAGGCGACGGTTTCGCCATTTTCTTCACGGGTCCACACGGTCTGGGCCAGATATTCCAGGTTCACCTGGTGGCAGATGCCGGTGCCGGGGGGCACAACGCGGAAATTGTCGAACGCCGACTGACCCCAGCGCAGAAACTCATAGCGCTCGCCATTGCGCTCATATTCGAGCTCGACATTCTGCCCGAAAGACAGGGCGGTGCCAAAGCTGTCCACCATCACCGAGTGGTCGATGACCAGGTCGACGGGAACCAGCGGATTGATCTTCTGCGGATTGGCGCCGAGCTTGGCGGTGGCATCGCGCATAGCGGCCAGATCCACCACGGCCGGCACACCGGTGAAATCCTGCATCAGCACGCGCGCCGGGCGGTAGGAAATCTCGTGATCGGATTTGCGGGTGACCAGCCAGGTGGCGACGGCCTCGATATCGGCCTTGGTCACGGTGCGGTTGTCTTCGAAGCGCAGGAGATTTTCCAGCACCACCTTCATCGAGCCGGGGAGCTTGGAGACGCCCGCAAGGCCGTTCTTCTCGGCCTCGACGATGGAATAATAGGTGTAGGTCTTGCCGCCGACCGTCAGTGTCTGCTTGGATTTGAAGCTGTCTATCGAGGTCACTTGTGCTCCGCCCTTCTTGCTGCTTTTGCGCTGGATCATTCGGGGCGTGGGGCCGAAGAACAAACCGCGCTTTTCTGGAATGACTCCAATCTCTTTGGGCTTATAGTCAATCAACCAAGCCCTTGCCAGTACGACCATGGGTCCAATACGAGATGGGGCCATGACGCAAAGGCAAGTCCAGCACCGGATAAATCTTAAGACACAGGGCCTTGCCTGTGGTCGCGGCGATACTGTGCTGGCCGCAGATTTGTCGCTGGACGTTGCCGCCGGCAGCGCTCTGCTGCTGCGCGGACCCAATGGCGCCGGCAAATCCACCCTGCTGCTCACCCTGGCCGGCCTGCTGAATCCCATCTCGGGCAATGTCGTTTTCGAAGGTGCAGATCCCGAAGCGGGGCCCTTCCTTCATCACTGCGGACATCGGAACGCCGTGCGGCCGCGCCTCAGCGTGGTCGAGACCCTCAAATTCTGGGCCGACATCAACGGGCCGGGTGAAGTGACGCCTTCAGCTGCGCTGGATCGGGTCGGTCTGGGGCGCACCGCCCATCTCGATGCGGGCTATCTCTCGGCGGGCCAGCAGCGCCGCCTTGTCCTGGCCAGGCTATTGGTGTCGCCCCGCCCCGTCTGGCTGCTCGATGAGCCCAGCGCCGCGCTTGACGCCGCAGGGCGCGACCTGTTGGCGGCCCTGCTCGCGGACCATCTCAGAAGCGGTGGCCTGGCCGTGATCGCCACCCATGACGACATCACCCTGCCCGTCGCGGCCACGCTGACCCTTGGGGCCAGGGCATGAGCGGATTTCTTGGCATTTTGCGGCGCGAACTGCGCCTGAGCCTCTCGGGTGGTGGCGAAGTGCTGACGCTGGTGCTGTTTTTCATCATTGTGGGCGCCATCGTCCCCTTTGCCATCGGCCCGGACCGGGCGCTGCTGGCCAGCATTGCCCCCGGCATCATCTGGATCGCGGCGTTTCTCGCCATGCTGCTGGGTCTCGACCGCCTGTTCCGGCCCGATCGCGACGACGGCACGCTGGCCCTCTACCGGATGGCGGACATGTCCATGGCCAGCGTGGTTGCCGCAAAAGTGATCGCCCACTGGCTGACCGCCGCACTGCCCCTGATCCTGGCGTCACCTTTCCTCGCCATGATCCTGGCCATGGATGGCCCGACCTTTTGGCGTACGGTGCTCTCGCTGCTTCTGGGCACCCCGGCCCTGGCAGCCTTCGGGGCCTTTGGCGCCGCGATAACCGTGGCCATAAGGCGCGGCGGCCTGTTGGCGCCGATCCTGATCGCACCGCTTTGCGTGCCGGTGCTGATCTTTGGTGTCGGTACCATTGCGCCGCTTGGCGGACCCGATCAGGCCTCGAGCGCCATGCTGTTCCTTGCGGCACTCAGTCTCATGGCGCTTGCGCTCTCTCCCTTTGCCGCTGCGCTTGCGATAGATTGGGGAGAAGAGTAGAGCGCCTGCATGAGCATTGATGACACCCCGAAAATGAGCTGGTGGAACCGGCTGGCCCATCCTGGCCAGTTCCTGGGCTGGACGCGGCCGCTGATCTGGCCGCTGGCCGTGGTCACGGCCGCCTTGTTCCTGCTCGGGCTGTGGTTCGCCTTCTTCAATTCACCCGCCGACTACCAGATGGGCGATACGGTCCGCATCATGTACGTGCATGTGCCCACCGCCTGGCTCAGCCAGTTCGTCTATGCCGCCATGGCCGTTTCGGCACTGGGTACGCTGGTCTGGCGCCATCCGCTCGCCGATGTGTCGATGAAGGCAGCCGCCCCCCTCGGCGCCGCCTTTACCGCCATGGCGCTATTCACCGGCTCGATGTGGGGCCGCCCCACCTGGGGCACCTTCTGGGAATGGGACGGGCGCATGACGTCCACGCTCATCCTGCTTTTCATCTATCTCGGCATTGTCGCCCTCTGGCGCGCCTTTGACGACCAGCTGCGCGCCGCCCGCGTCGTCGCCGTCTTTACCCTGGTGGGCGCGGTCAATGTGCCGATCATCAAGTTCTCGGTCGACTGGTGGTCGACGCTGCATCAGCCCGCCAGCGTGTTCCGCGCCGACGGCCCCACCATGCCGGGCTCGCTGCTGACCCCGCTCTTTTTGATGTTCTTTGCCTTCACCCTGCTCTTTGTCACCCTGCAATTGCTGACCATGCATACCGAAATTCGCCGCCGGCGCCTGGTGACGCTGGAACGCCGCGCCGCGCGGGGAGACACCCTATGATCGCCCTTGGGGAACACGCCGAGTTCATCATCGCCGCCTATGCCGGCGTGTTCATCGCTCTTGGACTGCTGATTGGCTGGATCGTCTATGACAGCCGCCGCGTCCGGGCCCGGCTCGAGACACTTGGAGACAAGCGCGGCTGATGCGGTATGCACTGTTTGCCCTCCCCCTGATCCTGCTGGTGGCGCTGGTCTCGGTCTTTGCCTTTTCCATCGACCGCGATACCACCCTGGTTCGCTCGGTCCTGATCGACAAGCCGGTGCCCGACTTCACCCTGCCAGCAGTCGAGGGCCTTGACGTGCCTGGCTTCGACACCAATTCGCTTGGCGACGAAGTGACCGTGGTCAATGTCTTTGCCTCCTGGTGCATTCCTTGCCGCGACGAACATCCGCTGCTCGAAACCCTCAAGGCGCAAACCGGCGTCAGACTGTTCGGCATCAACCATTCCGATGCGCCGGAAAACGCGCGGGCATTTCTTGCGGAACTCGGCAATCCCTATGACGCGGTCGGGGCCGATCGCGATCGCCGTGTTTCCATCGACTGGGGTGTTTATGGCGTGCCCGAGACATTCCTGGTCGATGCCGATGGTGTCATTACCTACAAGCATGTCGGCCCATTGACGCCCGCCGCTATTGAAACCGAGCTGCTTCCTGCCCTAGAAAAGGCGCGGAGTTGAGCCATTCAGGCTCCGTTCATCTTGTCTGCGGCATCTTGGCCGTCTTCATCATCTGGAAGAGACCTGAATGTTGCGTCGCGTTCTTAGCCATCTCCGCAATCAGCCGCTGATCACCCGCATCGAATATGTGCTGATTGCCGCGATCGTCACGGTTGCCACCACCTTCGCCGTCTCGGCCGCCGGCTACAACATCACCGATTTCTTCCCGGGCTGATCCGCCCCACTGGCTCAGAAGTCGCTGGTGAGGCCCTTGATCTCCCAATCGCCATAGCGCACCGGCTCAAGACCCCCGCGACCACCCTTCTCCTTCGGCGCCATGGCCGAGGCGGCATCGATTTCCAGCCGCCGGGCCTCGGCTTCGGCCAAGGCGCGCTGCGCCGCTGGGCTCAATACGCGAAGCTCATCGTGCTGCGATAGGTCGGGGCGTTGCGGGTCGTCGCTCATCGTCTCTTCCATGACAAATTGGTCACTCCGCTTGCGCGGAACCGCCTGACACACAACATAGTTGCTCAGCAAAGCCAACCCAAGGGGTTCGAGACGATGTTCAATACGCTGCGCACCTTTGCCCTTCTGGCGGCAATGACCGCGCTGTTCATGGTTGTGGGCTATTTCATCGGCGGCACGGCCGGCATGATGATCGCGCTTCTGTTTGCCGCCGGCACCAATCTGTTCGCCTTCTGGAATTCGGACAAGATGGTGTTGCGCATGCAGAACGCGGTGCCCGTAGAGCGCTCCCGCGCCCCCGAGCTCTATGACATGGTCGATGTGCTTTCCCGGCGCGCCGGCATCCCGACCCCGGCCGTCTACGTGATTGAGACCGACCAGCCCAACGCCTTTGCCACCGGGCGCGACCCCAAAAATGCCGCCGTTGCCGTGTCCTCGGGCCTGCTGCGGCAACTCGATACCCACGAAGTTGCGGGCGTGGTGGCCCATGAGCTGGCCCATATCAAGAACCGCGACACCCTGACCATGACCATCACCGCCACGCTGGCCGGTGCCATTTCGGCGCTGGCCCAGTTCGGCCTGTTTTTTGGCGGCGGCAATAATCGCGACAATCCGCTGGGCGGCATTGGCGCCCTTTTGATGGTGTTTCTCGCCCCCCTTGCCGCCATGCTGGTGCAGATGGCGGTGAGCCGGACCCGCGAATACGAGGCCGACAAGCTCGGGGCCGAGATTGCCGGCGACCCGATTGCCCTGGCTTCGGCGCTTAACAAGATCGCCACTCTGGCCGGCCGCCAGGTCAATGTGGCCGCCGAGCGCAACCCGGCGATGGCCCATATGTATATCATCAATCCGCTCAACGGGCAGCGGATGGACAATTTGTTCTCCACCCATCCCGATACCGGCAACCGCATCGCCGCGCTGCAAAGGCTTGCCGCCGAGATGCGCGTGGACGATAAGGAGCCAACGCGTCAGCCACGCCCGCGCGCCGCTTCAAGTGGCCGCAATACGGGCACCGGTTGGCGGGTACCGACCGCTGGACGCCCTTTGGACGAGGGTGAAAACCGCGGACCCTGGGGATAGTGCAGCGCCCATATGGCGCCGCCCAAACTGAGTTGACGAATTGGCGCAACGGACCGAACCGGCGGGCTTGAAGCTCCGCCTCGCCGCCGCACAGCGGCTCAAGACAGTGTTGGCAGGCGAACATTTCACCCCCCTTGGCGCGAGCGATCTCGCCGACGGGCGTGATCGTGCCCTGGCCAACCGGCTGATCACCACAGCCCTGCGGCGGCATGGCCAGATCGATGTCATGCTGGCCGACCTGCTGGAAAAAGGCCTGCCCGCACGCTCCGGCAGCTTCGAGGCGGTGCTGCGCCTCTCGCTCGCCCAACTGGTCTTCCTGCCCGATCTGGGCGCCCATAGCGCCCTCTTCCTGGCCGTCGAAGCGATCAAGCGCGACGCCAAGGCCCGCCATCTTTCCGGCCTGATGAACGCGGTATTGCGCCGCGCCCAGGCCAATTCGGCCCGCTACGGCCTGATGGATGACGCCCTGCTGTTACCCGAACATTTTGCCACCGGCTGGACCGCGGCCTATGGCGCAGACGCCGTTGCCCAATTCGCCACAGCCCTGACCGAAGGCGCGCCTCTTGACCTGACCTTGCGTGACAACGACCTGGAGCTGATCGAGGCGCTGGGTGCCGAGCCCCTGCTTGCCGACAGCGTCCGCCTCGAAACCCGCGACCGGCCGGTTGAAGCGCTGCCGGGCTATGTCGATGGCCGCTGGTGGGTACAGGATGCGGCTTCGGCCATTCCCGCCCGCCTGATGGGGCTGGAAGCAGGCCGCAGCGTGCTCGACCTTTGTGCTGCGCCCGGTGGCAAGACCGCACAGTTGATCAAGGCCGGCTACAAGGTTACCGCGCTCGATAGCGATGGCACGCGCCTTCTCCGTCTCAAGCAGAACATGGAGCGTCTCGGCTATACGCCGGGCGTTGTCGAGGCCGATGCGGCCAATTACGATCCCACCAGCCCATTTGACGGCATTTTGCTTGATGCACCCTGCTCGGCCACTGGAACGTTCCGCCGCCATCCCGAAGTGCTCTGGAACCGTTCGGCGCGCGATATTGCCGGTCGCGTGACCTTGCAGCAGGCTCTGCTGACCAATGCGTTCCGCTGCCTGGCACCCGGAGGAACGCTGATTTACTGCGTCTGTTCGCTTGAGGCGGCCGAAGGAGAGCAGCAGGTCACCTGGGCGCTCAATGCCCTGCCCGGCCTTGAACTCTGGCCGATCGCCTCCGGCGAGATGGCCGGGCTTGATCAAGCCGTGTCTGTGGAGGGCCTGGTACGCACCCATCCCGCCATGTCCCCCGGAAACGGAAATGCGGGGATGGACGGGTTCTTCGTGGCGCGGTTCAGGCGAACACGCTAAGGGCTTTGGTAACAGGCGCCGGGCATGATTGGCCGGCGAGACGTTTCGAGTGGGAACACCAATGAACAAGGCAATGGCCTTTTCCCCGGATCAGGGGGGAGGGACGCGGTGAACGGACGGCTGGTTCCGGCTGGGCGCAGATTGGCGCTTGGCCTGGCCGACAGCGTGGTCACCATGCCATTGCTGCGCTGGACATGGCGCGGCCAGACCGATCACGCCTATGCCGGCGACCTGCCCGACTTCCGCCCCGCCGACCGCGAAGCGGTGCGCGAAATGATGTCCGGGCGCTATCTGCTCGCCTCGAAGCTGTTCGAAACCGGCGGCGCCTCGCCCTTTTCGCTCGATATCGAGCATCCCGATTGGTGGAACAATCTTCACAGTTTCTCCTGGCTCAGGCATTTCCGCGATTGCCGCGATCCGGGCGAAAAGCTCTTCGCCCGCACCCTGGTCCTGGACTGGATCGGCCGCGAAGGCCAGTTCGAGGCCGATAGCTGGACGCTGACGCTGACGGCCCAGCGCGTGCTCAACTGGTTGCGCCATCTGACCTTGGTGCTGGACGGTGCCACGCCAGACCAGACCCGCACCATCCAGCGCAGCCTTGGGACCCAGGTGCAGAGCCTGCGCGTGCGTGGGCCGCTGGCGGCCGACCCGATCGAAGCCCTGTTTGCTGCAATTGGCCTGTTGGGAGCCGAATTGTGCAATCTGGACGATGTGCCCGATATCGACACCAATGTCGCCAGGCTCGATGCCCTGCTCGCCCAGCAGCTCGATACGGACGGGCTGCACCTGTCGCGCAATCCGCGCCAGCAACTGGCCTTGCTGGTCGAACTGGCGAGCCTGCGCCGCGCCGTGGGGCGCCATGGCAGCCCGGCCATGGCTGAATTGACCAATCGCATCGACCGGATGCACGAGGCCCTCGACGCCCTGACGCTGTCGAGCGGTGAGCCGGTCTATTTCAATGGCTGCGGTCAGGTGCCGCACGACGTTCTCGTGGCGGTGCAGGCCAACGGCCCCGCTGCCTCACGCCGCTCGCGGCTTATTGGCGGCTATGGCATTGTGCGGGCCGGCGACACCGTGGTGATCGCCGATAGCGGCTTGCGGCCCCCGCCGGGTTTCGATGGCGAGGCCCATGACAGCGCCCTGGCCTTCGAGTTTGCCCATGGCAGTGAATTGGTAGTCGGCAGTTGCGGCCCCGCACCCTCCGATTTGCCCGAGAGCCGCGACCTGTTCCGCCAGACAGTGGCCCATTCTGCGCCGACCATGGATGCGGAGGGCCCCGAGCACAGGCAACGCCGCGCGCTCGCCCCCGCCATGTCCATCGACACGGCCGAACACATGCTGACCATGACCAGCGCCGGCTATGCCCAGCGCTATGGCGTCGAGATCGAGCGGCGGCTGACCCTGCTCTCGGGCGGCACGACGCTGGTGGGGCAGGACCGGATCGTGCCCGCGGGCGAGCCCCAGGGCCTGATGTCCCTGCGCTTTCACCTGGCACCAGGCGTAAAGGTGCGGCGCACCAGCGGCGAAGGTATTGCCCGACTGGTGCTGCCCAATGGCGTGACCTGGAGTTTCCTCTGGGAAGGGGCCCAGTTCCGCGAAGAGGACAGCGTGCGCCAATCGGCCTATCTTGGCTTTCACCGCACGCGGCAACTCGTGCTCGAAACCGATGTCACCAGCACCACTGAAGTGGCCTGGATCTTCACGCTCGAACAGCAATAGTGCGCAAATTCGCGCCCTGCAGGCGCAAAGCGATTGGCCTTTTTGCCCGTCTCGTGCTAGCGCAGCCGCGAAATCCTCCATTTTCCAAAAGCGCGAGACAGATCTCATGGGCAAGACGGTAAGTGTCGGTCGGGCATTGCTTTCGGTATTCGACAAATCCGGCATGGCCGATTTCGCCCGGGGATTGTCCGAGGCCGGGGTTGAACTGGTCTCGACCGGCGGCACCCATCGCCTGATCAGCGAGGCCGGCCTGTCGGTGCGCGATATTTCCGACCTGACCGGCTTTCCCGAAATGATGGATGGCCGCGTCAAGACCCTGCACCCCAAGGTGCATGGCGGCCTGCTTTCGGTGCGCGACAATCCCGAACACCAGGCTTCGATGGACACGCACGAAATCGGCCCGATCGATCTTGTCGCGGTCAATCTCTACCCCTTCGAGAAAACCGTCGCCTCCGGCGCCAGCTATGACGAGATCATCGAGAATATCGACATTGGCGGCCCGGCCATGGTCCGCTCCGCTGCCAAGAACCATGCCTTTGTGACCGTCGTGGTTGATCCGGCCGACTACCCAGCCATTCTTGAGGCCCTCCGCAACGGCGGCATTCCCTTCGAGATGCGCCAGCGCCTCGCCGCCAAGGCCTATGCGCGCACCGCCGCCTATGACAGCGCTATTTCGAGCTGGTTCGCCCGCGAAATCGACTTTGCCGACGTCAACTACCGCAGCTTTGCCGGCACCTTGAGTGAAGTCATGCGCTACGGCGAAAACCCCCACCAATGGGCCGCCTTCTACAAGACCGGCGAAAACCGCCCCGGCGTCGCCACCGCCACCCAGGTCCAGGGGAAGACGCTCTCCTACAACAATATCAACGACACCGACGCCGCCTTCGAACTGGTCTCGGAGTTTGATCCCGCCCAGACCGCTGCGGTCGCGATTATCAAGCACGCCAATCCCTGTGGCGTGGCCGTCGCCGATGATCTCAAGACCGCCTATGTGAAAGCACTGCGCACCGATCCGGTCTCGGCCTTTGGCGGGATTGTGGCGACGAACCGGGAGATCGATGCGGCAACCGCTACCGAAATCGTCAAGGTCTTCACCGAGGTGATCGTTGCGCCTTCCGCGACGCCCGAAGCACAGGAGATCATCGCCGCCAAGAAGAACCTGCGTCTGCTGCTGACCGGCGGTGTCGCCGATCCCAAATCCGAGGGCCTGACGGTCAAATCGGTGGCCGGGGGTCTCCTGGTGCAGGGGCGCGACAATGCCAATGTCGATGATTGCGAGCTCAAGGTCGTCACCAGGCGCCAGCCGACCGAGCAGGAACTGGTGGATTTGAAGCTGGCCGCCAAGGTGGCAAAGCACGTCAAGTCCAATGCCATCATCTACGTCAAGGACGGCGCCACCGCCGGCATCGGCGCTGGCCAGATGAGCCGCGTGGATTCAGCGCGCGTGGCCCATCGAAAATCGATTGACGCGGCCGAGGCGGCGGGCATCGACGGGGCCCTGACCCAGGGGTCCGTAGTGGCCTCCGACGCCTTCTTTCCCTTTGCCGATGGCCTTGAGGCACTTGTTGCTGCGGGCGCCACCGCCGTCATCCAGCCCGGCGGCTCGATGCGCGACGAGGAAGTGATCGCCGCTGCGGACGCCGCCGGCATCGCCATGGTGATGACCGGCATGCGCCATTTCCGCCACTAGGCCCGCTTACGTATCCGTAGGATTACCAAGAATTAATTCCTGCCGCGCCGGCAGGTAAGAGGTTCTTGAGATCAATGTGACAGTTTGCTTCCGTCGCGCGGCACCAGACGCGGCGGAAGAGGCATGCCGATGCGGCTAAACATTCCCACCGACCTTGCTGGCCTGCTCCAGACCGGACTGCTGCGCTCGGTCGGCTCGCTGGGCATTAAGGTGGCGACGGCCGGCCTGACCTACCTGACCTATGTGGTGCTGTCCCGCACCCAGACCAATGACGAATACGGCCATTTCGCTTTTGGCCTGGCCCTGGCAACGATGCTGGCCATCGTGGCGGGAGCCGGCCAGCCGGTGGCCGTCCTGCGTCTCTGGGCCGAGCAACGCAGCAAGGGCGACGATACCGGCGCCCAGTCTGTCATCGCGGCCGGGTCGACCATCACCATTTACGCCAGCATTGCCATAGCGGTCCTGCTTTGCCTGGTGGCGCTGGTCTATCGGCCATTTGCCGGGCCGAACGAAACGCTCAACCATATCTTTGGTGCTGCTATCCTGATCCTGCCGCTGGCACTATCCGAGTACAACTCCTCGGCCCTGCGCGCCCAGGGGTCGTTGTGGACGGCATTGCTGCCGCGCGACATCTTCTGGCGCCTGGCCCTGCCCACGCTCGTGCTGGCGCTGTTTGCGCTCGGCATGGTGCTCAGCGGCCCTGACGCCCTGGTCCTGGCCGCAGCCCTGCTGCTGGGCATGATGGCTTTGCAGATGTTGCTGGCGACCCGCCGTGGCTACACCATCATGCCGGCCCGAGCGCCCGTACCGGGCCATTGGAACCGCTGGGGCAGGCTCAGCCGGTGGTTGCTGCTGGGCGCCCTGATCGAGACCGCTGCCCTGAATGCCGATGTGATCCTGGTTGGTCTCATGCTCGACCTTGAAAGCTCGGGCCTGTACTTCAATGCCTTCCGCACTGCCGGCTTGATGACACTGTTCACATTCGCCATCGAGTTGGTGATTGCCCCCATGGTGGCCGAGCATTTCCATGCCGGGAACATGCGTAAGGCCCAGGCCATAACGGCATTGTGTTCCTGGGCCGGATTTGTCTTTTCGCTGGTCATCTTCCTCGGGTTTGGCCTGTTCGGCACCGAGATCCTGTCCCTGTTCGGCGCCAGCTATGCCGAGGGCTGGCTGATCCTGATGCTGCTGTCTTTTGGCCTGCTGTTCGACGCCATTACCGGCCCTTCCAAGATCGTGATGATGATGACTGGCCATGAGCGGCCCTATGTCGCCATTTTCGGTGCCATCATGGGTGTTGGCCTGCTGGTGCAGATCCTGGTGATTCCGTTCTGGGGCCTGATTGGCGCCGCCGCGGTCAATATGGCCGCCCGCATCTGCGCCCAGATCGGTATTGCCCTGTGGTGCCGCTTCCGGATCGGGCTGGACACCAGCCTGCTCGGCGTCCTCTGGCTGCGTAAGGGTCAGAACGCGGCCCGGGCCTGACGCCCCGGAGGCAAGCGTACCCGCGAGTACGGTTCTGCTTGACCCCCACCCCGGCTTGGGCTTAGAACCACTCCAATCTTTCATTCCTGCCCCGGAACCTACGGATATGACCAAGGCCCGCACGCTCTACGACAAGATCTGGGACGACCATCTGGTCCAGAACAATCAGGACGGCACCAGCCTGCTCTATATCGACCGGCACCTGGTGCACGAAGTGACCAGCCCCCAGGCCTTCGAGGGCCTCAGGATGAACAACCGCAAGGTGCGCCATCCCGAGCGGACCCTGGCCGTGGTCGACCACAATGTGCCCACCACCGACCGTTCCCTGCCCAATCCCGACCCGGACAGCGCCGTGCAGATCGCCGCGCTGGCTGAGAACACCAGGCATTTCGGCATCGAATATTACGACCCGTTCGATAATCGCCAGGGCATCGTGCACATCGTCGGCCCGGAACAGGGTTTCACCCTGCCCGGCATGACCATTGTGTGCGGCGACTCGCACACCTCGACCCATGGTGCTTTTGGCGCCCTGGCCCATGGTATTGGCACCTCGGAAGTCGAGCATGTTCTGGCCACCCAGACGCTGATCCAGCAAAAGGCCAAGAATATGCTGGTACGTGTCGACGGCCAGCTGCCCCCGGGCGTTACGGCCAAGGACATCATCCTGGCCATTATCGGTGAAATCGGCACGGCCGGCGGCACCGGCCACGTCATCGAATTTGCTGGCGAAGCCATCCGCGCGCTCTCGATGGAAGGCCGTATGACGGTCTGCAACATGACCATCGAGGGCGGCGCCCGCGCCGGCCTGATCGCGCCCGACGAAAAGACCTTTGCCTATGTCAAGGATCGCCCGCGTGCCCCGACTGGCAAGGCCTGGGACATGGCCCTGGACTACTGGAAGACCCTCAACACCGACGAAGGCGCCCATTACGACAAGGTCGTGGTGCTCGACGCCGCCAATCTGCCCCCGATCGTGTCCTGGGGCTCCTCGCCCGAAGACGTCATCTCGGTGCAGGGCGCCGTGCCCAACCCCGATGACATTGCCGATGAGAACAAGCGCGCCTCCAAATGGCGGGCGCTGGACTATATGGGGCTGAAACCCGGCACGCCCATTACCGACATCCAGCTCGACCGGGTCTTTATCGGCTCGTGCACCAATGGCCGCATCGAAGACCTGCGCGCTGCCGCCGCCGTCATTGGCGAGCGCAAGGTGGCCGGCCACGTCTCGGCCATGGTCGTGCCCGGCTCGGGGCTGGTGAAGGCCCAGGCCGAGGCCGAAGGCCTCGATGTGGTCTTCAAAAATGCCGGTTTCGAATGGCGCGAGCCGGGTTGCTCGATGTGCCTGGCCATGAACCCGGACAAGCTGGCGCCGGGCGAGCGCTGCGCCTCGACCTCCAATCGCAACTTCGAGGGTCGACAGGGCTTTAAGGGCCGCACCCATCTGGTGTCCCCTGCCATGGCCGCTGCGGCTGCCATTGCCGGCCACTTCGTCGACATCCGCGAGTGGCACTAGGCAAGACCGACTGGTCGGGGCTCTATGCCCCGACACTGGACGATATCGAGGCTCTGGCGAGCGCGGCCCTGGCCGACTTGCCGGAGCCTTTTGCCTCTCTTGCCGCCGACGTCACCTGCGCGGTTGCCGAATATGCCGAGGACGAAATCCTGCAAGGCTTCGGCATGGAAAGCCCGTTCGAGCTGATGGGACTGTTTTCCGGCGTTGGCCTGACCGAAGACGGTGCCACGCCGCAAACCGGCCAGATGCCCAATACGGTCTATCTCTACCGCCGGGCCATCCTCGACTATTGGGCCGAAAACGACGACAACACGCTGGGCGAGATCGTCACCCACGTGCTGATCCACGAACTGGGCCACCATTTCGGCTTTTCCGACGCGGACATGGAAGCTCTTGAAGCACAGGCCGAGAAGGCCGGCGTTCCAGCTTTTTCCAAGGACTAATCGCGCTCTACAAAGCTGAATTCGGCCTCACTGCCCCCGGACGGGTCATCCGAGACCATCAGGGCCAAATTGCCGTTTTCGAGCGCGGTGAACCATTCTTCCCAGCTCACCAGTTCGAAACCACCGATCCGGTCCGGCCCTTCATTGCCGAGGGAATTGAGACTGGCCTGGCCAAAGGAGAGCTGCAGCACCGTGCGGGTCTTGCTGCCATCGGGCACATCCATCAGCACCGGATTGCCACCACGGGCAATCACCCATTCGCGAATGGCTTCTCGGTCGGTGAGCATTTTGGACATTGCAACCTCCATGTCTGGTCTGCTTGAGAAAGCATCATTTGCGTGCAAGGTTCCTTGATCTGAAACAAGGCAGGCAAAAGATGCGAAATATCCATGCGCGCCGCTTTGCGGCCCTGCTGCTGGCGGCGGCACTGATGCCCATCGCGAGCACGCTGGCCTGCCAGGTGCCCGATGCCGCCCCCATTACGCCATTCGACGGCGACCGCATGACCGGCTTTGAGGCGGCCCGCTCCCGTGGTCTCGCCGAAGCCCTGCTGTCCGACAGTGCGGCCGACCGCGAACTCGTCTCCACGCTCTTTGCCCCCGGCGAGACCCCGATTTCGCAGATGCCGGATGGGAACTATCGCTGCCGCACCATCAAGCTGGGCGGCCTGCTGCCCCTGACAACCTATACCTATTTTGCCTGCACCGTCTCAAACGCCGGCACCCGCATCGAAAAGCTGACCGGGTCGCAGCGTTTCAGCGGCGACCTCCTGCCCAGCAATGGCGGGGGCCTGTTCTATTGGGGGGCGTTGCATTATGGCGATGAAACTCCCATGGACTATGATGCCGACCCCGAACGCAGTCAGGTCGGTTGCCTCTACAAGGTTGCCGGCAAGCCCGAGCGATATCGCCTGGAACTGCCCTTTCCGCGTTTTGAATCGACCCACGATGTGATCGAATTGGTACCTGCGCGCTGACAAGCCCTTGCGCCTTCTGGTGGCGCTGCTATGGAGCCATACAAACAAGAAGAGAAGGCCGATGGCAGACACTTCATCCCGCATTCTGATGGGCACGATCGGCGCCGCGCACGGCATCAAGGGCGAGGTGCGCATCGCCTCCCACACCCAGGATCCCGAGGCCATTGCCGATTATGGCCCACTCGAAACCAACCGGCCCGGGCTGGTCATCACCATTGAATCGGCGCGGCTGCAAAAGACCGTGCTGATCGCCCGCATCAAGGGCGTGCGCGACCGCAATGGGGCCGAATTGCTCAATGGCGTCGAGCTTTATGTCGAGCGCAGCCGGCTCCCGGACATCGAGGATGAAGACGATTTCTACCACGCCGATCTGATCGGGCTCGATGCCCGTCTCGATAATGGCGTGTCCATCGGGGCGGTCAGCGCCATCTATGATCACGGCGCCGGGGATATCCTGGAGGTGCGGGATGAACGCTCGGGCGACACATTCCTTTATCCGTTCACCAAGGCCGTCGTTCCCCTCATCCGCATTGCCGATGGCTATCTGGTGATCGCCCCGCCGCTGGACGCCGAACCCGGCGAGGAAGAGCCCGATTGATGTTCTCCGCCGATATCATCACTCTTTTCCCTGAGCTGTTCCCCGGGCCGCTGGGTGCATCCGTGCTGGGGCGCGGGCTTAATGACGGCTTGTGGGCCTTGCAGGCCACGCAGTTGCGCGACTTCGCCACCGACCGGCATCGCACGGTGGACGACACGCCATCGGGCGGCGGCGCCGGCATGGTGCTCAAGCCCGATATTCTGGCCAGGGCGATCGATACTGTCGCGCCGGACAATGACCCGCGCCCCCGCATTCTGATGTCGCCGCGCGGCACTCCGCTGACCCAGTCTCGCGCCCATGAGCTGGCCACCGGACCCG
This sequence comes from Devosia sp., assembly GCA_040218355.1. GTDB lineage: Bacteria > Pseudomonadota > Alphaproteobacteria > Rhizobiales > Devosiaceae > Devosia. The sequence goes on along the minus strand of JAVJRP010000008.1, from coordinate 183,199 downwards.
GCGCAATCATTGTCTGCGGCCGCTTTGAGGGAGTGGATCAACGCGTCATTGAGGCTCGCCAACTCGAGGAAATCTCCATCGGCGACTATGTGCTGGCTGGCGGCGAAGTGGCCGCCATGGTGCTGCTTGAAGCGGTCGTGCGGCTTATTCCCGGCGTGCTTGGCGCGCTGGACAGCCGCGACGAGGAAAGCTTTGAAAACGGCCTGCTCGAATATCCGCAATATACAAGGCCGCAGAGCTTTGAAGGCCGCGACATTCCCGCCGTGCTGACCTCGGGCGATCACGGCAAAATTGCCAGATGGCGGCATGAGCAATCCCTGGCGCTGACCGGGGCGCGCAGGCCGGACCTGCTGCCCGCCAAAACGCGCTGAAACCGGCATAGGCACTGGACTCTCGCCCCGTTTTCCCCTATGAGCCGCCCATTCGTGTGCTAGGCGTATCGGACCGGCACGCGGCAAGACCAAGAAGACTGCCCTTCCGTTACCAACCAAGACCGGGCGACGGGGCCGCACAGGCCCACAAAAGAGTCGTCCCTATGAAAAGATCAGAACGGATCGAAAAATGAACATTATCGAACAGATCGAGGCCGAACAGGTCGCGGCACTCGCCACCCAGCGCGAACATCCCGAATTCACCCATGGCGATACCGTCAAGGTGTGGGTCAAGATCCGCGAAGGCGACAAGGAACGCCTGCAGGCCTATGAAGGCGTCGTGATTGCCCGCTCCGGCGGCGGCATCATGGAAAGCTTCACCGTCCGCAAGATTTCCTATGGCGAAGGCGTGGAACGCGTGTTCCCGATCTACTCGCCCAATATCGCTTCGATCGAAGTGATCAAGCGCGGCAAGGTCCGTCGCGCCAAGCTGTACTACCTGCGTGATCGTCGCGGTAAGTCGGCCCGTATTTTCGAATCGACCAATTCGCGCACCAAGAAGATCCAGGACGCCGAGCGCACCGCCGCCCAGGCTGCCAAGGAAGCCCGCGAAGCCGAAAAGATCGCTGCTGCCGAGGCCTTCGCCGCTGAACAGGCTGCCAAGGACGCTGAAGCCGCCGCAGCTGCTGCCGCCGCCGAACAGGCCGCTTCCGCTGAAGGCGAAGAGGCCAAGAGCGAATAAGAGCTTTCGCTCTTTGAGAATTGAAAAGCCCGGCCATTGTGCCGGGCTTTTTGTTTGAATGCCGTTCTGAACGCAAAGCGATTCACGTGAAACGCTGCTGACAAGTCCTGTCGTGCTACCGCCATTTCCGGCTTTACCCTCGCCCCTGGCTTGGCGATAACAGGGCACATCCGCCAATGCCCGATTCCCCGGACGCCCAATGACCCATTCCGTCGTCACCTGGAACATCAACTCCGTGCGCCTGCGCCTGCCCATGGTGCTCGACTTTCTGGCGCAGTATCAGCCCGACGTGCTGATGTTGCAGGAGATCAAATGCACCAATGACCAGTTCCCGCGGAACGCTTTCGTTGAGGCCGGCTATCCGCATATGGCCGTGCATGGGCAGAAGGGCTATCACGGCGTCGCCATCGTCTCGAAATTCCCGCTGACCGAGGTCTCCAGCCGCGTCTTCTGCGAAATCGAGGAGTCGCGCCACGTTTCCGCGCTGGTGGATCTGGGACACGGCCCCTTTACTCTCCACAATTTCTACATTCCCGCCGGCGGCGATGAGCCGGACCCCGTGATCAACCCCAAGTTCAAGCACAAGCTGGGGTTCCTCGACGAGCTCAAGACCTGGTTTGCCGAGCCGGTCTTCCAGCGCGGCCACCTGATCGCCGGCGACTTCAACATTGCCCCGCATGAGAATGACGTCTGGAGCCACAAGCAGCTCTTGAAGGTAGTGAGCCACACTCCGGTCGAAACCGAAGCGCTCGATGCCATTCTCAATGGCGGTCACGGCTGGACCGATCTGGTGCGCAAGCACGTGCCCCATGACACCAAGATCTATTCCTGGTGGAGCTATCGCGGCAAGGATTGGGAAGCCTCGGACCGCGGCCGGCGGCTCGACCATATCTGGTCCACCGCTGATGTGGCCGAGCGCTCGGTGGGCGCCGAGATCATCAAGCCGGCCCGCGGCTGGACCGACAAGCCATCCGACCACGTGCCGGTGATTGCGCGTTTCGTCAGGCCCTGACGCTTAATCGAGCCAGTCATCGTCGGAATTGAGGAAGTGGGCTTCCCACTGGCTTTCCGGCACCAGCGCGCCCACGGCATAGGCGAACTCGGAAACACTGCGGATATCGGGGGTCACCGCGCAGCGATAGCGAATGCGACGCCACTGGCCAGCGGCCCGATAGGCGCCGCCATTGGCCTCCAGTGATAGACCGGTCACCGCAATACCCTCAAAGGCATAGCCCACCAGGGCATCGGGATTGTCGGCCACCCCATGGGTCCGCAATTGCTCGAGCGCTTCGATATTGCACAGTTGGATGACTTGCTCCCGGCTGGCGAGCAGCGGGAAGTTCTGCTGCACTTCGCGGTGGGACGGATCATTGAGGATGTCTGCGGCAAAAAACTCGGTCGCTGCCACCATGCCATCCGCTCCCGCCACGGCCTCTGGCGCCGTCTGCACTGACGGCGTGGGTTCAGGGGGCGGCAATTGGGGAAGCGCTACAGGAGCCGGAGCCACCAGCATGGCATAATCGGCCTCGGACAGCAGCTCGACCGCAATACTGCCAGCCTCGGTGGGCGCAAAGGGCTCGGGGATGGCCAGCAGAGCCAGCACAAGGGCAAGCAACAGATGCAAGCCAACCGAAGCCGCCAGCGCAACCGAATTGCGCCCTGAGCCTGCCCACGCTGTTCTGCCCCGCTCCACCAGCGTGACTTGAACAGGATTTGCGGCAGTTTTGCGGTGGGGCCTAACCGCCCCTCATCTTACCCTTGAGCGGCTCGAGCGCATGCATATAGCGCCCCAGCTCCTGCTCGATACGCTGGGCCGCGCGCCCGGCCAGGTCCGGGCTCTGCCGCGCCAGTTTGAGAAATGCCGTCCGGGGCACGAACAACAACTCGCAGTCGGTGACGGCGGTGAAGGTGACCGGGCGGGGTTTTTCCAGAATCAGCGAGGTGGGGGAAATCACGCTGCCCGGTTCGGACAGTGCATAGGGCTTACCGGCCTCGGCGCCTTCATGCCTGGCCTTGACGGTCCCTTCGATCAGCACATAGGCGCCGCTGGGCACATCGCCTGCATTGTAGATGACCGCATCGGCATCGAAATGCTTGCGGTCGCCCGCAAAGCCGAGCATGCGCAATTGTTCATCGTCGCAGATGTCGAAGAAATCGGCCCGGGCCAAGACCCCGGCCGCGTCATCCATTCTCATAGGCCCCAGACCCAAAGCGCCAAATTGCGTCGCCCGCTGGCTGCGGGCGACTGTTCCGGCTCAAGCTATAGTCTGGTTCGGGCAGGAAATGAAAGGCTTTGCGCCACTCAGGGGACGAGACGGTAGCCCCCGTCCTCCGTCACCAGAAGCCGCGCATTGGAGGGGTCACGCTCGATCTTCTGCCGGAGACGATAGATATGGGTTTCCAGCGTATGGGTGGTCACCCGGTTATTATAGCCCCAGACTTCCTTGAGCAGCACATCGCGCGTGATGGTCTTGGGCCCCTGCCGATAGAGATACTTCAAAATGGAAGTCTCCTTGTCGGTCAGGCGCACCTTGATGCCTTCATTGGTTTCGAGCACCTTGGCAGCCGGCTGGAAGTTGTATTGCCCGATGGTGAAAACCGCATCCTCACTCTGGTCGCGCTGGCGCAGAGCCGCATTGATCCGGGCCAGCAGCACCGGATAGCGGAACGGCTTGGTCAAATAGTCATTGGCCCCGGCCTCGAGACCCTTGATCTCATCCGCATCGGTGTCGTGACCGGTCAGCATCAGTACGGGGCTCTTATAGCCCTCCTGGCGCATCAGCCGGACGGCCTCGCGGCCATCCATATCGGGCAGCCCAACATCGAGAATGGTCAGTTCGACATTGTGTTCCCGCACCGCCTTGAGCGCGTCATTGGCGGTTCCGGCCTGGAGAATATCGAAATCAGGCTCGCCCTTGAGTTGTTCAACCAGGGTCTGGCGCAGGTCCGCGTCGTCATCTACGACTAGGATGCGTCGCTTGTTCATTGTTTTCTCCGGTCTTTTCCGTGTCTGGCCGACCAAGGCCACACTATTGCGACCCGTTTTTGGCCAGCCAATCACATCGGCGTTATTTCACCTCAAGCAACGCGGTAACCAGACGAAAAGTTGCAGGCGGTGCCTAGCGCTTGCCGAATAGCGCCGACCCCACCCGCACATGGGTCGCGCCCATGGCGATGGCCGTTTCGAAGTCGCCGCTCATGCCCATGGAAAGCTGCTCGACCCCCGCCGTGCGGCCCAGCGCGGCCAGATGCGCGAAATAAGGACCGGCCGGCTGGCCGTCGGGCGGGATGCACATCAGCCCGACGATATGGAGCCCATGCACCTCGCGGCAATGGCGCACAAACGCCACCGCTTCATCGACCGGCACCCCCGCCTTCTGCTCTTCGCCACCGATATTGACCTGCACGAAACACGGCAGATGCCGCTCCGCTCGCATCATTTCTGCAGCCAGGGCCGCCGCGATCTTCTCCCGATCCACAGTTTCGATGACGTCGAACAGCGCCACGGCCTCGCGCGCCTTGTTTGATTGCAGCGGCCCGATCAGATGCAGGGTGAGATCGGCATATTTCTCCCGTAGGCCGGGCCATTTTTCCTTGGCTTCCTGCACCCGGTTCTCCCCGAACACACGCTGACCGGCCGCAAGATAGGGCTCAATGACGTCGGCCGGGAAGGTCTTGGAAACCGCGACCAGGTCCACCGCCTCGGGCGGGGCGCCGAAACGGCGGCGGGCTTTTTCCATGCGCGTGCGGATGAACTCCAGCCGCGTTGCGGCGCTTTCAGCGCTATTGGCCATATCTGGCCCCCGTTTCTGTTGACCTTGGAAGGGATTTCTGGTGATGGTCCGGGTAGCCAAAAACCCTTAAAAACGCAAGCTGTGCCGCCATTTGCGGCAGGCCAGGCGTGAAATCTTGCAAGGACGACCAGCACGTGAGCGGCGAACGCTACAATCCGCGCGAAAGCGAACCGAAATGGCAGAAGGTCTGGGACGAGAACAAGAGTTTCGTTACCGCAAATGACGATCCGCGCGATCCCTATTACGTCCTTGAGATGTTCCCCTACCCCTCGGGCCGCATCCATATGGGCCATGTGCGCAATTACGCCATGGGCGATGTGGTGGCGCGCTATCACCGCGCCCGCGGCAAGAATGTGCTGCACCCCATGGGCTGGGACGCCTTTGGCCTGCCCGCGGAAAATGCCGCCATCGAGCGCAAGACCCATCCCGGTGCCTGGACCTATCAGAATATCGAGGCGATGAAGGCCCAGCTCAAGTCGATGGGCCTGTCGATCGACTGGACGCGCGAAATCGCCACCTGCTCGCCCGACTATTACAAGCACCAGCAGGCCATGTTCATCGACATGCTTCAAGCGGGTCTCGTCACCCGCAAGAGCTCCAAGGTCAATTGGGACCCGGTCGACATGACCGTGCTCGCCAATGAGCAGGTGATAGACGGCAAGGGCTGGCGCTCCGGCGCCGTGGTCGAGCAGCGCGAGCTGACCCAATGGTTCTTCAGGATTTCCGATTTTGCCGAGGAGCTGCTCGAAGCCCTGGATGGGCTGACCGACTGGCCAGAAAAAGTGCGCGTCATGCAGCGCAACTGGATCGGCAAATCCGAGGGCCTGCGGCTGCTGTTCGAGTTGGAGGCCAGCGACACGACCGATGCGAAAAGCATCGACGTCTTCACCACGCGCCCGGACACGATTTTCGGCGCCTCCTTTATCGCGCTATCGCCCGACCATCCGCTGACGAGCCAGTTGGCGGCCGGCAATCCGGCGCTGACCGAATTCATCGCCGAATTCCACCGCCAGGGCACCGCCACCGAAACGCTGGAAAAAGCCGAGAAAAAGGGCGTCTTCACCGGCCTGCGCGTCAAGCATCCGGTGATCGAGGGCCAGACCCTGCCCGTCTATGTCGCCAATTTCGTGCTGATGGACTATGGCACCGGCGCCGTGTTCGGCTGCCCGGCGCATGACCAGCGCGATCTCGATTTTGCCCGCAAATATGATCTACCGGTCACCCCGGTGGTCCTGCCGCCGGACGCCGACCCGGCCAGCTTCACCATTGCGAACGAAGCCTATGTTGACGCCGGTAACATCTTCAACTCGGACTTCCTCGATGGCCTGACCATCGATGAAGCCAAGGCACGGATCGCCGAGCATTTCGGCGCCCGCTCGGTCGATGGCAAGCCGCAGGGCAAGGTCGAGGTCAACTACCGGCTGCGCGACTGGGGCATTTCGCGCCAGCGCTATTGGGGCTGCCCTATCCCTGTGATCCATTGCGAGGTCTGCGGCACCATTCCCGTGCCCAAGAAGGACCTGCCGGTGGTGCTGCCCGAGGATGTGACCTTCGACAAGCCTGGCAATGCGTTGGACCACCATCCGACCTGGAAACATACACACTGTCCGCAATGTGGCGCCGCCGCGCGCCGCGAAACCGATACCATGGACACTTTTGTGGATTCGTCGTGGTATTTCGCCCGGTTCACCGCCCCCCACGCCGACACGCCCACTATTCCCGATATCGCCAACCATTGGCTGCCGGTGGACCAGTATATCGGTGGGATCGAGCACGCGATTCTGCATCTGCTCTATTCGCGCTTCTTCACCCGCGCCATGAAGGCCACCGGCCATGTCGGCCTCGACGAACCGTTCAAGGGCATGTTCACCCAGGGCATGGTGACCCACGAGACCTACAAGGGTGGCCAGGGCGAATGGGTGCCTCCCACTGACATCATCATCGAGACCGAAGGCGACACCCGCACCGCCAAACACGCCACTACCGGCGCGCCGATTGCCATCGGTTCGGTCGAAAAGATGAGCAAATCCAAGAAGAACGTGGTGGATCCGGACGAGATCGTGCGCAGCTATGGTGCCGACACCGCCCGTTGGTTCATGCTCTCGGACTCCCCGCCGGAGCGCGACGTGCAATGGACCGAATCCGGCGTTGAAGGCGCCAGCCGCTTCCAGCAGCGCATCTGGCGCCTGGTCAACGACACGGTCGAATTATCCAAACAATCTCCTGGCACTGTTTTGCAGGATAGCGCTGATTCCCTGGCTCTGCGCAAGATTATCCATCGCACCGTCGCCGGCGTTGCACAGGACATCGAGGGGCTCGGCTTCAATCGCGCCGTCGCCCGCATTTATGAGCTGACCAATGCGCTGGTAAAAGCCAAGGAAGGCAAATCGGCCGCCGGTCTCGCCCCCACCTTGCGCGACGGCGTCGAAAAGCTGGTCCAACTCATCAATCTGATGATGCCGCATCTGGCCGAAAGCTGCTGGGAAGTGCTTGGGAAAAAAGGACTTGTCGCCGACGCCCTGTGGCCTGAGGTCGATCCGGCCATGCTGGTCGATGATGAGGTGACCCTGCCCATCCAGATCAATGGCAAGCGCCGCGGCGAAATCAATCTCGCCAAGGACATGCCGGCGGCTGAAGTCGAGGCCCTCGTGCTGGCGCTCGAGGTCGTCCAGAAGGCACTGGACGGCAAGGCGCCGAAAAAGGTGGTGGTGGTGCCCAACCGCATCGTCAATATCGTCGTCTAGATGACAGCCCTCAAGGCCCATGAAGTGGCGCGCTACCTGGCGCGCCCCGATCTCAGCGAGGGGATTTTCCTCGCCTATGGGCCTGATGGCGGCTTGGTACGCGAAACCGCACAGCGCCTGATTCGCCATTTGAGCGGCGACGATCCGGCTTCGGCCAACATTACCATCTTTGACGGACCGGAGCTGGCCTCCGACCCGTCGCAACTGGTGCTGGAAGCGCGATCGGTGTCGTTATTCGGCGGCAAGCGCATCATCCGCGTGCGCAATGCCACCAAGGCGCTGGTCATGCCACTCACCGAGCTGCGGGACGACCCGGGCGGCACAGCCATCGTGCTCGAGGCAGACAATCTCACCCCGCGCGATGCGCTGCGCTCGCTGGTTGAGGCAGCCAAGCTCGGTCGCGCCCTGCCCTGCTATCCGGATTCAGACGAAACCCTGATAGCGCTGATGCGCGAAACCTTCAATCAGGCAGGGATTCGGACCGATAGCGATGTCGTGCCCACTTTGCGCGAAATTCTCGGCAACGACCGGGAGGTAACCCGTCGCGAGCTGGAAAAACTCACGCTCTACGCCGCTTCGAGCAAGGTGCTGACGCGCGAGGATGTGCTGCTGCTCTGCGCCGACAATGGCGCTCTTGCCATCGACGCCATCCTCGACGCCACCGGCGGTGGGCATGCGGAAAAGCTCGAACTGGCCCTGAACCGGGCCCTGGCCGCCAATGTCAATCCGCAGCAATTGCTGGCCATGCTGACCAGTCACTTCGCCAATCTCCGCCGCTGGCGCACCGAGGTCGATACCGGCAAGACGGCCCGAGCCGTGCTTGACGGTCAGCGGCCCAAGCCGCATTTTTCGCGCATGGGCGCCCTGGAGCAACAATTGCGTCTCTGGTCCGACCCAGCGCTGGCCCAGGCTGTGGAACGCCTGTTGCAGGGCGTGTCGGATTCACGGCGCAAGCCGACGTTGGCCGATGCAATACTGCGCCGCACCACGCTGGCCCTCTGCATGATGGCCGCCACGCACTAGGCGCCAACGACCTGCTCTTGGCACGAAAAAACCGCCCCAGAAGAGGCGGTTTCACGTGGAACAACTTTGTTTTCAAGTAGTTAGTTGGTACGACCGGTCAGACGCAGGCAGATGTCGTCAAGCTGCTCCAGCGTTTTGTAGCGGATTTCGACCTTGCCCCCGCGCTCGGAGTGATTGAGCGCGACACTGAGGCCAAGCGCATCGGCCAAGCGCCGCTCCAGTGCCAGCGTATCCGCGTCACGCTGCGCCGGCTCCACAACGGGCTTTCGCTTGGGCAGATCACGCTGTTGGCTGAGCGCTTCCGCCTCACGCACCGAAAGCCCCTTATCAACAATCTGCCGTGCCAGAGCGGCCGGGTCTTCGACGGTAATCAACGTCCTGGCGTGCCCGGCGGTCAAGGTACCGCTCGACACCATGCCGCGCACATCCTCGGGTAGCTTGAGCAGCCGCAATGTATTGGCCACGTGCGAACGCGACTTGCCGATCACCTGCGCCAGATCCTGCTGCGTGTACGCAAACTGCTCGATCAATTGTCCGTAGCCCAACGCTTCTTCGAGCGGATTGAGGTCGGCACGCTGCACGTTTTCGATGATCGCCAGCTCAAGGGCTTCCTTGTCATCGACCTCGCGAACGATGACCGGCACATCATGCAGCCCAGCCTTTTGCGCTGCCCGCCAACGCCGTTCACCAGCGATCAGTTCGAAGATGTTCGGATCATCGGTCGGCCGCACCAACAGGGGTGACATGACACCTTTTTCACGAATTGAGTTCGTCAACTCTTCAAGTTGCTCGGCATCAAAACTACGGCGCGGATTGGCCCGATTGGCGATAATGAAATCAACGGGGAGGCGCTTGCTGCCACCGGACGACTCGGTTACCCGCGCGCCCTCAATGGCCGCCATATCACCAATCAGCGCGGCAAGGCCCCGGCCCAGTCGGGTTGGTTTGTCGGTCATGTTGAGCTCCTAGGCAGCATTCAACCGTCGCTCGCGACGGATCACTTCGGTGGCAAGGCGAAGATAGGCCTGGCTTCCCGCACATTTCAGATCATAGAGCAGAGCCGGCTTACCATAGGATGGCGCTTCGCTTAGCCGCACATTGCGCGGAATCACCGTCTCATAAACCAGCTCTCCCATTTCGCTGCGCACATCGTTCAGCACCTGCTCGGACAAATTATTGCGCTTGTCGAACATGGTCATCACCACACCCTGGATAGACAGGCGCGGATTGAGCGTTGAGCGGATCTGCTCGATGGTCTGCAACAGCTGGCTCAGCCCTTCCAACGCAAAGAACTCGCATTGCAGCGGCACCAGCACCGCATCGGCCGCGACCAGCGAATTGACCGTCAGCAGGTTCAACGAAGGCGGACAATCGATCAGAATATAGCTGATGGACTGGTCGTTGATTCGCAATTCATCCAGATTCTTGAACGCATTCCGGAGCTTGAAGGCACGATCGGCCTGGGCGGCAATGGTCAATTCGACGCCGAGCAGGTCCATGGTGGACGGCACAATGGCCACATTGGGCACGCTGGTCATCACCGCGGCCTGCGGTACACTGGCCTCACCCACCAGCACGTCATAGGCCGAGAGGGCGCGATCGGTCCGAGAAATACCCAGGCCCGTGGACGCATTGCCCTGAGGATCGAGATCGACGATCAGGACGCGCTCACCGATGGCCGCCAGAGCCGTTGCCAGATTGATGGCAGTCGTCGTCTTGCCGACGCCGCCCTTCTGATTGGCCAAAGTCAATATCCGGGGTGCCAAATTGGCCTCCGTGTGCCGCTAACGCATTGTTTTCCGGCGCAGATTCGTAACCGTCAGGATCACGCCGCCGGGATCTGTGTCACTGACTCTTACTAGCACGTCATGATGCCATTGCGCACCCGATTCCGCGAGCTCTTCAACATGTTCCCGTCCTTTATGCAGCAAGGCCCTGCTGTTTGGGCCGAAAAACGGGGCCATCCACGCACATAATTGAGGCATCGCCGCCAGGGCGCGGGAGGTGATGACGTCCGGCACACCTGTTTCACGTGAATCAATCTGGTCGCAGCGCCGCCCAATGACCGTGACATTGAGATCAAGTTCGCGCGCCACGGTGCGCAGGAAGCTGACCTTCCGGGAGGTAGGTTCAACCAGGACGAAATGGCGATCCATACCTTTGCTTGCAATGGCCATGGGTAGCGCGGGAAAGCCGCCGCCACTGCCAATATCGAGGCAGAGGCGGTCGGTCTCTGTCATTTGGGTCAGGACCTGCAGGCTGTCGGCAAAATGCCGCGTCCAAATTTGAGCCAATGTTTCACGTGAAACCAGATTCTGCACCGACTGCCATTTGGCCAACAGCTTGGCATAAGATTCCAGGTCACGCGCGACCTCCTCGACGGGCCGAGACAGCACGGCCCCATAGGGCGCAATAGCCTCAATGTCCGCCATTCAGCTTGCCTTGGACAATTGACCACGGCGAATCACCGCTAGCAGAAGGGTGATGGCGGCCGGTGTCATGCCGTCCATCGCCTGGGCTTGGGCAATGGTCTGCGGTCGCTTATCGGCCAGCTTGTGCCGTAGTTCCATGGAAAGGCCCGGAATCGCCATATAGTCCAGCGCGTCGGGAATGGCGCGCTGCTCATCCCGCCGCACCGCTTCGATATCGGCCTTCTGGCGATCCAGATAAACGGCATATTGGGCGTCAATTGACACCTGCTCGACAATTGTCGGGTCTATCGAGGACAGTTCGGGCCAAAGCCCTGCCAGGTCCGCCGCTTCCAAGTCGGGGTAAGACAGCAACTCAAAAGCCGTCCGCCGCTTACCATCCTCATTCACCGCCAGGCCGGCCCTGCGCGCCTCATTGGGCGAAACAGACAGGCTAACCATCAAGGCATGGGCCTGGGTCAGTTCTAATTTACGCCTGGAGAAGACCTCCTTGCGTTTCGTACCAACCAGGCCACGCTCCAGCCCCAAAGGCGTCAGGCGCTGATCCGCATTGTCAGCCCGCAAATGCAACCGAAATTCGGCGCGCGAGGTAAACATCCGATAGGGCTCGCTGACACCACGCGTGACCAGATCATCGACCATGACGCCGAGATAGCTTTCCGTCCTCGACAGCACGAAGGCTTCTTGGCCCTTGGCGGCCAGTGCGGCATTGGCGCCGGCCAGTAGGCCCTGGGCGCCGGCTTCCTCATACCCGGTGGTACCGTTGATCTGGCCCGCCAGATAGAGGCCCGGCTGCTTCTTAACTTCCAGCGTTGGTTTCAATTCACGCGGATCAACATAGTCATATTCAATGGCATAGCCCGGCCGGATGATCCGGACCGACTCAAGACCGGGCATGGATTGCAGGAACGCCTGCTGCACCTCTGCCGGCAATGAGGTCGAGAGCCCATTGGGGTAAACCGTCTGATCATCCAGTCCTTCAGGCTCAAGGAAGATCTGATGGCTATCGCGATCGGCAAAGCGGACCACCTTGTCCTCGATCGAGGGGCAATAGCGCGGACCGCGCGATTGAATGCGACCCGAATACATCGCTGAGCGATGCAAATTGTCCTGAATAATCCGGTGGGTTTCGGCCGTTGTCCGCGTGATATGGCAGGAAATCTGCGGCGTTGTGATGCTGGTGGTCAATGCCGAGAAGGCTTCTGGCGGATTATCGCCCGGCTGCTCCTCAAGCACGGCATAGTCGATGCTTGAGGCGTCCAGGCGCGCCGGCGTCCCGGTCTTCAGCCGGCCAAGTTGCAGACCCAGCCCTTCCAGCCGCGTCGAGAGGCCCAGCACCGGCTTTTCTCCGAGCCTGCCAGCCGGAACCGTTTCTTCGCCGCGATGGATCAATCCGCGCAGGAACGTCCCGGTGGTCAGGACAACGGCCTTTGTGCTGATCCTGCGACCATCAAGCAAGACGACGCCACTGATCCGACCGTTGGTGACATCCAGGTCGTCGACCTCCCCTTCAATCACATCCAGATTGTCCTGCGCAGAGATTGCGGCCTGCATAGCCTGTCGATAAAGCTTGCGGTCAGCCTGGGCGCGAGGGCCTCGCACCGCTGGACCCTTGCGGCGATTGAGTACCCGAAACTGAATGCCTGCCGCATCAGCCACGCGACCCATTAAGCCGTCCAAGGCGTCGATCTCGCGCACAAGATGGCCCTTGCCCAATCCGCCGATGGCCGGATTGCAGCTCATCTCGCCTATAGTGTCAAAGCGATGGGTGATCAGCGCGGTGGGAACGCCGAGGCGCGCCGAGGCTGCTGCGGCTTCCGTGCCCGCATGGCCCCCGCCGACGATGATGACGGCATAGTCAGTCATGGCAATTTCTCCAAGGCGCCTGACATAGGCCAATGTTTCACGTGAATCAATTGTCCGCTTGCTTGATGACCTGGTCGCCCGTGTTTCACGTGAATCCATTTTGATACCCGAGTTGGGCGTTATCGCGACTGTGTAGCGACAGACATGGGTTCCATTCGAGCGCAGTTCTCGTGGCCTTCTTGCCCAAATACGGTTCATTGAACCGAATTTGCCTGCATCACAGCTAGAAGTTTCACGTGAATCATTTACCGATGCAGAAGCTGGAAAACAGGCGATCCAGCACCTTTTCCGCGTCTATCCGGCCAATCAGCCGCTCCAGGGCCGCCGAGGCTCTGCGCAGCGATTCCGCAGCGAGTTCCCAATCACCGAGATTACGTCGCGTCTCTTCGAGTGCCGCCAGGGCCCCGCTGAGGGCCAGCCGGTCTCTTTCGTGACTAACGAGGCTGGGTTCTGCGCCCGTCATGCCCACCGCCAATGCATCTAGGCGATGGCGAAGTTCAATGAGATCACCGGGTGACTGTGTCGAGATGCTGACGTCCACCCCCGGTAAAAGGCCAAGATCCGATTTGGTGCCGATGCGCAGAACCTGCCCAGCAATAGCGGGCGGGGCGATATCGATCACATCAGGTGCGGTAAGCCACAGGACAATATCCGCCGTTTCAATGGCCCGTTGCGCGCGCCGGACGCCTTCGGCCTCCGCCTTGCTATCGCTTTCCCGTAATCCTGCAAGATCAAGAAGAATGAAGAGTTGGCCATTGATGTCCAGCGGCACTTCCCGGACGTCCCGCGTTGTGCCCGCCTCGTCCGACACAATGGCAATATCGGACTTTGCCAGGGCGTTGATCAGGCTTGATTTTCCGGCATTGGGGGCTCCCGCCAGCGCCACCCGGATACCTTCGCGGACAATCCGCCCGCTTTCCAGAGAGGCTAGCGATGTTTGGATTGCTGTTTCCAGTGCACCGAGCTGGATCTGCCAGTGATGCGGCAAGTCCTCGGACACATCGCCTTCATCGGAAAAGTCGAGCCGGGCCTCGATTTCCGCGCGCAAATCCAGCAGGGTTTCGCGCCATTGTGCGATTTTTTCCGTCAGGCGACCATCAAAGCGCGCCAAGGCCTGCTGGCGCTGCTTTTCTGTCTCGGCATTGAGCAGGTCGCCAAGGCCTTCAATTTCGACAAGATCAAGCTTGCCGTTCTCAAAAGCGCGGCGGGTGAACTCACCGGCTTCTGCCAGGCGCAGGCCGAGGCTCCCAAGCTCCGCCAGAATGGCTTTGACGCCGGCAGGTGAGCCATGCACCTGCAGTTCGGCGCAATCTTCGCCAGTGAAGCTTTGTGGTGCGGGGAAATAGGCCACCAGGCCCTGATCCAGCATTTGCCCCGCGCCGATCTTGCGCAGGGTCAGATGCCGCGGCCTGGGAACGCCTCCAGCAATTGTGCCAAGCGCCTCTCGCACGCGAGGCCCTGAGAGGCGAATGACCGCCACGCCTGCCGGCAAAGCGCCGGAGGAGAGCGCCATGATGGTGTCGCCCGCCTGCATGATTCGGCTCCCGGGCCCGAGGCCTTAGGTATTCATCGAATCGAAGAAGTCGGAGTTCGTTTTGGTCTGACGCACCTTGTCCGTCAGGAACTCCATGGCGTCGATCGTGCCCATCGGATTGAGGATGCGGCGCAGGACATACATTTTGCGCAGGATGTCCGAATCAACCAGGAGCTCTTCCTTACGGGTGCCCGACTTGTTGATGTCGATCGCTGGGAAGACACGCTTGTCGGCCACCTTGCGGTCGAGCACGATTTCCGAGTTGCCCGTGCCCTTGAATTCTTCAAAGATCACTTCGTCCATGCGGCTGCCGGTATCGATCAGCGCGGTCGAAATGATGGTCAGCGAACCGCCATCCTCGATATTACGCGCCGCACCGAAGAAGCGCTTGGGACGCTGCAGGGCATTGGCGTCCACGCCGCCTGTAAGAACCTTGCCTGAGCTCGGCACGACTGTGTTGTAGGCGCGGCCGAGACGGGTGATCGAATCGAGCAGAATGACGACATCGCGCTTATGTTCGACCAGGCGCTTTGCCTTTTCGATCACCATTTCGGCGACCTGCACGTGGCGCGAAGCCGGTTCATCGAAGGTCGAGGAGATGACTTCGCCGCGCACCGAGCGCTGCATGTCGGTCACTTCTTTAGGACGCTCATCGATCAGCAGGACGATGAGATAGCATTCAGGATGATTGGTGGCGATGGATTGTGCAATATTCTGCAACAATACGGTCTTACCAGTACGCGGAGGCGCAACAATCAATGCGCGCTGGCCCTTGCCGAGCGGCGCGACGAGATCGAGCAATCGTGCCGAGCGATCCTTTGTTGTCGGATCCGGCAACTCCATCCGCAGCCGTTCTTCGGGATAAAGCGGGGTAAGGTTGTCGAAATTGACCTTGTGGCGCACGGCCTCGGGGTCTTCGAAATTAATGGTCGAAACCTTGAGCAGCGCGAAATAACGCTCGCCTTCCTTGGGAGAGCGGATTTCGCCCTCGACCGTGTCGCCCGTACGAAGGCCAAAGCGGCGAATCTGGCTGGGGCTGACATAAATGTCGTCGGGCCCGGGGAGATAGTTTGCATCTGGCGAGCGCAGGAAGCCGAACCCGTCGGGGAGCACCTCGACCACGCCTTCGCCAACGATGTTGATGTCCTGGGCAGCCAGTTCCTTGAGGATGGCGAACATCAACTCCTGCTTGCGCATGGTCGATGCGTTTTCGACCTCGAGTTCCTCGGCAAATGCCAAGAGTTCAGCCGGGGACTTGGCCTTGAGCTCACTGAGCTTGATATTCTGCATGTAGCGAAACGACCCTAGAGGGATATCGGTAAGACTGGACAGTCGAATAAGGGGAAATTTCGGCACCGCGCAGCAACCGGGGTGGTCGCGCAATCAGGGGATGCCTTGTCCCCATGTAGCGTGATCCGCGGCCGGTTTCAAGTTCAAAGCAAATTGTGAAAATCGATTCACGTGAAACTTCGAGCCGTCCCGCGGGCAAATCTCTCCGGTGGAGAGATTTGAGGCGAGAAGGCAAAGAGACCTATGGTCGAGTGGCAGGAGGTCGGCTGCTCGGCAGCAAAATCGGCCAATCTCTCAAAACGGCTTCACGATTACCGCAATGACGATGACGATGGCCATCACAAAGGGGATCTCGTTGATGGCGCGGTAAAATGTATGCGGGCGCGTGTTGCGGTCTTGCCTGAAGGCCCGCAGCATCGACCCGTACCAGCCATGCACACCGCTCAGCGCAATCACCATCGCCGCCTTGAGCCACATCCAGCCTTGAGAAAAATCAACAATGCCAAAGCCGAAGGCCAGCCACAACCCGAACACCCAGGTCGCGAGCATCGCTGGCGTGATGATGCCGCGATACAGTCGGCGCTCCATGATTTTGAAGGTCTCAGCCTTGTCCGAACCCACTGCCGCTTCGGCATGATAGACGAACAGGCGCGGCAGATACATCATTCCCGCCATCCAGGCGATAACCGAGATGACATGCAGCGCCTTGACCCATTCATACATGGCGAACTCCTCACCAGTTCAGCAGCGCCTGTCAGCCGCGCTTGACCAATTCAACCAGCCGTTCGACATGCGCGATCGGGGTCTCGGGGACGATGCCGTGCCCCAGATTGAAGATATGCGGCCGATTCGCGAAGCCCTCGATAATGGCGCGGGCCTGACGCTCCATGGCTTCACCACCGACCACCAGCCGCAGCGGATCAAGATTGCCCTGCACCGGCAGCTCGGGCGGCAGATGCGCATTGACGAAATCGACCGGCGTGGCGAAGTCTATCCCCAGCGCATTGACCCCGGTGGCCTCTGCATAGCGCCGGAGATTGCCTGCCGCACCGCGCGGAAACCCGATCACCGGTGCATTGGGGATCCGCTGGCGCAGGCCTTCGACAATCCGCCGATTGGGCTCCATCACCTGCCGGGCGAAACTGGTATCGTCCAGATTGAGCGCCCAGCTTTCAAAAAGCTGCACCACATCGGCGCCCGCCTCGAACTGCCCCGCGAGATAATCGATCGAGGTATCCACCAGAACATCGATCAGCTTGTCAAAAGCCCTTGGGTGCTCCAGCGCAAACCGGCGTGCCGTCCATTGATCCGGCGAGCCTCGACCGCCCAGCATATAGGTCGCCACCGTCCAGGGGGCGCCACAGAAGCCAATCAAGGTCTTTTGGGCGGGCAATGTAGCGCGAAGACGGCGCAGCGTTTCAAATACCGGTGCCAGATGGCTCATCGCCCGATCCTGATCGAGGCCATCAATGCCCTTTTCGTCAAGCGGCTCGAGCAAGGGACCCTCGCCTGTCGCAAAGCGCACGCTCTGTCCCAAGGCGTCCGGGATCACCAGAATGTCCGAAAACAGAATGGCTGCGTCCAGATCGAAGCGCCGCAATGGCTGCAGTGTAACTTCGACGGCCAGTTCGGGCGTGTAACACAGTTCAAGGAAACCGCCGGTCCGTGCCCGGGTCTGCCGATATTCGGGCAGATAGCGTCCGGCCTGGCGCATGATCCAGATCGGGGGGCGTTCCTGACGCTGTCCCAACACCGTGGCGAGCAATGGTTTGTGCGTCACCGGAGCCATGGGTTCATCCCTTCCAAAACCCTATAAAGAGTCTTTCTTGCTTCGCTTCTTTATCTTTATGGCGGTGTTTAGCTGCAATTCCTCGTCACCCACAATCGAGCGGTGAAGTGACACTTGCGCGCAGGCGATGGTTAACGGGGTGTGAATCAAGTCCAAACTCTTACTGAAGTCTTAACGCGCCCAATTCATTAACGAGAGGTTAATCCGGCCTTTGCCGAGTCAATGATTCGATTCCGGGTGTGGATGAGCCTGCGCATATCTTTCTGCCGCCCGAGCAAGCTTTCCCCAGACCTTTCCACGCCCCTGTTTCGCCGGGTTCCGAAATCAACTGTTAACAAATTCTTAGCCAGGGGGGACAAGTTTGGTCTGGGGCCAGACTTGCACGACCAGATCACAGATCGGCCTTGAGCTGGGGATGACAGTGTGGAAAAACTGCTCTCCATGCTGATCCTTGCTTCCGCCAGTGCCACCCGCAAAGCCTTGCTGGACAAGGCCGGACTGCGTTTTGAGGCCAAGCCGGCAGAACTCGATGAGCGCCAGGTCGAAAACCAGGCGCTCGAGGCCGGCGGCGATGCCCGGGATGTTGCCCTGCTGTTGGCGCGGCACAAGGCCGAAGCCGTTTCCAGCAGCCGGCCAGGTGACCTGGTTATTGGCGCCGACCAGACGCTCGCTTTGGGCCTGGAACTTTTGCACAAGCCGGCTTCGCGGACGGATGCCGCCGCTCAACTCGAGCATCTGCGGGGCAAGACCCACCGGCTGCATGCTGCTGTGACCCTGGTGCGGGACGGGCATCTGCTCTGGTCCGATCTCCAGACCGCCGAGCTGACCATGCGGGACTTTTCCGCCGAGGAGCGCGATCACGTGCTGGATCTGGAAGGGCAGGCAAGCCTTGCCTCGGTCGGCAGCTATCGTCTGGAAGGCCCCTCTATTCGGCTGTTCGAGACCGTCGCCGGCGATTATTTCACCATTCTGGGCCTGCCCCTGCTTCCGCTGCTGGCGGCATTGCGCGATATCGCGCCTGAGCTTTTGAATGCTCGGGATTGAACCAAGGATCCAGGATTGACCACCAGGGCATTCGTCATCGGGCATCCCATTGCCCATTCCCGCTCGCCCCTGATCCATGGGAGCTGGCTGGCGGAACACAATATCGCGGGTACCTACGAGGCCATTGATGTAACGCCTGAGGCGCTGCCTGACTTCTTCGCCCGCCTGCGGACGGGCGAATTTGCCGGTGGCAATGTGACCATTCCACACAAGGAAGCAGTCTTTGCGCTTTGCGACAGCGTTGACGCGTTGGCGCGGGTCATTGGCGCGGTCAACACGCTAGTGGTGCAGGACGGCAAGGTGCATGGCACCAATACCGACTATCTCGGCTTTCTGGGCAATCTCGACGCCAATGCGCCGGGCTGGTCCGACGGGTCCAAGGACGCCATGATCATTGGGGCTGGCGGCGCGGCGCGGGCCGTACTGGCAGCCCTGCGGCGCCGCTATAGTGGCAAGGTCCATGTGCTCAACCGCACGCTGGCCAATGCCCAGGCGCTGGTCGAAGAAATCGACGGACCGTTCGAAGCGCATGGCTTTGATGCCTTCGCCGAATTGGCACCGAACACGGGCCTGGTGGTCAATACCAGTTCTATCGGCATGCATGGCACGCGCTTTGATTGGCTCGATATGAGCCTTCTGGCCAAATCCACATTGGTGACCGACATTGTCTATACCCCGCTTGAAACCCCGCTTCTGGCTGCAGCCAGGGCTGAGGGATTGCGTGCGGTGGACGGGCTGGGCATGCTGCTGCATCAGGCCGTGCCGGGCTTTGCTGCCTGGTTCGGGGTCGAACCGGAGGTAACACCGGCCTTGCGGGCGCGGATCGAAGCAACACTGGATCATTGAACCATGCGACGGATCGGCATCACCGGATCGATCGCGACCGGCAAGTCGACCTTGCTCGACGCCTTTGCGAAATGCGGCGTGCCGGTCTTCTCGGCCGACGAGGCGGTAGCGCAGCTCTATGCCGGCGCGGCTGTTGCGCCGGTCGAGGCGCTGTTTCCCGGTGTAGCGGACAACGGCGTCATCGACCGCGCCAAACTGGCGCGGCGCCTGTCTGCGGATCCCTCTGGCTTCGAGCGTCTTGAAGCCATTGTCCATCCGCTGGTGCGCAGCGCAATCGCTGACTTTCTCGATGAAGCAGAAGCGCAGGGTCATGCCCTGGCGGCCGTCGAGGTGCCGTTGTTGTTTGAAAGCGGTCATGATTATGGTTTCGATACCGTCGCGGTGACCCATGTGGACGAGGTGGTACAACGCGAGCGCATCCTGGCCCGGCCCGGCATGACCGTGGAAAAGATGGAGACCCTGCTTGCCCGCCAGATGCCACAGGCCGAAAAGAAGGAACGCGCCGACTGGCTCTTTGATACCACTGCGCCGATCCCGGTGATCGAGGCGGAAGTGGAAGAGCTGGTGCGCAAATTGCGAGCAGAACGGCAGGACCGATGATCAGGGAAATCGTGCTCGACACCGAAACCACGGGCCTCTCGCCGCAGGGCGGCGACCGGCTGGTGGAAATCGGCTGCGTCGAGCTGATCAATCACATCCCGACCGGCAAGAATTTTCACGTCTATATCAACCCCCAGCGCTCCATGCCCGAAGAGGCATTTCGCGTGCATGGGCTGAGCGAGGAATTTCTCTCCGATAAGCCACTCTTCAAGGCGGTGGCCGAGGATTTCCGTGCCTTTATCGGCGATGCCACGCTGGTCATCCACAACGCACCCTTTGACATGGGCTTTCTCAACGCCGAAATGGAAGGGGCCGGCCTGCCGCGCCTTGCCAATGCGGTGATCGACACCGTCATGGTCGCCCGGCAGAAGCATCCGGGTGCCCGTGTCAGCCTTGATGCGCTGTGCAAGCATTACGGCATCGACAATTCCCGCCGCACGCTGCATGGCGCACTGCTCGACAGTGAAATCCTGGCCGAAGTCTATCTCGAGCTGATCGGGGGCAAACAGGTGAGCCTGGCCCTGGTGGCCGAGGTGGAAACGGCATCCAGCGGCATGGGCCAGACTCGTATCGCGGTGGCCCAGCGTCCCATTCCATTGCCCGGCCGGCTCAGCGCGGCTGAAGCCCAAGCCCATGAGGCCTTCGTTGAAAAGATGGGCGAAAATGCCATCTGGGCCAGATATGAGCAAAGTGCCGCCGCCGAATAGGATCTGCCGGCAGACATGATAAGGCCCCGGTCTGTGCCGGGGCCAATTTTGTTCGCAACGCTGTGCGCGATCAGTTCGGCTTGGGCGCCTCGGCGGCGGCATCGGCAGCCGGTGCGCCACCCTGCTGCTGGGCCAGCTTGGCCAGGTTCTGGCGATAGATCGCCGAGAAATCCACCGGCTCCATCATCAGCGGCGGGAAGCCGCCCTGCTGCGTCACGCTGGCCAGCACCTGGCGCGCAAACGGGAAGATCAGCCGCGGACATTCAATCATCAGCAGCGGGGAAAGCTGGTTTTCCGGCACGTTCTTGATGCGGAAAATGCCGCCATAGACCAGCTCGACATTGAACAGCACGGTCTCTTCGCGATTGGCCTTGGCATTAAGCGTGAGCTCGATGGCATAGATCTCGTCGCTCTGCTTCTTGACGCCGACCGAGATCGACACATTGAACGCCGGATTGGCACCGCCGCCCAGAAGCGTTGCGGGCGCGCCGGGGTTTTCGAAGGAGAGGTCGCGAATGTACTGACCCACGAGGTTCATGCTGGGGGCAGTGCCGGGCTGCGGCGCTGCCGCGCCCTGGTTGTCATCGGCCATTATTTGGTCCTTCTAGATGGCTAGGTTCGAGGCAATTATGGCCGTGTGGCTAGCACTTTTGGCTGACGCGAACAAGCTTGACCCCTACTCGCGCCGGTCCCGCCAGTCATCATCCTTAAGCTCGATGGCGCGCGTTTCGCTATCCTGCTCGTCCTGGGGCGTATCATGGCGGCGATAGCTGGTGGTGGTTTCAACCACCCGCACCCGGCCCGCCAGCGCCGAAAACAGCCAGCCCCTGACGGGCGGCACCAGCAGGGAAAGCGCCACCACATCGCTGAGGAAGCCCGGCAGCACCAAAAGGATGGCCGCCAGCCCGATCAGCATGGCGTCGAACATGGTGCGCCCGGGAATGGTGCCCGCATTGACATTGTTGCGCAGCCGCGAAAGCGTGCTCAGGCCCTGCTGGCGCAGCAGCAACCCGCCGGCAAGCGCCGCCAGAATGACCAGTGCCAGCGTCGGGAACAGGCCGATGGCGCGGCCGACAAGAATGAAGACGGCGATTTCCAGAAGCGGCAAAGCCAGGAAGGAAAGGGCAATCAGGCGGGCCAAATTCGGCTCCTCGCAGGAATTTTGTTCACCTCGGACGCGGCAAATACGCAACTCGCCCCATCGTGAACTGGTTTCGGGCTAAAGCTTTGCCTATATATAGGCCAGATATGGCGCACAACGAGCGCCAGCGAACAGTTTTTTTGTCGACGCCTCATATTCAAGGTGCCCGCTACATGGCCGAATTCCTCGATCTGCCGACCCTGATTGCCATCGCCGTTGCTGTCTTTGTGCTGTTCCGGCTGCGCTCTGTGCTGGGCACGCGCACCGGCAATGAGCGCCCGCCCGTCGATCGGAGCCGGTCGACCCCCACCGAAAAGCAGGCTGCGGCCAATGAGGAAACGGTGGTGCCGTTGCGGCCCCGCGCGGCCCAGCCCGATCTCGACGATGAGCGCCGCGCCCGCAAGCTCGAGGCCGAGATCGAACAGGCCGCCGCCGGCAATGCGCCGCTCGCGGCCGGCCTCAAGGCCGTTGCCGAGGTTGATCCGGGCTTTTCGCCCAAGAGCTTCCTCGAGGGCGCCAAGCAGGCCTATGAGATGATCGTCACCAGCTATGCCGAGGGCGATCGCCAGACGCTGAAGAACCTGCTCGACAAGCCCATTTTCGAGAGCTTCCAGCGGGCCATTGCCGATCGCGAGGCCGAGGGCAAGACGGTGGACTTCACCTTTGTCGGCCTGCCCAAAGTGTCGATTGTAGACGCCGAATTCGACAAGAAGGACGTCAATGTCACGGTCGATTTCCATGCCGAGGTCGTCTCGGCCACACGCGACAAGGACGGCAATCTGGTCGAGGGCAATGCTGATCAGGTCCAGACCATTGCCGATGAATGGACCTTCTCGCGCAATCCCAAATCGCGCGACCCGAACTGGAAGGTGATCGCCACCAGCCAGCTCGACTGATCGCATCGCGCAGGCTGAACCATGTCCAAACGCGGCTCCAGGCGCCTGCCGCATGACTTTCATCTCTGGACGACCGTGGCCGCCACGGTCGAGCCGCTGCGGCGCAAGGGCCTGCTGAAACTGGGGGCCGGCACCCTGCCGGTGCCCGAAACCGATCCCGAGCCCCTGGTCAAGCCGACACCCAGGCCACTCAAACCGGCCAAGCCGTTTCTGCCGCCCTACCAGGCGCCCGCCTCCGGCACGCCAGTGGCCGAACGGGCCGTGGATCCGGCCATCCACAAGAAGGTGCGGCGCGGCCGCATCGAGATCGATGGCAAGATCGATCTGCATGGCATGACCCAGAACGAAGCCCGCGACACGCTGCGGCGCTATATCGGGGCGCGGGCGGCACGCGGGGACCGGACCATATTGGTCATCACCGGCAAGGGCGCAAAGACAGACAATGACTACATCGCGGCCATGACCGAGCGCGGCATTCTGCGCACCATGCTGCCAATCTGGCTGAGCGAACCGGGCCTGTCGCATCTGGTGTCCGGCTGGAGCGTTGCGGCACGCGGTCATGGTGGAGAGGGGGCGTGGTATGTGCGCCTGCGGCGCCAATGACCCCGCTGGGCGCAAAATTTCGAGCCATGCGCGAAGCCCGCGGCATTTCGCTCAAGGAAATGGCGGCGGCCCTCAACGTCTCGAGCGCCTATCTCTCGGCGCTGGAACACGGCAAGCGCGGCCAGCCCACATCCTTCCTGCTCCATCGCATCATCGCCTTCTTCAACGTCATCTGGGACGAGGCCGAAGAGCTTCAGCGCCTGGCCGAGATTTCCGACCCCAAGGTGACGATCAATACCGGGGGCCTGGCGCCAGAGGCGACCGAACTGACCAATCGTCTGCGCGATGATATCAGCCGGCTGGACCCCGAGGATTTGAAATTCCTACGCGACGAAGTGATCAAGCGGGCCAACAGGAAGCGGTAGGCCGATCTCTTCCCTTCTCCCACAAGGGGAGAAGGGGAATCGAGTTCGTGGCCGCTACAATACGAACTTGCTCAGATCCGTATCGCCGGCCAGAGCGCCGACCTTGTCGCGGACAAAGGCGGCGTCGATGGTGACCGTCTCCCCGGACTTGTCCGGTGCGTCAAAGGAGATTTCCTCCACCAGCCGCTCCATGACCGTCTGCAGGCGCCGCGCACCGATATTTTCAACCGAGGAATTGACCAGCACGGCCGCATCGGCAATCGCCTCGATGGCGTCCTTGGTGATGCTGAGCGTCACCCCTTCAGTGCCCATCAGCGCCACATATTGCTTGATCAGGCTCGCCTCGGTGTCCGAGAGAATGCCGATGAAATCCTCACGCGTCAGCGCCTTCAGTTCCACCCGGATCGGCAGGCGACCCTGCAGTTCGGGCAGCAGGTCGCTCGGTTTGCTCACGTGGAAAGCGCCCGAGGCGATGAACAGGATATGGTCGGTCTGGACCGGTCCATATTTGGTGGCAACGGTGGTGCCTTCGATCAGCGGCAGCAAATCGCGCTGCACGCCTTCGCGGGACGGCCCGCCCTGGGCACCGCCTTCGCGGTGGGCGACCTTGTCGATCTCGTCGATAAAAACAATGCCGTGGTTTTCCACCAGCTCGATAGCCTCGGCCTTGAGCTGATCCTGGTCGAGCAGCTTGTCGGCCTCCTCGGCCACCAGCGGCTCATAGGCATCTTGGACCTTGATCTTGCGCTTGACCCCGCGCCCGCCCATGGCCTGCTTGAACATGTCGGAAAGGTTGATCATGCCGATGCCGCCATTGGGCATGCCGGGGATTTCGAACCCGCCGGTGCCGGCCGAGGGCTGCATCTCGATCTCGATTTCCTTGTCGTCGAGCTCATTGCCGCGCAGTTTTGCGCGGAAGCTTTCGCGCGTGGACGGCGTGGCCGAGGTGCCAACCAGCGCGTCGAGCACGCGCTCTTCGGCATTGTGATGGGCCTGGGCCTGCACATCGCGGCGGCGTTTATCGCGCAGGACGGTGATACCCGCTTCGACGAGATCGCGGACAATCTGCTCGACATCGCGGCCGACATAACCGACCTCGGTGAACTTGGTGGCCTCGACCTTGACGAAGGGGGCCTGGGCCAGCCGGGCAAGACGGCGCGAAATCTCGGTCTTGCCCACGCCGGTCGGCCCAATCATCAGGATATTTTTGGGCGTCACCTCGCGCCTGAGATCGGGCGAAAGCTGCTGCCGGCGCCAGCGATTGCGCAAGGCAACGGCGACGGCGCGCTTGGCATCGGCCTGGCCAACAATATGACGGTCCAGCTCGGAGACGATCTCGCGCGGGGAGAAATTGGTTTCACTCATTTTTGGTCACTTTCGATCGGTGCCTTGTCCAGGAAGCGCACCATCAGGTGTTCGTCGATAAATCGACCGTTCACGAAGAGATAGCGGGGCTCGGTGCCATAGGTTTCAAAGCCGAGTCGCTTGTAGAGCCTGATGGCCGGAATGTTCTCCGACCAGACGCCGAGATGGATCTGCAGCACATGGTGCTGTGCATGATCCACCAGATGCTCCACCAGATGCTCCACCAGGGCCTGCGCCATGCCCGAGCCGCGATGCTCGGGCCGGACATAGACCTGGATCATCCAGCCGCGATGCTGCTCCTTGGCGCCCTCATTGCGCAAGAAGGCATTGATGCCGCCCAGACGTCCATCGGGCAGGACGGCGCCAAAGATAGTCAGCGTTTCCAGCGTCTGAATGATTTCAGCATCGGACTTTTGCGCAAAGCCCTCGGCCGTGGAGACGAAAGCCTCGGGATGGTTGGCCAGCGCCTCGTGGCGGATGGCGCGATAGGCCGCCGCATCCTCAGGGCCCAGACGCTTTATGATAAAGCTCACGCGTCGAGCTCGATGGTTTCGACCGTTACATTGCCATTGGTGTAGACGCAGATTTCTTCGGCGATCTTCATGGCGCGGCGGGCAATATCCTCGGCATCAAGCTCGGTGGCCTGATGCAGGGCAAGCGCCGCCGAATGGGCGTAATTGCCGCCCGAACCGATGGCGATGACGCCGTGATCGGGGGTTAGCACATCGCCCGTGCCCGTCAGTACCAGCGTGTCGGTCTTGTCGGCCACGATCATCATGGCTTCGAGCTTGCGCAGATAACGGTCGGTGCGCCAGTCCTTGGCCAGTTCCACGGCAGCGCGCATCAACTGGTCGGGATATTGCTCAAGCTTGGTTTCGAGCCGCTCGAACAGGGTGAAGGCATCGGCGGTGGAGCCGGCGAAACCGCCGATCACCTTGCCATCGGCCAGCCGGCGCACCTTCTTGGCGCTGTGCTTCATCACCGTCTGGCCCATCGACACCTGGCCGTCGCCGGCCACCACCACCTTGTTGCCCTTGCGGACCGAAACGATGGTCGTGCCGTGCCAGCCGGGAAAATTATTGTCACTCATTGGAAAAGATACTCCGAACTGTTGGCTGATATTTAGGGGTACGAACCCAGATTGCAACAGACGCGCCCAAGCGCCGCACGGTCTCCGGACCTGCGGATATCAAGACAGAGCGGTGTCCCGAGACGGCTTTCGTCCCTGAAACAAAAAAACTGAGACGAAAGCCGCCTCGGGAACGCCGGGATTTCTCGATAGAGGGTAACTTGGAAGGCTGTCCGGCGCGGCCGCCCCTGGGGCACCCGCTTTCATCTGCGACCGAAGCCACAGCAGGCACGAACTCTCACCAACCGACCCCCAGACCGCGGCTGCACGCGACTACCCCACGCCCGGCTGTTCCTCCTCGGCCATTCGCGCACAGCGCTTATGGCCTTCTTGCCTAAAACCTCCCCACTGGGGAGGTTTTGCCTGCGGCACAGCGCGAAGCTGGTCGCTGCAGGCCGCCCTGACGCGAGAGGAATAGGTGGGAGTATGCGCGAGGTTTTGGGTGCGGGGATAAGTGGCCAGCTAAACCCAATCTTCACGCGAACCTGCCTATCTGCTAGTCAAGCGCCGAAAGACCGGAGACCCAAGCCGATGCGTACCGCAACGATCGCCCGCAAGACCAACGAGACCGAGATCGCCGTCTCGATCAATCTCGATGGCACCGGCGCGCACCAGATGCAGACCGGCATCGGCTTTTTCGATCACATGCTGGACCAGCTCAGCCGCCATTCGCTGATCGACATGGAGGTAAGCTGCAAGGGTGATCTGCATATCGACTTCCACCACACGGTCGAAGATGTGGGCATTGCACTGGGCCAGGCGATCAAAGAGGCCCTCGGCGACAAGAAGGGTATCCGCCGCTATGCGAGCTGCGACCTGCCCATGGACGGCACGCTGACCCGCGCGGCGCTGGATGTGTCCGGCCGCGCTTTCCTGGTGTTCAAGGCGGAATTCAGCCAGAACAAGATCGGCGAGATCGACACTGAATTGTTCCGCGAGTTTTTCCAGGCGCTGGCGATCAATGCCGGGATCACGCTGCATATCGAGAACTTCTACTTCGACAACAACCATCACCTGGCCGAGTCGATGTTCAAGGCTGTGGCGCGCGCCCTGCGCGAGGCGGTCGAGATCGACCCGCGCATGGCCGACCGGGTGCCCAGCACCAAGGGCGTGCTTTAGGTTTGGTGAAAGCCGCCCTCGTGGTTCGAGGCTTTGCGACGCAAAGCACCTCACCATGAGGGCTTCGAACGATCAGCATTCTCGGTGGCCCTCATCCTGAGGTGCCGCGAAGCGGCCTCGAAGGGCGAGGGCGACCGTCACCGCCCTTCCCCCTCTGCCCATTTTGCACTAAGGGGACGCCATCTTGCCCTTGGAGTGTCCCGTGACTCTCTACGCCATTCTCAAATCCGATGCCGGTGCCCTTCCCCAGGCGGTGCCCGAAAAGTTCTCCTGGTTCGCCGCGCTGCTGCCGCCCGTGCATGCACTGACCCATCGGCTCTGGGGACAGCTGGTGCTGTTTGTGCTGGGGATCGTGGCGCTGGTTTTCGCCGCCCCCTATATCGGGGCCGATGCGGTGATCTGGCTCTATATCCTGCTGGCCATCGCCTGTGGCTTTGCGGCACCGGGCGCGCGGCAGCGGGCGCTCAAGCGGCGCGGCCACGCTGCCGCCGGCTATCGCTTTGCCACGGATGCCGATCTGGCGCGGGTCGCCAGCCTGGAGACCAATCCATGAGCACAATCGCCATCATCGATTATGGCGCCGGCAATCTGCACTCGGCCGCCAAGGCCTTCGAGCGCATGGCCGCCGAGCGGGGCCAGGGCGATGTCATCACGGTGACCTCTGATCCCGAAATAGTGCGGACGGCCGACCGCATCATGCTGCCCGGCGTCGGCGCCTTTGCCGACTGCAAGGCCGGGCTCGATGCGCTCGAAGGCATGGTCGAGGTGCTTGAAGAGCGCGTGATCAAGGGCGGCACGCCGTTTCTGGGCGTCTGCGTCGGCATGCAATTGCTGGCCAGCGAAGGCCGGGAGAAGTCGGTGACCCAGGGCCTGGGTTGGATTCCCGGCGCGGTAGAGAAGATCGTGCCCGCCGACCCGACCATGAAAATCCCGCATATGAGCTGGAACACCATCACGGTGACGCGCCCGCATGCGCTGCTCGACGGGATGGAAACGGGCCCCAATGGGCTGCACGCCTATTTCGTCCATTCCTATCATCTGAAAACCGACCGCGCCGAAACGCTGATCGCCACCACCGAATATGGCGAGGCGCTGACCGCCTGTGTGGGCCGTGACAATATTTTCGGCACCCAGTTCCACCCGGAAAAGAGCCAGGCGCTGGGTTTGAAACTGATCGAGAATTTCCTGGGATGGACACCATGATCCTTTTCCCCGCTATCGACCTCAAGGATGGCCAGTGCGTGCGCCTCAAGCTTGGCGACATGGATCAGGCCACGGTCTTCAATGACGATCCGGCGGCTCAGGCCAAGAGTTTTGAAGACCAGGGCTTTGAGTATCTCCATGTCGTCGATCTCAACGGCGCCTTTGCCGGCCAAAGCGTCAATGGCGCGGCGGTCGAAGCCATCCTCAAGACGGTGAAGTTCCCCGTCCAGCTCGGCGGCGGCATCCGCAATTTGGGGCATATCGAAGCCTGGCTCGACAAGGGTCTCAGCCGCGTCATTCTGGGCACCGTCGCGGTGCGCGATCCGGCGCTGGTCAAAGAGGCCGCACAGAAATGGCCCGGCCAGGTGGCAGTCGGCATCGATGCGCGCCAGGGCATGGTGGCCGTAGAGGGCTGGGCGGAAACCTCCGAGCTCTCGGTGATCGAACTGGCCAGGCGCTTCGAGGGCGCGGGCGTGGCTGCCATCATCTATACCGATATCGATCGCGATGGCGTGCTGGCCGGCATCAATTGGGACTCCACGCTGGAGCTGGCGCGGGCGACCTCGATCCCGGTCATAGCTTCGGGCGGTCTTGCCTCGATGGACGATATCGAGCGCATGACGCATCCCGATTACCAGGTGCTCGAAGGCGCCATTTCCGGCCGGGCGCTCTATGACGGGCGCATTGATTCACGTGAAGCATTGGCCAAGCTGAGGGCGGCATGAGCACGCAACAGCCGGTAAACTTTCCCTGGCGGGTCTACTGGCTGCTGTTCGGTGTGATCGTTCTGTTCGCCCTTGCTCCCATCTTTTCGGCTCTGTTTTCTGGCCTGCTGGCCGAGGTCAATGGCTGCACCCTGACCGAGCACGACATGCATCCCTGCATGGTTGGAGATTTCGAATTTGGCGGGGTCATCAGCTTCTTCTTTGTGCTGGGCCTCTTTGCCCTGGCCACCCTGCCGCTGGGCGGCGGTGCGCTGATCGTCTGGCTGGCTACACTCATCATCCATCGCATTGCCTGGAGGCGGATGCAGAAGGGGACGACATCATGAGTCTCAAGACACGCATTATCCCCTGTTTGGATGTGGCCCGCTCGCGACGCCCGCAGCGCAGCGAGGACGCGCAAAACGAAAAAGGATGCCGCCGGTGACCCTGAAGACACGCATCATTCCTTGTTTGGATGTGGCCGGCGGCCGGGTCGTAAAGGGCGTCAATTTCGTCGATCTGATCGATGCCGGCGATCCAGTGGAGGCGGCCATGGCCTATGACGCCGCCGGCGCCGACGAACTAACCTTTCTCGACATCACCGCCAGCCATGAAGGCCGCGACACGATATTCGACGTAGTGGCGCGCACCGCAGAGCATTGCTTCATGCCGGTGACCGTGGGTGGCGGCGTTCGGAGCATCGAAGACATTCGAAAACTTCTGCTGGCCGGGGCCGACAAGGTGGCGATCAATTCCGCGGCCGTGAACGACCCCGATTTCATCGCGCGGGCCGCCGACAAGTTCGGCAATCAGTGCATCGTGGTTTCGGTCGATGCCAAGCAGCGGCTGGGCCAGCGTGTGGGTGGCGACAATCGCAGCGAGTGGGAAATCCACACCCATGGCGGGCGCAAGCCGACCGGGATCGACGCAGTGGAATTTGCCGCCCGCATGGTCGAGCGCGGGGCCGGCGAATTGCTGGTCACCTCGATGGACCGGGACGGCACCAAGTCCGGTTTCGATCTCGAATTAACCCGGTCCATTGCCGATCAGGTCGAAGTGCCGGTGATCGCCTCGGGCGGCGTCGGGACGCTGCAGCACCTGGTCGATGGGGTCAAGCAAGGCCATGCCAGCGCCGTGCTGGCCGCCTCGATCTTTCACTTCGGCACTTTCACAATTCCCGAGGCCAAGCGCTACATGGCCGAGCATGGCATCGCGATGCGCCTCGACAGCGCGGCTTAAGTTCAATTGCAGGCGGCTCGATTTCCGCCAATGGTCCGCACTGAGGAGACCAGCCTGACATGACCCTTGAAGACCTTGAAGCGCGCATTGCCCAGCGCGCCGCCGCCTCGCCGGAAGACAGCTACACCGCCAAGCTGATTGCCCGTGGCATCAATAAGGCCGCCCAGAAACTGGGCGAGGAAGCCACCGAGGCGGTGATTGCAGCGGTGACCCATGATCGCGCCGAGCTGGTCAAGGAAAGCGCCGATCTGCTCTATCATCTGCTGGTGGTGCTCAAGGCCGAAGGCGTTCCGCTGTCCGAAGTGATGGCCGAACTCGATAGCCGCACCGCCCAGTCGGGTCTGGCCGAAAAGGCCGCTCGAAAGGACAACGCATAATGGCCAAGCGCCTTCCGGCCCGCGACCCCTATCGCAGCTTTACCAAGGACCAGTGGAGCGATCTGCGCAACGGCCAGCCCATGACGTTGAATGCCGACGACATCGATCGGCTGCGCGCCCTGACCGACCCGATCTCGCTGGCCGAAGCCGAGGAAATCTACCTGCCGCTCTCGCGCCTGCTCGCCTATTATGTCGAGGCGATCCAGGGCCTGCACGATGTCTCCTCGCGCTTCCTCAACACGCCGGGCGACAAGGTGCCCTTCATCATTGGTGTGGCCGGCTCGGTGGCGGTGGGCAAATCGACCACCTCGCGCATCCTGCGCGCTTTGCTCAGCCGCTGGCCATCGAGCCCCAAGGTCGACCTGGTGACCACGGACGGGTTCCTCTACCCCAACAAGGTGCTCGAAGCGCGCGGGCTGATGCAGCGCAAGGGCTTTCCGGAAAGCTATGACCGGGCCCGCTTCGTCAATTTTCTGGGCGACATCAAGTCAGGCAAGGCCAAGGTCTCGGTGCCGGTCTATTCGCACCTGGTCTATGACGTGGTGCCGGGCGAAGAGGTGATCATCGAGCGCCCCGATATTCTGATTGTCGAGGGGCTCAACATTCTCCAGCCCGGTGAACTGCCGCGCGACGGCAAGCCGATCCTGTTCGCCTCGGACTTCATCGATTTCTCGATCTATATCGACGCCGATGTCGAGGATTTGCGCGACTGGTATCTCACCCGCTTCTTCCGCCTGCGCGAAACCGCCTTCCGCGATCCGACCTCGTTTTTCCGCAAGTTCTCGGAAATGAGCGAGGAGGAGGCGGGCGCTTTCGGCCGCAATGTCTGGGAAACGATCAACCTGCCCAATCTGCTCGAAAACGTGCTGCCCACGCGCGGACGGGCCGATCTGATCCTAAAAAAGGGCAAGGACCACCGGGTCGAGGAAGTGAAGCTGAAACGGCTTTGAGCCTTCAGCGCACTCGATCTGACACCTCCCCCTTGACGGGGGAGGATGGGTGGGGGTGCCTCTAGTGCATCGTGCACTTTGGCCCCCTCCCTAGCTCCGCTAAGGCCCTTCGGGCCCAGCGCCCCTACCCTCCCCGCAAGGGGGAGGGTACGCATCGCGGTTTTGTTGGGCCCTTAATACGTCCCCTGCTGGGGCTGGCTGAGGATGATCAGGTTTCCATCCGGATCGCGCAGCTTGGCGGTCTTGAAAAAATCCCCGATCGCCTTGGCCACCGGCTTGATGCCGTGCAGTTCGAGCCGCGCCAGCTCGTCGGCAATGTCATCCACGATCAGTATGCAGACGCTGGCGCCGGCCCGGTCCTCATCGGTCATCACATGCACCCAGCCGCCGCCGGGCAGTTTCCATTCGGCCACATCGACCATGGTGCGCGCATCGGCCGGGCGGCCAAACAGATATTCATACCAGACCAGGGAATGCCCGAGATCTTCGACAGCAATTCCGGCCAGCACATTGGTGAGGCTCATGGACAGGTCCACTTTCTCTTCTTGCTTTTGTCGAATCGTAACACAGGCAGAAGGTTCCGGGCATCCCGGTTGGCGGGGCGGCAACGCACTGCTATAGGGCAAGGCAATTGCAGGGAGTTCTTGGCATGACCAGATTGCGCATTATCGTGGCCGGAGCCGGTGGGCGCATGGGCATTGCCAATATTGCCGCCGTCGCTGCCCATGACGGCGTGGAGCTGGTGGGCGCGCTGGACCGGGCCGGATCGGCTGCCATCGGCAAGGATGCCGGGACGCTGGCCGGCCTCGACGCGCTGGGCGTGCCTGTCAGCGATGACGCCACGGCCCTGCTCGATGCTGCCGATGCCATTATCGATTTTACCGCGCCGGCCGCCAGCGTGGCGTTGGCCCAGCAGGCCGCGGCAAAGGGCCTGATCCACATCATCGGCACGACGGGTTGCACCGAAGCGGACGACGCCACGATTGCCGCGGCGGGCGCAGCCGGGGCAAGGGTCGTCAAGTCGGGCAATTTTTCCCCCGGCATGGTGGCGCTCACCGTGCTGGTCGAAAAGGCCGCAAGGGCGCTCAGCGACTATGATGTCGAAGTGCTCGAAATGCACCACAACAGAAAAGTCGATGCCCCCTCAGGCACGGCCCTGATGCTGGGCGAGGCCGCGGCACGAGGCCGTAATATCAATCTGAAAGATCATTCGGTGCGCGTGCGCGACGGCCATACCGGACCGCGTGAAGCGGGCACGATCGGTTTTGCCACGCTGCGCGGCGGCAATGTCATTGGCGATCACATGGTGATCCTGGCCGGACAGTCCGAGCGCATCGAACTCAATCACCGGGCGCAGGACCGCACGATCTATGCCAATGGCGCTGTGAAGGCGGCGCTCTGGGCCGCCGGGCAGCAGCCGGGGCTGTATTCGATGGCCGACGTGCTCGGCCTCACCGACTGAACTTTTTGCGCCCTGTTTGCAGGGCCTCCCACGAAACACAGATCCAAGGGACCCAAAAAAACATGAGCGGAACGCTGATCCTGGTGCGTCATGGCCAGAGCGAATGGAACCTCAAGAACCTCTTTACCGGCTGGCGCAATCCGGGCCTGACCGAAAAGGGGATCGAGGAAGCACGCGCAACCGGCAAAGGCCTCAAAGCGGCCGGCATCGAACCGGATTTCTACTACACCTCTGCCCTGCGCCGCGCCCAGCACACGCTGGACCTGATGCTTGAGGAGATGGACATCCAGAACGTCACCATCACCCGCGATATCGCGCTCAACGAGCGCGACTATGGCGACCTGGCGGGCCTGAACAAGGACGATGCACGCGAGAAATGGGGCGAGGAGCAGGTCCATGTCTGGCGCCGCTCGTTCGACGTGCCACCGCCGGGCGGCGAATCGCTCAAGGATACCGCTGCGCGCACCCTGCCCTATTACGAGGGCGAAATCCTGCCGCTGCTCAAATCGGGCAAGACCGTGCTGGTCGCTGCCCACGGCAATTCGCTGCGTGCGTTGGTGATGGCCATTGAAGGGCTGACGCCGGACGAAATCCTGGCTCGTGAAATCGGCACGGGTGAACCGACGATCTACAAGATCGGCCCGGACGGCAAGCTGGTGAAGCGGGTCACGCTCTAGGGATTGTGCCCTGCCCGGTTTCGTCCGCATCTCGGGGTTCGATATAGAGCTTCTGGGTCAATGTGCGGCTGACAGCGAACAAGGGTGTGGCCAGGGCCACGCCCATGGGGCCAAACAGCACCCCCATCACC
The DNA here is from genome assembly GCA_040218355.1 of Devosia sp. GTDB lineage: Bacteria > Pseudomonadota > Alphaproteobacteria > Rhizobiales > Devosiaceae > Devosia. The sequence continues at coordinate 149,059 of JAVJRP010000008.1, read as the reverse complement.
GCCATGATGGTCAGGGACCAGGCCGGCGGCAATTCGATGATGCGCTGCTGCAGCAGCGGGGTGATGACATAGCCCTCGATATTCTGGATCAGCAGCAGACCCAGCGCACCGATCCAGAGTGCTGTCATGTCCTGACCGGCCAGGGTCAATAGCACCGGCACGGCGGAAATGACCGGCCCGAGATAGGGTATGAAATTGAGAAAGCCGGCCAGCAGGCCGAGCAACAGGGCATCGGGCGAGCCCAGCAGCGTCAGCAGCGTGAAGACCAGGCACCCGATCAGGATCATCACTGCCAGTTGGGTCACCAGCCAACCCCGCAGCGTTTGCCCGGTGTGGTCGAACGCGTCTTTCCAGCGCAAGCGATGTTTTGCTGGTATCAACACCAGCACGCCATCGCGGTAGCCCGCCGGATTAATCGCAAAGAACAGGCCGAGAAAGCCGATAATCACAATATTGCCGAGCACGCCCAGGGTCAGCCCAAAGATGGACCCGGCCTGGCTGAACAGGTCCGCAGGATTGGGCAGGAGGTCCTGCATGAGTGAATTGCCCTCGCTCGAGAGCTGGTCGCCCAAATCCTCGCCGAAACGTTCATAGAGTTCGGTGGCCCGTTTGCTGATCATCGACCAGAGTTCGTCCACACCCTGCCACAGGCTGAATCCGCCCCAGGACAGGCCGACCGCAATCAGGCCGGCGATCAGCAGCGTCACCAGGACGACGATCATGGCGCGCGGCAGCGGCAAGATCTTGTTGAGCGGGCGGACTGCGGCATCGAGCAGCGCGGCAACCAGCATGCCGGCAAAGACCAGCAGCAGGATCGCTGATAGCTGCCAGGCGATCAACAGCGTGGCAATGGCCAGGATGCTGATCAGAATTGCGCGGGTGAGATCCGTCATGCTGTCCTTGCTTTGTGAACAAGGGGGCAAAGCCTCACCGTGTCGGAAGTTCCCCAACCTTTCGATTCACGTGAAACTTCGAGCCGTCCCGTCAGGGCAAATCTCCCCGGTGGGGAGATTTGAGGCGAGAAGGCCATGAGAGCTACGCTCGAATGGCAGAGCCGAGGGCCATGAGACCTATGCTCGAATGGCTGGAGCCGAAGGCCATGAGAGCTATGCTCGAATGGCGTGGGCTAACGCGGTGATCCCGATGGCATGCAGAGCAGTGCCGGCGGCGACAGGCGGCTAGTGCGCCGCCGAGATCACACCAGCTTCCCAGCCCAGGATCGCCCGCTTGCGCGGCACGCCCCAGTGATAGCCGGTCAGCGCGCCCGAACTGCCCACCACGCGGTGGCAGGGCACGACGAAGCTGATCGGGTTCTTGCCCACCGCCGCCCCGACCGCGCGTGAGGCGCTGGGCCGACCGATGGTCCGGGCCACATCCGAATAGGTCGTCGCCTGGCCACAGGGAATCTTGAGCAGCGTCTCCCAGACCTTCACCTCGAAATCGGTGCCGATCAGCACCACGCGCACCGGCTGGTCGGCCGACCAGCGCGTGGGCTCGAAAATGCCAGCCACCAGCGGGGCAATACGTGCATCGTTCCGGGTGAACCGCGCCTTGGGCCAGCGATTGGCCAGGTCGGCAAAGGCATCGTCGACGCTGGTTTGCGCATCGGCAAAGCCCAGCCCGGAAATGCCATAATCGGTGGCGGTGACCACGGCCAGGCCAAAGGGCGACGGGGACACGCCCCAGATCATGTCGATGCCGGCGCCGCCGGCGCGGAACACGCCGGGCGGCATGGCCTCATAGGTGACGAACAGATCGTGCAGGCGCGAGGTGGATGACAGGCCAACCTCATAGGTGGCGTCGAGCACGCTGGCCTTGTCGCGCAAGAGACTCTTGGCGTGGTCGAGCGCCACGGCCTGGGCAAAGCTCTTGGGGGACAGGCCGCACCAGCGCCGGAACAGATCGGTCAATTGCCGCTCGGTGAGGCCCAGCGCGCGGGCGAAGCGATCAAGGTCGGTGGTGTCTGGACCGTTTTCGCTTAAGTAGCGGATGGCGGCGCGGATGGTGTCGTAATCGCTGTCCGGCGTCAGCGTCAGATGCTGGTTCATGTCCGGGTCTTTCACTGGAAAACTCCGGATGGTAATAGCGCCTGGCGAGGGGCAGAGCGACCCGGATTTGACCGCATCGAGGCAGTGTTAACGGGCGCGGCGGGCCTTGCGCAGGGCCGCGCCGAAGGCTTTTGCAAAGCTCGACTTGTCGGCGGTGGAGAGAAAGGGCCCGAGTGCGATCTCGCGGTCTGCGGCGCGCAGATAGATGCCGGTGGTGCGCTCGAAGCTGTCGCGTTCAAGGCGCATACGCACCTCTGCCGGATCAAAGCGCTCAAGCGTTTTTCCAACGCCCGGCCGGGTCGTGGCGATTTCGATCTGGTCGGCCCAGAGCGTGACCTGCTGGCTGATCCGGCGTTGTCGCGCTTGCCGCACACTCATGGCCGCCAGCCCTGTGGTGCCAATGGCAAAGGCAGACAGGCCCGGTACGACAAATTCAGGCAAGGCGAGCAGAAACGGGGCTGCCACGATGGCGGCCAGCACCAGGGCCAGCCACCCGCCAGCCATGCGTAGCGACCGGTCCGGTCGCAGGGTCGCCGCAAACAGTGGGGTGGTCGTGGTGACTTGCATCGCTGTTCCTCTTGGCCGAAATACTGGCAGAGAATCGGGGGCGAGAGAATGGCGACTGCCAAAAAAGTGAAAAAACTGGGCCGGGCCGATGCCGAGGCGATTTTCGCCCGTTTCCACGAGATCGAGCCCGAACCCAAGGGCGAACTCGATTATGTCAACGCCTTTACCCTCCTGGTGGCTGTGGTGCTTTCGGCCCAGGCCACCGATGTGGGGGTCAACAAGGCCACCAAGCGTCTGTTCGAACTGGCCCCCACGCCGGCCGCCATGGTGGCGCTGGGGGTCGAACAGATCACCGAATTGGTCAAGACCATCGGGCTCTATCGGGGCAAGGCCAAGAATGTCTTCGCCCTCAGCCAGATCCTGATCGAAAAACATGGTGGCGAGGTGCCGCCGGACCGCGCCGCGCTTGAGGCCCTGCCCGGGGTCGGACGCAAGACCGCCAATGTGGTGCTCAATATCTATTTCAAGCAGCCCACCATCGCGGTCGACACGCATCTGTTCCGGGTCGGCAACCGCACTGGTCTGGCACCGGGCAAGACACCCCTTGATGTCGAACAGGCGCTGACCCGGCAGGTGCCCGAGCGCTTCATGCTGCACGCGCATCACTGGCTGATCCTGCATGGCCGCTATATCTGCAAGGCCAGAAAGCCCGAATGCTGGCGCTGCCCGATTGCCGACTGGTGCCGGTTCGAGCCCAAGACCCCGCTGCCGGTGGGGCGGTAGGCCCCCTCATCCGCCCTGCGGGCGACCCCTCTCCCAGAGGGAGAGGTGAAAAGGGTTACCCCCCATAGCCCCGCGCCATCGCGGCGGCAAAGATCGGGATCAGCAGCAGCACCCCGGCCTGCAAATGGATGAAGCGGCGATTTGTCGAAATTTCGCTGGCCGGCGGAGCATAGTCGGCCTGATCGGCGCCCGCCTTGGCCCAGCGACGGAAGGCCATGGTCGGCGGGATCGTCAGCAACCCCATAATGAGGAAGGCCGCCATCTTGCCCCAGAAGGCGTGGTTGCCGATGTAATATTCATAGCCCACCGCGCCGAAAATGACGCGGATAATGCCGACGACAATGACAATGCCGGCCACCGCGCCATAGGCCGCGTCGATCCGGGCCAATTGGCTGAGGCGTGGCCCCGACAGGCCGGGCCGCACCAGCGCGAATTCGGCAGCGAACAGCGCCACCAGGGTGAAAACGGCCAGATGGTGAGCCGAGGCCAGGATCAGGTCGAGCATTTGCGCTTTGCCCCATTCTATGTAATCAGTGCATACATATCTGCTTTAATATGTGATCAATGTCAACATCATCCAACAGTCCCTATCATCACGGCAATCTGCGCCAGGCCCTGCTCGAGGCGGCGCTGGTCATTCTCGAACAGCAGGGCGAGGCCGGGCTGGGCCTGCGCGATCTGGCGCGGGCGGTCGGGGTCTCGCCGGCAGCCCCCTATCGGCATTTCGACAGCCGCGCCGCGCTGCTCGAAGCCCTGGCAGTAACCGGTTTCCAGCGCTTCGCGGCGCGCATGGAAGCGGTGGCGGCGAGCGGGCCGGATGACCCTATGGGGGCGATGGGCAAGACCTATGTGGTCTTTGCGCTGCAGAATGCGAACCTGTTCCGCCTGATGTTCTCGCCGCAATTGAAAAAGGATAGCCGGCCCGGCCTGCGCATGGCGGCCGATGCGGCCTTTGATACGCTGCGCCATCTGGTGGGCGGCGATCTCGACAAGGGGCGCATAAGGGCGCTGGCGGCCTGGGCAAAAGTGCATGGCCTGGCCGTATTGCTGCTCGACGGGCAGATCGCCATGCGTTCGGGCGAAGATACCGAGGCGCTGGTGGAAGAGATTATTTCCTCGCTTTAGGGCGGCGTCCGGCTGGTCGTTCAGCGCGCGCCCGCCCTGGAGCACAGCGGCCAAAACAATTGCCCCGGTCGCCATCATGCTCTAAACCGGCCCACGGCCTTTTCCCCAACGCCGGACACGCAGCCACATGACCCAGACCCGCTTCGACGTGTTGACCATCGGCAACGCGATTGTCGATATCATCGCCCCGGTGGAACCCGGCTTTATCGAGCGCGAGGGTATGCAGGAAGGCATCATGCACCTGATCGATACTGATCGGGCCGAAGACCTCTATGCCAAGATGCCGCTGGGCCGCGAACAGATTTCGGGCGGCTCGGCTGCCAACACCGCCGCCGGCGTCGCCTCGCTCGGTGGCCGCGCCGCCTTTGTCGGCAAGGTGGCCGATGATCCGCTGGGCGATGTGTTTGAAACCGACCTCACCGACATCGGCGTGCACTACAACACCTCGCGCCTCAAGAACGGCGCGCTGACCGCCCGCTCGATGATCTTCGTGTCCGAAGATGGCGAGCGCACCATGAACACCTATCTTGGCGCCTGCCACGAACTGACCGAGCGCGATATCCATCCCGATGAAATCGGCGGCGCTGCGATCACCTATATGGAAGGGTTCCTGTGGGATCCGGTGGAAGCCAAGAAGGCCTTCGTGCTGGCCGCCCATTATGCCCACAAGAACGAGCGCGCCGCCGCCTTTACCCTGTCGGACCCGTTCTGCGTCGATCGCTACCGCGCCGAATTCCTGGATTTGATTCGATCCAAGACCATCGACTATGTCTTTGCCAATGTGAATGAGATCAAGTCGCTCTATCAGACCGATGATCTGGGCGAAGCGGTGCGCGAAATCGCCAAGGACGCGGAAGTCGCCGCCATCACCATGGGTGCCGAGGGCGCCATGGCCGTGTTCAACGGCGAAGTGGTTTCGGTCCCCGCCTTCCCGGTCGAGAAGGTCGTGGACGCCACCGGCGCCGGGGATCTCTTCGCCTCCGGGTTCCTCCTCGGCCTCGCCCGCGGCCAGACCATGGATGCAGCGCTCAAGACCGGGTGCCTCGCGGCCTCCGAAGTCATCACCCATATCGGCGCCCGCCCCCAGCTCGATCTCGAAGAGCTGAGCCAGAGGCATGGGCTGGCGGGGTAACGACCGTTCGCTGATAGCGGATCAATCGCGCCAGTGGCGCGATTGAAGGGAGGAACGCCCGGAGCGCTATGCGCGCAGGGCCGGGCCGTGACCTGCCCGCCTTCTAAGCCACGCTCACCCGCTTCCCCTCCATCTCCGCCAGGATCGCTTTTGCCGCTGCGGCCGGGTCGGGTGCAGCGATGATCGGGCGGGCGACGACCAGGTGGCTGGCGCCGGCGCTGAGGGCGTCGCCGGGGGTCATGGCGCGCTTCTGATCGCCCAGATCGGCGCCGGCGGGGCGGATGCCGGGGGTGACGATGGCCATGTTCTTCCCCACAATGGTGCGAACCATTTCGGCCTCATGGGCCGAAGCGACCACGCCGCCAATGCCGGCTTCGCGGGCCTGCTGGGCGCGCAGGGCGACAAGCCCGGCCGCATCGCGGGCATAGCCGGCATCCTTGACATCATTGTCGTCCATCGAGGTGAGGACGGTGACACCCAGCACACAGAGGCCTGAGCCCTCGGCGCCTTTCTGGGCGGCGCGCATGGCCTTGGGATAGGCGTGCACGGTCAGCATGGTGGCGCCGGTTTCGGCAATGGCGGCCACGCCCTTTTCGACCGTATTGTCGATATCGAGCAGTTTGAGATCGAAGAACACCTTCTTGCCGGCCGCGAGCAGGGCCTTGCCCAGATTGAGACCGTCGGCGCCGTAAAAGCACTGATAGCCGATCTTGTAGAAATCGACGCTGTCGCCGAGCAGCGCCACGATCTCCTCGGCGCGCGCGCGCGAGGAAACGTCGAGGCCCACGATCAACTGGCCGGCCATGGTCTTTCTCCCGATTTGTGATTTGCCCCTCGCCTCGCACAGGAGCGGGCCAAGAGCAAGTCTTCTCTTGGTGCTATGACGCCATAACAGGCTTGCGGGGCAATGCTATGACATCATATCAAGCCGCTTTCTGCTCGTATTTTCAGGACTTTGTTATGCAGCAACAAGCATTGGCGGCCATGGTGGCCTGGATGCGGCTCGATACCGCGCTCAAGGCCTTTGAAGCCGCGCTCAAGCGCGACCACAAGATCACCACGCTGCAATTGGCAGTGCTGCATATCGTCTCCGAGCGTCCGCATATTCCGCTGGCGGCCCTGCGCAAGGCGCTCTTGGCTCATCCCGCCACGCTTGGCCAGGCGATTGACGATCTGCGCCGCAAGGGGCTGTGCCTGGTGCGCACCAATCCCGAGGACCGGCGGGCCCGCAATGTGTTCCTGAGCGAAGCGGGGGCCGCGCTGGTCGCCGCCGTGCCGATGGCCGGCCCGATGCGGCTGCGCGATGTTGCGGGAGAAAGCGAGCGGCTCGACCGGCTGACCCCGGCGCTCAACGATGCGCTGGAGCTGTTCGGGCTGGAGGATTGGACGCGGCGGTAGGAACCCTCACGCAATCCAGTCCGGTGCGATTTCTTCCATCGGCGTCCAGTCGGTCAGCAATTGCTTGGCGGCAAGGTCGAAGACAAAGCCATTGCCGCCGCCGGGCGCGCCGATATGGCCCTGGTCTTCCTCGCGCGAAATGCGGCGATTGCCCAGCCGGCATTTGAGCAGGGTGCCCACCGCGCCATGGCCGCAAAACACCGCCACGCCATCGGCGGGCACAGCAGCACAAGCGGTCCGGATGGTCGAGACGATCCGCGCCTGGGCATCGATGGCGCGCTCCCAGCCCTCGATGCTCTGCTGGGGGAAGGCGAAGAAGCGGTCCGCCGTCTCCTCGAACAGGGCCGGTGGCAGGAAGCCGGTGGCGGAGCGGTCATTCTCGGCCATCTGGTGATCGGCCAGCACCGGAGTGCCGGCCGCTGCCGCGATCAGCTCGGCCATTTGCAGCGCCTTGGTCTCGCGGCTCGAAAAGATGATCGCACCCTCGGGCACCACGCCGCGCGTCACAAAGGCCTCGACCCGCGCCCGGCCCAGATCCGACAGGCCCCATAGCGGCACCGGGATGGCCGCATCGATCCGGACCTGTGGGTGGGTGAGGTAGAGCGCGCGCAATTCTATCCCCGGCTGAAATGGGTCAATTCGGTGACCATCTGGTCAACCTTGCGGATGATCGCCGGTTCCACAGGATCGCCATTCGCATCGAACGCCGTCTCGGCGGGCCCGATGCCAAGCAGGGTCGGCACGATCAGCGTGCCCACCTTGGTCAGGCTGTCCCGCAGGTGGCTCAAGGACCATATGGTGCCATACTTTCCCGATGAGACCCCGCCAATGCCGAACACAGCATGGCGGAAGACGCTCGGCTTCTGGCGCGACAGCCAGGTGATGGTGTTGACCAAAAGCGGTGGCACCCCGCCATTATATTCGGGGCTGGCGATGAACACGATGTCGTGGCTGCGCCACATCTCGGCCAGTTTCACCGCCGCCTCTGGCACATGGTCGGGCTCAAGGTCTTCATTGAAGATCGGCATGTCGAAATCGCCGAGGCTGATTTCGGTCACCGCAACCCCGGCCTGGGTGAGCTTGCGGCCCATATGCTGCTGCAGGATGCGGTTATAGGACCCCTTGCGGATCGACCCTGACAGGGTAAGCGCCGTCTTCATATTGCCTCCGGAATAATCAAGAATGTCGAAAGTGACGTGACCAGTTCGTCGGTGCAAGGAAATAGCTTGGAATAGGCGCGATTGTCGGGCCTGGAGCAGATTTCAAGGAGACGGCTTATGACCACTTCGATTTTCGTCAACGTGCCGGTTCGCGACCTCGCCGCCGCCATGGCCTATTACAAGGCGCTCGGTTTCGAGCACAATCCGCAGTTCACCGATGAGACCGCGGCCTCGATCGTGATCTCGGACACCATCTATGTGATGCTGCTGACGCACGAGAAATTCCAGGGTTTTTCCAAGAAACCGATCCCCGACTTCAACAATGAGATCGGCGCGCTCTATGCCCTGTCGCGTGACAGCCGCGAGGCCGTGGATGCCATTGCCGCAGCCGCGCTCAAGGCTGGCGGCACCGAACAGCGCGATCCGGATGATTATGGCTTCATGTATTCGCGCGCCATTGCCGATTTGGACGGCCATGTCTGGGAATATGTCTATATGGACATGGCCCAGTTCCCGTCCGAATAATCGGCACAATCTCCGGGCGCGGCCGCCATCGGCCGGCCCGTCCCCGCCAGACCATGAGGACAGCCGCCATGGCCAAGACGATGACCATCACCCATCTCAGCCACGACATCGCGCAGAAAAAGAGCTTTGTGTCCTTTGTCTGGGCCGATGATCCATCCAAGCGGCTGGGTCTGGAAGTCCCCTATGGCACCGCGCTGGAGGATATCGAGGCGGCGGCGGAAACCGCCATCGCCGATCTTGTCGGCGAGTTGCAGGCCGCCGAGCGCCGCCTGCCCTAGAGCCGCGCGCAAACGGACGAAATCCGTTCGCCGGCTCCATGTTATTGTTGTCGCATCGCCTTCTGTCGAAAACCGGTCCCCACTTTTCGGCGCGATGCTTTAGCCCAGCCGCAACAGCCGCCGGAGCAGCCGCCAATATTGCTCGCGCTGGTAGCGATAATAATGCGCGTTGGTCATTAGGTGCCGATAGGTCTGCTTGAAGGCCACGCGCGCCCAGGGCCACCAGGGGCGGCTGTCGGATGAATAATGCAGGATGTGCGGGTCGAACACTTCATGCGCCGGCTCGGGGTTCTGCATGTTCCAGCGCGGGTCGAGCTCCAGGAACTGCCCTTTGAGGACATAATTGAGAATGTCCTGATCGTAATAGAACTGCTCAAGTTCGGCCGGCGCCAGATCCTTGAGACCGGCGATGAAATCGATTTGGGCGTAGCGCTCGAGATCGATCAGCATCACCCCGGCATTGTAATAGGGCTCTGCCATGGAAAAACTCGACCGGGCCAAAAGGTCCCGGCCGGCAATGCAATGCATGCGGTCCGGCTGCAGCACGGCGGCAATCACCTTGCCCTTCATGTCGATGGCGAACAGGGTCTCGATCGGATTGCGGACAAAAGTGTCAGCGTCGATATAGAGCGCCCGTTTCGTCCCAGCCGGCAGCAATTCACTCAGGAACAGGCGTACATAGACAATCGGGTTAAGCCGCTTCATGCGAATGCGTGGGAAGGCGGCAATCCGCGCGCCAAGGATGTCGCTTTTTTGGAGATCGGTCAGGTGCAGGGCGGCGCCGTAGTCGCGTGCAATGGATTGGATGATCGCCAGATTGTCCGGCTTGAGCCCGGTGTGGAAAACGTGAAAGCGCAGCGCGGTGGGGTCGGTGCTGGTCAGGCAGAGCGAGCGCATGGTCGCATAGGCCGGGCCCCAGAAATTGTCGTCAAAGGTCAGGACAATGTCATGCACGGCTTGGTCCCCCAGACCTGTGGAGTGCGCTGGGCCCCCAGTGCGTCGCGCCTGCGGGCCATTCGAGCATAGCTCTCATGGCCTTGAGCCGGGAAATCGCTCCACTGGAGCGATTTCTACTCCGGCTCAAGCCTCAAACATTTTCTTGAGCTTGTCGAAGAAACCGTCCGATGTCGGGCTGGTTTCGCCGGTTTCGAGCCGCGCAAATTCCTCGAGCAGCTCGCGCTGCTTGCGGCTCAGATTCTGTGGTGTCTCGATATCGAGCTGCACATAGAGGTCGCCGACATCCTTGCTCCGCAGCACCGGCATGCCCTTGCCCTTGAGCCGGACGCGCTGGCCCGGCTGGGTGCCGGTCGGCACCTTCACCTTGGCGCGGGCATTATCCAGCGTGGGCACCTCGAACTCGCCACCCAAAGCGGCCGTGGTCATCGAGATGGGCACGCGCGCATAAAGATCGGCGCCATCGCGCTGGAACAGTTGGTGCGGTTTGATCGAGACGAAAATATAAAGATCGCCCGGCGGACCGCCGCGTACCCCGGCTTCACCCTCATTGGCCAGGCGGATGCGGGTGCCGTCCTCGATGCCCTGGGGCACGTCGACACTGAGCTTGCGGTTCTGCTGGTGCCGGCCCTGTCCACCGCAATCGGTGCAGGGCTGGTCCATCATCTGGCCACGGCCCTGGCAGACCGGGCAGGTGCGCTCGATGGTGAAAAAGCCCTGCGCCGCGCGCACCTTGCCATGGCCATTGCACTGCCGGCAGGTATGAGTGCCGGTGCCCGGCTTGGCTCCGGCCCCGTCACAGGTTTCGCAAGTGGCCAGGGTCGGCACGTCGATCTCGACGGTGCGCCCTTCAAAGCTTTCTTCAAGCGTGATTTCGAGATTGTAGCGCAGATCCGAGCCGCGCATGCGCGCCGCGCCGCCACCACCCCTTCGGCCGGCACCACCGCCCATGAAATCGCCGAATATGTCTTCGAAGATATCGGACATGGAGGAGGCGAATTCCGGCCCGAAGCCCGGACCACCGCGCGCGCCGCCGCCATTTTCAAAGGCGGCATGGCCAAACCGGTCATAGGCCGCGCGCTTTTGCGGATCCTTGAGGGTGTCGTAGGCCTCGTTGATTTCCTTGAACTTGTGCTCGGCCTCTTCATTGCCCGGATTGCGGTCGGGATGAAACTGCATGGCGAGCTTGCGATAGGCGCTCTTGAGAGCGCCATCATCGGCACCCTTCTGGCAGCCAAGCACCTCATAGAAATCGCGTTTGGCCAAGTTGAACTCTCTTTGTCGGTCGCGCCGGTCTGGTCGTCGCGCTGGATTGAAATCAAGAAAGGCCGGCTAGGCCGGCGCTCAAACCCGCATATGGGCAGGCGTGCGCCTCTTAGCAAGGGCGGGCCGGTGGATCAACGCCCAAGGCCGTCACTGGGCAACGGTCGCTTGCACGTCGCTCCGGGCGAAGAGTAGTTTGAAACATTGATTCTGCCCGCGATGCATCGCCGGCCCAAGCCATTTCGAAAGTTCATTGCGTGCGACCGTCTTTGCTCTGCACTGTTTTCCTGTCTTTCCCTCTCTCCATGCCGGCTGCCACCCTGGCGCAGGACCTGTCCCTCCTGGACTGGTCCGGCGCTTATCTTGGTGCTGGTCTTGGCGCCTCGGTTGGCCTGGCCCGGACGGGCGGAGAGGGCTATGACAATGCCCAACCCGCCTATTTCGATGCCGCCGATATCGCCCAGTTGCGCGCGGCGCTGCAGTCTCAGCACTCTGCTACGCGTTTGGCCGGCTATGTGCTGGTTGGCTACGGACAGCAGGAGGGCGCGCTTTATTACGGGCTGGAAGGCAGTCTCGGTGCGACCGCGATGGAGGGGTCGCGAACGGTCAGCCAATCCTACAACACCGTGCCGGCGGCCAGCTTCACCAATACGCTGTCCTATGCTGCACATTGGCAGGCTGCGGTGCGGGCACGGCTTGGTTTTGCGCAGGACAATTGGCTGGCCTATGTCAGCGCGGGCCTTGCAGCGACACAAGTCCATCTCGACGCCAGCTTTTCCGACAATAACATCACCGGCGCCAGCGGCAGCAGCAGTTCCGATCCGCTCGCCCTGGGCGTAACGCTGGGCCTGGGTGCCGAATATGCCCTCAACGAGCACTGGGCGCTGCGCACCGACTATGCCTATACCCATTTTGGCGAGGCATCGACCACGATGAGCATTGCCTATCCAGGCTTTAGCAGTGACCTCAGGAACAGCGTCGCGCTGAGCAGCCACACCGTGACGGTCGGTCTTTCCTACCGCTTTTGATTCACGTGGAACGTCGAGCCGTGCCCAAAGGGCAAATTCGGTCCAGTGGACCGAATTTAGCCGAGAAGGCCTGAGCGCTATGCGCGAATGGCAGGGGCTTCCTTTCCCTTGAGGGAGAAGGCGGAACTATAAAAAAAGCCCCGGTGTCTCCACCGGGGCCTTTTCATTCAGTCTAGCCAGCCTTACGCCGACTTCTTGTCGTCGTCGCCGTCCTTGACCTCTTCGAAGTCGGCGTCGACCACGTCGTCGTCGCCATCATCGTCTGAGCCATTGGCCTTGGCTTCGGCTTCGGCCTGGCTGGCCTTGTACATGGCCTCGCCCAGCTTCATCGAGGCTTCCGCCAGGGTTGCGGTCTTTTCCTTGATGGCTTCGGCATCGTCGCCTTCCAGCACCGATTTGAGATCGGTAATGGCGGTTTCGATGGCGGCCTTGTCCTCGGCCGAGACCTTGTCGCCATAATCGGCCAGCGACTTCTCGGTCGAGTGGACCAGCGATTCGCCCTGGTTCTTGGCTTCCACGGCCTCGCGCTTCTTCTTGTCCGCCTCGGCATTGGCCTCGGCGTCCTTGACCATCTGCTCGATATCGGCGTCCGAAAGACCACCCGAGGCCTGGATGCGGATCTGCTGCTCCTTGCCGGTGCCCTTGTCCTTGGCCGAGACATTGACAATGCCGTTGGCGTCGATGTCGAAGGTCACCTCGATCTGCGGCACGCCGCGCGGCGCGGGCGGAATGCCGGCCAGGTCGAAATTACCCAGGAGCTTGTTGTCCGCAGCCATTTCGCGCTCGCCCTGGAAGACGCGGATGGTCACCGCGTTCTGATTGTCCTCGGCGGTCGAGAAGGTCTGGCTCTTCTTGGTCGGGATGGTGGTGTTGCGATCGATCAGGCGGGTGAACACACCGCCCAGGGTTTCGATGCCCAGCGAGAGCGGGGTTACGTCGAGCAGCAGCACGTCCTTTACGTCGCCCTGCAGCACGCCGCCCTGAATGGCAGCGCCCAGCGCCACCACTTCGTCCGGGTTCACGCCCTTGTGCGGCTCCTTGCCGAACAGCTGCTTGACCGCTTCCTGCACCTTGGGCATGCGGCTCATGCCGCCGACCAGCACGACTTCGTCGATCTGGCTGGCCGAAACGCCGGCATCCTTCATGGCCTGCTTGCACGGCTCGATGGTGCGGGTGATCAGGTCATCGACCAGCGATTCGAGCTTGGAGCGGCTGAGCTTGAGCGTCAGGTGCTTGGGGCCAGAAGCGTCTGCTGTGATGAAGGGCAGGTTGATTTCGGTCTGGGTCGAGCTCGAAAGTTCGATCTTGGCCTTTTCGGCCGCTTCCTTGAGGCGCTGCAGCGCGAGCTTGTCCGAGCGCAGGTCGATGCCCTGCTCCTTCTTGAACTCGTCGGCCAGGTAGTCGACCAGGCGCATGTCAAAGTCTTCACCACCCAGGAACGTGTCGCCATTGGTGGACTTCACTTCGAACACGCCATCGCCGATCTCGAGGATTGAGACGTCGAAGGTACCGCCGCCAAGGTCATAGACCGCGATGGTGCCGCTATTCTTTTTGTCGAGGCCATAGGCGAGCGCGGCCGCGGTCGGCTCATTGATGATGCGCAGCACTTCAAGGCCCGCAATCTTGCCTGCGTCCTTGGTGGCCTGGCGCTGGCTGTCGTTGAAATAGGCCGGAACGGTGATGACGGCCTGCGTGACGGTCTCACCAAGATAGCTCTCGGCGGTTTCCTTCATCTTCTGCAGCACCATGGCGGAAATCTGCGACGGCGAATATTTCTCGCCCGAGGCTTCCACCCAGGCATCGCCATTGTCGGCCTTGGTAATCTTGAAGGGCACCAGATCCTTGTCCTTGGCCACGACCGAATCATCGTAGCGACGGCCGATCAGGCGCTTGACGGCAAACAGGGTGTTTTCCGGATTGGTGACGGCCTGGCGCTTGGCCGGCTGGCCGACGAGACGCTCGCCATCCTTGGAAAAAGCGACCATGGACGGGGTGGTCCGCGCGCCTTCAGCGTTCTCGATCACCTTGGGATTGGTGCCGTCCATGACGGCAACGCAGCTATTGGTGGTACCCAGGTCGATACCGATGACTTTAGCCATTACTCTGCCTCTTTCTCAGCGAACCCGCGATTAAAGCCCTCTCAAGGAAAGCAGCTTCCTGGCCCGATGGGCCGGGGTCCCTCATAGGTTATGAAGTCGCCCCTTGCGGGGCCTCGGGGCGTATATAGGGGGGTGTCATGAACGCTTCAAGCGCGCGTATCGGGGAATTTCCTGCTTCCCCGATAAAGCACCGGCCCGCATTGGATGATTCCCCCAGGCGAACAAACAGCCTAAGAGCGCAGCATGATGACGCCCGGCACCCTTTTGCTGCATGACAATCTGAACCCTGATGGCCAGAACCTGCTGTTCAGCGCCCCGCGCGAGGTGCTGGTGGCCCACACGGCTGCGGAAGCCAGGACCGCCCTGACACAGATCGCCAAGGCCGGCCGGGACGGGCTGTGGGCCGCCGGCTACCTGGCTTATGAATTGGGCTTTATCTTCGAGGAACGGCTTGAAGCGCTGCTCCCCGCGCGGAGCAAGACCCCGCTGCTCTGGTTCGGACTCTACGAAGGACCACAGAGGCTCGGGGCCGACCAGGTACGGCGGCTCCTGGCCGAGGCGCCCGATGGCCGCGCCATTTCGGTCAGCCCCGTTCCCGGCTTTGCGGACTATGAAAAACCCTTCGAGCAGGTCAAGGCGCTGATTGCCGCCGGCGACAGCTATCAGGTCAATCTGACCTTCAAGGCCCGTTTCATGCTCGAGGGGCATGCGCTGGGGCTTTATCGCCGCCTGACGCAGAGCCAGCAGACGGCCTATGGCGCCTATCTCGATGCCGGGGATCACCAGGTGCTCTCCCGCTCGCCCGAGCTTTTTGTTTCCTTGGTTGCCGATGAGCTCAGCGCCCGGCCGATGAAAGGCACGCGCCGGCGTGGGCGAACCCTTGCCGAAGACGCGGCCGGCCGGGCCGCCCTGGCCGCCGATGAAAAGAACCGCGCGGAAAACCTGATGATCGTTGACCTGCTGCGCAACGATCTGGGCCGCATTGCCCAAACCGGCTCGGTTGAGGTGACGGACCTCTTTACCGTTGAGACCTATCGCAGCCTCCACACCATGACCTCGGGGATAACGGCGCAAAAGCGCCCGGGTGTGGGCTTGGTCGAGGTGCTGGAAAATCTCTTTCCCTGTGGCTCGATCACCGGCGCACCAAAACTGCGGGCGATGGAAATCATCCACGCCCTCGAAGCGAGCCCGCGCGGGCTCTATACCGGCTCGATCGGCTATCTCGCCCCGAACGGCAATTTTGCCTTCAACGTGGCCATCCGCACCGCGGTGATCGATAGCCAGGGGCGCGGCGAGATTGGCATTGGCGGCGGCATCGTCGCGGATTCGGAAGCGCACGATGAATATGAGGAGGCCCTGCTTAAAGTGACTTTCCTGTCCGACCCGGCCCCGCCGGTCACCCTGATCGAAACCTTCAAATGGACGCCGGAGGACGGCTATGCGCTGCTGGATCGGCATCTTGATCGCCTGATCGCCTCGGCGGCCTATTTTGGCCTGACAGCGACGCGCGAGGATGCCCTGGCTTGCCTGGCCGCGCATGCCCTGGACTGGACCGAACCCATGCGGGTGCGGCTGACCTTGTCCGACGACGGCTTTGACCTCGGCGCCGTGCCCCTGCCGCCCACCCCGGATAAATTCCGCTTCGCCATGGCCGACGAGGCGTTGGATTCTGCCAGCATCTGGCTGGCGCACAAGACCACCAATCGCGCCTTTTACGATGCGCCACGCCAGCGCGCCCATGACGCTTTCGGGCTGGACGAGCTGGTGTTCACCAATGAGCGCGGCGAAGTGACCGAAGGCTCGTTCACCAATATCTTCATCGAGCGCGCGGGCCGGCTTTTCACCCCGCCCCTCGCCTCCGGCGTGCTGCCCGGCACGCTGCGCGCCGAGCTGATCGCCACGGGCAGAGCAGAAGAGCGCGTGCTTGGGCTTGCCGATCTGCGCGCCGCCGATGCAATCTGGCTGGGCAATTCGGTGCGCGGACTGGTCCGGGCCGAATGGGTAGAGCTGGAGAACCCTGACGCATGACCATCGCCATTACGCCCCAAGACGTGCTTGTCGTTGTCGATGTGCAATATGATTTCCTGCCTGGCGGCAGCCTGGCTGTGGCGGGGGGCGATGAAATCGTGCCGCTGGTCAACAAGCTGGCGGGCCGGTTCAGCAATGTCGTCCTCACCCAGGACTGGCACCCGGCCGACCATATTTCCTTTGCCAGCCAGCATGCGGGCAAGGCGCCCTTCGACACAATCGAACTCGATTATGGCACCCAGGTGCTCTGGCCGGACCATTGCGTGTGGCAGACCAAGGGTGCCGAGCTGAGCCGGGATCTCAATATTCCCCATGCCCAGCTCATCATCCGCAAGGGCTACAACCGGGCCATCGACAGCTATTCGGGCTTTCAGGAAGCGGACCGCGAAACCCTGACCGGTCTGGCCGGTTATCTCAACGAACGCGATGTGGGACGGTTGTTCGTGGTGGGACTGGCCACCGATTTCTGCGTCGCCTGGACCGCACTGGATGGCGCCGCCGGGGGCTTTGACGTGACGGTCATCGAAGACGCCACCCGCGCCATCGATGCCAATGGGTCTCTGGAACAGGCCTGGGCCGATATGGAAGCGGCAGGGGTCAGTCGCATTCGGAGCCGGGATATCCTCGGCTAGAGCTTCGCCCCATCCACCGTGCGCGTCACCCCGCCCGCACTGATCTGCCGGATCACCAGCGCATAATCGCTCCGCCCATTGGCATAGAGCCGGAACAGGCCGTCGCGCCCGGCAAAACCGGCGGGGTTGGTGAGCAGGCTTGCTTCGTAAGGCGGGGTGGCCAGCGAAAGGGTGTTCACATTGGCCAGGATGGTGGCGGTATAGGCAATGGTCGCCATTTGCGGCGGATTGCCGCCAAAGCGCGCCGCATAGTCGGCGCGAATGGCATTGAGCCCGGCCTCGTCCACCGCCGGGAAGATCGCTCCGGCCAGCGCCGGATTACCCAGCAAGGCGGGATCATTGGCCCAATCGGCCGAGCCGACCAATTGCACCGTTTCAGGGGTGGCGCCGGCCTGTGCCAACAGGCTGGCAAAGGTCGGGGCGCTGGCCCGGTCGGGCATGACGAGCGCATCGATCGCGCCGCGTTCGATCAGCGGCTTGGCCTGGTCGACGATCTGCTGGGCTTCGCTGATATTGGAAAAGGTATAGACCGCGCTGGGATTGAACCCGGCGGCAATGGCCTGTTGCCGGAAGGCCGTGGCCAGTGCCTCGCCATAGGGCGTTGCCGGGAAAATGCCCGCCGGCCCGCGCCGCCCCTGATCGCGCAGATAGCGCACCGCGCGCTTCATTTCGGTCTCGGGCAGCACGTTGAGCACATAGACCCCCGGCATCGCCACGGCGCTGTTATTGGCAAAACCGATCAGCGGAATATTGGCCGCCCGCGCTGCCGCCCCGGCGGCGCTCACCTGTTCGGCCGTCACCGGTCCCAGGATCAGCTTGGCACCTTCGGCCACGGCAGCATTGGCGGCGCTGGTCGCCCCCGCCGCGCTGTCGCCAGTATCGCGCAGCGAGATGGTGATGTTCTCGCCGATATTGGGATTGGCTTCGATGAACTGAATTGCGAGCTTTGACGCATTGGCCAGCGCCGTACCCAACTGGCTCAGCGCCGCATTGCCCGAGAGCGGCAGCAAGAGCGCCACATTGACGCGACCGCGGCCGAACTGTTCCTTGGGGGCGCTGGCGATCGGGGACAGGCCGCCAGTGTTTGCCCCATCACCGGCCCAGGGCAGCGAGAACGAGCGCGACCCCCATTGCAGCGAGCCCGGCGAACAGGCAGCCAGCGTCGAGGCGAGACCCGCCAAGGCCGCGCGGCGGCTCCATTTTGCCCCTTTGTCCCCCATTTCCATGCGATGCCGTTTCAAATCCTCACAATGTGTTAACAAGGTCGCCGCATATGGTTAACCAAAGTTTGAGACGCGTAGGGGGCAGGCGATGAGTGAGGCGCAAAGGGACTATTTCATTGCCGGCACCAAGTTCGAAGCCCCGCCTTTGGCGCCGGGCCTTTATGTCGTCGCTACCCCCATCGGCAATCTGCGCGACATCACCCTGCGTGCGCTCGAAACCCTGGCCGCCGCCGAGCTGGTGCTGTGCGAAGACACGCGCACCTCGGCCAAACTGCTCGACCATTACGGCATCAAGGGCCGGCGCCAGGCGCTGCACGAGCACAATGAGCGCGACAAGGCAGAGGCGATCGCATCGCGCGTGGCGGCGGGAGCGGCCATTGCCCTGATTTCCGATGCGGGCACCCCCCTGCTCTCCGACCCCGGTTTTCCGCTCATCCGGGCGCTGGCCGAACAGACCCTGCCGGTCTTTCCCATTCCCGGCGCTTCGGCGCTGCTCTCGGCGCTGGTGGTAGCCGGCCTGCCCACCGACGCCTTCACATTTCATGGTTTCCTGCCGCCCAAGGCGGGGGCCCGCACCAATGCGCTGGAAAAACTCAAGGATTCACGTGAAACGCTGGTGTTCTACGAATCGCCCCGTCGCCTCGCCGCCTGCCTTGCCGGCATGCGCGATGTGCTGGGCAACCGGCAGGCGGCCGTCTCGCTTGAATTGACCAAGCGCTTCGAACGCACCTTTCGGGGGTCGCTTGCCGAATTGGCCGACCAATTCAGCGAGGAGAGCACCAAGGGTGAGGCGGTCATTGTCGTGGCGGGCGCCGCCGAACCCAGTGCGCCACCTGCCGAAGACTGGCAGGCCGCCCTCTCCGAGGCCATGACCGGTCAGCCGCTGCGTGCCGCGGTCGATGAGATCGCAGCGCGGTTCGGCCTCAAGCGCAAGGAAGTCTATGATGCCGCGCTCGCCCTCAAAAACGCCCAGTGAGCGGCGCATTGCCGCCGAACGGGCCGGCCATCGCGGCGAAATGCTGGCCGCCTTGTTCCTGCAATTGAAATTCTATCGCCTGCGCGAGCGCCGCTTCAAAACTCCGATGGGCGAGATTGACCTGGTGGTCGAAAGGGCCGGCACCATCGTCTTCGTCGAGGTCAAGGCGCGGGCCCGCAATGCCGATGAGCATGTGATCCATGCCGCGATCAATCGCCGCCGCATCACCCGCGCTGCCCAATATTGGCAGGCGCGGCACCCGGCCGAATCTGGCAAGGATTTCCGTTTCGACGTGATTTTCCTTGCACCCTGGCGCTGGCCGCGCCATCTCATCAACGCCTTTCCCGCAGCGTGAGTCTTGCCATGTCGCTCAAAGTCGCCGTCCAGATGGACCATATTGCCACCATCAGCCCGACCGGCGATTCCACTTTCGCCATGATGCTCGAAGCCCAGGCGCGCGGGCATGCGCTGCTGCACTACACGCCCGATACGCTGTCCCTGAATGGCGACGTGGTGAGCGCCCTCTGCCAGAAAGTCACGGTGAGCGATGCGCAAAAGGGTGAGCATTTTACTCTCGGTGAGGCGGCACGGGTGGACCTGTCCACCCAGGACGTGGTGCTGATGCGCCAGGACCCGCCCTTTGACATGAACTATATCACGCTCACCCATCTGCTTGAGCGCATCCATCCCAACACGCTGGTGGTCAATCCGCCTGCCGCGGTGCGCAATGCGCCCGAAAAGATCCTGGTAACGGAGTTCCCCGAATTGATGCCGCCGACCCTGGTGACGCGCGACCGCGCCGAGATCCGGGCGTTCCGCAAGGAACACGGCAATATCATCGTCAAGCCGCTTTACGGCAATGGCGGGGCCGGCGTGTTCTTCATCCAGGAGGGCGACCATAACCTTGCGAGCCTGCTCGAACTGTTCGAGGCCAATTATCGCGAGCCCTTCATGGTGCAGCGCTACCTGCCGGATGTGCGCCAGGGCGACAAGCGCATCATCATCATCGATGGCGAGCCGGTGATGGGTCTCAACCGCATTCCCGCTGATGGCGAAGCGCGCTCCAACATGCATGTGGGCGGACGCCCCGAGCTCTCGCCGCTGACCGAGCGCGAGAAGGAAATCTGCGCCACCATTGCCCCGGCGCTGAAAGAGCGCGACATGATCTTTGTCGGCATCGACGTCATCGGTGGCTATCTCACCGAAATCAACGTCACCTCCCCCACCGGTATCCGCGAAATCAAGCGCTTCGGCGGTCCGGACATCGCGGTGCTGATCTGGGACGCGATCGAGAAGCGGCGCCGGTGACGCCGGGTTTGCTCCTTCCAGCAAAATATCCTAGTGCTGTGACCTGGGCTGGGGAGCTTGCATGAACACTTTTCTCGTCGCATTTGCCACGCTGTTTGCCACTGTCGGCGTGGCCGATATCGCCTTCATCTTTGCCGCGCTGACCAAGGACAATACGCCGGCCCAGCGCCGCACCTTTGCGACGCGCGGCGTGCTGATCGCGCTGGCAATCCTGTTGTTCTTTGCCGTGCTCGGTAATGCCATTCTCGATGTGTTCGGCATCACCATTCCCGCCCTGCGCACCGCCGGTGGCGTGCTCTTGCTGCTGATTGCCATCGATATGGTGTTTGCCCGCCATTCGGGCGGCACCGGAACGACGGACGAAGAAGAACGCGAAGCGCGCCAGAGCCAGGATATCTCGGTGTTTCCCCTGGCCATGCCGCTGATGGCCGGCCCCGGCGCAATCTCCGCCGTTATCCTTCTGACCACCGGCGCCAAATCCGATCTCGACTTCTGGCTGGTGCTGGCGGCCATCGTGGTGATCCTGGCCCTGTGCTGGCTGACCCTTCTCATTGCCATTCCGATCCAGCGTCTGCTCGGCCTCACCGGCCTGTCGGTGGTCTCGCGCGTTGTCGGCATTCTGCTCGCAGCTCTTGCGGTGCAATTCGTCTTCGATGGCATCAAGGCCAGCGGCCTGTTGGGCGGCTGAACGGCCAATACCGCAAATTTGCTGAAAATTGTCGGCGTTAAGCAAGTCTTAACGCTGTGATTGCACCGTGACGTATCCGGACGCAGGAATAGCGCAGTTCTACGGATAGGGATTTTTCCATATGCGTCTCGCTGCTGCCCTGGCTTTGCTGATCTTTGCCATCATGGCTACAAGCGTGGCCGGAACCGGAGCCGTCCGCTCCGAAATGCTCACCCCGATCACCGCCACGCTTTAGCGCGCGCTGTTCACCGGCTCGGCTTCGCTCGTTGGTGAAACACCAACACCGAAGGCATCGACACGACCCACCGGCGCTTCAAGCAGCGTCTCGAGCGGGAACGCGGCCGGGGTGCTGACAGGGGCACCGGCTGTCAGCAGATCGCCGGCCCGTTCCGGCGCCCGGCCCAGCGGCATCACCGTGCCGGCCACTTCAAGCAGCCGGATCTGCCCCAGACCCTGGAAGGGCGGGCGCAGCATGGCCGCCGCATCGGTCCCTTGCAGCGGATCGACCACGGCCACGCTCACCCGGCCGCCGCGATAAAAGCTGCGCATCGCCTGGCTGATATAGAAGGCCAGCTTGTCCGAGCCGGCCGAAGAAAAATGAATGCCGTCATCCTTGCGCATGCGCGCATTCTGCCCGTTCACATCCGGCCCCTGGGATGTGTATTTGCCATCCTCATCGGCAAAGCGATCAAAGATATCGAGATATTCAGCGCCCCCGGAAAACGCTGCCAGCCGATGCAAGGCGCTGATCTGGCTGATTGCTGCCGAATACTGGCTGCGCGACATGGGCGGCATGCCCATCCAGATCACGGGTTTGCGCGCCGCCCGCAACTGCTCGAGAAACGTGTTGAGCCGGGCCTGATAGGCACTGGTCCAACCTTCGCTCAGCGGCTCGTAGGATTGGCCGCCGGTGTTGAGAGCCTGATTGTCATTGATGCCGATGATCACCACCGCCAGATCGAAACTGTCCGCTGCGATCTGCTCGGCCAGCGCCGCGTTCCAGTCGAAATAGTCGTCCCGCACAAAACCCGAGGAACTGACCCCCTGTTCGACCACGACCAGGTTGGGGTCTTCGGCATAAAAGCGCTCCAGCGCTCTGGCCAGGTCAATAGCCAGCGAATCGCCGAATACGGCGAGGCGCGTGGCGTCTTCTGCCTTGTCAACGGTGGGCTTTGGTGGCGGCAGGGCAGCGGCAGGCGTCGGCGCGGCCTGCTGGCGCGGCTGGGTCTGGCGCACCTGTGGCGCCGGTTCGGGCTCTTCGCCAAACAGCAGGTCGAACAGCGTGCGGCGGCGCGGCTGCTCGGCCTGGGCCACCAGCGTGCGCTCATCTGTGATCTGTTGCGCCCAGGCCGGGCCGAAATCGGCCAGGAGGACGAAACTAACCAGGAGACACAGGACGAACCGTTTCATAGCCATTTCCGCAAAGCTGCGATTGCCGCCTTTTACCACCAGCGCCCGGTCCTGACCACGCTGCTCGCCACCCCGTTACCGGACCGCTGCGCTCAAGGCGTCAAATGCGGCGCGGGTGACGAAGCCATCGGCAATCTCGCCGCGCTGCGCCTGGAACCTTGCATAGGCGGCCTGGGTGATCGGGCCGATGCGGCCATCCACCGCTCCGTCATAATGGCCCAGCTGCTTCAGCGCCTGCTGAATGGCCTGGCGCTGCGCCAGATTGGGAAATTGCGTATTGCGCGGCCAGGGCGTGACGAAGGGCCCACTGCCCTTGAGCCGGTCGGTCAGATGCGCCACCGCCATGGCGTAGCTGTCGGAGAAATTATAACCCTTGAACACCAGGTAGTTGGCGGTCATCAGGAATTTCGGGCCGTCCCGGCCGGCCGGGACATAGAGAAAGACCGGAGTGGAGAGATCGGCAAATTGCCGATTGGCCACGCGGACAATGCCGCGCTCGGCAAAGAAGGAGACGGGTCGCAATTGCTCGCGGCTGGCCAGCAGATAATCGAAACTGTCCGGCACCATGACTTCAAAACCCCAATCGAGCCCGGGCTGATAGCCAAGCTGCCTGAGATAGACCGCGCTGGTGACCAGGGCATCGGAGAGGGAAGCGTGGAGGTCGATACGGCCGTCGCCATCCCCATCGGTGCCATGCGCCACCACATTGGAGGGATTGACCTGCAAATGGCCGATGGCCCCGGCCCAGGAGCCCACCGGCGACACCCCGCCATTGGCCGCTGTCAGTTTCAGCGCGGCGATGAAATCGGCCTTGTCCTCGATAAAGCGGCTGCGGCGCTGCCAGGCGACGGTGGCCAGCGAGCGCACAATGGGCCGGATCAGATTGTCATTGGACAGCACGGCACCATAATCGGTCTCCATGCCCCAGATGGCGCCGAGCACATAGGGGTCGACACCATAGGCCTGGCCCACTGCCGCAAACAGCTCTGCCTGGCGCGTCATCGCCGATTTGCCGCGCGCGATCCGGCCAGATGAAATCCGGCTGTCGAGATAATCCCAGATCGGCGTGGTGAATTCGGGCTGGGTCTCGACCAGGCTGGGCACCCGCGGATCGGGGGTCATGCCCGATATTATGCTGTCATAGAAAGCGCCATTGACGCCGGCTGCAACCGCTTCGCTGCGAAGATCGCCCAGGAAAGCGTCAAATCGCTCCGCCGGCTGGGCGAGGGCCGGCGCCATCAGCGCCAGCCAGATCAGGGCCACCAGCCGGGTACGCATTGGGCCTCTCCTAGCGATTGCGGGTCATCAGATGCCGCTCCCAATTGAAGGCGGTATCGACGATTTCCTCAAGGTCATCATGCTGAGGCACCCAGCCCAGCATCTGCCGCACCTTTTCGCCGGTGGCGGTGATCGAGGCCGGGTCACCGGCGCGGCGCGGGCCTTCATCGGCGCGCAGATCGACCCCGGAGACCTTGCGCACCGTGTCCACCACTTCGCGCACCGAATAGCCCCTGCCATAGGCGCAGTTGAGCGTGGTGCTCTCGCCCCCGCCGCGCAGATGCTTGAGCAGCAGCGCATGGGCGGCAATCAGATCGGTGACGTGGATATAGTCGCGCACACAGGTGCCATCGGGCGTTTCATAATCGGTGCCGAAAATGTCCATCTTCTCGCGCTGGCCGAGCGCCACTTGGCTGGCGACCTTGATCAGGTGGGTGGCCTCGGGCGTGGACTGGCCCGAACGTTTCTGCGGGTCGGCGCCGGCCACGTTGAAATAGCGCAACACGCCATAGGTGATGTCATGGGCCGCCGCCACATCGGCCAGCATCCATTCGGTCATCAGCTTGGACCGGCCATAGGGCGACATCGGTTGCAGAGGGGTCTCTTCCACCACCGGGTCCAGCCCGGTCATGCCGTAAACAGCGGCGGTGGACGAGAAAATGAAGTGCTTCACCCCGCCCTTGACGGCCGCCTCGATCAGATTGCGCGAGGTGGCAGTGTTGTTGCCGTAATATTTCAGCGGGTTGACCACCGATTCGGGCACCACGATCGACCCGGCGAAATGAATGATCTCGGTAATGGCGTGCTTTTCGATCAATCCCAGCACATGTTCGGTGTCCCCGGCATGGCCGGTTTCAAAAATCGCGCGCCCGTCGATCGCCCAGTCAAAGCCGGTGACCAGATTGTCCAGCACGACGATTTTTTCGCCCGCATCGGCCAGATTGAGCACCATATGGCTTCCGATATAGCCGGCGCCCCCGGTAACCAATACTGTCATTTATCGCTAACTCCCGGCATCACAACGCTATTTGGTTGCAACATAATGTGGCAGATGTTGATTTAGCTTTACGCCGCCTACCCTTCGAATGCCACTCAGGAGAGCATCGCGTGTCCAAACGTGTCCGTACAGCCGTCTTTCCCGTAGCAGGTCTGGGAACCCGCTTCCTGCCTGCCACCAAGGCCATGCCCAAGGAAATGCTGACGGTCGTGGACCGGCCGCTGATTCAATATGCGGTGGACGAGGCCCGCGAAGCCGGCATCGAGCACTTCGTCTTCGTCACCGGCCGCAACAAGGGTGTTATCGAGGACCATTTCGACCGTCAGTTCGAACTCGAGGCGACGCTGGAAAGCCGCGGCAAGACCGAGGCGCTCCAGGATCTGCAGCAGGACCTGCCCTCGGCGGGCCGCACCAGCTTTACCCGCCAGCAGGAGCCGCTTGGCCTGGGCCATGCCGTCTGGTGCGCCCGCGACATTGTCGGCGATCAACCCTTTGCCCTGCTGCTGCCCGACATGATCTTCAAGGCCAAGCCGGGTGTTCTCAAGCAGATGATGGACGCCTACGAGGAACGCGCCGGTAATATCATCGGCGTGGAGGAATGCGCCTGGGAGGACGTTTCGTCCTATGGCGTGGTGGTGCGCGGTGATGGCCCGGACGAGGGCTTTGCCATCAATGGCATGGTGGAAAAGCCCAAGCGCGACGAAGCGCCGTCAAACCTGTTCATCTCCGGCCGCTACATCCTGCAGCCCGAAATCTTTGACCTGCTGGCCGAGCAGACCCGCGGCGCTGGCGGCGAAATCCAGCTCACCGACGCCATGCAGACCCTGATGGGCCGGCAGCGCTTCACCGGGGTGAAGTATGAGGGCAAGGTGTTTGATTGTGGCTCCAAGCTGGGCTTTCTGACCGCCAATGTGGTCTTTGCCCTGGACCGCCCCGATATCCGTCCCGGCTTTGTCGAGGAATTGCGCAAGCTCGATCTGGAAGACCAGCTCTAGCCGTTTCGGTCAGCGCCGCACCGTCACGCCAAGGCTGACGGTGTGGCTCTCGAGCACCCCGCTGGCGCTGTTGTCCCGATGGGCATAGCCATAATCAGCAGACACGGCGGTATGGGCATTGACCTTGTAGTCGGCACCAATGCCGGCGCCATGACGCTGTTCGGTTTCCGTGCTGCCTTCGAGCCAGGATCGGGCCCAGTCGGCTGATGCACGCAGGCGCAACCAGGAATTGACGGTATAGTCGAGGCTCGCCGTGGCGGTATGGGCGACCCTTGCCGTGCCCGTGCTGTCCGTCCCGGTGGGGTCCACCGTGGTGGCCAGTGCGGCCGTCAGGTTCAGCGTGGGGTCGGGCGAATAGGTGATACTGGCGTCATAAAGCCGCGTGGTGATGTCATTGAGGCTGTCATTGTCAAAATCGTGCTGGCCGATACCCACCGATGCGCTGGCCGAGACGAGACCGTTCCACTGTCCGGCAAGCCCTGCGCGCAGGGTGCGGCTGGTGGCATCGGCCTTGATCCCGCCTGCCCCGGTGCCATCATACCAGTCGCGGCCCAGCCCGGCTTCGGCGAACACCTCGATGATAGGGGTGGCCTGCAGGCCAAGACGCAAGGTCGCATCGCCCTCCCAGACATTCTGGCTCGAATTGTCGGTTACCCCGGTATCGCTGCGCGTTGTTGGTCCATAAACGGTGCGTGCGATGGCGCCATCAACCCCCAGATTGAACTTGCCGAATTGCCGGTCGATACCGCCATCGAGACGGCCGGTGACGCTGAGGGGCGGCGCGATGATGACCGGATCCAGCCCTGGGGCCGACGGCAGATCGCGCGACAGGCTCAGGCTGGCCCCGCCGTTGGCCGTGGTGTCGCGATCAAGCCGGGTGGTGGCGGAAAAATCAAGATCGAGCCCGGTGACGCCCAGCGTGCCGTCGGTGTCGCGGGCCAGCTCGGCATCGCCCTCCAGCACCAGATCGGTGCGCACGCCCTGATGGATTGCCGAGACGGCCGGATTGAGCGTTGTGATGAGGCGCTCGCCGCTCGTGCTGCTGCTGTAACTGCCCTTGAGGCCGACCGACCAGTCGATTTCGAGCGGTGGATGGCCCGGTTCGCTGGGCACGGCAAATTCCTCGGGCACCGGTGCGGCCGGATAGAGGCCTGGCGCCAGCCGGTCTTCGCGCAGGCTGGTTTCATCAATGATCAGCGGGTCGCCCAGCGCCGGACCGGCCAGAACTGTGCTGGCCAGCAAAATGCGCAAGGCTGTCAGGTCGTACCGGGCCAAGTCCCGCTCCGCAGATCAAGCCGGCAGGCATGGGCAAGCCGGAACAGGCCCATGGGGCCGGGCCCCGATCTTTACATTTTGTGGTTAATGAAACCTTGCGGGAGAGTGCCTAGACCGGCTCGACCTGCAGCACCGCGCCCTCGGCGCCAATGATGCGCACGCGCTGTCCGGCGGGCAGGTCGGGGCCGCTGACCCGCCATTTGGTATCGCCCATGGTCAGCCGCCCGAAGCCGTCGACAATGGGCTGGTCCAGCACCACCTCCCGGCCCATGAAATGCTCGGTGCGCTGGTTGAGCAATGGCCGGTCGGTCTGGGTGGCGCGATTTTTGGTCAACCGCACCCAGGCATAGATGGAAACCAGCGAAAGCACGCCGAAAATCAGCCATTGCAGGGGCCAGGCCAGCGGCTGGAAC
The DNA here is from genome assembly GCA_040218355.1 of Devosia sp. Lineage (GTDB taxonomy): Bacteria > Pseudomonadota > Alphaproteobacteria > Rhizobiales > Devosiaceae > Devosia. Next base: position 121,536 of record JAVJRP010000008.1, on the reverse strand, counting down.
AGGGTTATGATGCCGGTCAGAATGCCGGCAATGCCCATCCAGAGCAGGAAGCCGCCCGGCAGCACCAGCTCAAGGGCCAACAGCACCAGCCCGGCCACGATCCAGCTCCAGGGTCCGTTCTCGACCAGGAATGAAACAATCTGCATGGCCCGGCCCCGTCAGCCCTGCGCCGGCGGCGTGGCGCTGGGCGGCGCGCTGGCGGGCGGCCGGCTCGCCGGGCGCGGCTGCACCGGCTTTTCCGCGCCGAAAGCTTCCCGGGCAATCTCGGCAATGCCGCCAATAGCCCCGATCACGCTCGAAGCCTCGACAGGCAGCATCAGTAGCTTCTGGTTGGGCGAAGTGGCCACCTTTTCCAGCGCCTTGATGTAATTATTGGCCACGAAATAGTTGATCGCCTGCACATTGCCCGCCGCTATGGCTTCGGACACCAATTGGGTAGCCTTGGCTTCGGCCTCCGCGGCGCGCTCGCGGGCTTCGGCATCGCGGAATGCAGCTTCGCGGCGGCCCTCGGCTTCCAGCACCTGGGCCTGTTTTTCGCCCTCCGCCTTGAGGATGGCGGCCTGTCGCCGACCTTCGGCTTCCAGAATCGTGGCGCGTTTCTCGCGCTCGGCCTTCATCTGCCGGCCCATGGATTCGACTAGGTCCTTGGGCGGGTCGATATCTTTGATCTCGATGCGGGTAATCTTGACGCCCCAAGGCGACACGGCGGTATCGACCACGCGCAACACCCGATCATTGATCTCGTCGCGGTGACTGAGCAATTCGTCGAGGTCCATCGAGCCCATGACCGAGCGGATATTGGTCATGGTGAGGTTGAGAATGGCGTGTTCGAGATTGGTCACCTCATAGGCGGCCGAGGCGGCATCCAGGATCTGGTAGAAGGTCACACCATTGGCGGTCACCGTCGCATTGTCGCGCGTGATGACCTCTTGGTGCGGGACGTCCAGCACCTGCTCCATGACGTTGATCTTCTTGCCGATCACATCAATGAACGGCACGATCAGATTGAGGCCGGCCTTGAGCGTGCGGGTATATTTGCCGAACCGCTCAATGGTGAAATTATAGCCCTGCGGCACGGTCTTTGCGCCGGCAAACAGCACCAGCACCAGCAATATGCCCAGCCCGATCAGCGTGACGCTGAAACCGTCCAGCCCCAAATCGTTGAGAAAGCCCATCGGCCCTGCCCTCCATGCCCAACTCGCCGCGCAAGCTTATGCGGCGATGCACAGATTGGGTAGCGCCAAATAGCGCCCTATTTGGCGGGCAGGCAGCGGCCGGTTGCCTGCAGCGCGGAAATGGCGCGCGGATCGCATCCGGTATGGAGGAACATCAACCAGTCCTCGGTCGAGCCGTAGAACACGTTTCGGTCGACTTCGCCGCGCACGCCCGGCACAACGCCGGTCTGGGTATATTGCCAGAAGGTCCAGGGGCGGTTGGCATAGCGCTCATGCGGCTCGGCGGCGGTCGAGCGCAGCCAGAAGGCATTGGGGAAATACTCGCCCGCCAGAATGTCGCGATGGAAATTCATGTCGGTATAGATGATCGGCAGCTTGCCGGTATGGCGCTCCATGACGTCGAGCATCAGCCGGATCTTTTCGAGCGCATCAGCCTTGTTCGGTTTGACCTTGCAGCTCGAATGATTGTTCCATTCCAGGTCCAGCACCGGTGGCAGGGCGCTGGGATCGAACGGCACGTTCTGGGTGAACCAGGCTGCCTGTTCGGACGCCAGCGAACACCATGTCATGAAGTGATAGGCGCCGCGCGGCATGCCGGCATCGCGCGCCCGGTTCCAGTTGGTGCGGAAATTGGGGTCGATATAGTCCTTGCCCTCAGTCGCCTTCATGAACACGAAATGCGTGCCGGCCGACCGCGCCCGGGCAAAGTCTACATTTTCCTGATAGCGCGCCACATCGATCCCATGGATCGGCATGGAACGGGCCCGGTCGACGCCCGAATGGGGCCGGTTGTCGCCGGGGATGGCGCTGTAAAGACCACCCATGCTGCCACAGGCGGCCAGTGCCACCACGGCAAGGCTCATCACGGCGCCGCGCAACGCGGCGGAGGCAGAGCGGGACAGCATCATTCTGGAAAACACCCAAACGCAACAAGGACAATTCCACCTTGATTCAACATGGGCCGGTTAATGGAGCTTTAGGGTAACCAGTGTGGCAGCGCGCATGGTTAACAGGCCATCTTCCGTTCGCTCTTCGTTCTTGCTGGGTGGTTAACGATCTGCTAGCGTCAGGTCCGGCAATTGGGGGCAAGGGCCGATGGTTACCCGCGTAACGACTGTAGCGTTTCAGGGCATTGAGGCCGTTCCGGTCGATGTGCAGGCCCATATCGCGCCCGGCCTTTCCGCGCTGGTGCTGGTTGGCCTGCCCGACAAGGCGGTGCGCGAAAGCGGCGAGCGGGTCCGCGCGGCCCTCACCGCGTCCGGGCTTGGCCTGCCGCCCAAGCGCATCACCATCAATCTGGCGCCCGCCGATCTGCCCAAGGAGGGCAGCCATTATGACCTGCCCATTGCGCTGGCCCTGATGGGCGCACTGGGCGCCATTCCGCAGGACGCGCTCGAGGGCTATATGGCGCTGGGCGAATTGGGGCTCGACGGGCGTCTCGCCCATGTCGGGGGTGTGCTGCCCGCTGCCATGGCCGCCAGCGCCAAGGGCATGGGCATTATTTGCCCGCAGGCCTCCGGCTCCGAGGCCGCCTGGGCCGGGGAGGACGTCGATATCATTGCCGTGGGCAATCTGATTGCGCTGGCCAATCATTTGACCGGCCATCAATTGCAGTCGCGCCCCCAGCCCGCCCGCCAATTGGTGGCGCCCGGCGACCTGCCCGATCTTGTCGATGTGCGGGGGCAGGCCGTGGCGCGGCGCGCGCTCGAAGTGGCCGCGGCTGGCGGGCACAATATGCTCATGGTCGGGCCGCCCGGCGCGGGAAAATCCATGCTGGCGGCGCGCCTGCCCTCCATTCTGCCGCCTCTGTCGGCCCGCGAACTGCTCGATATTTCGATGATCCAGTCCATCGCCGGGGAACTGGCTGGTGGCGCCCTCTCGGACCGGCGGCCGTTTCGCGCGCCCCACCACTCCGCCTCCATGGCCGCCTTGGTCGGCGGGGGCCTGAAAGTGCGGCCGGGCGAAGCGAGCCTGGCGCATAATGGCGTGCTGTTCCTCGACGAACTGCCCGAATTTGCGCCCAATGTGCTCGACAGCCTGCGCCAGCCGCTCGAAAGCGGCGAGACGGTGATTGCCCGGGCCAATGCGCGGGTCGCCTATCCCTCGCGCTTCCAGCTCATTGCCGCGATGAATCCCTGCAAATGCGGCATGGCCGGCACGCCGGGCCATAGCTGCAAACGCGGCGCCGCCTGTGCGGGCGACTATCAGGCACGGGTCTCCGGTCCTTTTTTGGACCGCATCGACATCCGCATCGATGTGCCGGCGGTGAGCGCTGTCGACATGATCGGATCAGGTGGGGTTTCGGAAAACTCGGCCGATGTCGCCAAACGGGTGGCCGCCGCGCGGGAGCGGCAACACCAGCGCTTTGCCGATGCGGGTCATGGCCATATCCTCACCAATGCATCGGCCCCGGCCGCCCTCATCGAAAAACTGGTCGAGCCCGATCGCGAAAGCCAGTCCCTGCTGCTCCAGGCCGCCGAGCGGTTCAATCTTTCGGCCCGCGCCTATCATCGCGTGCTCAAGGTGGCGCGCACCCTTGCCGATCTGGCGGGCTCGGATAAGGTCGCCCGGCCCCATATTGCGGAAGCGCTGAGTTACCGGCTGAGCTTTGGGGTCGGCTGAGCGCGCGAGGACAATATGAAACACCGCATTTCCGCCGGCGTGCTGGCACTGCGCGATGATCGCATCCTGCTGGTGCGCCATTTTCGGCCCGGCGAACATGATTTCTGGGCCGGCCCGGGTGGCGGCGCCGAAGGGGCCGAGGAGCTGCACGAAGCGGCCGAGCGCGAGGCCTTTGAAGAGGCCGGCATTCGCGTCAAGGCACGCGCCATGGCCTATATCGACGAGCTGGTCGATGATTGGGGCCGCATCGTCAAATTCTGGTTTCTCGCCGACTATGTCTCGGGCGAGATCGATGTTTCGGCTAATCCTGCCGAGGGCGAATCCATCAGCGAAGCGGGTTGGTTCACGCGCGAGGCGTTGCCCCAGGGCCATGTCTTTCCCGAAGTGCTGCGTGACCGCTTCTGGGACGAACTGAAAACTGGCTATCCGGCTCCGATCAAGCTGCCGCTTAGGCAGTCTATCTTCTGAGACCTGCCCCTTTCCGATGTGCGCAATTCACCGTCTGTGTGACGAAATTTGTTAATCGCGCGCCGGATAGCTTCGCTGAAGAGGACGGAGAGGCAGCATGGCGCAAAGTGGCAGGCTGGTGCAGTGGAATGACGAACGGGGCTTCGGCTTCATCGAAGCGGGGGATGGTCAGCGACACTTCGTGCACATTTCAGCCATTGGGCGGATCGCCACGCGGCCGCGCATTGGCGACCGGGTCAATTTTGTGCCTGGACGTGGTGCCGATGGCCGCCTGCAGGCCCGCACTGTCAGCATACTCGGCGCCAATCCGGCGGCCACGCCAGAAGCGCACCGGCGTGGCATGACCCCATCGTCCGCCCGGTTCGATTGGCGGCTGGCCGGAGCTGCCCTGGTGGTGATCCTGTTGCTCACAGGTCTCGCGTTTGGTCGGGTGCCTTGGGAGCTGGCGACCGGTTATGCCGCCATGGGGCTGGTCTCTTTCAACGCCTATTGGATGGACAAGAAATATGCCGAGACCGGCCAGTGGCGCACGAGTGAAGTGACGCTATTGGGCATCGACCTCTGCCTTGGCGTAGCCGGGGGCCTCTTGGGTCAGGCCGCATTTCGCCACAAGACCCGGAAGCGGGATTATGCTGCGGCCGCGGGGCTCATTCTGGCCGTGCATCTGCTCTGGCTGGGCGGATTTGTTGCGGGCCTAATCGATGCGAGCGAGCTGACCGGCTGGGCGTCGGCGGCGTTCGGCACCGGTGGATAAGGCTGTGGATAAGTGTTCCACGTGAATCATTGACGGCGAGGCACCTGGCCCCGCCGCTTGTCATAGCCGATGCAAGAGCAGTGCACCGACGAGCTGAACTGCCGATCTGCTCTGAGCTTTGGTTTTTCGCGCCTGTGCACCAAAAAGCAGCACTTTCTTCGACCGCAGGCGCCCTAATGAAATTGCGCCGTCTCGGTGGATTCAGCCATGGCCGTGGTGGCGCTCTGGCCCTGGGTCACAGCCAGGGAAACCGCGTCGAAATAGCTGGTGCCCACTTCGCGCTGGTGCCGGACCGCCGAAAAGCCATGCGCTTCTGCGGCGAACTCGGCCTGTTGCAGCCGCGAATAGCCGGCCATGCCGTCCTGCTTGTAGCTGCGCGCCAATTCGAAGGTGCTAAGGCTCAGATTGTGGAAGCCGGCCAGGGTGATGAACTGGTATTTGTAGCCCATGGCGGCGATTTCGCGCTGGAATGCCGCCATTTCCGCCTCGCCCATATGCTTGGCCCAGTTAAAGCTGGGCGAGCAATTATAGGCCAGCATCTGGTCGGGAAATTCCTTGCGGATGGCCTCGGCAAACTTGCGCGCTTCGCCCAGATCCGGCTTGGAGGTTTCGCACCAGATCAGGTCCGCATAAGGCGCATAGGCCAGGCCCCGGGCGATGGCGCATTCCAGCCCGCCCTTGAGCCGGTAAAAGCCCTCGGCGGTGCGTTCGCCGGTGACGAACGGCTTGTCGTAGTCATCGATATCCGAGGTGATCAGCCGCGCCGCTTCCGCATCGGTGCGGGCCATGATCAGGGTCGGTACCCCCATGACGTCGGCGGCCAGCCGCGCCGCATTGAGCGTGCGCACGAACTGGCTGGTTGGCACCAGCACCTTGCCGCCCAGATGCCCGCATTTCTTTTCGCTTGCGAGCTGGTCCTCGAAATGCACGGCGGCCGCGCCGGCCTCGATCATGGCCTTCATCAATTCGAACACATTGAGCGCCCCGCCAAAACCGGCCTCTGCATCGGCGATGATCGGCACGAAGAAATCGTGATCCGTCGTGGCCACGCCGTCGGCCTTTTCCATGGTCTGGATCTGGTCGGCCCGCTGCAGCGCCTTGTTGATCCGCTTGACCACCGCGGGCACGCTGTCGACCGGATAAAGCGATTGGTCGGGATACATATTGCCCGAGGAATTTGCGTCGGCGGCCACCTGCCAGCCGGAAAGATAGATCGCCTTCAGCCCCGCCTTGACCTGCTGCACCGCCTGATTGCCGGTAAAGGTCCCTAAAGTGGGCACGAAATCCTCGCTATGCAGCAATTGCCAAAGCTTTTTCGCCCCGTTCTCGGCCAGCGAATGGCGGATCGGCAGCGATCCGGCCAGGCGCGCCACATCGGCGGGTGTGTAGTTGCGGGCAATAGTGTCCCAGCGCTCCGGCGCATAGTCCGGCGTCGGGAACTGTTCGGGATGGGATGGTTTGTCGAGCATGTCGTCTCTCCTCAAAATGTTGACATGACGGGGCCGTTCCGCCGCACGGGCGGAAGGCAGTATGGATTCACGTGAAACTTCGAGCCGGCGGCTTGCCGCAAATTCGCTCCGGTGGAGCGAATTTAGGCGAGAAGGCCTCGAGAGCTGTGCTCGAGAGGCGGGGCCGCAGGCGAGAAGGCCATGAGCGCCATGCGCGACGGCGGTGCGGCCTTCTCCCCCTCCCCCTTGAGGGGAGGATAAGGACGCTAAACCGCGGCGCGCCGGCAGAACGTGGCCGCAATCATGCCGGCGCCGGAAAACAGCTCCTGGGCATCCTCGCCACCCACCAGGGTGAACTGGTGCCGGCCAATGCGACCGGCAATGGAAAAGCCCTGCGCGGCCAGGCCGCGCGCCTTGAACTGGGCCATGGCCTCATTGGCGGTGGGGGCGATGATGGTGATGTATTCGTCGCGTTGCTCGGTGATTGGGGTCATCTCGAATTCTCCTCGCTCTATGTCTGTAAAGATTTGACAAATGCCGCAGACATGCAAGAAATAACCGCAGAAGCGCCAGTAAACCTGTAAATCGCTGGTCAATTTCCGGGTGCAGATTTGTAAAGTCTGTAAAGACCCGGCGGAGGAGAACATGGTTGAAACAGCCGAAAGCCAGGTCGGCGGCCGCATCAAGCGGCTGCGGCGGCAGCGTCATCTCAATCAGGCCGATCTGGCCCAGGCGCTGGGCATATCCTCGAGCTATCTCAACCTGATCGAGCACAATCGGCGCAAGCTCACCGTACCGCTGCTCTTTTCCATTGCCGGCTATTTCGGTGTCGAGCCGGGCGAGCTGGTCGATGGCGATGAGGGGCGCTTGGTCGGCGATCTGATGGAGGCCTTTGGCGACGACATCTTTGCCGATAGCGATGTGACCAATCTCGAAATACGGGATCTGGCCCAGGCCAATCCGGCGGCGGCCCGGGCCGTGCTCAAGCTCTATGACCGCTACCGGCTGGCAACGGCCGGCACGCCGGTGTCGCGCAACGAGGGCGAGGCTGAGCCCTTCCACCTCGCCACCGACGCCATCTCGGATTTCCTGCAGGTCAACGCCAACCATTTCCCGGCCCTTGAAGACGCTGCCGAACGCGTCCGCGCCGATATCGACAATGCCGGCGACAGTTTCGATGCGGCCATCCGCGCCTATCTATTCAACGTCTTCGGGCTCGAGGTGCGGTTGGCCTCCCTGCCCCACGGCATTGCCCGCCAGCTCGATCCGGCCCGTCGCCATCTGCTGGTCTCGGACCTGCTGCCGCCCGAAACCGCCAATTTCCTGCTCGCCCAACATCTGGGCCAGGTGGCGGCGGAGCCCGAGATCGGCGAGATCATTGCCCAGTCCGATTTGCCCGAAGGCGATGCGCCCCTGCTGGCGCGCAATGTGCTCTCCGCCTATTTCGCCGCAGCGCTGATCATGCCCTATGCGCCCTTTCTCAAGGCCTGCCGCGACTATCGCTACGATATCGACCGGCTCGGCCGGCGCTTTGGCGCTTCTTTCGAGCAGGTCTGCCACCGTATGACCACGCTGCAGCGCAAGGGTGCTTCGGGCATTCCGCTCCATCTCGTGCGCACTGATATTGCCGGCAATATTTCAAAGCGCTTTTCGCTTTCGGGCATTCACATTCCGCGCCATTCGGGCGCCTGCCCGCGCTGGAATGTCTATGCGGCCTTTCTGGCGCCCGAGCGCATCAATGTGCAATTGAGCCAGATGCCCGATGGCCAGCGCTATTTCTGCATTGCCCGCACCATCACCAAGGGCGACTACCGCTACAACGCGCCCCGCCGCTATCTCTCGATCGGGCTGGGCTGCGCCATTCATCACGCCAGGGAAATGATCTATTCGGACGGCATGGACCTGACCTCGGACCTGCAGACCGTGCCGATCGGGGTGGGTTGCCGCATCTGCCCGCGCCTCGAATGCGGGCAAAGGGCGCATCCCCCGGCCGATCACCGCTTCCGCCTGGACGACAATATCCGCCCCGAAAGCCTTTACGCGCGCATGAGCTAGGGTTTGGGCCTAGCCTTCGCGCTCGTGAGTGCGCCGGTCCTGGTCCCAGCTCTGGCGCCACTCGCGCTCCAGAACGGCGCGGCGCTTGCCATAGCGCTCTTCGGTTATGGTCAGGCAGACAATCCGGTCGGTGCGGAAATTCCGGAAATCCTGGCGCAACAGGCACCAGGCGGCGATCGTCTGCTTGCCCTCGTAAAAGGCCAGGCCAACCGGCCAGATGGTGCGGCTGGTAGGGCGCCCCTGCTCGTCTTCATAGTCGATGGTGACGGCCTTTTCCTGGCGCATGGCAAGACGGATATCGCCCAGCACCGGAATGGGCTTGCGCTGCCCCCACAACGCCACCGGCCAGAGCGCGGTATCGCTGATCCGGTCGCGCAGATCCTCGGGCGAAGCCGTGGCGATCTTGGCCAGCGCGTTGCGCGCCGCCGCGCTCAACCCATCATCGGGCTGGGTTTCCACCCAGCGCGCACCCAGCACCAGGGCTTCGAGCTCTTCTGGCGAAAACATCAGCGGCGGCAGGAAGAAGCCGGGTTTCAGCATATAGCCCACCCCCGCTTCGCCATCGATCGGCGCGCCCAGCCCGATAAGGGTCTGGATATCGCGATAAAGCGTGCGCACTGACACATTCTGCTCTTCGGCCAGTGCCGCAGCCGTAATCGGCCGCCGATGCCGCCGCAGCGCGTCCATGATCGAAAACAGCCGCTCGGTCTTGTCCATAGGCGTCCCTCCATCGCGGCCTCCTGCCAGCGTCATCGGCAGGACCATGGGCATTTGGGCTGACAGACCGCGTCAGCATCACCAAGGATATGGCGTCAGGCGATCTCGAATTCGCACCAATGGCTATAGGGCCGGTCGGGCGAATAGATGACATTGGGGAAGTGCGGATTGTGCACCGCATCGGCAAAGGCTTGGTCTTCCAGGCAGAAGCCCGAATGTTTGCCATAGCGCTTGCCACCCAGGCCCGGCACCGGCACCTCGGTCCACACCCCGTTATAGACCTGCACCCCCGGCCGGTCGCTCCAGAGCTTGAGCGTCAGCGCCTTGTCGGGCGAGACAACGCTGGCAATCGGATCGGCAAGCTTGCGGCCGGTATCGAGCACCATGCCGATATCATAATCAATCGGCGCCCCATTGGCGTCGCGCATGGTCCGCGGCTGGCGCAGATCATAGACAGTGCCTTTGGAGGGCAGAATGGCCCCGGTCGGCGCCAGGTCGTCACCCAGCTCGGTATAGGCCGAGGAATTGACCTGGATGGTGTGGTCGAGCACGTCATCGGTGGTGCCCAGATTGAAATATTGATGCTGCACCAGGCTGATCGGGGTGGCCCGGTCGGTTGTCGCGCTCAATTCGAGCCGCAGGCGATTGCCATTGAGGGTATAGGTGGCGGCAAAATTGACATTGCCGGGATAACCCATGGCGCCGTCGGGCGAAAAATGGGTGAAGCGCACCGCATTGTTGGCACTGTCGATCTGGCCCTGCCAGACCTGCCGTCCCAGCCCCTCATCGCCACCATGCAATTGCAGCTCGCCCGCATTGGGCGGCAATTGATAGGTCACGCCATCGAGCTCGAAGCTGGCACTCTTGATGCGATTGGCAACGCGGCCGGCCAGCGACCCGAAATGCGGGCTATGGGCGGGATAGGCGTCGAACTGGTCAAACCCCAGTACCACCGAGCGTTCACCCCCGGCCACCGGGACGCGCCAGTCGCGCACCACCACGCCATAGCCGATAATGTCGACACTGACGCCAGTGTCGCTGGTCAGGCGGAATTGATCCACCCGCTGCCCGTTGTGCTCACCGAAACCTGAAACTGCGACTGCCATGGCGGTGGCCCCCTTCCCATCTCTTCGGCGCGGAGCTGTAGCGCTATTCGCCCCCCTGCTGCAACGCTGCACTTGACCTTTGCGCAAGGCGTGGGGAAGTGTGCTGGCATCAAAGCGCATGGCGGAACGCCATTTGCGCCCTGTTCGTGGGGGAGCGGATTTGAGCGAAGAGACGATCAGGCGACGGGCAACGGTGCATGATGTGGCCCGGGCCGCAGGGGTCTCATTGGCCACGGTCGACCGGGTGCTCAATGGCCGGCCCGGCGTGCGGGCCGCCACGGCCGAAAAGGTCGAGCAGGCCATTGCCGAACTGGGCTTTGCCCGCGATCTCAATGCGTCCCTGATGGCTCGGGCCCGCGACCTCAGCGTGGTGTTCTTCATTCCTGATGGGTCCAATGAGTTCATGGATAGTCTGGCCGAAGCGGTGCATCGGCGCTCGCCCCTGGCGCTGGCCGACCGTATTCATCTCGATCTGCGCCGGGTCCGGGCGCTTGACGCTGCCGCGCTGGCCGAAAGTCTCAACCAGCTCGCGCCGCGCGAGTGCGATTGTGCAGTGATTGTTTCAAGCGATGAGCCCGAAGTGCTCGCTGCTATCGACGCTGCGCAGCGTCGCGGCATTGCGGTGATGACCCTGGTGTCGGACCTGCCCGCCTCGGCACGCCGCAATTTCATCGGCATCGACAATGCTGCGGCCGGCCGCACCGCCGCCTCCCTGATGGGCCGGTTTCTGCCCCAGGGCGGCAAGGTGGCCGTGGTGGCCGGCTCGCTGCATTTGCGCGACCATGCCGAGCGGCTCGATGGCTTTCGGGCGGCCCTGGCCGCAGAATTTCCCGCGCTTGAGATCATCGGCCCGCTCGAAGGCCATGACGAACGCACCGAGACCGCAGAGATCATTACGGCCCTTTTGGCCGAGCATGCCGATCTCGGTGGCCTTTATAATCTGGGCGCCGGCAATGCGGGATTGGTATCGGCCCTTGAGGCGTCGGGGCGCAGCGGCAATCTGCGCGTGATCGCCCATGAGCTGACCGCGCCCACCCGGGCCGGGCTCCAAAGCGGCGCCATCGATGTGGTGCTCGACCAAAATCCGGATGGCGAAATCCGCGAGGCCATAGCTGCCGCCCGCGCGCTGGCGCTGGATGCCAGTCGCGTTGCGGTAACTGATCCAATCGAGATCGGCATTTTCTTGCGGGACAATTTGCGGTGATAGTAGGACCCTTGGAGGTGGGCGGCGGCACCCGAGCCATTCGAGCTGAGCTCTCATGGCCTTCCTCCCTCAAATCGCTCCACTGGAGCGATTTGCATAGGGACGGTCGGCAGCCCATTGAAATTGGGATTTTCCTGCGCGACAATCTGCGCTAAACACGGCGCCAATCACCAAATCGGCGTGGCCCGAAACGGGCGGGAGGACGTTCGAATGATTTCTGCAATCGTGCATGAGGTACGTGCCTCATGACATTTCTCGGCATTGATATCGGCACATCGGGGGTCAAGGCGCTCCTGATCGACGAGAATGGCAAGGCGCTGGGCGATGCCTCGGCGCCCGCTGTCGAGCCGGTGCGGCCCCAGCCCGGCTGGTCCGAGCAGAACCCCGCCGATTGGTGGGCTGCCACTATGGGCGCCATCGACAACCTCAAGCAGAGCCATGGCGCGGCGCTGGCCGCGGTCAAGGGCATTGGCCTGTCCGGCCACATGCACGGCGCGACGCTTCTGGGCGAGAATGACGCGGTGCTGCGCCCCTGTATTCTCTGGAATGACGGGCGGTCGGCTGCCGAATGCGCCGAGATGGAAGCGGCTTTGCCCAATTTGCGGGATCTGGCCGGCAATATCGCCATGCCCGGCTTCACCGCCCCCAAAATCGCCTGGGTCCGCAAGCACGAGCCCGAAATCTATGCTCGCATCCAGAAGGTGCTGCTGCCCAAAGCCTATGTGCGCCTCCTGTTGACCGGCGAACATGTCGAGGAGATGTCCGACGCCGCCGGCACGCTCTGGCTGGATGTTGCAAAACGCGACTGGTCCGACGATCTGCTGGGCGTCACTGGCCTTGGCCGCGAGCACATGCCGTCTCTGGTCGAAGGCTCTGCCGTCTCGGCACAGTTGAAGCCCGATCTGATGGCGCGCTGGGGCATGTCGGGTACTGTCGTGGTGGCCGGTGGCGCTGGCGATAATGCGGCAGCGGCATGCGGCATTGGCGCGGTCCGGCCCGGCGAGGGTTTCGTGTCGCTGGGCACCTCGGGCGTGCTGTTTGTCTCCAACGAGACCTTCAGCCCCAATACCGAAGGGGCCGTGCACGCCTTCTGCCATGCCATCCCCGATACCTGGCACCAGATGGGCGTCATCCTCTCGGCGACGGATAGTCTGAACTGGCTGTCCCGCATCACCGGCAGGAAACAGGCCGAACTCTCGGGTGAGGCCGAGGCGCAGTTCAAGGGACCGGGCGAGACCATCTTCCTGCCCTATCTCTCCGGCGAGCGGACCCCGCACAATAACGCGGCTGCGCGCGGCTCGTTCACCGGCCTTTCCCAATCCACCGATCCTGCCCAGATGGCCCAGGCCGTGATGGAAGGGGTCAGCTTTGCCATGCGCGATTGCCAGCGCGTGCTGGCCGATGCCGGCACCTCGATCAACCGCCTGCTGGCGGTCGGCGGGGGCAGCAAGTCCGCGCTCTGGCTCAAAATGCTGGCCACCAATCTCGACATGGAAATCGCCCTGCCCGAAGACGGCGATTTCGGCGGCGCGCTGGGCGCGGCCCGGCTGGGTCTCTGCGCCGCCACCGGGGCCGCCCCGATGGACGTCATGACCATGCCGCCGATCAAGTCCACCATTGCGCCCGACACATCCCTGTCGGCCGCTTATTCCGACCAATATGCGCGCTATCGCGCCCTTTATCCCGCCATTGAGGAGGCAAGTTCGTGACCGATTTTTTCAAGGGCCTGAGCCAGGTCAAGTTTGAAGGCCCGACATCCCAGAATCCGCTGGCTTATCGCCACTACAACAAGGACGAGATCGTCGCCGGCAAGCGGATGGAAGACCATATCCGCCCCGCCATTGCCTATTGGCATACCTTCGCCCAGGAGGGTGGCGACCCCTTTGGCGGCCGCACCTTCGACCGGCCCTGGTTTGACAAGGGCATGGAAGGCGCCAAGCTCAAGGCCGACGTGGCCTTTGAATTCTTTGACCTGCTCGATGTCCCCTTCTTCTGCTTCCACGATGTCGATATTGCCCCGGAGGGCGCTACGCTCGCCGAAAGCAACAAGAATGTCCGCGCTATTGGTGAGATCTTTGCCCGCAAGATGGAACAGAGCCGCACCAAGCTGCTCTGGGGAACGGCAAACCTGTTCTCCAACCGCCGCTACATGGCGGGCGCTGCCACCAATCCCGATCCGGAAGTCTTCGCCTATGCCGCCGGCCAGGTGAAGAATGTGCTTGAGCTGACCCATGAGCTGGGCGGTGAGAACTATGTCCTCTGGGGCGGCCGCGAAGGTTACGAAACCCTGCTCAACACCAAGATTGGCCAGGAACAGGACCAGATGGCCCGCTTCCTCCACCTCGTGATCGAGCATGCCAAGAAGATCGGCTTCAAGGGCCAGATCCTGATCGAACCCAAGCCGCAGGAGCCCTCCAAGCACCAATATGACTATGACGTCGCCACCGTTTTCGGCTTCCTGCAGAAATACGGCCTGGAAAAAGACGTGAAGTGCAATATCGAGGTTGGCCACGCCTTCCTTGCGGGTCACTCCTTCGAGCATGAACTGGCCGTTGCGTCCTCACTGGGCCAGCTCGGCTCGGTCGACGCCAACCGCAACGATCTGCAGTCCGGCTGGGACACCGACCACTTCCCCAACAATCCGGGCGAAATGGCGTTGGCCTTTTATTACATCCTCAAGCAAGGCGGTCTGGGCAAGGGCGGCTTCAACTTTGACGCAAAAGTGCGTCGCCAGTCGCTCGACCCGGCAGACCTGCTGCACGGCCACATTGGCGGGCTCGATGTGCTGGCCCGCGGCCTCAAGGGTGCAGTGGCCATGATCGAGGATGGCGAGTTCGACAAGCTGCTCGACGCGCGTTACGCCGGCTGGGAACAGCCCGGTGCCGCCGCCATGCTCAACGGCGAACGCTCGCTCGCCGAAATTTCCGACTGGGTGCTGGCCGAAGGCATCAATCCCCAGCCGCGCTCCGGCCGCCAGGAATATCTCGAAAACCTGGTCAACCGCTTCGTCTAGTCTGACAGGCCATCAGCCCTCTTCCCGACACCGGGGAGAGGGTCGGTTTCAGGTCTGGTGCCAAGCGGAATGCTGACGGTAAAGCAGGTGCCCTGGGCCAGCCGCTCGACGTCGATCGAGGCCCCGAGATGGTTGATCTCCTGCACGAGCATCCTCATGCCGAAACCTTTCACGGCATGGGGATCAAAGCCATCGGGAACGCCGCGTCCGTCATCGCGAACGCTCAGCTCGATCCCCTCCCGTCGGCGCCGGGCGGTGACGGCAATGATGCCCCCATCGTCCGGACCATAGGCATGCTTTTGCGCATTGGTGACCAATTCGGAAACAATCAGCGCCACGGGAGTGACGAGGTCCTCGCTGATCTCGATCTTGTCTGCCGACGCGACAACATGGGCGCGATTGATATGGTCAAGCTTCTGGCAGATCGAACCGATGATATCCCCGACCTCAATTCGCGCATTGAGATCGGCATGCTCAATAACGCGCTGGATTTCGACAATAGCCTGAATCCGGCTCAAGGCCCCCACCAGTGCATTGCGCGCCGTGTCATCGGACATGCTGGACAATTGCATGCGCAACATCGCCTGGATCAGGGCCAGAGAGTTGCGCACCCGATGGGTCATTTCCTGGGCCATGTGGTGGGTGCGCTGGGCCTGGTCGCGCAGCGCTTCGGTGCGTTCGTCAAGGGCCTGCTGCAGGCCTGCCTGCCGGTTAACGCGCTCGGTAATATCAACCTGGGTGGCGATGAAGTAGAGCAGCTCCCCCGAATCATCGAGCATCGGAGCCATATGCAATTCGTTCCAGAAGGCGGTGCCATCCTTCTTGTAGTTCAGGATTTCGTGGCTGATCGTCTCGCGATTGGCCACGGCACTCTTGAGGATCAGCCGGTCTTCCTCCCGCGTGTCGGGGCCCTGCAGAAAGCGGCAATTGCGGCCCAGCACGTCGTCTTCCGAATAGCCGGTCAGCTCAAGAAAAGCCGCATTGACGAAGACCAGCGGGCAATCGGGTTCGAACGGATCCGCGATCGCAATCGGCACGGCGCTGGATTCAACGGCATGCACAAAGGGCTGCAGCCGCATCTTGGACTTGACGTTTTTCCAGTAGCTCAATTCGCGAATGTGAAGGTCCACGGCGCTCTTTCCATCTTTGTCCGCAAAGCCCACCGGCTCACGGATAGTGACGTTTTTTCGAGCAAACGGACAAATGCGGTCGCGGTTTCGCGCCGTCTTTCAGCCCATTGCCCGCCTCTCAACCCCTAACAACGCAGTACACGACCATTTCGTCGCAACGGAGGAAAAATTCATGCCCCAGATAACCAACCCCATCCTGCCCGGCTTCAATCCGGACCCATCGATCCTGCGCGTCGGCGAGGATTACTACATCGCCACCTCCACCTTCGAGTGGTTCCCCGGCGTGCAGATCCATCACTCCAAGGATCTGGCCAACTGGGAGCTGCTCACCCGGCCCCTGACGCGGAAAAGCCAGCTCGATATGCGTGGCGACCCCGATAGCTGCGGCGTCTGGGCGCCCTGCCTCACCCATGACGGCGAAAAGTTCTGGCTGGTCTATACCGACGTCAAGCGCAAGGACGGCTCGTTCAAGGACGCGCATAACTACATCGTCTGGGCCGATAACATCGAAGGACCCTGGTCCGACCCGATTTACACCAATTCCTCGGGCTTTGACCCGTCGCTGTTCCATGACGACGATGGCCGCAAGTGGTTCGTCAACATGATGTGGGACCACCGCACGCGGCCGCTGAAATTTGCCGGCATCGCCCTGCAGGAATTCGATCCGAAGGCCGAAAAGCTCGTCGGCCCGGTCAAGAACATCTACACGGGCACCGATCTCAAGCTGGTCGAAGGCCCGCATATCTATAAGCGAAACGGCTGGTATTATCTGCTGACCGCCGAGGGCGGCACGGCCTATGACCACGCCTGCACTTTTGCCCGTTCGCGCAATATCGACGGGCCCTACGAAACCCATCCGCAAAAGCATATCCTGACATCCAAGGACGCCCCGCTCGCCGCGCTGCAGCGCTCCGGCCATGGCGACCTGGTCGAGACGCCCGATGGCAAGACCTATCTGGTGCACCTGGCTGGCCGCCCGACCACCCAGGAACGCCGCTGCGTTCTCGGGCGCGAAACCGCGATCCAGGAAGCCTATTGGGGCGAGGACGACTGGCTCCATGTCAAGAACGGCCCGGTGCCCTCGCTGCATGTCGAGGTGCCCGGCACCCGCGACGAAGGCAAATACTGGGCCGAGCAGCACTCCACCTTCGAGAACGGCCTGCCGATTGACTTCCAGTGGCTGCGCACCCCTGACACCGATCGCATCTTTTCGACGGAAGGCGGCAAGCTGACCCTGTTCGGGCGCGAGAGCATCGGGTCGTGGTTCGAACAGGCGCTGGTGGCCCGCCGCCAGCAGCATTTCTCCTATGATGCCGAGACCGTGGTGGATTTTGCCGCCACCGACGAGCGCACCATGGCGGGCCTCACCGCCTATTACAGCCGCTACAACTTCTTCTACCTTGCCGTCACCGCCCATTCGGACGGCCAGCGCGAACTCCTGCTGATGAGCTCGGAAATTTCCTGGCCCGATGGCAATCTCACCTTCCCCGCCGAGCCGGTGCAGATCCCCAACACTGGCAAGGTCAAACTGGCGCTGACCATTCGCGGCAAGGCGCTGCAATTCTTCTATGCGCTGGAGGGCCAGGAGTTGCAGCCCATCGGCCCGGTCTTTGACGCTTCGATCCTGTCGGACGAATGCGGCGGCCACCAGGCGCATGGCAGCTTCACCGGCGCCTTTGTCGGCGTGGCCGCGAACGATCTCAACGGCACCGCCAGCCCGGCCCATTTCGACTATTTCACCTACCGGCCGGTGCGCGATCCCTCCGATCGCTACGAAATTGACGCGCTAAGCTAGGCACATCTATTTCAACGACTTGGCGCGGGAGAGGACGAACTGCCTCTCCTGCGCCTTGTCATTTCGGGGGGAAACAGCAATTTTGGCGCCAGCGAGTCAAAGGGAGCCAACAATGAAACTTGAATCCATCGCCCTGCACCATGGGTATGAATCGGAAGCCACCACCAAGGCGGCAGCCGTGCCGATCTACCAGACCACCTCCTACACCTTCGATGACACCCAGCACGGCGCGGACCTGTTCGATCTCAAGGTCGCGGGCAATATCTATACGCGCATCATGAACCCCACCACGGCCGTGCTCGAAGCACGTATTGCCGAGATGGAAGGCGGCATCGGGGCGCTGGGCCTGGCCTCGGGCATGGCCGCCATCACTTATGCCATCCAGACCATTGCCGGAGTGGGCGACAATATCGTTTCGATCTCCCAGCTTTATGGCGGCACCTATAATCTGTTC
This sequence comes from Devosia sp., assembly GCA_040218355.1. GTDB lineage: Bacteria > Pseudomonadota > Alphaproteobacteria > Rhizobiales > Devosiaceae > Devosia. Next base: position 103,595 of record JAVJRP010000008.1, on the reverse strand, counting down.
GTCCACAGCTTCCCGCGCCAGGGCATCGAGGCGCGGCTGGTCAGCCACGACGATTATGAGGGCTTCGAAAAGGCCATCGACGAGAACACCAAGGCGGTCTTCCTTGAATCCATCGGCAATCCGGCCGGCAATGTCGTGGACATCGAAAAGATCGCCGAGATCGCCCATCGCCACGGCGTGCCTGTCATCGTCGACAATACGGTGGCCACCCCCTACCTGACCCGGGCCTTCGATTTCGGCGCCGATATCGTGGTGCATTCGCTGACCAAATATATCGGCGGCCACGGCACCTCCATCGGCGGCGTCATTGTCGATAGCGGCAAGTTCGACTGGAAGGCCAATGCCAAGCGCTTCCCGGTGCTGAACGAGCCCGACCCCTCCTATCACGGCGTGGTCTATACCGAGGCGCTGGGGCCGGCAGCCTATATCGGCCGGGCGCGCGTCGTGCCGCTGCGCAATACCGGCGCTGCGCTCTCGCCCATGAACGCCTTCATGATCCTGCAGGGGCTCGAAACGCTGGGCCTGCGCATGGAGCGCCATTGCGAAAACGCGCTCAAGGTCGCCCGGCATCTCCAGAACCACCCCAAGGTGGAATGGGTCAACTATGCCGGCCTGCCCGACAGCCCCTACCACGCGGTCGCTACCCGGATCTCCAAGGGCTCGGGTTCGGGCATCCTCTCCTTCGGCATCAAGGGCGGCAAGGAAGCGGGCGCCCGGTTCATTGATGCGCTGCAGATGATCCTGCGCCTGGTCAATATCGGCGACGCCAAGTCACTGGCCTGCCACCCGGCCACCACCACCCACCGCCAGCTCTCGCCCGAGGAACTCAAGCGCGCCGGCGTGTCCGAGGATCTGGTGCGGATTTCGGTGGGCATCGAGCATGTCGACGACATCATTGCAGATATCGACCAGGCCCTGGCCAAGGCCTGATCACATTTCTCGGAACCGGGGGCGACAGCTCTTGGTTCGGGGCATAGTATGACGGCATAGCGGTCGCACCCTATTGCGTCTCGCGCCCATCATGCGCTCCTCGCAATTGCTGCGGCCTCCTTTGTGGAGGAGTGATGCCCATGGCCAAAATGCACGTCATTTCCGGTGTCGGCGACAAGCTCGACATGCCGGTCATTCACCAGATCTCACTGGCCGATCTTGGCGACGTGCTGCGGCGCGGCGCGGCCGATTTCTGGGCCAAGCCCAGCCATTATGTGCTGCTGATGCTGATCTATCCGATCATCGGCATCGTGCTCACCGTGTGGATGAATGGCTGGCACGCCTGGACCCTGCTCTATCCGCTGATCGGCGGTTTTGCCCTGGTCGGCCCCATCGCTGCCCTGCCGCTCTATGAGGTGTCACGGCGGCTCGAAATGGGCGAAAACCCGAGCTGGCGCGACGCCATGAGCGTGCTGAAATCCCCGGCCCTTGGCTCCATACTGGCCGTCGGCGCCATGCTTTTCGTGCTGTTCACTCTCTGGCTCACCAGCGCCCAGGCGCTCTATGAGACCCTGTTCGGGGCCTCGCCGCCACGTACGCTCGATGCCCTGCTCGCCCAGATCCTGACCGAGCCGGCCGGCATGACCCTTCTGGCTGTCGGCACCGGACTGGGCGCTTTGTTTGCCCTGGTTGTGCTGTGCACCACGGTCATTGCCTTTCCCCTGCTGCTCGACCGCGACGTGGGGGCCTATGTGGCCGTCGAAACCTCGTTCCGGGCGGTGATGTATAATCGCGTGCCGCTTTTTGCCTGGGGTGTCATTGTCGGCGCCGCCATCTTCCTGGGTTCTATTCCGCTATTTGTCGGGCTGGCCGTTGTCTTGCCCATTCTGGGCCATGCCACCTGGCATCTCTATCGCAAGCTGGTCGAGCCGGTTTCGCTCATTCGCGACCCCTGATTTTCGCGGCAAAACGAACGGGGCAAACTTGTTCGGCCCGGTTGGATTTTGATCCCGAACCGCCTAAGGTCCGGGATCAATTTTGAAGCCCTGACTGCCCGCGCCCATGGACCAATCCCCTTTCGAGGCTGCCCACGGCCCCGCGCCTGCGGGACTGACGCCTATGATGGCGCAATTCTTCGAGATCAAGGCGGTCAATCCGGGCTATCTGCTGTTCTATCGCATGGGCGATTTCTACGAGCTGTTCTTTGAGGACGCCGAAATCGCCAGCGCGGCGTTGGGCATCGTGCTGACCAAGCGCGGCAAGCATTTGGGCGAGGATATCCAGATGTGCGGCGTGCCCATTCACGCCGCCAATGACTATCTCAACAAGCTGATCCGTCTGGGCCATCGCGTGGCCATCTGCGAGCAGATGGAAGACCCGGCCGAAGCCAAGAAACGCGGCTCAAAATCGGTGGTGCGGCGCGATGTGGTGCGGCTGGTCACCCCCGGCACGCTGACCGAAGACGATCATCTCGATGCGCGCTCCGCCAATTACCTGGCGGCCCTGGCCATGGTGCGGCATGGCGAAACCGATTTTGCCCTGGCCTGGGCCGATATCTCCACCGGCGAAACCTTCGTCACCGATCTGGCCGCCGACCAGCTCGGTGATGAAATGGCCCGTATTGCCCCCGCCGAACTTCTGCTCACCGATGCGACCCGGGCCGCGCTGGTCGAAAGGCATCTGTTCGCGCCGGCCTGGAGCGGCATCGCCTCCACCATCGCCCCGGAACTGGCCGACAGCGAAGCGGCCATGCCGCTCCTGCGCAGCAGTTTTCCATCCGAGGCCTTCGACCCCAGCGTCCTCAGCCGGGCCGGCCGGGCAGCGCTCGGAGCATTGGTCGGCTATGTCGGGGAAAGCCAGAAGGGGCGCAGTGCCCCGCTGCGGCCACCGCTCACCAATGCGGCCGAGGCCAGCATGGCGATCGACGCGGCCACCCGCTCAAGTCTCGAATTGCTCATCACCCAGCGCGGCCAGGCCAAGGGCGCACTGCGTCAGGCCATCGACCTAACCGTGACCGCGCCCGGTGCGCGGCTTCTGGCAACCCGCCTGGCCGCGCCATTGCGCCGTGCCGACGCGATCAACGAACGGCTCGACGCGGTCAGCCGCCTGGTCGATGACACGCTGTTGCGCGGTCGCCTGCGCCAGGACCTCAAATCCGCGCCCGATCTGGCCCGCGCCCTCTCGCGCCTGGCCCTGGAGCGCGGCGGTCCGCGCGATCTGGCCGCCATTGGCAAGGCCGTCGGTGCGGCGCTGGAACTGGCGCAGCATCTGCGCGCACAGCCTGACCTGCCCACCATATTGGATAGCCTGGCGCAGACCCTTGGCGCCGCGCCACAGGCGCTCGCCAGTGAATTGGCGGCGGCGCTGGATGATGAGTTGCCGCTCCTCAGCCGTGATGGTGGTTTTGTCCGCCCCGGCTATGACGCAAAGCTTGACGAGGAGCGCGCGCTGGGCCGCGAGACCCGCGCCGTAGTCGCCGCGCTGCAGGCCCGGCTGATGGACGAGACCGATGTGCGGTCCCTCAAGATCAAGCATAATGGCGTCCTCGGCTTTTTTGTCGAAGTGCCCGCCGCGCACGGCCAGAAACTGCTCGAAGCCCCGCATCGCGAAACCTTCATCCATCGCCAGACGCTGGCCAATGCCATGCGCTTTACCACCACCGAACTGGCCGATCTCGAAGGCCGGATTGCCCAGGCGCAGGGCGCGGCGCTGGAAATCGAACAGGCCATCTTCATCCGCCTGCGGGACGAGACACTGGCGACGACAAGCCAGTTGCAGGGGCTGGCCGATGCCTTGGCCGAACTCGACGTCACCGCCGCTCTCGCAGAAGTGTCTGCCACACGGGGCTATTGCCGCCCGATGGTCGACGATAGCCTTGCTTTCGCCATTTCCGGCGGGCGCCATCCGGTCGTGGAATTGATGGTGAAATCGGAAGGCCAGAGCTTTGTCGCCAATGACGCCGATCTCTCTGGTAGCGAAGAGACGGGCGGCGGGTCGCTCTGGCTGGTCACGGGCCCCAATATGGGTGGTAAATCGACCTTCCTCAGGCAAAACGCGCTGATCGCCGTTCTGGCGCAGATGGGTTGCTATGTGCCGGCCGACAGCGCCCATATCGGCGTGGTGGATCGCCTGTTCTCGCGCGTGGGGGCATCCGACGATATTGCCCATGGCCGCTCGACCTTCATGGTCGAAATGGTCGAAACCGCCGCCATTCTCAATCGCGCCACCCGCAAGAGCCTGGTGGTGCTCGACGAGATCGGGCGTGGCACCGCCACGTTCGACGGGCTCTCCATTGCCTGGGCGGCGGTCGAGGCGCTGCATGAGACCACCGGTTGCCGGGCACTGTTCGCCACCCATTTCCATGAATTGACCTCGCTGGCCAAAACCCTCACCCGCGTCGCCAATGTCACCATGAAGGTGCGCGAGTGGGAAGGCGAGGTGGTGTTCCTGCACGAAGTGGGGCCCGGTGCCGCCGACCGCTCCTATGGCATCCAGGTGGCGCGGCTGGCCGGCCTGCCGGCACCGGTCATTGCCCGCGCCAAACAGGTGCTCGACGTGCTCGAGCAGCGCTCGGCCGGCACCGCCTCTTCCAGCCAGAAAGCCAGCGTGCTAGACGATTTGCCGCTCTTTGCCCACCAGCCGCCCCCGGCGCCAAAGGGCAAGGATCCCGTTCACGAAGCGCTCGATGGTGTCCGCCCCGACGAGATGACGCCACGCCAGGCCATTGATGCGCTCTATCAATTGAAGAAACTCCGTGATGACGCTAGCCGAAGCTGAGGCCAGACCCAAAAAGGCACAGTTCGCGCTGAAAACCGCCGATGCGCTGGTGGCCGAGTTCGATGCGCTGCTGGGCGACGAACCCGCCCGCTCGCCCACGGCCCGCATGGCAATCCTGGCCCATATCCGTCAGACGCTGGCCGATGCCCGCAAAAGCGCCGAGGCCGAACTGCTGGCCAACAACAAAGGCACGCGCTGTGCCCAGAACCTGTGCGCGGCCCAGGACGAAATCATCACCGCCGTGCATCGCTTTGCCACCACGCGGGTCTATCCGGTCGACAACCCGTCCGGCGCCGAGGCCATCGCGCTGTCCGCCGTCGGCGGCTATGGCCGCGGCACCCTGGCCCCCGGCTCGGACATCGATCTGCTCTTCATCCTGCCCTACAAGCAAACCCCCTGGGGCGAGCAGGTCACCGAATATATTCTCTATATGCTCTGGGATCTGGGGCAGAAGGTGGGCCACGCGGTCCGCTCGGTGGATGAGTGCATCCGCATGGCCCGCGCCGACATGACCGTGCGCACCGCCACGCTCGAAGCGCGCTTCCTCACCGGCGACAAGGCGCTTTACGACCAGCTCACCCATCGCTTTGAAAACGAGATCATGCCCAAAACGGGCCCGGAATTCATCGCCGCCAAGATGGCCGAGCGGGATGAGCGCCACAAGCAGATGGGCAATACCCGTTATGTGGTCGAGCCCAATATCAAGGACGGCAAGGGGGGCTTGCGCGACCTCAATACGCTGTTCTGGATCGGGAAGTATTTCTACCAGGTCAAGACCAGCCATGAGCTGGTCGGCAAGGGCGTGCTGTCAGCCGCCGAATACCGCCTGTTCACCCGGGCCGAGGATTTCCTCTGGGCGGTGCGCTGTCACCTGCATTTCGTCACCGGACGGGCCGATGAAAAGCTCAGCTTCGACATGCAGCCCGAACTGGCCCAGCGCATGGGCTATGCGCAGCGCCTGGGCATGCTGGGCGTCGAGCGTTTCATGAAGCGCTATTTCCTGGTTGCCAAGGATGTCGGCGATCTGACCCGCATCATCTGCGCCGGCCTCGAATTCCACCACGCCAAGGATCTCGACCTGGTCGGGCGCGTCCTGGCGCCGTTCCGCTCCGGCAAGTCCAAGATCAAGGGCGAAACCGCCTTCATCGTCGATACCGGGCGCCTCAACATCGCCGGGCCCGACGTCTTCGAAAAGGACCCGGTCAATCTCATCCGCGCCTTCATGGTGGCCGGCCGCGAGGAATTGCTGTTCCATCCCGATGCGATCATGCATATCCGCAACAGCCTGCGGCTGATCGACAAGACCCTGCGCGCCGACCCCAAGGCCAACGCGCATTTCCTGACCATTCTGACCAGCGCGAATTATGTCGAGCGCATCCTGCGGCAGATGAATGAGAGCGGCGTGCTCGGCAAGTTCGTGCCCGATTTCGGCAAGATCGTCGCGCTGATGCAGTTCAACATGTATCACCACTATACCGTGGACGAGCATCTGATCCGCTCGGTCGGCGTCATGGCCCAGATCGCCAATGGCGGACTGCGGGACGAACTGCCCCTGACCCACGAGTTGTTGCCCCAGCTCAACGATACCCGCCTGCTCTATGTGGCGCTGTTCCTGCACGATATCGCCAAGGGCCGTCCCGAAGACCATTCCATCGCCGGGGCAAAGATCGCCAAGAAGCTCTGCCCGCGCTTTGGCCTTAATGCCGCCGAAACCGATACCGTCTCCTGGCTGATCGAATATCATTTGCTGATGAGCGAGATCGCCCAGGCCCGCGATATCCAGGACCCCGAAACCGCCAAGGCCTTTGCCGATGTGGTGCAATCGCCCCAGCGCCTGGCCCTGCTGATGATCCTGACGGCCTGCGATATCCGCGCCGTGGGTCCCGGCACCTGGACCGGCTGGAAGGGATCGCTGCTGCGCGCGCTTTATTTTGCCACGGAGCCTTTGTTATCCGGCGGGCATAGCCAGGTCAGCCAGTCCGACCGCGTCAATCAGGCCCGTTCGGCCCTGACCGAGGCCCTGTCCGGCTGGGCGCCCGCCGACATTGAAGCCTATACCGCCCGCCACTATGACCATTACTGGCTGCGTGCCGAGCCCGAATTGCAGCTCGAACATGCCAGGATGATCCGCAATGCCGACAGCACCGATCAGCCTTTTGCCGGCTCGATCCGGGTCAAGGCGTTCGAGGGCATTACCGAGGTCAGCTTCTATACCCCTGACCACCCGCGCCTGCTCTCGCTGATCGCCGGCGCCTGCACCATGCAGGATGCCTCCATCATTGGCGCGCAGATTTTTTCCACCCGCGATGGCCGCGCCATCGACACTTTCCGGCTCAAGCGCTCCTTTACCTCCGATGAAGACGAAAAGGTCCGCGCCACCCGCATCATCGATACGGTCAAGCAGCTCCTGCAGGGCAAGCGCCAGGTGCTGATCGATCTGGGCAAGGAATCGCGCCACAACAGGCGCCTCAGGCCCTTCACCCTGCCCGCGCAGGTCTCTGTCAGTAACGCCATTTCGGAAAAGTTCACCGTCATCGAGGTGTCGGGCCTGGACCGTATTGGCCTGCTCTATGCCCTCACCCGCGAAATCAGCGACCTCAATCTCACCATCGGCTCGGCCCATATCGGCACCTATGGCGAAAAGGCCGTCGACGTCTTCTACGTCACCGATCTGACGGGCCAGAAAATCCACGTCAAAACCCGCCAGAAGAAAATCCACGATGTGCTGATGAATGTCTTCAAGCGGCCCAGCGACGACAAGGCACCGGAAAAGAAGGTGGTCAATGGGTGAGGCGCACGCGGGCCCATGACCCTCTTCCGCAATTTCGTCTCGGTCGGCTCGCTCACCCTGCTCTCGCGCGTCGCCGGCTTTGCCCGTGATGCGCTGATGGCGGCGGTGCTGGGCACCGGTCCGGCGGCCGACGCGTTTTTCGCGGCCTTCCGCTTTCCCAATCTGTTCCGGCGGCTCTTTGCCGAAGGCGCGTTCAACACCGCCTTTGTCCCCATGTTCTCCGGTGCGCTGGAGCGTGAGGGACAAGAGGGCGCAAAATTGCTCGCCGCGCGCATCATGAGCTGGCTGGTGGTGATGTTGTTCATCGTCACCCTCCTGGCCGAGATCTTCATGCCCCAGATCATGGCCGCCTTCGTGCCCGGCTTCGTGGACGACGTAGAGAAATTTGACCTGACCGTGCTGCTGACGCGGATCATGTTCCCCTATCTGGGCTGCATGTCGCTGATGGCCGCTTATGGCGCCATTCTCAACACGCTCGGGCGGTTCTTCGCTGCCGCCTTCGCGCCGGTGCTGCTCAACCTGGTCACCATTGCTGCCCTGGTCCCCCTGGCCGTCTGGTTCATCCAGACCCCGGCCGAGGCCACGATCTGGGTCGCCATCGCCACCATGACTGGTGGAGTGGCGCAATTGGTGCTGGTCTGGGTGGCCATTGAGCGGGCCGGCTTCCGCCCCGCCTTTCGCCTGCCGCGGCTGGACCCGGAGGTGCGCCGCTTCTGGATGCTGGCGGTGCCGGCCATCCTTGCCGGCGGCATCACCCAGATCAATATTTTCGTGGGCACCATCATTGCCTCGGGCGCCGACAACGCCATTTCCGTGCTGTCTTATGCCGACAGGCTCTATCAGCTTCCGCTCGGCATTATCGGCATTGCCATCGGCACGGTGCTGCTCCCCGAACTCAGCCGGCATCTGAAGGGCGGGCGCGCACTCGAAGCACGGCAGAGCCAGGACCAGGCGCTGTTCGTTTCCATGCTGCTCACCATGCCGGCGGCCGTGGCACTGGTGGCGCTGGCCGAGCCGATCGTGCGGGTGCTGTTCGAACGTGGTGCTTTTGACGCGCTGGCCACCACCCAGACCGCGGAAGCCTTGATCGCCTTTGCCACGGGCCTGCCCGCCTATGTGCTGATCCGCGTATTGCAGCCGGGCTTTTTTGCCCGCGAGGACACGCTGACCCCGACGATATTTGCCGGGGTCAGTGTGGTGGCCAATATCGCCATCTCGCTCACGCTCTTTCCCAGCCTGCTCCATGTCGGCATTGCGATCGCCACCGCTGCCTCCTCCTGGCTCAATGTCGTGCTGCTTGTGGCCACGCTGGCCGTGCGGGGCCATTTCCGTCTGTCCTGGCCGCAATGGCGGGCGCAATTGGCCATTCTCGTGATCAGCCTGATCATGGGCGCGGCGCTCTGGCTATTGGCCGAACAGGGCGCAATCCACCTGGTCAGCGGTGTGCCGCTCTGGCGCCAAGCTGGTGTGCTGGCCGCGCTGATTGCCTTTGGTGTCGCGGTCTATTTCACCCTCGTTCATGTCAGCGGCACGCATGATCTGCGGCTCCTGCTGCGTCGTCTGCGCCGCAGCGCGTGACGGTTCCATTCTTCGCCTTGCCCGTATAGAACGGGCGCCTGATTTCGTTTCTGTTCTCGAAGGGCACCATGACGTTCAGCCCCCGCGTCTTTTCCGGCATCCAGCCATCCGGCGACCTGCATCTCGGCAATTATCTCGGCGCCATCCGCCGATTCGTGCCGCTCCAGGACACGCATGAGACCATTTATTGCGTGGTCGATATGCATGCCATCACCGTTTGGCAGGAGCCCGAGGCACTGCGCCGCGCCACCCGCGAAGTCGCCGCCGCCTTCATCGCTGCCGGCGTCGACCCGAAGCGCTCCATCGTCTTTAACCAGTCCCAAGTGGTCCAGCACGCCGAATTGGCCTGGGTGTTCAACTGTGTCGCGCGCATGGGCTGGATGGCCCGCATGACCCAGTTCAAGGACAAGGCCGGCAAGAACTCCGAGAATGTCTCGCTCGGCCTGTTCGCCTATCCCTCGCTGATGGCCGCTGACATTCTGCTTTACAAGGCCACCCATGTGCCCGTGGGCGACGACCAGAAGCAGCATCTCGAGCTGACCCGCGATATCGCCGCCAAGTTCAACAATGACTACGCCGCCTCGATTGCCGCCCAAGGCGTGGGCGCGCCGGATGGCCAGTTCTTCCCCATCACCGAGCCGCTGATCGCCGGCCCGGCCACGCGCATCATGAGCCTGCGCGACGGCACCAAGAAGATGAGCAAGTCCGATCCCTCCGAGCAGTCACGTATTTCCCTGCTCGACGGTGCTGACGCCATCGCCAAGAAGATCAAGAAGGCGACCACCGATCCCGCTGAACTGCCCTTAGAGGTTGACGGTCTCAAGGACCGGCCGGAAGCCGACAACTTGGTGGGTATTTATGCCGCGCTTTCCGACAAGACCAAGGCCGATGTGCTGGCCGAGTTCGGTGGTCAGGGCTGGGGCAAGTTCAAGCCGGCGCTGGCCGATCTGGCCGTTGCCGTTCTCGCGCCGATGGCCGTGGAAATGCAGCGCCTGCTCGATGACCCCGAAACCATCGACGCCGTGTTGCGCGATGGGGGCGAGCGGGCCGGCGCCATTGCCGAAAAGACAATGACCGAGGTACGCTCCATCATCGGTTTCATCCGCTAGCGCGGTTCAGCAACGGAGGCGCCCTTGGTTTCGCAGGTCGAATACAAGCGCAAATTTCTCGTCGTCATCGATGAGACCGAAGAATGCGATCGTGCCCTGACCTTTGCTGCCTGGCGCGTCAAGCGCACGGGCGGCACGGTGGTGCTGATGACGGTCATTCCCAAGCCTGAATTTATTGGCCTGGGTGTCGAGGACGTCTTGCGGGCCGAGGCCGTCGAGGAGGCAGAGCGCAATCTCGACCGGCGCATGGCACGGATCAAGGAAATCGGCGAGGTCCGCGCCGAATCGGTGATCCGTGAGGGCAATGGCGCCGAACAGATCGAGCGCGTCATCGACAAGGACCACGCAATCGCCATTCTGGTGCTGGCCGCCTCCAAATCGCCCGATGGCCCGGGTCCGCTGGTGACCCATTTTGCCGCCCGCGCGAATGTGCTGCCCATCCCCCTGACCATCGTGCCCGGCCGCATGAGCGACGACGAAGTCATCGCGATCTGCTGACCGGCCCGCTTGTGCGGGCAAAATCGGTCCAGTGGACCGATTTTAGGTCAGCAGGCCATGAGAGCTACGCTCGAATGGCGGACCCGCTCAGCGGCCAAATCATGCCAGTGGCATGATTTGAGTGAGGCAGGCCCGAAGAGCTATGCTCGCAGGGCGAAGCCGTCGAGGTGAGAAGACCAAGAGAGCCACGCGCGAATGGTCAGCACCCTCAGGCTCCACCAAGCGCCTCAAGGGCAATCGCGACCATCACAAGCACCAGTCCGGCTGTGGCCGCGTTCCAACTGAAGGTCCGCACCCAGGGCAGGCCAAAGGCGTAAAGCGGCAGGTAAAGGCAACGGCACACCAGATAGATTACGCAACCGCTCACGCTCATCCAGCCCCCGGTGCCATCGAGCACTTCCAGCGTCAGCACCGCCGCCACAAAGATCGGGAAAGTCTCAAGGAAATTGCGCTGTGCGCGATCAAGCCGGGCCGCAATCCCTGTGGGCTGCAGATCGGCGTCCCTGGCGCCCACGGTATAGGCGTTGCCCACCTGCGCCTTGAAGGCAAAGGAGGCAGCGCTGAGATGCACCAGACCCAGAAACATGGCGCCCAGCAGGGTCCAGAGTTCGATGGACATCGGATACACCATCTGGCTGACGATCACGCATGCCTAGCATTATTGCCCTTGCACTTGCAGCGCAAAAGTCTATTTTAGAAACATTCTAATTGCACCGCTCAGCGGAGAGCCGCCATGTTTATCCAGACCGAAGCCACGCCCAATCCGGCGACCCTGAAGTTCCTGCCGGGCCGCGAAGTGCTGGTTGGCGAGCCGCGCGATTTCCGGTCGCCTGAAGCTGCCGGCGCCTCGCCGCTGGCCACCGGCCTGTTCGCCATCTCCGGCGTCAATGGCGTGTTCCTGGGGTCCGATTTCATCTCGGTCACCAAGGACGACACCAATTGGGCCCATATCAAGCCGGCCATTCTCGGCGTCATCATGGACCACTTCCTATCCGGCAAGCCGGTCATCACCGAGGGCAGCACCGCTCCGGTTGATTTCGATGAGGTCGAGGAGTTCTTCGAGGAAGAAGACAAGGAAATGGTCGAAGTCATCAAGGAATTGCTGGCCACCCGCGTGCGCCCGGCCGTGGCTATGGATGGCGGCGACATCATCTTCAAGGGCTTCAAGGAAGGCACCGTGTTTCTGCATATGCAGGGCGCCTGCTCGGGCTGCCCCTCCTCGACCGCAACCCTCAAGAACGGTATCGAAAACCTGCTCCGCCACTTCGTCCCAGGCGTCGAGGGCGTGCAGCAGGTTTGAGCCCGGCCCTTGGGCAAAATCGCTCCGATGGGGCGATTTTAAGGCTCAAAGCCACGAAAGCTATGCCTGAGTGGCCGCGGCCCACAGGCCACAAAAAAAGTTACGCAGCAAGCCGGGAGCCCGATCAGGAATGATCGGGCTTCTGTCTGTCAGGATCACGCATGAGCATCACCACCACCATCGAATCGCTCGGCCATAAGGCCGAAGGCGTTGCCATTATCGATGGACAGCGCGTCTTCGTGCCCTTCACCCTGCCCGGCGAACAGGTCGCGATCACGGTGGATGGCAATCGCGGCGCGCTGGCCGAGGTGTTGACCCCCGCCCCAAACCGCATCGAGCCGTTCTGTCCGCATTTCGGCACCTGTGGGGGCTGCCAGCTCCAGCATATGGATGCTGCGAGTTATGCGGCGTTCAAGACCGAATTGGTCGAAGCAGCCCTCCGTCAGGCCGGGCTTGAGGCCCGGGTCGAGCGCTTCATCACCGCCCATGGCGCCGGCCGCCGCCGCGCCACGCTCCATGCCCGCAAGGATAGCGCCGGCTACATGCAGCTCCGCAGCCACGATCTGCTCGATCTTGATGCCTGTCCCATCCTGGTGCCGGCGCTCAAGCGGGCCCCGGACATTGCCCGGGCGCTGGGCGCGGCCATTGGCGAGTGTGATATCAGTTTCACCGCCACCAATGCGGGCCTCGATGTCGGCATCCGCAAGGCCGGAAAGGGCGTGCGAGCAGAAAAGCTGGTGCCGCTGGGCAATGCTCTGGGCCTGGCGCGGCTCTCGCTGGACGGGGAAATGGTCCTGTTGCGCCAGCAGCCGACGGTGAGCATGGGCCGCTCGGAAGTCGACCTGCCCATTGGCAGCTTCCTCCAGGCCACAGCCGAAGCCGAACAGGTTCTGGCCGACTATGTGCTCGCCGCGATCGGCAAGCCAAAGTCCATTGCTGACCTGTTCTGTGGCATCGGCCCCTTTGCCCTGCGGCTGGCCGAAATTGCCCCGGTCCATGCCGCCGACAGCGACCGGGCCGGCATTGTTGCGCTCGACAAGGCGGTGCGGCACACCAAGGGCCTCAAGACGGTCACCGCCAAGGCGCGCGACCTGTTCCGGGACCCGCTCACCCGCTTTGAACTCAATTTCGACACGATAGTGCTCGATCCTCCGCGAGCTGGAGCTCTGGCTCAGGTCAAGGAGATTGCGGCGTCCAAGGCGCGGCATGTGGTGATGATCGCCTGCGACCCCAAGAGCTTCGCGCGGGATGCCGCCCTGCTTGTTCAGGCCGGGTTCATGTTGAGCGATCTAGTAGCAGTGGATCAATTCGCATGGTCCGTTCACATCGAACTGGCTGCGACATTCCGCCGGTAACAATGCGCAACGATATGCGTGTTCCGGCGTTGGCCCATTAAGGGCTTTTGGAAATTGTAACAGAGCGCGTGAGGCCACCTCCCTGGCCGAGCGCGACATCATTGGAGCATTTGACGATGCTGAAGACCATTCTTGCCGCGACCAGTGTCGTGGCCGCTCTCGCTATGCCAGCTTTTGCGCAGTCTGCCGCCGATCCCGGTGGTACTTGGCAGGACCGCTGGGGCACCACCTTCACCTTCCAGCTTTGCGGTGATGGCACCCAGCTCTGCGGGACGCTCAACGATATCCAGGGCGATAGCCGTACCGAGGAAAACCTCGCCTTTATCGATAAGCAGGTGGTCCAGGCCGAACAGACCGCCCCCGGCACCTGGGAAGGCCAGATTGCCCTGAATGGCGGCAATGCCAAGGCCATTGTCGAGGTCATCGGTCCCGACACCATCAAGCTGACCGGCTGCCAGCTCCTGTGCTCGAGCATTGAATATCAGCGCGTGTCCTAAGCGACTGGCAAACTGAAAAAGCCCCGGACTTCGGTCCGGGGCTTCTTGCGTTCTGGTCAAGGCAGGGGCGTCTCAGCACACCGTGGCGACGCGCTCCTTGATCACCTGCAGCACTTCGTCGCCGGGGCGTTTCCACCAGTTCTCGGTTGAGAAGATTTCCACTTCCTGCGGGCCATGGAAGCCGGCGTCCTCGATCATCTTCCTTATGCCCTTGAGGTCGATCACCCCGTCCCCCATCATGCCGCGGTCGTTGAGCATATCGCGGGTCGGCACCAGCCAGTCGCAGATGTGATGGGCAAAGATGCGCTTCATGCGGCCGGCGCGGGCAATGGCATGGCTAAGGTTGGGATCCCACCAGATGTGATAGACATCGAGCGCCACGCCCACCGTTTCGCCAAGCTTCTCGCAGATGTCGAGCGCCTGGTCGGTGGTGTTTACGCAGGCGCGATCGGCCGCATACATCGGGTGCAGCGGCTCGATGGCGATCTTCACACCAGACGCGTTGGCATGGGGCAGCATGGCGGCAATGCCGTCGGTGACCTGCTCGCGGGCGCCGGGCAGATCCTTGGACGATCCGGGCAGGCCGCCCACCACCAGCACCAGGCAATCCGCATTGAGCGCCGCGGCCTGGTCGATGGCGCGCAGATTATCGTCAATCCGCTTCTGCCGGTCGGCCGCATCGACGCCGGGGAACATGCCGCCGCGGCAGACGCCGGTCACGCGGATCTTGTTCTCGCGCACGATGCGGGCCGCTTCATCAAGCCCAATGGCGTCGATCTGGTCGCGCCAGGGCGAAATGGCGGTGATGCCGGCCTTCAGGCACCCTTCAACGGCCTCGGCAAAGCCCCATTGCGGGCGTGTGGTCGCCAGGTTCAGCGAAATGACGGTGTCGGCGCTCATGCGGAAACTCCATGGACGGCGAGGACTTGCTTCATGCGGGCGGTGGCGAGGTCCGGATCGGCGAGAACACGGGCCTTGTCGGCGAGGCGGAAGAGTTCGCTTAAGTGCTGCAGCGAGCGGGTCGATTGCTGCCCGCCGATCATGGCGAAATGGTCCTGCAAGCCATTGAGATAGGCCAGGAACACCACGCCGGTCTTGTAGAAGCGGGTCGGCGCGGCAAAGATATGCCGGCTCAGCGGCACGGTGGGTTCGAGAATATCGAAGAATTCTTTGGTATTGCCGCGCCCCAGCGCCGCCAGGCCCGCCGAGGCCGCCGGGGCGATAGCGTCGAAAATGCCGAGCAGGGCGTGCGAGTAGCCCTGATCGTCGCCGGCAATCAGCTCGGCATAGTTGAAATCATCGCCGGTATACATTTTCACCGAAGCCGGCAGGCGGCGGCGCATGGCGATTTCCTTTTCTGCCGAAAGCAGCGAAATCTTGATGCCATCGACCTTGTCGGCATTGGCGGCGATGACGTCGAGACAGACATCCATGGCCCGGTCGTGGTCGATATCACCCCAATAGCCCTGCAGGGCCGGATCGAACATTTCGCCCAGCCAGTGCATGATCACCGGCTGTTTGACGTTGGAAAGCACATGGCCATAGACGCGGGCATAGTCGTCCGGGGACTTAGCCGCAGCGGCCAGCGCCCGGCTGGCCATCAGGATGACGCGGCCACCCTCGCCTTCGACAAAGCCGACCTGCTCGTCATAGGCCTTGATAATGTCATTGATGGTCACATCGGGACCGGGTGCCAGATGGTCTGTACCGGCGCCATAGGCGATCAGGCTGTCATCGCGCGTCCTGGCCTCGGCCTGCGAGCGCCGGATCAGCTCCTGCGCTTCGGCCCAGCCCAGACCCATGCCGCGCTGGGCGGTATCCATGGCTTCGGCGACGCCCAGGCCCAGATCCCACATGCGGTGGCGGAATTTCAGCGTCGTCTCCCAGTCAATGGCCGGGGTCAGCCAGGGATCATTGCTGGACAGCGGGTCGGCCACCACATGGGCCGCCGAATAGGCGATGCGCGGAAACTCGGTCGCCTTGAACTTCACGAAGGGAATCGGATCGCCCGTCAAAGTGTAGGGGCTGATAGAGCGATCTGGGTTGGGCAGGTTGATGGTCGGCATGGGTTTCCCCCTTGGGGCTTTCACATACTTGGATGTCACCCCGGCGGAGGCCGGGGCCCATCCTGAGATGGTTTCACATCACCGATCCATCGTTTCGCTCGAATTGCGGGAGATGGGCCCCGGCCTTCGCCGGGGTGACACCGGTGGGTGGGATGGAAAGGGCCTCAGCCCTCAAAACGCCAGCTTCGGCACATCCAGCCAACGGCGTTCTTCCCAGCTCTTGAGGCCCAGTTCGGCAAGCTGCACACCCTTGGCACCGGCCTCGAGGCCGTATTCCCAGGGCGCATCCTCGGCCACGTGACGCAGGAACATTTCCCACTGCACCTTGAAGCCATTATCCGCCGGCCAGTTGTCCGGAACCTCTTCCCAGTCGTTGAAGAAGTTCATGGTCTGCGGCTGGTCAGGGTTCCACACCGGCTTGGGTGTGTTGACGCGGTGCTGGGTCCAGCATTTGTGCAGGCCCGCCACGGCCGAACCATGCGTGCCATCGACATGGAAGGTCACCAGATCATCGCGGCGCACGCGGGTGGTCCAGCTCGAATTGATCTGGGCGATCACCCCGCCTTCAAGCTCGAACGTGGCATAGGCCGCGTCATCTGTGTCGCATTTGAAGGTCTTGCCCTGCTCATCCACGCGCTGCGGGATATGGGTGGCGCCCAGGCACGAGACCGCCTGCACTTCGCCAAACAGATTGTCGAGCACATAGCGCCAGTGGCACAGCATATCCAGGATAATGCCGCCGCCATCACTCTTGCGATAGTTCCAGCTTGGGCGCTGCGACTTCTGCCAGTCGCCCTCGAACACCCAATAGCCGAACTCGCCGCGCACCGACAGGATATCGCCGAAGAACCCGCTGTCCTTGAGCATCTTGATCTTCATCAGGCCCGGCAGGAACAGCTTGTCCTGCACCACGCCATGCTTAAGGCCCGAGGCGCGGGCGGTCTTGGCCAGATTGACGGCGACCTCGAGGTCGTCCGAGGTCGGCTTTTCGCAATAGACATGCTTGCCCGCAGCCAGGGCCTTTTCCAACAGGCCCGCACGCATCAGCGTCGTGCCAGCATCAAAGAAGATGGCGTCGTCGGGATTGGCCAGCGCCGCATCCAGATCGTCGCTCCAGCGCGCGATATTGTGCTTCTTGGCGAGCGCTTCCATCTTGTCGGCATTGCGCCCGACAATGATCGGGTCGACCACCAGCCGGTCGCCATTTTTCAGCATGATGCCGCCCTGGTCGCGGATCGCCAGGATCGAGCGCACCAGGTGCTGGTTGTAGCCCATGCGCCCGGTGACGCCATGCATGATGATGCCAAGCCGTTGCTCTGCCATTCTAATTCCTCCCACGCCGCAGCACTTGGTGTAACTGATTAGTTACTTACCTATATGAGGCCGCTAGGCCGCGTCAAGCGCAACAATGCGAGACGTTGGTCGAATGGTGCTGGGCGAGGGGCGGGTGCTAGAGGCCTAGCACCATCTTGAGCCCGATCAGCCCGAGGAAAATCAGGATCATGCGGTCAAACGCCTTGCGGCTGAGCTTGCCGGCAATGGCCTGGCCCAGCGGCATGAAAACGAGAATGGGCACCAGTGCCATGACCCCCTCAACCAGCCACTGCCCCTGCATCACGCCGGCCACGGCCAGCGCCGGCAATTGCACCACAGAATAGAGCAGGAACATGGTCGAGACGGCGAACACATGCGCGTCCCGCTCCATCGCCATGGCGTGAATGAAGGTCACCCCGATCGGCGCGGAAATGCCGGTGGCCCCCTGCAATACGCCGCCGCCCATGCCGAACAATGGCCCGGCCCGACGCGCCAGCAGCGGCCCGACCACGAAATGCGGTGCGGCCAGCCTGAGCGCCACATAGCACAGCAGAATGATCCCCAGTGTCAGCACCAGCGCCCGCTCCGGCAGGCTGGTCAGCGCCCAGGTGCCCAAACCAATTCCGATCGCGCCGCCCACCAGGAACAGCGGCAGAAAAGCCATGCGGTCGTCCCGGGCCGCCTTGCGAAACCGCCAGACCTGCCAGGCATTGGTGAAGATCAGCGGCACGCACATCAGGCCAACCGCATGCTGCAGACCGAAAACCGTGGTCAGCACCGGCAGCGCCACCAGCGGCAGGCCCATGCCGGTTGCCCCTTTGACGATCGCCCCGGCGCCCAGCGCCAATACCATGATCGCCAATCGTCCAAGATCGAATTCCATGCGTCAGCCCCGGTCGAACGATCCGGTTCGGATCAACCGGCATAGGCTTGTGTTATCACTCGAACGTCTTGATGCAACGTATTTTCTGCCGCTCGACCGCAATCGTTTCAGCTCACCAATTGGTTACATATGGCTTGACTCGCCCTGACAACGGTCGCAAGCTTGCCCATGAGAACCAAAAAAACCGGTTCCAATCACATTGGGAGGAGAAGACGATGAAGCAGTCCTTGCGAATCGTCCTGGCGTCGGGCTGTGCCCTGATGACGCTGGGCACGGCCACGGCCTTTGCACAGGAATGGCAACCCGATCGGCCGATCAACCTGATCGTACCCTGGGGCGCCGGCGGCTCGACCGATCAGGTCACCCGCGTCACCGCACCCATTCTGGCCGAGGCCCTGGGTGTCGAAGTCGTTGTGGTCAACCAGCCGGGCGCTTCAGGCGCCATTGGGACCCAGGAAGTGCTCAACGCCCCGCGCGACGGCTATACCTGGACCGCCAACGCCATTGCCAACAACGCCACCTATTCGGTGACAGGCCTGCTCGAAGGCACCAATATCGATGACTGGCATATCTATCTCTCGGTCGCCAATGTGCCCGTGGTTGCCGTGCCGGCCGACAGCGAATTCACCGATTTCGGTCAATTGCTCGAGGCGTTCCAGACCCGTGGCAGCGAGATCACCGTGGCCACCGCCGGTGTCACCTCGTCCGGCGGCACAGCCATCGCGGCTCTGTCCGACGCGGCCGACGGCTTTGACTACAACATGATCACCTATGATGGCGGCGGCCCTGCGGCCATTGCGACGGCGTCCGGCGAAGCCATGGTCACGACCCAGCTCGCAGTGGAGCAGACCGAACTGATCCGCGGCGACCGCCTCAGGGCCCTGGCCGTGCTGTCGGACAAGCCGCTTGAGCTCGACGGTGTCGATCCGATCCCGCCGATCACCAATTGGTTGCCCGACATGCCGCTGGCACCAGACTATTTCGGCATCTTCATTCCGGCCGGCGTGCCCGATGAGGTGATCGCCACCATGGACAAGATCTGGGCCGAACAGGTGATGAACTCCGAAGCGATCCAGACCTATGCCGAAACCTTCGGCGCGGTTTTTGCCCCATCCTATGGCGCCGAGGCCCGGGCCCTGGCCATGCCGGTGGTCATACTTGAGGCGTGTTCCTCGGTCGAACGTGGCGAGGCGGTCAATGACCCGTCTACCATCGGCATCGACTGCGAAACCCGCTCCGAAGTGGGCATGTAAACGATCAAACGGTTGGGGTTGCCCGAAAGGCGTCACCCCCACCCTCGGTCCCTCCCCATCGAGGGGAGGGATGCCAAGGACCGCGGCGCAGGTGCCCATCGTCCCCCTCCCCCTTGTGGGGAGGGATCAAGGGTGGGGGTTCAATATTTCGGCGCCACCCCATTCCTTGATTTGTCCGGTATTTCCGCATGACCACCGACACGCCCGCCCCGCCCGAAACCGCCCCCGAACCCGGCATGATCAAGGCCGACCTGCTGGCCGGTCTGTTCTTCATTCTGCTCGGCTTGGCAATCTTTTATGGCGCCTGGACCATGGATCGGCTCGAAGTGCGCCGTATCCACCCCATGACGGTGCCGGGGCTGGTGCCGGGCATGCTGGCCATTGCGCTGACCCTGTGTGGGACCATCCTTTCCTTCCGCTCGCTGCGCACTCCGGCTTCCGGAGGCTGGCAGCAATTGTCCGGCGCCGTGCTGTCGAGTGCTGCGGCGCGCGCCGCCACGGTCATGCTGCTGGCGCTGATCTATACGCTTGGCCTTGTCGGCACCCTGCCCTTCTGGGCGGCCACGGGTCTGTTCGTCTTTGCCTTTATCATGGTGTTTGAATGCTGGCTGTCCGAGCCGCGCAAGCCCTGGCTCAAATCCCTGCTCTGGGCCTCGGGTCTGGCCGTGGCGACCGCAACCGTGGTGACGCTGGTATTCGAACGCGCCTTCCTCGTGCGGCTGCCATAGGAGGGCGAGACCATGTTTGACGGACTTCTGATGCTGGGCGGCGGGCTCGCCCATTTCTTCACCCCGGTGTCCCTGTTCAACATCGCCTGGGCTACATTGCTGGGCATTGTTATCGGTGCCCTGCCCGGCCTCACCGCCACCATGGGCGTGGCCCTGCTGGTGACGCTCACCTACAAGATGGCGCCCGACCAGGCGATCCTCTGCCTGATGTGCCTGTATTGCGGCGCCATCCATGGCGGCAGCCGCACGGCCATTCTGCTCTCCATTCCCGGCACCCCGGCCAGCGCCGCCACCACGCTCGACGGGCATCCGCTGGCCCTGCAGGGCAAGGCCGGCACCGCCATGGGCCTGGCCACCACCTCCTCGGCGCTGGGCACCATTGTCGGCATCATCGCCCTGGCGCTGATCGCCCCGCTCTTGGCGGAAGCCGCGCTCAAATTCGGCACCTATGAATTTTTCTGGCTGGCCCTGTTCGGCGTCATCATATCTGGCCAGTTGACCGCCATCGACGATCCGCTCAAGGGCTATATTGCCGGCATATTGGGGCTGCTTGTGGCCATGGTGGGCATGGAGACCCTGCATGCCCACCAGCGCTTCACCTTCGGCATATCGGCGCTGGGCGGCGGCGTCGATCTGATCCCCGCCATGGTCGGTGCCTTCGGTTTTGCCGAAATCCTCGGCGTGATGAAGCGCACCGCCCAGGCCCGCATCATTTCCTCCGGCGACCGTGTCATCCCGCGTTTCTCCGAGGTCTTCCAATACAAGTGGACCACCATTCGCTCGGGCCTGATCGGCACTTTCGTCGGCATCGTGCCGGGCGTGGGCGAAGATGTGGGCGCCTGGGCCAGCTATGCGGCGGCCAAGCGGGTCAGCAAGGAAAAGCACATGTTCGGCAAGGGCAGCCAGGAAGGGCTGATCGCCGCCGAAACCGGCAATTCCGCCGTCATTCCCGGCGCCATGATCCCCACCCTCACCCTGGCCCTGCCCGGCTCGGCAGCAGCAGCCGTGCTGATCGCGGCCATGTTCATTCATGGTATTCGCCCCGGCCCGCTGCTGATGACCGAGAACCCTGAGTTCCTCTATCAGATCGTGGCGATCCTGCTGTTCTCCACCATCGCCATGCTGATCTTCGGACTGACCCTCACCCGGCCGCTCCTCACCGTGCTGCAGGTGCCGCGCGAGCGGCTGATGGCGGTGGTCTATGTGCTCTGCGTGGTCGGCAGCTTTGCCATCACCCAGCGCATGTTCGACGTCTATGTCATGGTCGGCTTTGGTATTGTCGGCTTCATCCTGCGCGAGATGAAATACCCCATGGCCCCGCTGGTGCTGGGCATTATTCTGGGGGATTTGCTCGATCTCAACCTGCGGCGTGGATTGCTGCTGACCAATGGCGATCCGAGCCCGTTCTTTACCCGGCCCATCTCTGCTGTTATCTGCCTCATCATCATCCTGACCATCCTCATGTCCATTCCGGCGGTGTCCACTCGTGTCCGATCCATCTTCACCCGCGGTCGTGGAGACGCCTCGGCGCAAGGCTGAGGCGCCGAAACGGCCCCGCAATTCGGCCAAGACCAAGGCTTCCATCCTCGCTGCGGCCAGGGTGGAATTTGCCGATCGGGGCTTTGAAGGGGCGCGGGTGGATGCGATTGCCGACCGGGCAGGGGCCAATAAGCGCCTGCTCTATCATTATTTCGGCAATAAGGAGGAGCTGTACCGGGCGGTGCTGCTCGACGCCTATCAGGAAATCCGCAAGGGCGAGCGCGCGCTCTCGCTTGATCAATATGATCCGGTGCAGGCCATGGACCGCCTGGTGCGTTTCACCTTCCGGCACTTTCTGGCCAATCCCTGGTTTCCACGCCTTCTGGGCACGGAAAACATCGAAAATGCGCGGTTTCTCAAAACCATGCCCGATATCAAGGCGCTGCATTCACCCCTGGTCGGGCAGATCGCCGCCATCATCGAGCGCGGCGCCGCGACCGGCGTCTTCCGCCGCGATGTTGATCCGGTGCAGCTCTATATTTCAGTGGCAGCGCTGGGCTTTTTCTATGTCTCCAACACGGCCACGCTTTCGGTCATCTTCGAGCGCGACCTGACCAGCGTCAACATGGTGCAGGAACGCGAAGCCCATGCCGTGCAAATGGTGCTCGATTTCCTGCGGACCAAGCCAGGGCTTTGAGCCGCGTGGGGCCACCTTCTCCCACCAAGGGAGAAGGCAGGTCCATGGCCTAGATGTCCACCTCGTCATCGCCCAGCGCATAAAGGGCCGCGGCCGCGTGCTGCAATACAGCGGCGGCCTTGCGTTGCTGCTCCTTGTCCCCGCGTCGAACCCGTTTGATAGCCTCTTTGAGCGTTTTGCGGGCTGCCTCGAGTTCGGGAATGGCGTCCTTCATCGGTCGATCAGTCGACGATTCCCGTTCAGCCCAATGGGGCGGCACATTGCCCGCTTCCGGATCACCCGCAAACGGCCAGTCGGCCTTCACGAATTCGCGGAACCGGCTCATCTGCTCGCCGGTCCGTGCCAGGAAATCCAGCGTACCGGCAACGGCCTCGCGATTGTCCTCGAGATGGCTCTTGCCCTCTTCGGTAATGGTATAGAGCTTCTTGTTGCCGTCGACGGCCGAGGTCACAAAGCCGGCCTCTTCAAGATAGGTCAACGCCGGATAGACAATGCCGGGGCTGGGCGAATAAACGCCATTGGAGCGCTCCTCCACCGCCTTGATCAGGTCATAGCCATGCCGGGGCTGCTGCTCGATGAAAAAGAGCGCCACCAGGCGCAGATCGCCCGAAGCCAGCATGCGGCCCACGCGAACATTGCCGCCGACCTGTCCGAACTCTTCATCCGCCATGCGGGCCATCCGGCCCCAGCCGCGCCGCGCCATGCGCTCGATATGGCGCCAGTTCGGCTCACCATTCTTCCAGTAGCTCATAACCTATCTCCAGATATATCATAAAGCCCTTCGTTTCAGAAGATTGGCCCCATTGGGCTTGCATTCAAGATATATCTTGAGAATTTTTCACGCTGTGGACTCTTGCTCGCGTGAGCGCCGCACCGGAAAGCCCTGCCGGCCAAACAAAAACCCCGGGCTTTTGGCCCAGGGTGATAAGCTTGCTGCTGTGCTTTGCGCCAGTGATCAGGTCGGGATCACCGGCGATCCGCCTTCGCGGTCGAACTCGCCATGGCGGCGGAAGCGCCACATATAGGTGGGCAGGATTTCGTCCATGCTGGTGGGCGCAATGTCAAAGGCAGCCAGGGTGCGTTTTTCCTTCTGCGCAGTCTCGGACACGATATTGTCGACGCCGAGCAGTTCCACCTGATCGGGCGTGATCAGCGGCTTGAAGGGCAGAATGCCGATCAGCGAGGCCATCATCTTCATCAGCCCCGAAGGCACCGAAACCAGCATCGGGTTGCGCCCGGCCTCGCGCAGAATGCGCTGCATCAGGGTCTTGTGGCTTTCCACGTCGGGCCCGCCCAATTCGTAGATGCGGCCGGTCTTGACCGCGCCCTGGGCGGCCTTGGCAATGGCTTCGGCCACATCGCCCACAAAGACCGGCTGGAACAATGTCTTGCCCGAAATCAGCGGCATCACCGGCAGGATGCGGGCCAGTGACCCCATCAGGTTAAAAAACCCGTCGCCCTGGCCGAACATCAGCGAGGGACGGATGATCACCGCCTGCGGGAAGGCCGCGAGCACGGCCTCTTCGCCCTGGAGCTTGGAGCTGGCATAGACGCTGACATCGGCCGCCTTGTCGACGCCCAGGGCCGAGAGATGCACCAGCGCCGTCGCGCCGGCCGCCTTGGCCGCGCGGGCCACGGCCGCTGCACCATCCACATGCACCGCCTGGAAGCTCTGCTTGCCGGCCTGATGGCCAATGCCAACCAGATTGATGACGATGTCCGAACCCGCCGCGGCCCGCTGTACCGAGGCCTCATTGCGCAGATTGGCCTGGATCGGCACCACCTGCCCGACACCGCCAAACATGCGTACGTCTCCGGCCAGATCCGGACGGCGCACCGCGACGCGAATGCGATAGCCCTGGCGGGCCAGCAATTGCACCAGATGATTGCCGACAAATCCCGACCCGCCGAAAATGGTGACGAGCTTGGGGGTATTGCGATCCATGGTGGGGCTCCGAGATCAGGCGAGACAATATTGGTTCCGCTTCTAGCCCAGCCCGGCCGGTCCTGTCGAGCCTTGCTGCACGCTGCAAAGCCCGTTCCGGGCCGGAATATGCACCGCCTGCCGCAGGCCGAAAAACCGCGACGGTGCAAACTTCTGACAATCTATGTGAATGCGCATTGACAATGCCCCGGCATCGCCATAGACACACCGCCGTCGCCCAGATGGCGGAATTGGTAGACGCGCACGGTTCAGGTCCGTGTGCCGCAAGGCGTGAAGGTTCGAGTCCTTTTCTGGGCACCAATTTCTCAAAACCCCGATTGCAGCAATGCAGTCGGGGTTTTGCTATTCGGGCCGCCGCCTGCGACCGCGCCGCGAGGCGATGAACCCGGCCAATATCCCGGCCAGCACGGCGATCAGCACTGGCCAGTGCCGCACCGACTGGAACACGGTTCCGGCCAACCGCTCATGCGGACGCACATCGAGCACCGCCATTTCTCCCGGCGCAAGTGCGGCAGTCACTCGGCCCAGCGGGTCCGTGGCAAAGGTCAGGCCGGTATTGGCCGTCCGCACCAGGCTCATGCCCTCTTCGACAGCGCGAAGCCGCGCATGGTGGGCATGCTGGGCCGGACCAACCGAGCCATCGAACCAGGCGTCATTGGTCAGGTTGAGCAGGAACTGCGCGCCTGCCGTATCCCCCAGATCGCCCGAAAAAATGATCTCGTAGCACACCAGCACCAGCGGCGCCGGCGCGGCGGGCAGGTTCATCAGGCGGCGTTTCACATCGCCGGGCGACCAGCCATCGGCGCCGGGCACGAACTGCTTGATGCCCAATTGCGCAAAGAATTCGGCAAAGGGCAGATATTCGCCGAACGGCACCAGGTGGGACTTGTCATAGCTCGCCACCACCTCGCCCTCGGTGTCGATTGCCACCACCGAATTATGCGGCGGCGCTGTGTTCTCCTGCGGACCCGGCGCAAATGGACGGCGCGGCACCCCGGCCAACAGGCTTGCCTGTTCGGGCAGCAGGCGGGCAATGCGCGCCAACGCCTCGGGATAGGTCTCGAGAAAGAATGGCAGGCTCGATTCGGGCCAGACCAGATGGGTGATGTCATCGAGCCCCTGGTCATTGGGGTTCATCCGCATGTCGGAAAGCATCAGCAGCCGGTCGATCAGCGCGACCGGGTCGACATTGCCGAAATCGGCATGCTCATAGACCAGCGGCTGCACCAGGCGCAGCGCCATGTCCTGCCGCTCGGTCGACACCGTGCCGCTCAGCCGGTTCCAGCCATAACCAAGTTGGCCCGCAATCACCAGAAGCGCCAGGAAAACCGGCGCCAGGCGCTGCGACCAGCCGCGACTATCGGCCGGCCAGACCAGCGCCGGGGTCATGGCCAGCAGCGGCGCCAGGAAGGTCAACCCATAGACCCCGATCACCGAGGCCAGTTGCATCATCTCGTCCGTGCCGGTCAGGCTGTAGCCAAGAAGGTCGAATGGAAAGCCGGTGAACACATGCCCGCGCGCGAACTCGGCCGCGGTCAGCCAGGCGGCCAGGGTCAGGATCCGCACCCAGCCATGACTCCAGCTCAGATGCGCCAGCGCGCTGGCCAGCCCCCAGAACAGCGCAATCAGCGCCGCCAGCGCTACAATGGCGACGGGCATGGCCGCCAGCACCCAACCGCCATCGATAAAAAAGGCCGCGCCGAGCCAGTGCAGGGCGACCAGGAAATAGCCCAGGCCAAAGGCAAAGCCGATGGAAAAGGCCGGGCCGAACAGCCGCCGCCAGCCGCGCAGGCGCTCAGCGCCATCCAGCGCCCAGACCCAGATCGGCATGGCCACGAACAGCGCCGGCAGAATGAAGAATGGGGGCACCGAGAGACCCGCAATGGCCCCGGCCAGCAACAGCAGCACAAAGCGGCGCCAGCCATGGCTGAGCATGGTGGTTTCGGCCAGCCAGGTCATGGGTACAAAAGGGGCGAATCACTGGGCATGTGGGCAAGGTGGTCGCCGCCACTCGAAGCGTCAAGCCGGGTGCTTGGTGGTGGACTTGGCTCGCCTCTGGCGCTACTCCCAAAAGAGCGCTCCACCAGCCGGAGCGGGAGCCATCATGACCCAGCCGATCACTCTTGCCATCGACACCGCCGCGCCGCGCCTGCAACTGGCCCTGTTGCGCACCGATGGGCAGGTGGATGTGGAATTGGTCGACATCGCCAAGGGTCATGCCGAAATCCTGTTTGGCCGGCTCGAAACCCTTTTGGCACGCAATGGGCTTGGCCACCCCGAAATAGCCCGCATTGCCGTCACCACCGGCCCGGGCTCCTTCACCGGCTTGCGGATCGGCCTGTCTGCCGCCCGCGGTCTGGGCGTTGCGCGCAACATCCCCGTGCTGGGCATTCCCAATCTCCTCGCCCTGTCTCTCTCGGCAAGCACTGGCCCGGTGGCCGTGCTGCTCGATGCGCGGCGCGGTGAGGCCTATTTCGAGCTGTTCAAAACCCCCGGTGTCAGCCTTGATGGTCCGCGCCTCCTGCCCATGGAGCAGGCTGTCGCTGCCGTGCCTGAGGGCGCAGCACTGATCCAGTCTCCTTTTGTCGACATTGCCGCCATGGCCCGCTTTGCCGCCGCCGCCGATCCGCTTGCCTTCCCGCCCCACGCCACCTATGTGCGCGATGCCGACGCCAAGCCACAGGACGCGGCGCGCATACCGAGGCGGGCCTGATGCTCAAATTCTGGATGGCCCCCGGCGGGCTGCATGTCGAACCGGCCGAAACCCGTGACGCGCGGGAATTGGCGCGCATTCACGCGCTGAGCTTTTATCGCGGCTGGCCGAGCACGGAGTTCGAGAGCTTTCTGGCCGATCGGGCCTGTCCTACCTATGTGGCCTGCGACGCACGGCGAAGGATTGCCGGCTTTGCGCTGATCCGCATCGCCGCTGACGAGGCCGAACTGCTCACCATTGCCGTTGACCCCAAATGGCGCGGCAAGCGTGTCGGGCGGGCCTTGATGGACGCCGTCTTCGCCGATCTCATGCTCTCGCCGGCCCGGCGCATGTTCCTCGAGGTCGACGAGCAGAATGCCCCTGCCATCCGGCTCTACAAGGCGCTGGGTTTTGACGCCATTTCGACACGCAAGGGATATTATCCCCGACCCGATGGCAGTGCAGCCACCGCGCTTGTCATGGCGCGCGATCTTGGGTAACCGAACCTTTGTCAACCAAGGTCAGGGAGCGACGGCTTGAACAGAAACTCTTCCGATCCCACCCTTGAAGAGGCCTGCGTTGCGCGCGGCATGCGCATGACCGAGCAGCGGCGCACCATTGCCCGGGTCATCGAGGAAGCCTCCGATCATCCCGATGTCGAAGAGCTCTATCGTCGCGCCTCGGCGCTCGATCCGCGCATTTCGCTCTCCACGGTCTATCGTACGGTGAACCTCTTTGAAGAGGCGGGCCTGGTCACAAAGCACGACTTCAAGGATGGTCGCGCCCGCTTCGAGCTGATCCCGGACGAGCATCACGACCACCTCATCGACATTCGCACCGGTACGGTGATCGAATTCCGCAACGAGGAAATCGAGGCCATCCAGGAGGTGATTGCCAAGCGCCTGGGCTACAAGCTGGTCGACCACCGCCTGGAACTCTATGCCGTGCCGCTCGAGAACAAGACGAAAAAGGACGAGCCTGCCAAATGATCTTCAGGATTGTTTTTTTCCTGTTTGTCTTTGTGCCTTTCATGCTGGTTGTCATCCCGCTCCAGGCCCTGGTCCTGTGGCTCAAACTGCCCTTCTGGAATGTGTTGCCGCGCCTGTTTCACCGTCTGGGCTGCGTCTTTCTCGGCCTCCGGGTCAATGTCATCGGCGCCCCCTCGCATGGCCGCGCGACCCTGCTCGTTTCCAACCACATCTCCTGGACCGATATCATCGCCATCGGCTCGGTGGCCGATGTCACCTTCGTCGCCAAGCGCGAAGTGGGGAACTGGCCCTTTGTGGGCATGATGGCCAATCTCCAGCGCACCATCTATGTCGACCGCACGAGGCGCGCCGATGCCGGGCGGACGGCCCAGGCCATGGGCCGGCACATGGCCGGCGGCAATGCTGTGCTGCTGTTTGCCGAGGGCCAGTCCGATATCGGCACCCATGTGCTGCCGTTCCGCTCGGCCCTGATCGGGGCGGCCCAGCACGCCATGCTGGAGGCTGGCGCCAGCGATGTGCTGATCCAGCCCCTCACCATCGCCTATACAAGGCTCCAGGGCCTCGCCGTCAGCCGCAATGAGCGTTCTCTGATCGCCTGGATCAAGTCCAAATCGGTCAAGCAGAACATCGCCGAAATCCTCTCCGGCCCGGTCAAGGACGTCACGGTGGCCTTTGGCGCGCCCATGCCGCTCAACCAGGGCGATGACCGCAAGGCTGTCACCAAGGTGGCCGAAAACCAGGTGCGCGCCATGCTGGTGGCGCTTAATCGCGGCGGGGATCTGCCGGCGCCGGGCTGATTGGGCACAATTTTACCGGTTAAGCCTAACACCGGTTCCCGCTTCCCTGATTAACCTCCTGTTAGCTATGACTTCCGCACCGAGCAGGAGGAAGCCATGGTTTGGGAACTGTTGGCCATCTGGGCCGTCGTCGCCGCGGCCTTTGTCTGGTTTTTTCACGATGAACGCAAAAAACAGCGCCAGAAGTTGAACGAGCGCGCCCGCGCAATGGCAGCAACCCCGGCCTGGCACCAGAACCGGCCAACCGCGCCGGTGCGGGTCACACCGCGCGACCCGCGACGCCAGACAGAAATCCAGCGCAAGTTCCTCGAAGAAATGCAGCGCCAGCGGCAGTGATCCTGCGTAAGGGAGCTAGCCCGGCACGACGCCCATATGCTGCTTGAGGCGGCCCACAATATCGGCCGCCTTGACCATCAGGCCCAGCTCGATGTCCTCATCGCTCATGCCCGCCTGCACATCGAGCCACACCGGCACCATGATCTCGTGGCGGATTTCCTTTTCGCCGATGGTTTCTGTCAAAACGGCGCGGACCTTTCCGGTCATGCGTTCGGCCAGGGTTGGATGGGGCTGGCGTTCGGCCAGGGCAATATCGATCAATTCAAGACTCATGTCTGGCTCCGTAGAGCCCCCAGTGGCCAGACTGGCCGCCGATGGTTCATCGAGCCTTAACGCGGCTGCCCCCCATGGGGTTCTCCACAGGGACAGCTATATTTGTGATGGCGGTGGACCGGCCGGGCCGGCTGGAGCGTGATCAGCAAAAGTTGCGGACTTTTGCGGTTCGATTACGCGACATTGCCAAGACTCTAGACGCGGACGGCGTGTTCGATTCGCCCCGCATCACCGAAGACCCGCAAATAGCGCGCGATCTCCTGGCTGTCACCCGTCGCCTTTGCCGGATTATCCGAAAGCTTCACGGCAGGCCGGCTATTGGCCTCGCTCACCTTGGCGACAATCGAAATTGGTGTCAGGCCCGGATTGGGCTCGGGCGCACAGCCTTCAAAATCATTGGTCAGGTTGGTGCCCCAGCCAAAGCTCATGCGCACCTTGCCATCGAAATGCAGATAGGCTTCCTCGATCATGTCGACATCGAGCCCATCGGAAAAGATCAGCAACTTCTCCTCCGGGTCGCGGCCCCGCGCCTTCCAGAAATCGATGATCTTTTCACCGCCGTAAATGGCCGGTGCGCTGTCGGGCCGGAAACCGGTCCAGTCAGCCACCCAGTCCGGCGCATCGCGAAGAAACGCGTCGGTTCCGAAAGCATCCGGGAGGACAATAAGAAGATTGCCGCCATAATAGCTCTTCCAGTCCTGCAGCACCCGATAGGGGGCTTCGCGCAGCTCCTCATCGGACCGGGCCAGCGCCGCCAGCACCATGGGCAGCTCATGGGCGTTGGTGCCCAGCGCCTCGAGATCATTGTCCATGGCCAGCTTTACATTGGAGGTGCCGGTCATGTTGGCGCCGATACCCTCCTTGAGCGCCTCGACGCACCAGCGTTGCCAGAGGAAGGAATGCCGCCGCCGCGTGCCGAAGTCGGAGATCTTCAAATCCGGCAGCTTTTGCAGCCGCTCCACCTTCTCCCACATCTTGGCCTTGGCGCGGGCATAGAGCACGTCCAGCGTGAACGGCCCGTAGCGCTTCATGGCAGCGCGTCCGCGCAATTCATTGATGATCGCCAGCGCCGGAATTTCCCACATGGTGGTTTCAACCCACAGCCCCGGAAACTCCAGCACAAACTGGCCGTCGCGCTTTTCCAGCCGGTATTCGGGGAGCTGGAAGTTTTCCAGCCAGCGGAGGAAGCCGGGTTGGAAGATCTGGCGCGAGCCGTAGAACGTGTTACCCGCCAGCCAGATCATTTCTTTTTTCGAAAAGCGCAGGCTGCGGCAATGGTCCAGTTGCGCGCGCAATTCATCAATGTCGATTTCATCGGCCAGCCGCACCGAGGTGGTGCGGTTGATCAGGCTGAACGTCGCCTCGACCTTGGGATAGAGCCCCCAGACCATCTGCAACATCAAGAGCTTGTAGAAATCGGTGTCCAGCAGGCTCCGCACGATCGGGTCGAGCTTGAAGGTGTGGTTGTAAACCCGGCGGGCAATATCGGTATAGGTGGCCATCAGTGTCCCCTGAGCGCGCAACGTCTTGTAGCGCGGCGCGGCAAGCAATGAAAAGTCGACAGGGCCGGAAACGGTTCGCTACGTGACGAGGCCTAGTATTTCCCCTGGTCGCTACCGCAGAACGGGTCGACGGGGTTCTTGCCGGCAAAAGGCGTGCGGCCCAGCAGGCATTCGACCACCGCCGCCTGCATGTCCTCGTTCGAACCATAGGCGTTGATATAGGTGGGCACGCGCGGCGCATCGTGCAGATAATAGGGAAAGCCCAAAGAGACCATCAGCGTGGGCACATCATGCCAATAGCGCCTCATGGCGCCAAACACATTGCCGGTCAGCGCCCGCCAGTTGAGGAAGATGCGCTGCCGCGTGAGCAGTGTTTCCTCGGCCAGCAGATAAAGCACCAGGTCGAAGTCCTTGGGATTGACCTGCATGTCTTCACTGTACTCGGTGACTTCAAATCCCTCCTGCCGCAATAGATCGGGCAGCGACAGCGGCAAGGGCACCGGCGCAAAGGGCTGCACCGCACCGGTCGAATAGATCAGCACGCGCTTGTGCCGGGCCGGGGTCAGCGGCAGCAGCTTTGCTGTATCCTTGACCAGCGTTGGCACCTTGGCCGTCGCCGCGCCGGCAATCTGTTTGCTGGTCGCCCGCGCCATGATCATTTCGGCCGTACTCAGCGCCGGCTCGGGCCGGTCGGCCTTATGCAGGCCCAGCGCCGCCTTGAGCCCCAGCACACGCGTCACCGCCTCGTCCACCCGCTCCTGGCTCAACCGGCCATCGGCCACCGCCTTGACCAGATACATCAGGTCTGCATTCGGATCGTCGGAGAACAGGATCACGTCGCAACCTGCGATCACGCATTGCGGAATGGTCTCTTCGCGCGGCCCCCAATCGCCAAACCCGGCCATGGGCGTAGCGTCCGAAACGATCAGGCCATTAAAGCCCAGCCGTTCGCGCAGCAGCGTCTGGTTCAGCACCGCGCTCTGGGTTGCCGGCCGATAGGCCTCCGCACCGGCCTCGGGGTCGAGCTCGCGCACAAAGGCGGGGAAGGCGATATGGGCCGACATCACGCTCATCACCCCGGCCCCGATGGCCGCGCGATAGAGCCGCCCGAAAGTTTTTTCCCATTCGGCAAGGCTCAGCGGATTGACCGTGGTCACCAGATGCTGGTCACGATCGTCATAGCCCTCGCCGGGCCAGTGCTTCACCGTGGCGGCAACGCCATGCTTCTGAAAGGCGGCAATCTGCGCCAGCGCATGGCGCTCAATACGCTCGACATCGTCGCCATAGGAGCGCGTACCCACAATGGCGCTCTGGAACGCCTTGTTGATGTCGATGACCGGGGTAAAGCTCCAATTGAGCCCCACGGCATGGGCCTCCTCGGCCATCAGTGTCGAAATGGCGGTGGTGATTTCCACATCGTCAATGGCCGCCAGCCCCAGTGGGTTGGGCACTTCGGTCCCGAAAGGCAGGCTCATCCGGCTGCCCTCAAGGTCGGCGCTCACGGTCATCGGCACCGGCCCGGCGCTGTCGATCTGCCGCATCAGCGCGATTTCATCGGCTAGCTCGGGCGTGAAGATGCGGGTTATGCCACCCGGCTTGAAGGCCCGAATGGCCTCCAGCGCTTCTTCCGGCGCGCCGCGCGACAGCAGCACGAAAAGCTGCGCCAGCTTGTCACGGGGGGACAGGCTATCCCGCGTGGCATGAACCCAGGCCGTCGCCTCCTCGTCGAGGTTGAACGGCGCAGCGGAAAGATCGATGGCTGCCAATTGGGGCTCCCCGACTTGTTCTCATTATCGTTCCCACTGGCTTAGCAGAGGACGACCAAGGCTGCCAGAAAATGGTCGCGCGGTCATTCTGACGGGCCCAGGACAGTGTTCTGACGCGCGGACAGTGTAGATAGAAGTTGAATTTCTCAAGACCGTCGCAGAAGCTGCGCCATGCTTGTTTTCATCGATGAGTCGGGAGACCCCGGCTTCAAGATATCCAAAGGTTCCTCTCCACTCTTCGTGGTATCTTTGGTCGCCTCCAGGAAAGTTGAAGACTCCCTTCTTGCGCAACGCGCAATCAATGAAGTAGCGGCCAGGTTTGGTATTAGGAACGAGTTCAAATTCAGCCAATCGCGCGATGAAGTTCGTGACGCATTTTTTATGGCGTTGAGCTCAATTGACTATTGCGTCAGAGCAATCGTCATTCAAAAGGATAGGGTCTATAGCTCTAGATTGCGCACCGAGAAGGAAGCCTTTTACTCCTATTTTGTGAAGACGATGCTGAAATTTGACAATGGTCTTCTGGTGAACGCCAAAGTCATTATTGATGGGTCGGGCGACCAGTCTTTCAAGAAGGAGCTCAGCCGCTATTTGAAGCGGCACACAGGGCCAGGGGCCATAAGGGATGTCCGCTTCTCCAACTCCAAAAATGACCGGCTCGTTCAGCTGGCGGACATGTGTACCGGTGCGATCGCCCGGTCCTATCGTGATGGTCGTGCAGATGCCTATCGCTGGCGAAACATGCTCAGCAGCAAGATCGAGGATGTCTGGGAGTTCAAGTAGGAGGTGCGACCCGCTTGCCTAGCCTGGCGATCGCCAGGCACGCACACCATCCGGTGACAATTCGGCCAAGCGGGGCGACTTTTCGCATCCCAATGTCGTGTTTCAGATGTGAAAGTCAAGTTAACACTGCACGGTCGGCCGAGGATAAGTCCGGTCAAAGCGCTGTAGACAGGACCACGCTGAACAGACCGCCCCAACAAACAAACACCGCCGGATCGCTCCAGCGGTGTTGTTATATGCGTTGGGCGTCATCCCTCAGGCGGCGTGGCCTTCGAGCCATTTGGTCAGGCCTGCCTTGGGGGTGCCGGCACCGATCTTCATGTCGGCGGCTTCGCCAGCCTTGAACAGGATCATGGTCGGGATCGAACGAACGCCATACTGGGCGGCAATGCCGGGATTTTCGTCGACATTGAGCTTGACGATCTTCACCTTGCCTTCGAGCTCGGAGGAAAGCTCGTCCAGCACCGGGGCAATCGCCCGGCACGGACCGCACCACTCGGCCCAGAAATCGACAAGGACCGGTTCGCTGGAGCTCAGGACTTCCTGGCCAAAAGTGGCTTCGGAAACGGCTTTGGTCATGGTTTTCATGCCTTTTGTACTTTGGCGGCTGACACGCAGGCCCCAGACCGGAACCATGCGAGGCGCTTTCGTATATCAGTTTCCGGACAACGCCTGTTGAGTGCCAGTCCGGAAGCGGCGGTCTGTTTGCTCCCAAAGCTGGTGAGAGTCCAGCCTTGCAACAAGCCCGATCACCGCAGGGTGAAGTCCGCGCGAGCTGCAGCAAGCAGTTCGTCGGGCAATTTCATCAATGATTCCAACTCTGTCCACAGGATTGCCGCACGCACCGGTCGTCCGGGGAAAAGCTGACCTGCAACCAACGCATACAATCCTAGCTGGGTGAGATAGTTCCCCGGCACGCCGTCCGCTCCTTTGGGAACCGACGCGTCGGATTTGTAGTCCACCACCAGCACCCCTGAGTCGTCAACCACTACCCGATCGATCCGCCCGCTCAGCCAGATCTCCTGCCCCGCTCGCAGAGCTGGCACGCGGAAGGGCAGTTCGGCGCGGCTCTCCGGCCCGAACAGGCCGGCAAAGGCGCCATTGCCCAGAATGCTGAGCGCTTTGGTCACAATGCGCGAATAGTGCTCGGCCATATCAGGCAGCAGGGTTTCGAGCGCCCGGGGTGCCACCCTGTCCCGATCGGCGGGTGGCACGCGACCCAGATGCTGCAGCAGGGCATGCAGCGCCAGCCCTTCCTTGCGGGCCGCTTCTGCATCGCGCAGGGCGTCGGCCTTGGTGGCCAGCGCATGGGGGGTTCCACTTGCTATGGCGGCATAGCTTGGCGCCACGACGGGGGTTTTCACCGGTGGCGGCACGGCGGACAGCGCCAGTTCAGGCGCCGGGCTGATCGCTTTGCGCAAGGCCGGTTGAAAGCTCGGCGCAGCAATCGCTGGAAAGACCTGCGCCACGGTCTCGCCATTCGCGTCCACCACCGGCTGCAAGGCCTCGCCCAGCCCCATTTCTATGGCGTCATACCATGAGCCTGTCACATTGCCCTTCAGCCCCAGCGGGCCGGTCACATAAAGCTCGTCCTCGGCCCGGGTCATGCCCACATAGAGCAGGCGCCAATATTCCCGCTCGCGCACCGCATCGATCTCCTGGCGCAGTTGTGCGGTCGCCGGAACATGCTGGCTTTTCGAGGCAGCATGCAGCAGCAGCGGGCCGGGGGCCTTGTCGATGGCATAGACGGCCTGGCCGGTCTGGCTGCCGCTGGGCTTGCCCGTCGCATCAGCCAGAATGACAATCGGGGCCTCCAGCCCCTTGGCGCCATGCACCGTCATCACCCGCACGCCGCCGCCGCTTTCGGCCAGCTCGCGCTTGATGGTCACGGCCCGGCGCCGCATTTCGGCGGCAAAGCCCTGCAGCGAGGGCTGCGGCCCCTGCTCGTGGGCCAGCGCCAGTTCGAGCAGTTCGGAGAGCACATCGTCCACTTCCGTGCCCAGCCGGGCATGAAAGCGCTTGAGCCCGCCTTCGGCATAGAGCACGCCGGCGAGGAACTCGAAGGGCCGCTCCATGTCGAGCGCAGCCCGCCAGCGGCCCAGCCGCTCCGCAGCAAGCCTGGCCGCCTCGCCCGCGGCCGCAAACAGCGCCGACCACAAGGTCTGGCCCGCTGCGCGCGGACGGGCAATGGCATAAAGGTCGTCCTCGGTGAGGTCGAACAGTGGCGAGCGCAGCAGGGCCGCCAGTTGCAGATCGTCGGCCGGATTGAGCAGCACATCGATCAGCGCCAGCAAATCGAGCACCGCAATATGGCCGGTCACCGCCAGCCTGTCGGCGCCGGGCGTGGGCAGGCCTTCGCTGCGCAGGGCGCGGATGATTTCCTTGAATAGCGGGCCGCGCTTCTGCACCAGGATCAGCACATCATCGGCGCGCACGACCCGGTTTCGTTCGCCCAGAACCCGTCCCTTTTCGATCCAGCCCCGGATTTCCCCGGCAATGCGCAGCGCCACCTGCCGGTTGGCGCTCTGCTCGGCCTCCACCGCCACGCGCGGCCAGGCGCTGGTGTCGCGCTCGGTCTTTTCTTCCTGCACCGGTGGCCACAGCACCACATGGCCCCCCGGCTGGCTCCGCGCCGGCTGGTGAATGACTTTTTCGTCCGAGAGCAGGGCTTCCTGAATATCGGCGCGGTCACAGACCCGGTCTACCGCCTCCAGAATCCCCTTGAGTGTGCGGAAACTGGTGTGCAGACGCACCTGCCGGAACGGCTTTTCAGCGTCGCCGGCCCGGCGGGCCATCTGCCGTCCGGTTTGTCCGAACAGCACCGGCTGTGCGCCCTGGAAGGAATAGATCGACTGTTTCTGGTCGCCCACGGCGAACACCGAGCGCGGCCGCGTTACCGCCCCGGCGCCGGAGAAGAACTCCTCGGCCAGCGCATTGACCACGCGCCATTGCTGCTCATTGGTGTCCTGGCTCTCATCGACCAGAATATGGTCGATCCCGGCGTCGAGCTTGTATTGCACCCAGGGCCCGAGCTCCCGGTTGGAAAACAGGTCACCCAGCTTTTCCACCAGATCGTCGAAATCGAGCAGCGCATGGCGGCGCTTCTCGGTCTCGTAGCGCGCCGCAATCGCCGCCACCACATCGAGCACGGCTTCGCTGCGCTCCACCAGCAGCGCCCCGGACAACTGGCTTTCGAGCGCAAAGACCCGCTCCCGCTCGTCTTCCAGCAGGCTCTGCAAGGCCGGCTTGGCCTTCGCCTGGGCCGCATTGAGCAGGCGCGCGCGGGGCTGCTTGACCTTGTCCTTGTCCTCGGTGACGAAAAGCCCGCAAAGCTGGTGGGCGCTCGTCCGGTCCGGGTCGAGCCGCGCCACCATGTCAATAAAACGCCGTCCCGCCGGATCGGCATCAAAGCTCGACATGATCTCCTGCCAGACCGGTTTGGTCAGCGCGCTGTCTGCAACGATCTCTTCGGCAATTTCCGATGCCGTGCCCGTCACGCCCACCACATGGCGCAACCGCGCCTTGGCCCCGGCCAAATCCGCCAGCACCGGCTTGAGCTTGGCACCCTCTGCCAGCGCCGCCCCGATGGCATCGGTAATGGCGCTGTCGCTGAGCAGGGTGAACAGGGTCTCCACCGCCTGCGCATGTTCGCCGCCCCGCAGCCCCTCGGCCAGCACGCTTTCGCGCGCCGCCAGCAGCATCTGCGCCCGGCGGTCATCCTCGATCACGGCAAAATCGAACGGCACCCCCGCCTCGATGGGGAAGCGATGCAGCACCGCCTCGCAAAAGGCGTGAATGGTCAGGATGCGCAGCCCCCCCGGCGTTTCCAGCGCCTTGGCAAACAGCGTCCGGGCATCCTCCAGCAGCCGCGCATCCGGGTCTCGCCCGATCAGCTTTGTCAGCTCCTCGCGCAATGCCGCTTTATCCGCGACGGCCCACGCGGCCAGCCTGGCGCCGACGCGCTTGCGCATCTCGGCCGCTGCCGCCTTGGTATAGGTCAGGCAAAGGATCGATTGCGGCGCCACCCCGGCCAGCAGCAGGCGCAGCACCCTTGTGGTGAGCACGAAGGTCTTGCCGGACCCCGCATTGGCCTCCACCCAGATCGAATAATCGGGATTGCCGGCCAAGGCCTGGCTGGCGCTGGTGTCGCTGGGCACGACCAGATCGCCGCGATCGCTCATGCCTCGTCCTCCCCGTCAACGGCCGTCCATTCATCGACCCGCGCCAGATGGTCATAGGCGCCGGCAAAGCGCTGGCTCTTGAGCGGCAAGAGCCGCGCGGGCAGGGCGGTCTGGTGAAACAGGAAATGCTCGATATGGAGCTGCACGCGCGCGAACACCTCTTCGGCGGCCTCCATAACGCTCATTCCGTCAGCGGTGGCAAAGGCGCTCGGCTTGAAAGCATCGGGCCCCAGCCCGATCTTGATATAGGTCAGCGCGCTGGTATCGGCGGGGGGAATGTCCTTCAGGCCCGCATTGAGCGCCATCATCGCCTCGATCGGCAATTGCGGTGCCTCGAAGGCCTTCATGCTGGGGCTGCTGGGGGGCGAACCGGTCTTGAAATCGAGGATTTCCAGCGTGCCATCCTTGAGCAGGTCGACGCGGTCGGCCTGTCCGGTAATGGCAAAGGGCTCGGCCAGCTTCAGCTCCCAGCGCCCCGAAATCTCGGCATGTCGCCTGGCCACCAGCGCCGAACGTCCGCGCTCATAATCGAGAAATTGCTCGGCTGCCGTCGCAAAGCGCCGCAACCAGATGTCCCGCCGCTCGCCAATGGCTTCGAGCCCGGCAAACTCCTCGGTGGCAATCTCCATCAGCCGCGCCAGCGCATCGGGCGCCGCCGGATCGCGCTCTTCAAAGACGAAACGGGCAAAGATGGCGTGAATGATCGTGCCGCGTTCGCGCGCATCGGGGTCTTCGCCCAGCGCGTCGAGCGGCTTCAGCCGCAGCACATGCTTGGCATAAAGATCGTATGGCGAGCGCATCAGCGTCTCGATCTCGGTGACCGATAGCTTGCGCGGCCTTTCGCCAATGGGCGGGTTGGGCGCTGGACGCCGGGCCGGCGCCACTTGCGATACGGTGTCGAGCCGCCTGGCCTGGCCGGTCCAGACATCGCCACGGGCCCGCAACTGCGCGGCCATGCCTTCGCCCATAAAGGCGTCGAGCCGCTGGATCAGGCGCGAAGCCAGCGCCGGGCTCGCCCCGACGCGCTCGGCATAGGCCAGAACGATCTGCTTATTGCCCATCGCCTGGGCAAAGTCATGCGCGGCCAGGCCCTGTTGCCGCTCGGGCGGTTCAAGGCCCGCAGCCAGCCGCATGCCGCGGCTCAGCCAGGCGCCGGGATCAGCCGTGGCCGGCCATTTGTCTTCATTGAGGGCGCCCAGGATCAACACATCCGGGCTCATCAGCCGCGCCTCGAGCTGCC
Organism: Devosia sp.; assembly: GCA_040218355.1. Lineage (GTDB taxonomy): Bacteria > Pseudomonadota > Alphaproteobacteria > Rhizobiales > Devosiaceae > Devosia. Next base: position 64,836 of record JAVJRP010000008.1, on the reverse strand, counting down.
CCCAGATCGCGATATCGTTGCGTCGCTCCTCAAGCCCGGCCTGGCGCACCTCAATCCCGGTCATCAGCGCCGCCAGTACGTCCTCCAGCCCACGCGGCGCGAAACGATGCCCCTCGCCGGCCAGACCCTGCATGTCGGCAATCCAGGTCTCGAACTCAGACCGGCCGGGCAGGGGCGTCCCGGCGCTGACCGCTCCCATCGCATGCCCCAGCGCTCCCGCCAGGGCCGATGCGGGCAGCTCACGTGCGCCCATCAGGGCAAAAAGCGGCGCCAGTGCCTCTTCGAGCCGGTCCAGCAGATCGGCAATCTCTTTGCCGCGCTGGGGCGACAGCGTGCGGGCCGGGTATTTGAGCTTGCCGCCCAGATGCGCCGCCAGCATCGCCCGGATCCCGGCAATGCCCGGCGCCGGGCGCTGCCCGCGCAGCAGCCCCAGATCGATATCATCCGCCAGCGCCACCACGGCGCCGCGCTCCAGTCCCAGCGTCGTGGCCCGATTGCGCAGCAACGCCAACAAATCCACCGCGGCGCAATTATTCTGCACTAGGTTGAGCAATTGCCGCGCCAGCCGCCCCGCCGAGGCATGATAGAGCGGTGTCCCGGCCGCATCATCGACCACGATATCGAAGCGTTTGAGTTCAGCCGCAATGCGCCGCGCCAGATTGCTGTCCGGCGTCACGATCCCCACGCTCTTGTCCCTGTCGAGGGCATCACGGGCAGCCAGCGCAATGGCGCGAGCCTCTTCGTCTTCATTGCGGGCGCGAATAATCGACACACCGTCATGCGCCGCATCCAGCGTCGCGTCGGCAAAACGCTGCTCCGGCCACAAGGCGGTCTGGGCGGTCGGTGCCAGCGCCAGATTGACCAGTTTGGTGCGCGGATGCTCCGCCTCGCATAATTCATGCACCTGGCCCACATCGGCGCCGAAGCCAGCCAGCAATTGGGCCAGCCCATATTGCGGATGGCCATGCGGATTGCTGTCGGGATCGGCAAAACCGGCCAGCATCTCCGGGCGCATCGCCTTGTCGAGCCCCGGTAGCACCACCGCGCCACGCGGCAGTTCCGCAATGGTCCTGAGCAGTCGCGCCGTGGCCGGGATCGAGCCGGTGGATCCCGCTGCGATAACCGGCCGGTCCGCAAAGAGAAACGGCGCGGCCCTGGCTTGCCGGTCCAGCCTTTTGCGCCGCAGAGCTGCCGGGTCTGCCAGGTCCTGACTTGCCAGCATGGCCGGCCAGGCCTCAAGCGCAATATCGAGAAATTTTAGCGTCTGCTGCCAGTAATTGCCCAGCTCCAGCGCCAAATCATCGCCCAGCGCGCGGATATCGGCCGCGTTGCGCTCCTCGATATGCAAATCATCGATCAGCCGCCCCAGCGATTCGGCCATCGAGAAGATTTCCGCCGCGGTCGGCGGGGTCGAAAAGGCCTCGCGCCCCTCGTCTGTCTTCGCCCAGGCAGCAACGAGTTCGGAGAGAACCAGCCGTCTGCGCAGCGCGCTGGCAGGCTTGGGGTCCTTCTCTGTGTCAAAGGGCGGCAGGAAAGGCTCTTCATCCTTCACCTCGCCGCCAAAGGTGCGCATGTCCGGCAGCAGACCGCCAAATGCGGGGTGGCGGGCAAAAGCCTCCGCCAATTCATCCTGCGCCCGTCGGGTCGGCAGGATAATGGTGACGTCCGACAGCCAGAACGCCCCTGATTTGTCCCAGCCATTCAGCAGCCGCCCATCCATCACCGCATCAACCAGGCAGGGCAGGAAGGGCGTATGCGGGGCGATGGTGAACAGGTTCATCGGCTAAGCGCCCGCTCGGCTGCGGCCAGCCCATCCGCATCGCCCACATGGAACCAGGGCGCATCGAGCACAACGCCCTTCAAGCTTTCACGCTCCAGCGCCGCTTCGAACAGCAGGTTGAGCGAAAACGGGCCATCGGGCGTGTCGGCGAACAGGGATTTGCCCATCAGCGCGACGCCGGCGTAAATCACCGGCGCGCCATAATCGAGCGTGATCCGGCCCATCGGGTCGAGGCAGAAATCATGGCTGCGGGCAAAGCCGCTGGCGCGCCCGGGCTGCGCACAAAGCAGCACGATATCGGCTGGGTCTTCATGGCGCGCGCGCATCCGCGCCAGTGGCGCGTCGCTCCCCGCCGGCCAGAAAGCGTCGGTGTTCATCACGAAAAACGGGTCTGACGCCAGCATCGGCAGCGCCGCCTTGACCCCGCCCCCGGTGTCGAGCAGCACCTCTTCACGATTGACCTTCAGCAGCCCGCCGAAATGGGCCAGCAATTGGTCGGCTCGGTAATGCGCATTGGCCGCGAAACGCTTGGCCCCCTCGGCCCGGGCATTGGCCATGATGCGCTCGATCAGCGGCACGCCGCCCACCGGCACCAGCGGCTTGGGCAGCGTATCGGTGAGGGGTTTCAGGCGCGTGCCCAGCCCGGCGGCGAGCAGCATAACATCGGGGAATCGGGCATCAGCACTCATGCCCCGGATAGAACAGTTGCGCGCCGGACCTGTCCAGCCCGCAACTGCCTCTATGCGCTATTCTGCGTGGGCCGCAGCGGCTGGCGGATCGAGATCGTCGTCGCCCTCGGCGGCCACCGCCGCATCGCGTAGGCTGGACTGGTCGGTGAGCGCCTTGGGGCTGGTCGCAGTGATCGCCTCATTGGGCGGCGCATTGGTCAGGATCGCGGCCAACGACCCGATTGTAGAGCGCAGATTGTGGCGATGCACCACCATGTCGACCATGCCGTGGCTATAGAGATATTCCGAGCGCTGGAAGCCCTTGGGCAGCTTCTCGCGGATGGTCTGCTCGATCACCCGCTGGCCAGCAAAGCCTATCAGGGCCCCCGGCTCGGCAATATGCACATCGCCGATCATCGCATAGGAAGCGGTGACGCCCCCGGTGGTCGGATTGGTCAGCACCACGAAGAACGGCAGGCCGGCCTCGCGCAGGCGCAGCACGGCCACGGTGGTGCGCGCCATCTGCATCAGGCTCAGAATGCCTTCCTGCATGCGGGCGCCGCCCGATGACACGAACAGGATGAACGGGGTCTTGAGCCGCGCAGCGGTCTCGATGCCGGTGATGATCCCCTGTCCGGCCGCCATGCCCAGCGAGCCACCCATGAAGTCGAAATCCTGAATGGCTACGGTCACGGCGCGCTCATAGAGCTTGCCGGTCGCCACCAGCACGCTGTCCTCATTCCCGGTCTTGGCGCGGTTTTCGCGCAAGCGGTCGGTGTAGCGTTTCTGGTCGCGGAATTTGAGCGGATCGACCGGCACGGACGCCACCGGCACCAGATCGTATTTGCCCTCGTCAAGGAAGGTCGCCAGCCGGTCAGCCGGCTTGATCTTCATGTGATAGCCCGAATTGGGCACCACCCACTGATTGGCTTCGAGATCGCGGTAAAACACCATCTCGCCCGATTCCGGGTCCTTCACCCAGAGATTTTCCGGCGTCTCCCGCTTGTTGGAGAGGAAGGAACGGATTTTGGGGCGGACGAAATTGTCGATCCAGTTCATGGCGCGGCCTTTCGCGGTGATCCTGTCCGGATCAAATAGTCGTCAATTGTGGCATTTCTTATCAGGTGGGGACGAAGAGGCAAAGCTGCCAGCCGCTGATGCGTTGGGCTGTGCATAATTTTCTGTCGGCCCTTCTCACGCAATTGTGCGGATAAAGAAATCACAAGGAACGCGCTCCACATCGCTCCAGCAGCGATACTTTCAGATTTTCTGAATACTGATTTGGTCCAATCAAAAATAAATCCGGCCTCCTATTCGCGTTTTTATTTTGGAACAATTAAATCGGTCGCGTTTCATGCGCCGACGTGACACCATTTAACCACAGTTCATCGCGCGATCATCGACGCGTTGCAAAATATTGGAGACGTGCCGCATGTCGATTTCGGAAAAGTTCAGCAACTTTCAGGCGAGCAAGGCGGTGTTGTTCTGGTCCTGCGCGGCCTGTGTGGTGGCCACCATGGTGGTGGGCTTCACCTGGGGCGGCTGGGTCACCGGCGGCTCCGCTCAGGAGCGGGCGGAGGCCGCGTCCGAGCAGGCGGTAGCGCAATTGGCGGCGGAAATCTGTGTCAACCGCTATCTGGCTGCGCCCGACGCCCGCGCCAGCCTGGTGGCGCTGACTGAGGAAAGCAGCTTCCGCCGCGATGGCGTGCTTGAGGATGGCGGCTGGGTCACCTTTGCCGGTCGCGAAGACCCGATCGATGGGGCTGCGGAGATCTGCGCCGACAGGCTGGCGGAGGTCGACGTCACGACGCTGCCCGAAGCCATCCCGATGGCAGAAGCTGCAGCGCCCTTGGCCGAGACACCTACCGCACAGTAGCTGCCGAGCGCATAGCAGCGGGCCGGATAGCACATCCCATTCGGGACAATCCGGCCCCTTGCGCCTGTTACGGCTCCTTAGCTCCGGGCCCGCTTCAGCCCGCCGGCCAGCTCGGCCACCAGGTCCCGCACGGCGCCGACGGTCTTGTCGGTGGCCTTGCCGTCCTCAAGCGAGGTCGCCACGGCATTGACCAGCACCGTGCCCACGGCAATGCCGTCGGCGTGCTTGCCGATTTCGGCGGCGTCATCGGCTGTCTTGATGCCAAACCCGACAATCACCGGCAGTTCGGTATGCGCCTTGATGCGCTGCACCGCCTCGCCCACCGCGCCGCGCGACTTGATCGCGCCGCCGGTAATGCCGGTCATCGACACGTAATAGACAAAGCCAGATGTATTGGCCAACACCGTCGGCAGGCGCTTGTCATCGGTGGTGGGGGTGGTCAGGCGAATGAAATTGAGCCCGGCCTCGAGCGCCGGAATGCAAAGCTCGTCGTCTTCCTCGGCCGGCAGATCGACAATGATCAGCCCGTCGATGCCTGCCTGCTTGGCAGCGGCGATGAAGCGCTCGACCCCGAAGATATAGATGGGGTTGTAATAGCCCATCAGAACGATCGGCGTCGTGTCGTCCTTGCGGCGGAATTCCTCGACCATGCCGAGCACGCCCAGCAGGGTCTGCCCGGCCTTCAGCGCCCGCTGCGCGCCCATCTGGATTGCCACGCCATCGGCCATCGGGTCGGAAAAGGGCAGGCCCAGCTCGATGATATCGGCGCCGGCCTGGGGCAGGGCGTTCAGTATGGCCTGGCTGGTGGCCAGGTCCGGGTCCCCGCTCATCACATAGGCGGCCAGGGCCGGACGGTTCTGCGCCTTGAGTTCGGCAAAGCGCCGGTCGATGCGAGTGTTCATTATTTCAGCAGCCCCAGATACTTGCCGACGCTTTCCACGTCCTTGTCGCCACGACCCGAAAGGCACAGCACCACCGACTGGTCCTTGCCCATGGTGGGCGCGAGCTTCATCACCTGCGCCAGGCCATGCGCGCTTTCGAGCGCCGGGATAATGCCTTCCATTCTGGTGCAGAGCTGGAAGGCTTCAAGCGCTTCATTGTCGGTAATCGGCGCATAGGTGACGCGCTTGGTGTCGTGCAGGAACGAGTGCTCGGGGCCAACACCGGGATAATCGAGCCCGGCCGAAATCGAATGGCCCTCGAGAATCTGTCCGTCGCCATCCTGCAGCAGATAGGTGCGATTGCCATGCAGCACGCCGGGGCGGCCGCCGGTCATCGAGGCGGCGTGGCCGTTCTCGGTCTCAATGCCGTGCCCGCCCGCCTCGGCGCCATAAATGGCGACATCCGGTTCGTCGAGAAAGGCGTGGAACGTGCCAATGGCATTCGAACCCCCGCCCACACAGGCCACCACCGCGTCGGGCAATTTGCCCTCGGCTTCGCGGAACTGTTCCTTGAGTTCGGTGCCGATCACCGACTGGAAGTCCCGCACCATTTCCGGATAGGGGTGCGGGCCGGCGGCGGTCCCGATCAGGTAATATGTCGAATCCACATTGGTGACCCAGTCGCGCAGCGCCTCGTTCATGGCGTCTTTCAGCGTGCCGGCGCCGGCGGTGACGGGCCGGACTTCAGCACCCAGCATCTTCATGCGCAGCACATTGGGCATTTGCCGCTCAACGTCGGTCGCGCCCATGAAGATGGTGCAGGGCAGGTCGAACTTGGCACAGACCGTGGCCGTGGCCACGCCATGCTGGCCGGCCCCGGTTTCCGCGATCACCCGTGTCTTGCCCATGCGCTTGGCGAGCAGGATCTGCCCCAGGCAATTATTGATCTTGTGGCTGCCGGTATGGTTCAGCTCCTCGCGCTTGAACCACACCTTGGCGCCGCCCAGATGCTCGGTCAGTCGCTCGGCAAAATAAAGCGGGCTGGGCCGGCCGGTATAGTGCGTCGCCAGGTGCTTGAGCTCGGCGGCATAGGCCGGATCTTGCTTGGCGGCCCGGTATTCATGTTCCAGGTCCAGGATCAGCGGCATCAGCGTTTCGGCGACGAATCGTCCGCCATAAATGCCGAAACGCCCATGCTCGTCCGGGCCATTGCGCAGGGAATTGGTGCGGTCCATTGGGATCCTCTCGGCCAGTGCCGAGAACAACCCGGCTTCCTGGTACTATACGGCTGCCCTTGCGTTGCGGATGAACGCTTCGATCAGCTTTGTGTTCTTGGCGCCCGGTGCGGTCTCCAGACCAGACGAGGCATCGATCCCCATCGGCCCGATCTGGCGCACCGCCTCAGCCACGTTTTCCGGCGTCAGGCCCCCGGAAAGCATGAAGGGGATAGACGGGTCAAGCGCTTCGAGCAGGCCCCAGTCAAAGCTTTCACCCAGCCCACCGGGCCGGTCAGCGCCTTTGGGCGGCTTGGCGTCGAGCAATATGCGGTCGGCAACCTCGGCAAAGGCGGCCACCTGGGCAATATCCTCGGCCGAGCCGATCGGCAACGCCTTGATGATTTCGACCCCGGCCTCGGCGCGAATGGCTTCGACGCGGTGCGGCGTTTCCGGGCCATGGAGCTGGATCCAGTCCGGCCCCAAGGCAGCCACTTCGGCCACGCTGGAATTGTCCGGATTGACCAGCACCACGCAGCTTTCGATGCGGCCGCGCGCGGCCGAGATCAGCCCGCCCAGCTCATCGATGGAAACGTGACGCGGCGAGCGCGGAAAATGCATGAAGCCCACCATGTCCGCGCCGGCCGCGATGGTCGCGTCGAGCAGGTCATGGGTCTTGATGCCGCAGATTTTGACGATCAGTGGATCGGCCATAGTCGGGGGTGGCTCAAAGGGACGGGACTAAACGATTAAGCCGCACTGCGCCGTCCTTCATCGCAGTTCCAGCAGATCATCGACTTCGGCCATAGGGCCCTTGCGAGCCTCGCCGCTGCCTTTGCGCGTGGCATCGAGCTCCTGGCTCAGATGCTGGGCCTCGCGGCGCCAATGCCGTTCGCGGCGGCGATGCGTGCCTTGGGCGAACCAGCTCGCCGTGCCGCCCAGCAGCACGCCGATCAGCAGCACGACATAGAGCACCACGAAAAGCGGAATGCCGTAGCCCGCCGCGCTCGCATCGGCGGGGGCGGCAAAGGGATTGAGATTGACCGCCACAAGCTGGCGGTTGGCCAGCGCAAAGGCGATCAGCACGGCACAAAGGGGGACCAGGACGAGCCAGCCGACAATTTTGTTGACCATTAGAGGCTTCCACTGGAGCCGGAAGGCTCCGATCCTTTCTTGCGCCGGTTGAGAAAAATCAGGAGCGGTTCAGCCGCTCGCGGATTTCCTTGCCGGCCTTGAACTGCGGCACATACTTTTCGCCCACATCGACCTGTTCGCCGGTGCGCGGATTGCGTCCGACGCGGGCCGGGCGGTTCTTGACCGAAAAGGCCCCGAAGCCACGCAGCTCCACCCGGTCGCCCCGCGCCATCGCATCCCCGATTTCATCGAGGATCGCATTGACGATGTTCTCAATGTCACGCTGAAACAGATGCGGGTTCTCCGCGGCGAGCTTCTCGACAAGTTCAGACTTGATCATCAAAGGCTCCGGTGTCCACCCCTGCCCCTCGCTGGGGGTCTATTCAACCTGCCAAAGCGAGACCAAACCGTCAAGCATCACAGGAGTTTCGCCCGAAAATCCCAGAAGCGTCCGGGCCGAATTGCCCAACAGGTCCGCGATCCAGGACAGCTCGTTCTGCTCTGTCGGCCAAACCGTAACGATCGGGGTCTCCGGATCGATCCCATGCTCGGCCTCGAGCCAGTCGAGCGCCTCGTGCTGCGCCCCAATGGCATCGATCAGCCCGGCCTCGACACCGACCCGCCCGGTGACGATGCGTCCATCGGCCAGGGCCAGCGTTTCGGCGCGGCTCAAGCCCCGGCGCTCGGCGACAATATCGACGAACCAGGCGAAGCTGTCCTCGACCAGTTCGGCAATCGACGCACGCGGCGCGCCGCTCAGCGGCTCGTCGAAGTCCGGCTCGGCTTTCAAGGGCCCCGAGGCCACCTTGTCGAGATCGACCCCGATGGTGTCGAGCAATTTTCCGGCATTGACATGCTGATAGAGCACGCCAATCGATCCCACGATGGACAGCCGCCGGGCAAAGATCCGGTCCGTGCCGATGGCCGTCATATAGGCCGCCGAGGCGCCCAGCTCGTCTATGGTCGAGACCACCGGCTTGGCCGCCGACAGGCGCCGCAGATCCTCATAGAGTTCTTCGCCACCCGCCGTCGTGCCGCCAGGCGAATTGATCGCCACGATAACCGCCTTGACCGCATCGTCCTCGATCAGCCTTTCAATGGCGCGTGACCGCCCCGGATCGGTGGCAATGGTGCCGCTGACCACAATGCGGGCAACCCGTTCGCCCGCAGCAAATTGGGGCAGCGCAAAGCGCCCGGCCAGGGCCAGCACGGCAATGACTGCCGCCAACAGGGCCAGCAGGCGCCAGAGCCCGCGCGAACGGCGAAAACGATCGGCAGCAAGAACATCGTGATGCATCTGGTCGGACACGGGCGGCTCTCCAATCTGGCCTAGCAGGTAGCGGGACCGCGCCCGGATGGCAAGCGCCCGCCTTAGTCCAGCACCTTGACCATGTAGCGCGCCGTCTCTTCATAGGCGGCGAGTTTTTCCTCGAGGTCCGGGCGCTCTTCGATCCCGAAACCCTGCTTTTCCCAGAACGGCACCGAGCCATTGACCGCGACCAGGCCCATAGTCTCAAAGCCCATGGCATGGGCATGCTTGGTCAGTGCACCTACGATCTGTTTGGCCGCGCCCAGCCCGCGCGTCAGCGGCAGCAGCGCCAGGTCGTGAATGCAATAGCTGTCGGCATCGGCCGGAATCTCTCCCAGCAAGGTGTCCAGCGCCGGCAGGTCTCCCCGTTTCCAGGGATGGCTCAAGACATAGCCGGCCGGCTTTTCCGAGACTTCGAGCAGATAGCAGCCATTGCGATAGAGGTCGAACTTCTCCGCCAGCACGGCTTCGGCCTCGAAAAAACCGGGATGCACCCGGTTGGCAATGTCGAACACCGCTTTGAAGTCATAGCCCGTCAGGGCCCGCCAGGCGACGTCGCGAAACTGGATCATCGTCCAAACCCTCTACACGAAACGACCCGCACCGTTTGGCGCGGGTCGAAAGCTTTAATGCAAAGCGATAACGCTTACTTGTCGTCGCGGCCCTTGAGGGCTGCGCCCAGGATGTCGCCGAGCGAAGCGCCCGAATCCGAGGAACCGAAATTCGCAACGGCTTCACGCTCTTCGGCGATTTCGAGCGCCTTGATCGAGAGCTGGATGCGGCCGGTCTTGCGGTCGTACTGGGTGATGCGCGCATCGACCTTTTCGCCCTTGGAGAAACGCTCCGGACGCTGGTCGTTACGGTCACGGCTGAGGTCGGCGCGGCGGATGAAGGCCGTCACTTCGCTGTCGGCGATACGGACTTCAATGCCCCCGTCGTTGACTTCGATAACCTCGGTGGTGACCACGGCATTCTTGCGCAGGCCCGAACCATCGGAAGCACCGGTATCGGCCAGGCCGTCAGCAGCAAGCTGCTTGATGCCGAGCGAGATGCGTTCCTTGTCGACATCGACGTCGAGCACCTTGGCCGAAACCATGTCGCCACGGTTGTAGTCGTCCAGCGCGATTTCGCCCGACTTCTGCCAATCCAGGTCCGAGAGGTGAACCATGCCGTCCACATCGCCTTCGAGGCCAATGAACAGGCCGAATTCGGTCTTGTTCTTGACTTCGCCTTCGATGGTGGAACCAACCGGGTTCTTTTCGGCGAAAGCTTCCCACGGGTTCTGCAGAGTCTGCTTGAGGCCCAGCGAGATGCGGCGCTTGTCCGGATCGACCTCGAGCACGACCACTTCGACTTCCTGGGAGGTCGAGACGATCTTGCCGGGGTGCACGTTCTTCTTGGTCCAGCTCATTTCCGAGACGTGGATCAGGCCTTCAATGCCCGGCTCGAGCTCAACAAAGGCACCGTAGTCGGTGATGTTGGTCACGCGGCCAGTGAACTTGGCCTGGATCGGGTACTTGGCCTCGATGCCTTCCCACGGATCGGCCTGAAGCTGCTTCATGCCCAGCGAGATACGGTGGCTCTCGTGGTTGATGCGCACGATCTGGACCTTGATGGTCTCGCCGATGGTGAGCACTTCGGACGGGTGGTTGACGCGGCGCCATGCAATGTCGGTGACATGCAGCAGGCCGTCGATGCCGCCCAGGTCAACGAACGCACCGTAATCGGTGATGTTCTTGACCACGCCATCGACCACCTGGCCCTCTTCGAGCTGCTGGACGATTTCCGAACGCTGTTCAGCGCGCGATTCTTCGAGAATGGCACGGCGCGAAACCACGATATTGCCGCGGCGCTTGTCCATCTTGAGGATCTGGAAGGGCTGCGGCACATTCATCAGCGGCGCGATGTCGCGGATCGGACGGATATCGACCTGCGAACGCGGCAGGAAGGCCACGGCGCCTTCGAGATCAACGGTGAAGCCACCCTTGACCTGGTTGAAGATGGTACCTTCAACGCGCTCATTGGCGTTGTACTTCTCTTCGAGCTTGACCCAGCTCTCTTCGCGGCGAGCCTTTTCGCGGCTCAGCACGGCTTCGCCGACGGCGTTCTCGACGCGGTCGACATAGACCTCGACTTCCGAACCCACGGTGATGGTGCCGTCACGGCCGGCCTGGCCGAATTCCTTCAGCGGGACGCGGCCTTCGGTCTTCAGACCAACGTCAACAATGGCCAGGTCCTTTTCGATCGCCACGACCCGGCCTTTGACGACGGTGCCTTCAGCGGCATCGTTGTCGACAAAGGAGTCGAGCAGCATCGATTCAAAATCTTCTTTCGTCACAGTCTGCTGTGCCAAATCTTTTCTCCGGTGCGCCGGTCGTTGAGGGTTGCAAACCTGAGCCCGAATACGGGTCCGCTTCGGCAAATGCCAAAGCCGGCGCACGGAGCACCGCTTCATGAAACAGGTTGATTGGGTATTTCATAGGTCCGGGCCAGCGCCTGGGTGATCGCTCGAAAGGAACAGGCCCAAGGAGGAAATTAGGAGGGCTTTTGCCCCCCTGCCTTGAGCGCCATGGCCTTCTCGACAATCGCGATGGCAGCGCGGAGTGCGGCTTCTATACCGAGTTGTGTCGTGTCGAGCAAGTGTGCGTCGTCTGCCTGGTAAAACCCACCATGCGGATTGAGCATGTCGCGCGCGTCCCGCTCCTCGATTTGGTGGAACAGCGCATAGCGATCCACCGCCACGCCCCGCGCTTCCAATTGGCGGGCCCGGCGCTCCATGCGCGCCTTGCTGTCGGCCTGAATGAACAGCTTCACATCGGCATCGGGGCAGATTCTTGTCCCGATATCGCGCCCGTCCAGCACGGCGCCATTGGGCCCGGTGGCAAAATTGCGCTGGAAGTCGAACAGCGCCGCGCGCACCTCGGCAATCACCGCGACCTTGGAGGCCAGCACGCCGGTTTCGGCCGCCGTCAGTGCCGCCAGATCATCCAGATGTCCTGCATCGAGCGCCTTGGCCGCCGCAATGGCTGCGCTTTCAAAGGCCGGGCCATCCACCTTGTCTGCCACCGCCAGGCCCACCGCGCGGTAGAGCAGGCCGGTGTCCAGATGGGGCAGCCCGTAGTGGCGGGCCAGGCCTGCGGCCAGCGTCCCCTTGCCCGAGGCGGCAGGTCCATCCACGGCAATAATCATGTCCTGTCCCCCAGAAGTGATCGGCTGATCCAAGCCGATAACGGTGCCGGTCGCGAAGGGCAAGAGGCGGTCCGGACACCGTTCCGAGCCTGCTCGAAGTGCGGGGGAGTCCGGCAATCGCGCATTTTGCGTTTGACAGGGCAGGGCTTTGCCCATAACCGGACGAACCGAAATGGGCGTTCGCGGCTACTGAAGCGCCCCCAATTCTCCTTATTCGACGAGGCATGAGAGATGGCCAGTGAACGCGGTACCAAGCGGACCGACCCCGATACCGGCAAGAAGTTCTACGACCTGAACCAGGACCCGATCGTCTCGCCCTATACCGGCAAGAGCTATCCGCGGTCCTTCTTCGAAACCCTGCCCGGCAAGCCCAGCCCGGTCGCCGCCCGCAAGGTGCCTGAAGAGGTGCAGACCGAAGAAGAAGAGGTCGAGGAGACCGCAGCGCCCGAAATCGTCAGCCTCGAAGAGGCCGACGCTGAAGAGAGCGGCGACGATATCCCTGATGTCGAAGATGTCGAGGTTGATGAAGAACTCGGCGAGGACGACGAAGACACCTTCCTCGAGGAAGACGAGGACGAAGACGACAGCCTCGGCTTTGACGTCGGCGACGACGAAGACCGTTGATTTAATTTATCTTTTCCCGTCGGGACCGGGTTTTTCCCGGCGGGACAAAAAAGTGTCATTTAGGCACTTGCAAGTGGCGGATTGTTCCAATAGGTTCCGCCTCGCTTCGGACGGGCAACGCCCTGATGAACCCAATTCTACCGCAAGGGCGCGCCACGCGCTTCTTGATCGGATGGGGCCTTAGCTCAGCTGGGAGAGCGCTTGCATGGCATGCAAGAGGTCAGCGGTTCGATCCCGCTAGGCTCCACCAGCCTTCGCTGCTTTGCAGCTTCGGCTCGGCAAGCCCTTGAGGCTTCCACGAAGTTCCTGCTGAAATGAAGCGAAGGCTGTCGCGGCGTAGTTGCCAAAGGCAACGAAGACGGACCAAAACGTCCAATGTTCTGTATGCTTGGCGCTGCTTTGCAGCTTCGGTTCGGCAAGCCCTTGAGGCTTCCACGAAGTTCCTGCTGAAATGATGCAGCGAAGACGGGCGTTTCGATTCGTACTAGGCTATTCGCAAACCTGGTGGGGTTTGGCCATGCAATATGTCTACATCCTTCGAAGCCAGAGCGACCCGGATCGTCACTATATCGGCACGACCCATGATCTGAGAGAACGGTTGGAGCGGCACAATGCAGGGGCGGTCAGCCACACGGCCAAATATGTGCCATGGCGGATCAACACCTATCTCGCTTTCGAGGACAGGGAGCGGGCCCTGGCCTTCGAAAGATATCTGAAATCCGCCTCCGGTCGCGCCTTCAGCAGGAAGCGTCTGTGAAATGCGCTTCCCTCCTGCCTTCATTTGACACGCCTTCCTGATCTGACATCGTTGCTGTCCAAATCAGGAATCACTCGTGCCCGAAAAGCCTGTCACCCTCACCTCCGCCCAGTCGCGCGCCATCTGGATGAGGGCGCAAAAGCTCGATGAAACCGAACCCTTCGGTGCCGGGCCGGCGGCAACGCGTGCGGCGATCGAGCATCTGGGCTACGTGCAGATCGACACCATCAACGTCATCGAGCGCTGCCACCATCATATTCTTTATGCGCGCATTCCGGCCTATCAGCGCAGCGACCTGACCAGCCAGCAGTCGGGCGAGAAATCGGTCTTTGAATATTGGACGCACGCGCTGAGCTACGTCCCGACCGCCGACCTGCCCTTTTTCTTACCCGCCATGAAGGCCTATCGCGAAAACCCCAGCGCCTGGTTCGGGTCGGTGACCAGGGCCGAGGTCAGCGCCATGACCCGGCGCCTGAAAAATGAGGGGCCGCTGTCGATCCGCGATATCGACGATGACGAACTGGTCGACAAGACCCATCCCTGGGCCAGCCGCAAGCCAAGCAAGCGCGTGTTGCAATTGATGTTCTACCAGGGCCTCGTCGCCATTGCCGAGCGCCAGGGCATGCTCAAGACCTATGATCTGATCGGGCGCCATTTCGGCTGGGAGAAAACCCCGCGCCCCGCCACCGAGCGCCAGGTCACCGCCTATCTGCTCGACCGGGCCCTGCGCAGCCAGGGGATTGTGAGCCTGGATTCGATCTGCCACCTCAACGCACCAGCCAAAAAGGCGGTGCGCGAGCTGATCGAGAGCCGGGTGCGTCGCCGCCTGCTCGTGCCGGTCACCATCGAAGGCGCCGAAAAGAACCCGCACTGGACCACCAGCCAGGCGCTGGAACAGGTGGCCCCGCCACCGGCCAATCGGGTGCATGTTCTTTCGCCCTTCGATCCGCTGATTATCCAGCGCAAGCGGCTCAAGCTGATGTTCGGCTATGACCATATCTTCGAGGCCTATGTGCCGGCGGCCAAGCGGCAATATGGCTATTTTGCCTTGCCGGTACTGGTTGATGACCGCGTTGTGGCCGCCATCGATCTCAAGACCGACCGGGCAAACCAGTCCCTCTTGGTGCAGCAATGGACCTGGCTGGAGGATGTCGGTGCCGAGGCCAAGGCTGCCATCGACACCGAGCTGGGCCGTTTTGAGCGCTTCCAGCTGATGCCATAGCGCGGGGATGTCCGCTCAGTCCGGGATGGTGCCGTTCTTGGCCAGCACATCGCCCGCCAGATAAAGCGAGCCGCAAATCAGCACTCTTGCGCCTTCGATGTCTGCGGCGGCCTTGAGCGCGCTGGTGATCGAGCGCATGGCCTTGGCGGGAAAGCGCTGCGCCCGCGCCCGGGCGGCAATCTCTTCGGACTTGTGGGCGTTCTCCTCGCCCGGAATGGTCAGGGTCAGCACCTGGGCCGGATGCAGGTCGCGAAACACCTCGAGAAAATCTTCCGGCGCGCGATTGTTCATCATCCCCATGATCAGCACCAGCGGCTTTTCCGGCATGCCGGCAATGGTGCGTGCGAGCGCCGCTGCGCCATGCGGATTGTGCCCGCCATCGAGCCACAATTCATGGCCTTCCGGCAGCAGGTCGCGCAGCTTGCCTGCGCGGATTGGTTGCATGCGCGCCGGCCAGGTGACCCGCCGCAGCCCCTCGGCAAAACCGGCCTCATCTATCGGCAGGCCAAACTGACGGGCCGCGGCGATCGCCAGCCCGGCATTGTCGAACTGGTGCGGGCCGGGCAGGGCCGGGGGCGGCAGGTCGAGCAACCCGTCCTCGTCGGAATAGACCAGTCGCCCATCCTGTTCGGTGCCGTGGAAATCCTCATTCTGCCAGACCGGCGTCACGCCCAGCCGCCGCGCAGCCCGGTCGAGCACGGCGCGGGCCTCCTCGTGCTGTATCCCCATCACGGCCTTTGACCCGCGCTTGAGAATACCGGCCTTGTTAAGCGCGATTTCGGCCAGCGAATTGCCCAGGAACCCCTGATGGTCGTAGTCGATCGGGGTGATGATGGTGCCCAGCGGATGGCTGACCACATTGGTGGTGTCATAGGTGCCACCCATGCCCGTTTCGAGCAGCAGAAAATCGGCCGGCGTGTCGGCAAACAGCTTGAAGGCCGTCACCGTCGTCACCTCGAAAAAGGTGATCGGATCGCCATTATTGACCTGCTCCACCTCTTCAAGCGCGGCATTGAGTTGTCGCGTGCCCACCAGCGTGCCGGCAAGGCGGATACGCTCGTTGAACCGCACCAGATGCGGGGAATTATAAACATGCACCGTCTTGCCGGCCGCCTCGAGAAAGGCCCGCAGATAGGCAATGGTCGAGCCCTTGGCATTGGTACCCGCAACATGAATCGTGGGCGGCAGGTGGTCCTGCGGATTACCCAGCTTTTCGAGCAGCGGGATCATGCGATCAAGGCTGAGATCGATCAGCCTGGGGTGCAGTTTGCTCAAGCGGGCGAGAATAGCGTCGGTGCGGGACATGGAAATGGACCTCGATAGAGCGGTTCCTGCGCCTCCCTCCCCTTGAGGGGGCGGGATTGAGGGTGGGGTGATAGGACACGCGTCGACATTGAGCCACCCCACGCTAGCTTTGCTGGGCCTTCGGCCTGGCGCCGCTACCCTCCCCCTCAAGGGGAGGGAGGGATGAACATCAACATCCAGCTTCTACTTCCTGAGCTCTCCACCCGTCGTTTTGGTCACTGCCGCCACCACAGCCGCCGAGACCTTGTCGATCTCTTCGTCGGTCAGCGTCTTGTCCTTGGGCTGCAGCGTCACCTCGATCGCCACCGATTTCTTGCCCTCGCCCACATGGCTGCCCTCGAACACATCGAAAATGTCGACTTGCCTGATCAACGCCTTGTCGGCACCCCGGGCGGCCTTGAGGATGGCTGCAGCAGTCACGCCACGATCCATCACGAATGCAAAGTCCCTGGAGACCGGCTGGAGCGGGCTGAGCTCGAGTGCCGGCTTGGTCCTGGTGGCCTTCTTGCGCGGTTCTGGAATGGCATCGAGATCGATCTCGAACGCCGCCACGGGTCCCTCGATGTCGAGCTCGGCGCTGAGTGCCGGATGCAGTTCACCAAACCAGCCCAGGGTCACCTTGGGCCCCAGGGCAATGCGTCCGCCGCGCCCCGGATGGCTCCAGTCCGCCGCTTCGGGCAGCACCTGCACCTTTTCAATATCGACCCCCAGCGCATCGAGCACCGCAGCCAGATCCGCCTTGGCATCCCACACGCCAACCGCTTCGGCTTTGCCCGACCAGTGGCGGCCGGCGCCATTCAGCGTTGCGGTGCCGGTGCGAATACCGGACGCATAGGTGTGCTGGCCTTCGGGCTGGTCCGACAGGAAAATCTGCCCCACCTCGAACAGTGCCACATCGGCAAAGCCGCGATTTCCATTGCGCTTCGCCCCGGCAATCAGCCCCGGCAGCAGCGAGGGGCGCATATCGGTCATGTCCGAGGCAATGGCATTGGCCAATTGCCGGTCTTCCGTGCCCCCGCCGAAGCGGGTGGCCTCGTCGTGGCTGATGAAGCTCCAGGTCACCGCCTCGTCCAGCCCGCGTGCCGCCAGCGCTCTGCGGGCGATACGACGGCGGTTCTGGATGGTGGTCAGCATGCGTGGCGCTACATGGGTCAGCCGCGGCAGCGGCTCGACCGGCACATTGTCCACGCCCACCATGCGCATCACTTCTTCGACGAGGTCCGCCTTCTGCGTCACGTCCGGGCGCCAGCTCGGCACCTTGACGTTGCGCACCGGGCCAGTGCCCTCCATGGCAAAGCCGAGCCTGCCCATGATCGCCTCGATCTCGTCTGCCGATACATCAAGACCGGTCAGGCGATTGACCTCGGCCAGCGGGAAGTCGACGCGCGTATCAGGAAACACGTCCTCGCCCGATATCGCCGGCTCCATCGGCTCGCCGCCACACAGCTCCAGCACCAGCCGCGTCGCCAGCTCCATGCCCGGCTCGGTCAGCGCCGGATCGACATGGCGTTCGAGCCGGTAGCGGGCGTCTGAGACGATGCCGGTCTTGCGGCCGGACTGGGCGATCAGATCGGGGTCCCAGCTCGCGCATTCCATGAACACATTGGTGGTCTCCTCGGTCACCCCCGACCGGATGCCACCCATGATCCCGCCCAGGCAGAGCGGGCCCTTGTCGTCGGCGATGACGGTCATGCTCTCGTCGAGCGTATAGACCTTGTTGTCCAGCGCATCGAAGGCTTCACCGCGCGCATTGCGCAGCACGAGTCTCCCCTCGACCTTGTCCGCGTCATAGGCATGCAGCGGCCGGCCCCAGCCAAGGGACACCAGGTTGGTGATGTCGACAACCGTGTTGATGGGCCGCAGCCCCACGGCCCGAAGGCGCTGCTGCAGCCATTCGGGCGAAGGGCCGTTCTTGATGTTCTTCAGATACCGTCCGGCAAACTTTCGGATCGCCTTGGGTTCCTCCGCGTCGAACTGATGTGGCAATGGCGCAATCGGGCTCGGCCACTTGGACGGAATCGGTGCGAAATCGGTGGCTTTCAACGTGCCCAGGCCAAAGGCGGCCAGATCCCGCGCCACGCCATAAACGCCCGTCGCATCGCCCCGATTGGGGGTGATCGAAATATCGAACACCACGCCATCCATGCCGGCATAATCGACATATTTGACGCCCACCGGCGCATCCTCGGGCAATTCGATAATGCCGTCATGGTCCTCGCTCAGTTCCAGTTCGGCATTGGAACACAGCATGCCATTGGACACCTGGCCGCGAATATTGCCCTTGCCGATGGTCATGTCCTTGCCCGGGATATAGGTGCCGGGGAAAGCGAAGACGGATTTCAGCCCCGTCCGCGCATTGGGAGCGCCGCAGACCACGTCGATCAATTCGCCCGTGCCCGCATCAACTTTACAGACCCGCAGCTTGTCGGCATTGGGGTGCTGCTCGGCCGAAACGATATGGGCGGTGACAAAGGCTTCCAGCGCCTTGCCCTGGCTTTCAATGCCTTCCACTTCGAGACCGATCATGGTCAGCGCCTTGCCGATCTCGTCAGCGGACGCCTTGGTGTCCAGATGTTCCTTGAGCCAGTCGAGGGTGAATTTCATCTTTTTGGTCCTTAGCGGAAGTCGCTGGCGCTACCGGAAATCGGGGGTAGCGCCGAAGAGAGTTTGAGGAGTTCGACCAGCACATTGGCAAAGCCGCGTGCATCATCGATAGCCCTGTGGGTGTGCGGAATATGGCCGTAGAACTCGGCGGGCAGCTTGCTCATACCCCAGTCGAGATAGGGCGCGCCGCGCAGCGTGCCGGCCATTGTGTAAAGGCAGATGCCGCCGCCTCGGAAAATCTGCCGGCCTTTGAATGGACCGGAGAGGGCCCGCGTGCCGGCATATTCATCCAGATAATGGTCCATCCAGAGGCCATCAAAGATCATCGGCGCGGCCACGAACACTTTAGGGCCGGGCAGGCTCTCCACCCAGTCGGCATAGCGCGGCATGACAATTGCCGGGTCCTCGGCGTTCTCCGTCGCCGCCGTCCAGGCATCGGGCTGGGTCGCCCACCACGCCATGGTCGTTTCGTTCTGCTTGCGGTCCGGGCGCGGGGTCAGCACGGCTTCGAATTCACCATGGCGCGCGCCATCTGCTGTCACCGCCACGGAGGCAAAGCTCAACATGGAATTGTGCAGCGGCGTCGGGCCGTCGCTCTCGATATCGGTCACAATGAAGATCGGCGTCGCCACGCGATTATAGACCGCGCGCCCCGCCGGCAGCACGGTCACGAGCCGGAAGGTTTCACATACAACCTGCATGTCGGGGGCGAAGCCGCCATTGCGGGCAAAATAGGCCTCATGCCCCGCCCGCCATTCGGCGTATGGGCCTTCACCTTCGAGATCGGTGAAACTGGGGTCGATATCGTCGAAGCGTTTGGTTTCGAGCGACAGCGTTTCGATGACACAAGCCTCTTCGCCCGCACCATTGAGCACCACGTCCCGGCGGCCGACTTCCGGCATGGGTTCGCCGCCCTGGCCATAGTCGCGCAACGCCCCGCAAGTGGCCGTCTTCCTGCCCGCCAGCACCAAAGCGAGCAGATCGTCAGCCAGCTCCGGCGTGTCGCCAAAGCTGAACCGGATCGGCTCTTTCGTGTCGGTGGCGTTGGCCATCGGTGATTAGCTCGAAAGCCCCCCGAACAGCGTCGGCAGGTCCAGCGGCCGGAACCCGTAATGGTCCAGCCAGCGCTGGTCCGCGTCAAAGAACGCCCGCAGGTCCGGCATGCCATATTTCAGCATGGCGATGCGATCAATGCCGATGCCCCAGGCAAAGCCCTGATAGACATCGGGGTCGAGCCCGGCATTGCGGATGACATTGGGGTGCACCATGCCGCAGCCGAGGATTTCGAGCCAGTCATTGCCCTCGCCGATCTTCACTTCGGACCCCGAGCGGTCGCACTGCACGTCGACCTCCATCGAGGGTTCGGTGAACGGGAAAAAGCTCGGGCGGAAGCGCAGCGTGACACTGGGCACTTCGAAAAAGGCCTTCAGGAATTCTTCCAGCACCCAGCGCAACTGGCCGATATGGCTCGACTTGTCGATAACCAGCCCTTCCACCTGGTGGAACATCGGCGTGTGCGTCTGGTCACTGTCGTTGCGATAGGTGCGGCCGGGCATAACCACGCGGATCGGCGGGTCCATGGCGGGGGTGATATAGCTCGCCGCCGGCTTTTCGTTGGTTTTCTGCATCACGCGCATCTGCACCGGCGAGGTATGGGTGCGCAGCACCTTCTTCACCCCGTCGGGCCCCGGCTTCATGAAGAAAGTGTCGTGCATTTCGCGCGCCGGGTGGCCTTCGGGGAAGTTCAGCGCCGTGAAATTGAAATAGTCGGTCTCGATATCGGGCCCTTCGGCGATGGAAAAACCCATGTCCGAAAAGATCGCGGTGATCTCGTCAATAGTCTGGGAAATCGGGTGTATCCGGCCGCGCGCGGTGGGTGCGGGCTTGAGCGGCAGGGTGACATCGACCGTCTCGGCCGCCAGGCGCGCCTCGAGCGCCGCGGCTTTGAGCTCGGCGCTGCGCGTTTCGATCAGTCCGGCAATCTCGCCCTTGAGCCCGTTAATGGCGGGCCCGGCGGTCTTGCGCTCGTCGGGGGCCATCGATCCCAGCGTGGCAAGCAGGGCCGAAACAGAGCCTTTCTTGCCCAGCGCCGAAACGCGCACAGTCTCGAGCGCTGCTTCACTGTCCGCGCCGGCAATGGCGGTGGACAATTCGCTGCGCAGGGTTTCGATTTGTGTTTGCAGGGACATGCTGAACTCTCGCAAGACCTCATCCTGAGCCTGTCGAAGGGGGAGGTCGGTAACCGGGGTGCCCGCGACCTCGTGGCTCGACGGGCTCACCATGAGGTCTATGAAAAATCAGTGGTGGTTAGACCAAAACAAAACGCCCTGCGCCAGCCCTTCCGGGCGGCGCAAGGCGCAATTTTCAGCCTCAGCAGAGCTGGGAGAATTTAAGCGGTGACGCGGGCGTGGGTAACGGTGTCCACGCTTTCCAGATATGCCAGCGCTTCCTTGGCCTTGACGACCAGGGCTGCGAACGCTTCGGGCTGGGTGATCGCGAGATCGGACAGCACCTTGCGGTCAACAGCAATCTCGGCCTTGCTGAGGCCGTCGATAAATCGGCCATAGGTCAGGCCGTGATCGCGCACAGCGGCGTTGATGCGCTGAATCCAAAGAGCCCGGAAATTGCGCTTTTTGACGCGACGATCGCGATAGGCGTACTGGCCGGCTTTTTCGACGGCCTGCTTGGCGATACGGATCGTGGATTTACGACGGCCATAATAGCCCTCGGCGGCCTTCAAGACCTTCTTGTGACGAGCGTGGGCGGTTACGCCCCTTTTTACGCGTGCCATTTTCTAGTGTCCTTCCAGCTTAGCGGTTGTACGGCATGTACCACTTCACCAGACCCTCGTCGCCCTTGGACAGGATCTTGGTGCCGCGGTTGGTGCGGATGTACTTTGCGTTGTGGCTGATCAGGCGGTGGCGCTTGCCGGCAACGCCGGACTTCACCTTGCCCGTGGCGGTGAAGCTGAACCGCTTCTTGGCGCCGGACTTGGTCTTCATTTTGGGCATTTTGCTTGGTCCTTTAGAGTATTTTGGATGGATTTTAGGCCCATCGCATTCAAAGACCGCCACGGCATGCCTTTTGGCCGGGCGGTCCGAAGATGGCGCTTCATAAGGGGAAAAGGCGGGAGTGGCAAGGCCTCTGCGCTATTTCCGCTTCGGCTCATAAACCAGGTTGATGCCCTGACCCACTCGACCGGAATGAATGAGCGTCAGATCGACCGGCCGCTCGCCGGTATCGGCAAAAATCTTGATGCCCGCGCCGACCATCACCGGAGCAACCTGCAGGAAGATCTGGTCGACCAGGCCCGCCCGCAGCATGGCCGATCCCAAGGTCGGTCCGAGAATGACCACCATTCTGCCATTGGCCTTTGCCCTCGCCTTGGCCACGGCGCCCGGCAGGTCATGGCCATCGGCCCAGAAAAAGCGCGGATCGTCCGGAAAGGGCCGCCGCGTCACCACATATTCGGGAATGTCGTCGAGTCCATAGGCCTTGGGAATCTCGTCCCAGCCCTGGCAGAGATCATAGCCGCGCCGCCCACCCAGCGTACAACCGACATTGGCCATGACCATGTCGACCAGTGCATTGTCCGGCGGCGGGCCGGCCTCTTCGCCTTCCCCCATCATGAACATCAGGCTGTCATTCACATCGGCGGCAAAGCCATCAAGGCTGATCGCCGTATGCCAGATGATGCCATCGGTCTTGAGAATATCGGTGTGCGTATCCATCCGTATCTCCCTTGCTGTCCGTTCATCGACGAAGGAGCATCACCGGCTTCGACACGGTTGCTCTTTGTTCGGCCCGGTTGTCAGCCTCGTGCTGCGCTCAGCATCGGCTCGATGTGATCCTCGAACAGCAGCCCCGGCTGCGCCGCCATGGCCGCGCCATACGCCGCCTCGGCCAGGACCGAGATATTGAGAAACCCCACCAGTCCGGCAACGTCCGCTTCGCTCAAGCCATATCGCCCCGCCTCCAGCCGGGCGATGATTTCGCGCTTGGACGCGATCATCCCTGCGGTAACGTCCCGGGCATTGCTCATCGAGCCATCGCGCTTGATATAGTCGTGCAGCGGCGTGCCCAGATGGTAGCTCTGCGGGTTGGTGGAATAGAGCTGCAGCAGGAATTCGAGGTCGGTCATATTGCTCATGTCCGGATCGAACCGCCCGTCGCCGCGCCGCCGGTCCCACACCACCATGGCATCCATCGAAAGGCTCACCCATTTGTGTTCGCCGGGGCTCAGCACCCGGTCGGGGCCCGCGCCGACATGGCGCAAATGCCGGAAATCCGCGCTCATCACGTCAAGCGCGGTGGTGACGATGCCGTGCCGGTCGAGCATTTCCACGGCCTGTTCGAGCTTGCCCGGCTTCAGCCGGTCATCGGCGTCGAGTATGGCGGCAAAGGGCGTGTCGATCTCCTCGAGCGCCACATTGCGGGTCACCGAGGCGCCCCGGCCCACTCCGCCACTGGTCAAAAACACCTGGCGCGGATCATTCAGTCCCTGTTCACCTAGAAAAGTGCCATAATCGAAACCGTCATCGGCCACGATCCAGTGTTGCCAATCGGCATGGGTCTGCTCGATGACACTCCTGACCGTGGTGGTCAGGGTGGATTGCGCCTTGTAGGCCGGCGTGAGGATGGCGACGGTCTGGGACATGACTTGAACCTTTTGCTCGTCTGACCCATATCTCTGGCAGGTTCGCGATGCCAGAGTTTACGGGTCGCGCACCAGACGTTGCTTGATGCTCAAGGACGCTTTTGATGTCGCGTATCTCGGTGTTTTCCGCCCCCTTTCTCCTCGGCTTCGACAGTTTCGAGGAGCGTATCGACCGGCTGGCCCGGTCAGCGGAGGGCTATCCTCCCTATAATATCGAACGCACCACGGGCGAGGACGGAGCCGAGAGGTTCCACATCTCCATCGCCGTGGCCGGATTTGCTCAATCCGACCTTGAGGTGAGCGTGGAGGACAACCAGTTGCAGGTGCGCGGCCGCCAGAAGGACGAACCCGGTCGTGACTTTCTGCATCGCGGGATCGCGACCCGCCAGTTCCAGCGCACCTTCCTTCTTGCCGATGGCATGAATGTGAAGGATGCAACTCTGGGGCATGGTATGCTCGTTATTATGCTTGAGCGCCCACCGGCGCCCAAGATCGCCCGACAGATCGACATTCGCTCAGTTTGAGGAAACAGTAGAAAGGGCCGACACAATGATGGACAAGCGCAATTCCGAAGCGGCCATGGATGCCGCAAACCCGCTCAAGGACCTGACGCGCGCGCAATTCGCAGCGCTGGGCGGGGACGCCGTCGCTTATGTCAAACCGGTTTCCGGCCTCTTGCTTTCGGGCCTGATCGAGGACGCCGAGTTTGATGGCACAACCCAATATCAATTGGTGATGTCAGCCGATGGCACGCCGCTGATGGTGGCCGACACTGCAGAAGCCGTTGCCGAATGGCTCGGCGACCAGAATATCGGGGTCGCGACCCTGCATTAGCCGGCGGCCCCACACCCGTCCGGACAAAGCAAAACCCCCACAGCCTGGCTGCGGGGGTTTTATTGTCTCTTCTGTGCCCGGCTCAGGCCGCGTAGGTGTCTTCCAGCGGCGCCGTCAGGATCGCATGCAACTGCGCCGGATCGGTTTCGCGGCGCAATTGGTCGGTCACGCTTTCGGTCCGCAGCAGGCGGGCAAAGCGCGACAGGGCCTTCAGATGATCTGCACCGGCGCCCACCGGGGCCAGCAGCATCACCACCAGATCCACCGGCTCGTCATCCACCGAATCGAAATCGATCGGCTGGTCGAGCCGCGCAAAAACGGCGGTCACGCCCTTGAGCCCCTTGAGCTTGCCATGGGGAATGGCAATGCCATTGCCCAGGCCCGTCGAGCCAAGCTCCTCCCGGCCCAACAGGGTCGAAAGGATTTGGCTGGCGGGAAAAGCAGTCAGTTCTGCGGCCTTTTGTGCAAGAATATCAAAGATCTGGCGTTTGTCAGACACGCCTGTGCAAGTCAGCACGGCGTGCTTTGCCAGAATATCGGCCAATTCCATAAATCTGCCTTAGGATCTACCAAGCGTTCGGGCTTTGGGAGCGCCAGTCAATTTGCGCTCAGGGCCGGGTCAACCCAGCCAATATTGCCATCTGCGCGGCGGTAAACCACATTCAGTCCGCCATGTCCAGCATGGCGGAACATCACGACCTGTTGTCCAGAGAAATCGAGCTCCATCACCGCTTCCTCCACGCTCATCTCGCGCAGATTCTTCGTGGCTTCCGCGATCACGGCCGGGGCAAAATCCTCGTCGAGCTCGTCAAATTCGTCTGTCGAGCCGAACACGGTGTATTGCGCAGTCAATCCGTCAATGCCATTGGCGCCATTGCCGCGGCGGTGCTGTTTGAGCTTGCGGTTGTAGCGCCTGAGGCGCTTCTCGATATTGAGCGCCATGACTTCAAAGGCGCTGGTGGCGTCGCCTGCCTGGGCGCTGGCCTGCAGCGTTGCCCCCGAATCCAGGTGCACAACGCAATCGGCGCGAAAACCGATACCGTCCGGTGTGAGGGTAAGATGGCCGTCATAGCCGCCGTCGAAATATTTTCCGACAACGGAGGTGAAGTGCTCCTCAGCCTTGCCCCGGAGGGCCTCGCCAACATCCATGTTCTTTCCCGAAACGCGTAGGGTCATGGCTCTTGTTCCTTTCGGTCGTTTGGCTCGACACGAGAGTTCCGAAAAGCCGCTCCCGGCTTGACGGGACCTGCGTCTGCCGACCACCCAGACATGGGGTGCCGACAGCAAGGATGCTAGACCCGGCCATTCACGCTGTCCATGTGCAACAACAGGCACAATTGGCAACAAAAGGCGTGACAGCCATGAACCGGCCACTTACCGTTCCGCTCGGATGATTTGAGGCGCCGATCAGGCGATGCGCGCCAGTTCCTTTTTCTGCCGCCGCCGGATCACCGAGGAGGGAATATTCATCCCCTCACGATATTTGGCGACCGTGCGGCGCGCCACGTCGATCCCCTGCTCCTTGCGCAGCATCTCGGCAATCGTATCGTCCGAGAGAATGGCGCTGGCCGGCTCGGCATCGATAAGCTGCCTGATCCGGTGACGCACTGCTTCTGCCGAATGGTCGCCCCCGCCTGTCGACGAGGCAATCGCGGTGGTGAAGAAATACTTCATTTCATAAAGGCCTCTCGGCGTGGCCATATATTTGTTCGAGGTCACGCGGCTGACCGTGGATTCATGCATGTCGATGGTTTCGGCCACCATCTTGAGCGTCATTGGTTTGAGATGCGCCACCCCATGGGTCAGGAACCCGTCCTGCTGGCGCACGATTTCCGCCGCCACCTTGGTGATGGTCTGGGCGCGCTGGTCCAGGCTCTTGGTCAGCCAGTTGGCTGTGCTCAGGCAATCGGCCAGGAAGGTCTTCTCGGCCGCATCGCGGGTCTTTTTCGAGACCGTGGCATAATAGACCCGATTGACCAGCACGCGCGGCAGCACCTCGCTGTTGAGCTCGATCTGCCAGCCCCCATCGGGTCCGGGACGCACAAAGACATCGGGCACCACCGTTTCCACCGGTCCGCTGTCAAAGGCCAGCCCGGGTCTGGGGTCCAGCAGCTTGATCTCGGCCAGCATGTCGGCCAGGTCTTCACGGTCGCACCCCACCGCCTTGAGCAGTGCAGGCATGTTGTGTTCGGCCAGCAGCGGCAGGTTGTCGATCAGCTTTTGCATGATCGGGTCGAGCCGATCGCGTTCGCGCAACTGGATCGAGAGGCATTCGGCGACGTCGCGGGCAAAGATCCCCGCCGGATCGCAGGTTTGCAGGGCTTCGAGCACCGCTTCCACATCGGCCAGTTCGGCCCCCAGCAAGTCGGCTATGGCCTCGAGCTCGACCACCAGATAGCCGGCCTCATTGATCCCGTCGATCAGATGCTGGGCAATCAGCCGGTCGGCCGGTGTGCGCAGCACCATATGCGCCTGGGCTTCGAGATGATCGGACAGGCGCGGCCGGCTGGCGACATATTGGTCGAGGTCGGGCGCCTCGCCGCCTTCGAAACTGCCATTGCGGTCCGGTCCGACAATCCGGCCCAGTTCCTGTCCGGCATCGGGAAACACATTGTCCACCGCGGTGTCATAGCCCTCGGCGATCTGGTCGGCGTCCTTGATGCGGTCGCCCTGGGCCACCGTGTCCTCATAGGCACTCATCTCGGTGCGCTTTTCGGGTGCCTCGGCCGGCTCGGCATCGTCCCCGCCCTCTTCGCGCTCCAGGATCGGATTGCGCAAAAGTTCAGCATCGATGAAATCATTGAGTTCGAGATGGCTCAATTGCAGCAGCCGGATCGACTGCATCAATTGTGGCGTCAGGGTCAGGCTTTGAGACTGACGAAACTCCAGCCGTGGCGAAAGCGCCATGCGTTACGGGCCCTTGCGTGCAAAAATTCTCCAGCCGCTCGCGGCTGCTTCCCGCCCGGACCATGACTCAAATCTGTCATCTCGGCAAGTTTCGTGCCAGATGCCGACTCTATGACGCTTTCGTGCGTCGCTAGATCGAGAAACTCTCGCCCAGATAGACCCGCCGCGCTTCGGGGTCGGCGGAAATGGTTTCCGGCTTGCCCTGGATCATCACACTACCGCCGTGAATGAGATAGGCCCGGTCGACCAGCCCCAGCGTTTCGCGCACCGCATGGTCGGTGATCAACACGCCAATGCCGCGCTGCGTCAATTGCCGCACCAGCCCCTTGACTTCGGCAACCGCAATCGGATCAACGCCGGCAAAGGGCTCATCGAGCAGCATGAAGCCGGGGTCTGCGGCCAGGGCGCGGGCAATCTCGACGCGCCGACGTTCGCCGCCCGACAGCGCCAGCGCATTGGACTTGGCGATATGGGTTATGGAGAACTCGTCCAGCAGTGCTTCCAGCCGCCGCTTGCGCTCGGCCTTGTCGCGCACCGTGTTTTCCAGCACCGCCATGATATTGCCGGTCACCGTCAGACCGCGAAAGATCGAGGGCTCCTGGGGCAGATAGCCGATACCGAGCTGGCCGCGCTGGAACAGGGGCAGCCGGGTAATGTCCAGCCCGTCGAGCAGGATCTTGCCCGCATTGGGTTTGACCAGTCCCATGATCATGGTGAAGACCGTGGTCTTGCCCGCCCCATTGGGGCCCAGCAGGCCGACCGCCTCGCCCCGGCGCACCGCCAGCGAAACGTCGCGCACCACTTCGCGCTTGCCAAAGCTCTTGGCCAGGCCATGGGCAACCAGCCAGCCGGTCTGGTCGATGCGGGGGCGGGACGGCTCACTCATTGCGAGGTGAACACCCCGGTCACGCGCCCACCACCACCGCTGGTAAAGGTCGACACATTGGTGGCCAGGTTCACCACCAATTCGGTGGCATTGACCGTGCCGCTGGCATTGTTGACCACCACGTTGCCGGTCAGGCGCAGCAATTGGTCGCCCGGCGTATAGACGGCATGTTCGCCTGTGGCGTCCTGTTCGTCGGTCTTGAGCCGCACATTGCCGCCCGTGGCCACGAAGGTCTTGATATCGGTGGTACCGCCCTCGCCATAGGTGGCCACCACCTTGGGCGCCCAGACCGTCACATTGGGATGGATCACGATCACATCGCCGGTGAAGATCACCTCGCGGGCGCTGTCATTCATCACTGTCTGGTCGGCGGTGATTTCGACGCGGTTCTGCGCCAGCGCGGGCGACGCCAGCAGCAGCAGGGTGGTCAGGGCTATCAGGCGGGCCCGCTTCATGGCCTTCATTCTCCATTGGCTCCGGAATCGGCCTCGCCGGGCGTCGAGGGCAGGGTGACGGTCGACCCGGTGAAAGTCCAGACAATGGTGCTCGCATCATAGACCAGCCCGTCGGCCCTTATGGTCGAGCCATCCGCATAGTCGATGGCCACGGCGCCCCGGCTGGTCAGAAGCTGGTTGCCCCAGTCAAACACCGAATCGTTGAGCGTGCCGGTGGTTCCCGTGCTGTCGGCGACATCGGCCTGACCAGGCACCAGGGTCAATTGGGCAGCGGTATCGAGCTGCGCCACTGCCGCTTCCATGGTCAATTGCACCCCATCGATCCGGTTGAGCACCAGCCTGGCATTGCTCAGATCGACCAGATTGCTCTGCTCCACCCGCGCCCGCGCCGTTTCCGCCCAGACCCGGTAGGACGATCCGTCGGTCAGCGTGCCCACATATTCTGGCGCATCGATGACTACCGCATCGGGGGTCACGCTGATCTGCTCGATATTGAACCGCCCGGTAAAACTCGAAACATAGATCTGCACCAGCAGCCCGGCCAGCACGATGCCACCCAACAGCGGCACGCCCAGGCGCAAAATCGCCACGATGCGGTTGCGCCGCCCCAGGCGATCATACATCCGGCGTGGCGCAGTGGCGGCAGGCATGGCTCCCGGTCCGGCCTCAGCTATGGGCAAAAATGTCGGTTTCTTCCCAGCCCAGCAAATCCAGGGCACAGCGCGTGGGCAGGAACTCGAAGCAGGATTTGGCGATCTCGGTCCGGCCCTCGCGCGCCAGCATGCGATCCAGATGCCGTTTCAGATCGTGCAGATAGAGCACGTCCGAAGCCGCATAATCGAGCTGCGCGTCGCTCAGCTTTTCCCCGCCCCAATCCGAGCTTTGCTGCTGCTTGGAAAGGTCCACGCTCAACAATTCACGCACCAGATCCTTCAGCCCGTGCCGGTCGGTATAGGTGCGCACCAGTTTGCTGGCGATCTTGGTGCAATAGACCGGCCCGGTCACCACGCCGAAACGGTTCTGCAGCACCGCCACGTCGAACCGCGCATAATGGAAGATCTTGGTTACGCCGGGGTCGGACAACAGTTTGACCAGGTTCGGCGCTTCGCTCGCATCCTGGGGAATCTGCACCACATCGGCGCTGCCATCGCCCGGAGAGAGCTGCACCACGCAGAGCCGGTCGCGATGCGGGTTGAGACCCATGGTCTCGGTATCGATCGCAACCTCGCGGCCATAATTGGAAAGATTGGGCAAATCGCCGCGATGCACTCTGATGGCCATATTGTCATCCGCTTGTCTGTAACCAGTCCTTCCTTGGCACAGAGCGGTGACCAAGAAAAGGCGTCACACGGGAAGGCTTGCCCAGCCGCGGGGCAAGAATTGCTGCTCGGGACTGCCTTTCCATATAAAGCTTTCTTTATATCGCTATTGCTTTCCCCGCCCGGACCTGCGAATAACAAGGCTGAAAGTGCCCGGTCATAATGGCCGGACACGCGCACTCCCGCGTGCGCCCTCGCCACTTGCAAAGAGGTTTAACGTGGCCCGTTCCAACTATCTTTTCACCTCGGAATCCGTTTCCGAGGGGCATCCCGACAAGGTGTGCGACCGTATCTCCGACGAAATCGTCGACCTGGTGTTCAAGGAGGCCAAAAAGGCCGGCATGGACCCCTCCCAGGTCCGCATCGCCTGCGAAACCCTGGCCACCACCAATCGCGTGATCATCGCCGGTGAAGTGCGCGTCCCGCAGACGCTGCTGAAAAAAGGCAAGGACGGCCAGATCGTCACCGACGCCTCGGGCGCCCCGATGGTCAACCCGTCCAGGTTCAAGTCGGCCGCCCGCAAGGCCATCCGCTCCATCGGCTATGAGCAGTCCGGCTTCCACTGGAAGACCTGCCGCATCGATGTGCTGCTCCATGGCCAGTCCGCCGACATCGCCGTCGGCGTGGACGAGGCCGGCAACAAGGATGTCGGCGCCGGCGATCAGGGCATCATGTTCGGCTATGCGGCACGTGAAACCCCCGAGCTGCTGCCCGCCCCGATCTATTATGCGCACAAGATCCTGTCCTCGCTCACCGAAGCCCGCAAGGCCAATCATGGGCCCGCCGGCAAGCTCGGTCCTGACGCCAAGAGCCAGGTCACGGTGCAGTATCGCGATGGCAAGCCGGTCGGCGTCACCCAGATCGTGCTTTCGACCCAGCACCTGGACGAAACCCTGACCTCCGAAGATGTGCGCAACATTGTCGAGCCGATTGTCCGCGCCGCCCTGCCTGAAGGCTGGATCAGCGACGAGACCGTCTGGCACGTCAATCCGACCGGCAAATTCGTTGTTGGCGGTCCCGATGGCGATGCGGGCCTGACCGGCCGCAAGATCATTGTCGACACCTATGGTGGGGCAGCCCCGCATGGTGGCGGCGCTTTCTCGGGCAAGGATCCGACCAAGGTGGACCGGTCCGCGGCCTATGCGGCGCGCTACCTCGCCAAGAATGTGGTGGCCGCCGGTCTCGCCGATCGCGCCACCATCCAGCTTTCCTATGCCATTGGCGTGGCCAAGCCGCTCTCGATCTATGTCGATCTGCATGGCACCGGCAAGGTGGACGAGGCGGTGCTGGAAAAGGCGCTGGCCGAGGTGATGGATTTGACCCCGCGCGGCATCCGCACCCATCTCGATCTCAACAAGCCCATCTATGCCAAGACCGCCGCCTACGGCCATTTCGGCCGCAAGGCCGGCCGCGACGGCAGTTTCTCCTGGGAGAAGACCGATCTGGTCAAGGCGCTCAAGGCCGCAGTGGCCTGATCTTTCATTTGCATTGACCACGGGCCTCTTTTCCGCAAAAGCGGGGAGGAGGCCCTTTTCTTGTTTCTCTGAGCCCCGATGACCGATCACGAACTGCCCAAGACCCGCTCCGGCGAACCGCGCGCCTTTTTTGGCCGCCGCTCGGGCAAGAAGCTGCATGGCGGCCAGAAGGCGCAGGTCGCCGAGATTTTGCCCCGCTTTGAAATCGCGCTGGCCGAACGGCTCGATCCGCGGGCCTTGTTTCCAGAGGCTGATCGGATCGTCATCGAGATTGGCTATGGCGGCGGCGAGCATCTGGCCCGCAAGGCTGCCGAACTGCCCGGCACCGGATTTATCGGCTGCGAAGTCTTTACCGGCGGCATCGGCAAGATGGTGCAGGCCATCGACGCCAATGATCTCAAAAATGTGCGCCTCTATACCGATGACGCGCTCAAGCTGCTGATGACCCTGCCAGAAGCCTCGGTGGACGAGGTCTATCTGCTCTATCCCGATCCCTGGCCCAAGACCCGGCACCACAAGCGCCGCTTTGTCTCGCCCACCACGCTCGAAGAGCTGGCGCGGGTCATCCGGCCCGGCGGTGTCTTTAATTTTGCCACCGATATCGAAGATTACGCCAATTGGACCCTGGCCCATATCCTGCGCCAGCCCTTGTTCATCTTCACCCCCCAGGCCCCGGGAAGCTGGCACACGCCCTATCCCGGCTGGCAGCCGACACGCTACGAGAGAAAAGCCAGGCGCGAGGGGCGCATGCTCTCGTTCTATTTCAGTTTTCCGCGCCAGGCGGTGTAACCGGTCGGCAACCCTGATCGGCTTTATGGCCTGCTGGCTCTGGACCTTGGCGCGTCGCGCCCCATATCGGGTGCGCAAGCGTCACGGAGTTGAGCCATGTCCGATCCCCAAGAACCCGCCACAGCCGATGCGGACCTGCTGGTCGTGCGGCCGGGCAAGTGGACTCTGGTGGTGATCGTGCAACTGCGTGAGGGAACGATGCGGTTCAATCAGTTGCGCCGCAATATGGGCGGGGTGCCGCAAAAATCGCTCAGCGTTACCCTGCGTGAACTTGAGCGGGACGGCTTCATCACCCGCACGGCCTATGCGACCATTCCGCCGCGGGTGGAATATGATCTCACCGATCTGGGGCGAGACCTTCTGCATCTGGCTGATGATTTCAAGCGGTTTGCCCAGCGCAACCGCGATGCGGTGGAACAGGCGCGGCGCCTGTTCGACGCCGCCGATGACCGCGCACCCCTTTGAGGGCCACGGCCTACGGGCGCCGCCAGGAACTGGCGGCGCCGGGCTTTGCGATCAATTAGAGATTGACCACATCGAGGGTGACCGGGGTCAGATAGACCAGGGTCTGCTTGCCGTTTGCATCGGTTACCGAGGCGAC
This sequence comes from Devosia sp., assembly GCA_040218355.1. Classification (GTDB taxonomy): domain Bacteria; phylum Pseudomonadota; class Alphaproteobacteria; order Rhizobiales; family Devosiaceae; genus Devosia. The sequence continues at coordinate 32,350 of JAVJRP010000008.1, read as the reverse complement.
GACATAGTCGCCCCATTCCTCGACGGTGCTGGCATTGATGCCCTTGTCCTGCACCTGGGTCAGCACATAGGCTGCATCGAAGTCGTTGTCCGAAGTCTCGGTCAGCGATGTGCCGGCCATGGCGGGTGCGGCGATGCCGGCAAGAGCGGCGGCGGTAACGAGGGCGATTACACTGTTCTTGATCATGGGAGGATGATCCTTTCTGTTGTGAACGAACAGGAAATGCGCACCCGCAGCGGCACCCACAAGCTGCCGATTGCAGGTTTTTTGCACTTGAAATTACCGTGCGCCATCCGACGGTTTGGCAAGGGAAATCAAGGGCTTTGAGAGAAACCCGGTATCCTGGGGGAAACCGGGTTCCCGCCCTGATACCCGCTCATGCAACCTCTGGCGCGCCCGGCAATTGTGAAGGGAAAGGAGACCTCGGAAAATGGAAACCAGCGTCCGTATCCTCGATACCATCCCTGTCACCCACAACGTCCGTCACTATCGTCTCGAACGGCCCAAAGGCTATGATTTCACCCCCGGCCAGGCGACCGAAGTCAGCATTGACCGCGACGATTGGCGTGACAGGAAGCGCCCGTTCACCTTCACCTGCCTGCCTGATGCCGACACGCTTGAATTCACCATCAAGAGCTATTTCGACCATGCCGGGGTGACCAACGAACTCTGGTCATTGGGGGCAGGGGATCATCTGGTCCTGCGCGATGTCTGGGGCACCATTCAACATAAGGGGCCGGGCACGTTCATTGCCGGCGGTGCTGGCGTCACCCCGTTCATCGCCATCCTGCGCCATCTCAATGCCACCGGAAAGCTGGCCGGCAACCGTCTGATAGCCTCCCACCGCACCGAACAGGATATCATCCTGCGCGACGAGTTCGAGGCCATGGAGGGGCTCGATGTGCTCTGGACGCTGACCGGCGATCCCAAATCGTCCCTTCTGCAGGAGCGGATCGATGCCGGTTTCCTCAAAGACCATGTCCCGGACCTCAACCAGAATTTTTACCTCTGCGGCCCCGACCCAATGGTCAAGGATCTGCGCGGCCTGCTTGATGAGGCCGGCGCCGATGTGGGCAATGTGACCTGGGAGAAATAGAGCTCAGGCAAACGCCAGTTCGAGGCTGTCGGGGCGGCGTTGCACGATCTGGGCAAGCCACTCATGGCCGGTCGAACGCAGCTCCAGCGTCACCTCAGAAGGAATGTCCTGCGCCGAAGCGAGCTGCAATTCCGCCCCCTGTTCCCACAGCGCGCGCACCGTACAGTCAACCACCGAGCGCCGATTGTTGAAGATCAGGCGGCCGGCCTTGAGCACGCGGCGGCGATCGATCGGCTGAGCGGTCGTGGCCGTGGTGGCTCCGCGCCAGCTCATGGTCAGATTGCGGCCGGCACCCTTGGCCTCGTAGAGCGCCTCATCGGCCTTGAGCAGCACGGCGTCGAGGTCGTCTCGGCCCGGATCGAGGGTGGCCACCCCGAAACTGGCCGATATCCGGATGGGCGGGCGGCTCCCGGGAAACTCCAGCGCCCTGATTGCCAGCCGCAATTTTTCCGCGACGGCCACGGCCGCCGGCCCATCCGCATCGGGCAGGATGATGGCAAATTCTTCGCCACCCAGTCGACCGAACAGATCACTCTGGCGCAGGCCTGCTTCGGCCGCTGCGGCGACCGCCTTGAGCACGCTGTCCCCCGCTGCGTGGCCATAGGTGTCATTGACCTTCTTGAAATGATCGATGTCGAAGGCAATGGCTGAAAGCTGGCTGCGATGGCGGCGCGCCAGGGCGACGAACTTGCCCGCATCCTCCTTGAAAGAGCGACGCGTGGCGATACCGGTCAGCCCATCGACACTGGCCAGCCGCCGCAATTCGAGCTCGCTCATCACCACCTGCGCCAGCTCGCGCAATATGGCGATCTCCCTCTCGGATATCGCGCGGGCCCGGCTGTCGATCGCGCAGATCGTGCCGATGACATGCCCGTCGCTGGTGACCAATGGCATGCCGGCATAGAAGCGCACGCCATTGGACGCAGTAACATGGGGGTTATTGCAGAACCGCGGATCCTGGGTGGCGTCCGTGACGATCAGCGGATCGGGCGCCAACAGGGCGTATTGGCAGAACGTTTCCTTGAGCGGCACCTGGCTATTGGGTGTGCCCTGGGCCGCCTTGTACCATTGCCGGTGTGCATCGATCAGTGTGACGAGCGCCGTCTCGACCCCGAAGATCATCCGGATCAATCCAGCAATGCGGTCAAAACCCGGCTCTGCCGGTGTGTCGAGAATGTCGTAGCGTTCCAGGGCAGCCAGCCGATCGGCGTCGGCGGCGGCCTCGCGGAATTGTTCAGGGGCTTGCGTCATGGCTTGATCGCTCTATTGACGGTTCAAGATTTCCCCCCAGCTTAGCCTCACACTGTGGCGCAAGCGGAAACAGCGGGCTTGTTTTCGGACCTTTCGCCCAACGTTGTTTATACTTCCTTGCCCCGCAGGCGCCTTGCCTTTCCGATCGGGCGGGTTTATAGGAGGGCCAACATCATTGCTCTCTGTTAGAGGGTGGGTGCCCTGACCGGCCCCCGCTCTTTTTGTTTATCTGCGGGCGGTGTGCCCTTGCATGCACGGCCGCCCAGACTGGACTGATACCCAATTGGCTTTCGATCTGACCGAAAAGCGCTACATCAAGGAAACGGGCCTGGAAGCCCGTGTCTCCCGTATTGTCGAGCCGGTTGCCAATGATCTGGGCTTTGCGCTGGTCCGGGTGAAGATCACCCCGGAAAACGGCTGCACGCTGCAGATCATGGCCGAGGACAAGAACGGGCGCTTCAACATCAACGACTGTGAGGCGCTCTCCAAGGACCTCTCGCCGGTGCTCGATGTGGAAGACCCGATCGACCGCGAATATCACCTCGAAGTGTCCTCGCCCGGTATCGACCGGCCGCTGGTGCGCAAGCGCGACTACGAGCGCTTCCTTGGCCACGAAGCCAAGGTCGAGCTGTCCGACATGATCAATGGCCGCAAGCGCTTTCGCGGTGAAATCGGCCCGGTCGATGATGATGGCGTCACCATCATCCTGCCCGATGCCCCGGGCGGTACCGACCCCAACCACAAGCTGGATTTCTCGACCATTGCCGAGGCCAAGCTGGTGATGACCGACAAGCTCATGGATATGGCTCGCGCCGACCAGGAGTTGCACCCTATCGACGACGACGAGACCGAAACGGTCGAGTACGCCGACACTGAAGAAGTCTCTGAGGAGAAGAACTGAAATGGCCGTTAGCGCGAATCGCCTTGAGCTGTTGCAGATTGCCGATGCGGTCGCCCGCGAAAAATCCATCGACCGTATGGTGGTGATCGAGGCGATGCAGGATGCCATGGAAAAGGCCGCCAAGGGCCGCTATGGCGCCGAGACCGAAATCAAGGTCGAGATCAATCCGCGCTCGGGCGAGACCCGGATGTGGCGCCTGCTCGAGATCGTTGACGAAGTCGAGGAGACTTCCCGCCAGGTCGCGCTCAAATTTGCCCAGGTCAAGAACCCGACCGCCAAGGTTGGCGATTTCCTCACCGAGCCGCTCCCGCCCATGGAATTCGGCCGCATTGCCGCGCAGTCGGCCAAGCAGGTCATCGTACAGAAGGTGCGCGACGCCGAGCGCGACCGGATGTTCGAGGAATATACCAATCGCGTCGGCGAAGTGGTCAATGGCTCGGTCAAGCGCGTCGAATACGGCAATGTGATCGTCGATCTGGGTCGCGGCGAAGCCATTATCCGTCGCGACGAATTGATCCCGCGCGAAATGTTCCGCTATGGCGACCGCGTCCGCGCCTATATCTACGACGTGCGCCGCGAACAGCGCGGCCCGCAGATTTTCCTCTCGCGCACCCATCCCCAGTTCATGGCCAAGCTGTTCATGCAGGAAGTGCCGGAAATCTATGATGGCGTCATCACCATCCGCTCGATTGCCCGTGACCCGGGTTCGCGCGCCAAGATTGCCGTGACCTCCAATGACAGCTCGATCGATCCGGTCGGCGCTTGCGTGGGTATGCGTGGCTCCCGCGTGCAGGCGGTTGTCGCCGAACTGCAGGGCGAAAAGATCGACATCATCCCCTGGACCGATTCGATTGCCGACCTCGTGGTGTCCGCGCTGCAACCGGCCGAAGTCGCCAAGGTCGTGCTGGACGAGCAGGCCGAGCGCATCGAAGTTGTGGTGCCCGACGAACAGCTCTCGCTGGCCATCGGCCGCCGCGGCCAGAATGTGCGCCTGGCCTCCCAACTCATCGGCTGGGACATCGACATCCTGACCGAGCAGGAAGAAAGCGAACGGCGCCAGAAGGAATTCACCGAACGCTCGACCCTGTTCATGCAGGCCCTTGACGTTGACGAGATGGTTGCCCAACTATTGGCTTCCGAAGGCTTCTCCTCGGTTGAGGAACTGGCCTATATCGAACCCGAGGAAATCGCCTCGATTGAAGGGTTTGACGAGGAAACCGCCTCCGAGATCCAAAATCGCGCCGCCGAATATCTGGCCGAGATCGAGGCGAAATTCGACTCCGAGCGCAAGGCGCTGGGTGTCGAGGACGAACTTTACGAGATCGCCGGTCTCAATGCTGCCATGCTGGTGGCCTTGGGTCAGGAAGAGATCAAGACGATCGAGGACTTCGCCGGCTGTGCCGCCGACGACCTGATCGGCTGGACCGAACGCAAGGATGGTGAAACCAAGCGCTTTGACGGCACCTTCAAGGACTTCCCTGTGTCGCGGGAGGAAGCCGAGGACATGATCATGCAGGCCCGCGTCAAGGCCGGCTGGATCACCCAAGAAGACCTCGCTGTTCAAGATGACGGCGAAGGCTATTCCGAGGAGGCGGCGGTCTAACGACCGCCCCTTTGGGAGCACCCGGCCTTGGCCCGGAGCGCAGAAATGGTTAGAACCTGTGCCTTGACCCGGGCTGAAATGCCGGTCGAGGCGCTGGTGCGTTTTGTCCTCAGCCCCGACGGGGTGATTGTGCCCGATGTCGAGGCGCGCGCCGAAGGGCGTGGCGTGTGGATCACGCTGTCGCATGCGGCTGTGGCCGAAGCGGTCAGGAAGAAGGCCTTCTCGCGCAGCCTCAAGGCGCAGGTCAGCGTGGCCGACGATCTGGCCGATCTGACCCGGTTGCGGCTCGAACAGCGTTTGCTTTCGGCTCTGGGCATGGCCCGCAAGGCCGGTCAGTTCGTCACCGGTGCAACCAAGGTCAAGGGCGTTCTGCAATCGGGTGAAGCCGTTGCGCTGTTGACCGCAAGCGATGCCGCCGAGGATGGACGCAACAAGATGCTGGGAACCCTCAGGGCCCTCAACCATGCGAAGCGTGAGGCCGGATTGACCGGTCCCGACGTGCCGCATTTCGAATCGCTCTCAAGTGCGCAAATGGGTTTGGCACTTGGGCTCGAAAATGTGATACATGCTGCCCTCACAAGAGGGGCGGCAGCCCAATCGGCGGTGGACAAGGCCAATAGACTGGCCCGCTACATCGCCCCAGCGCTGGAAGAACACACCGACCGCATCGCGGCGTCCGGTGTGCTTTTGCCCGCGGAACAGGACGAAAGACGATAGGTAGTATGGCTGATAACGACGACAAGCGTTCCGACGACACTGGCGCCAAGAAGACTCTGACCCTCAAGGGCGGCGCCGGGCTGGGCAATCGCCCCGGCGGGACGTCGCGTGGGCCTTCGCGCTCGACCGTGGTCGTGGAAAAACGCACCCGCGTGGTGCCCAAGCCCGGCGGACAGCCCGGCATGGGCGGCGGCGGCGGCGGCCGTTCGGGTGCGCCCGGCGGCCAGGGCGGTCGCCCCCAGGGCCGGCCGATGCAGCAGCAGAATCGCGCTCCGCTGGGCCTGAGTGCGGCTGAGGCTGAGGCCCGCCGCCAGGCGCTGGCCATGGCCGGCGCCCGCCAGGCCGAGGACAAGGAGCGCTTCGCTGCCGAAGAAGCCCGCCGCATAGAAGACGATAATCGCCGCCGGCAGGTCCGCGAGGAAGCCGCGCGCGCTGAAGAAGAACGCCGTCAGGCCGATGAGGCCCGCCGGACCGAGGAAGCGGCCGAGGCCACGCGTCCCGAACCCGAGCAGCCGCGCGAGGAAATCGTGCCGGCCAGTCAGCGCAATCCCGGCCCCTCCGCCGTTCGTACCGTGGCCGGCCGTCCCGGTCAGCCACCGCGTCCGCAGCGCGCCGAACGCCCCGCCGGTCGTCCCGGTGAAGGCGAGCGTGGTGCCCGCCCGGCAGGTGAGCGCCGCCCTGCAGGTACTGGCGCTGCCCGTCCCGGTGGCGCCCGTCCGGCCGGAGCCGGCATGGCGCCGATCGGCAATGTGCCCCCGGCGCCGCCCAGCGAGGCCGATGGCCGCCGTACCCGTACCGGTGCGCCCCAGCAGCGTCCGACCACCCAGGCCGAGATCGAAAATGCCCGCCGCGCTTCGCGTGCCCAGCCTGAGCGCCCCTCGCGCCGGACTGCGGGCGACAATTCCTCGCGTGGCCGTTTGACGGTTGCCAGCGCCACCACCGAGAGCGATCGCGATCGCGGTCCCTCGCTGGCCGCCATGCGCCGCCGCCGCGACAAGAAGATGGGCCGCAACCAGCAGGATGCGCCCAAGCTCAGCCGCGAGGTCATCATCCCCGAGGCCATCACCGTTGGCGAACTCGCCAACCGCATGGCCGAACGCTCCGTCACCGTCATCAAGATGCTGATGCAGCAGGGTGAAATGGCCAAGATCACCGATGTGATCGATGCTGATACTGCCGAGCTGATCGCCACCGAACTGGGCCACACCGTCAAGCGCGTCTCCGAAGCCGACGTCGAAGAAGGTCTGTTCGACCTGCCCTCCGACGACAAGGCCGAGGATCTGGCCAACCGCGCCCCGGTCGTCACCATTATGGGTCACGTCGACCACGGCAAGACGAGCCTGCTCGACGCCATTCGCGAAGCCAATGTGGTTTCGGGCGAGGCCGGCGGCATCACCCAGCATATCGGCGCCTATCAGGTCGAAAAGAACGGCAACAAGGTCACCTTCCTCGACACCCCGGGCCACGAGGCGTTCACCGCCATGCGTGCCCGCGGCGCCCAGGCGACCGATATTGCGGTTCTGGTCGTGGCGGCCGATGACGGCGTCATGCCCCAGACCATTGAATCCATCAAGCACGCCAAGGCGGCCGGGGTCCCGATCATCGTGGCCATCAACAAGATGGACAAGCCCGAAGCCAATCCGCAGCGGGTCCGCACCGAATTGCTGCAGCACGAAGTGTTCGTTGAATCCATGGGCGGCGATGTGCTGGACGTGGAAGTCTCGGCCAAATCCGGCGAGGGTCTCGACAAGCTGGTCGAAACCATCCTGTTGCAGGCCGAATTGCTCGAACTCAAGGCCCCCCATGATGGCCGTGCCGAAGGTCTGGTCATCGAAGCCAAGCTCGATCGCGGCCGCGGTGCCGTGGCCACCGTGCTGATCCAGCGCGGCATGCTCAAGGTTGGCGATATTGTCGTGGCTGGCACCGAAATGGCCCGCGTCCGCGCGCTCATCAACGACAAGGGCGAGCAGGTCAAGGAAGCCGGTCCCTCCATCCCGGTGGAAGTTCTGGGCTTTACCGGCGTGCCGAGCGCCGGCGACCGCTTCTCGGTGGTCGAGAACGAAGCCCGTGCCCGCGAGGTCACCGAATACCGTCAGCGCGCCATTCGTGAGAAGACGGCGGGCAACGGCGCGACAAGCCTTGAGCAGATGATGAACCAGCTCAAGATCGCTGGCATCTCCAAGTTCCCGCTCATCATCAAGGGTGACGTGCAGGGTTCGGTGGAAGCCATTGTGGCCTCGCTCAACAAGCTCTCGACCGACGAAGTCTCGGCTCAGATCCTGATGAGCGGCGTGGGCGGCATCACCGAAAGCGATGTCACCCTTGCCTCGGCTTCCAACGCCATTGTCATCGGTTTCAATGTCCGCGCCAACAAGCAGGCGCAGGAACTGGCCACCCGCGACGCCATCGAAATCCGCTACTACAACATCATCTACGACCTGGTGGATGACGTGAAGAACGCCATGAGCGGCCTGCTGGCGCCCGAACGCCGCGAAACCTTCATCGGCTACGCCAAGATCCTGGAAGTCTTCCAGATCACCAAGGTGGGCAAGGTTGCCGGCTGTCAGGTCACCGAAGGCATCGTCGAACGCGGCGCCGGTGTGCGTCTGTTGCGCGACGACGTGGTCATCCACGAAGGCAAGCTCAAGACGCTCAAGCGCTTCAAGGATGAGGTCAAGGACGTCCAGACCGGCCAGGAATGCGGCATGGCCTTCGAGAATTACGAAGACATCCGCCAGGGCGACGTCATCGAATGCTTCCGCGTCGAGACCGTCCAGCGCACGCTGTAAGGTTTTCGTCAGGCAGAATTATTGGAAGGGCCGCCGGGGCAATCCTGGCGGCCCTTTTTCATGCGCTGGCCAGGCCGTCGATGATAGACCCGCTATCGGCCGATAAGTGCAAGAACGTCAGCAATGACCTGCATTCGCGACCCTGTTGCATCCACCCTCGCGCCAAAGGACGGGTCGGCATGGGCTGAAATGCATTCGGCCGAGCGCCGCCGTTCGAACGCGGTCAGGCCGGTTCTGCCCTCGGCAATGGCGCGCAGTTCGAGCCGGGCGTGGATCACCTCCAACGGCGCCACTAGGCAGATACGCTTGACCGGCGCCATCTGGCCCAGCGCGCTTGCAAAGCCATCGAGATAATCGATATTGGTGAAGGCCATCGGCACGATGACGGTTCTGGCGCGCAAATGAACCAATCGCGCCTGATAGATGATAAGCCGCCGCCACAGGGCCAAATCCTGATAGTCGTCCGGCTGCTGGCGCAGACCCAACATCCAGGCCGGCAGGCGGCGCAGCACATAGCCGACATCTTCCGGATCGGAGATCGCAGCACCCTGGAGTGCCTGTACCAGCGCCTTGGCCGTCGTGGACTTGCCGATCCCGAAGGAGCCATTGAGCAGAACGAACACGCTTTCCCCCACGCCTGATGTCAAACTCAGCCTAGTCGTCTTTGCGGCAGCCAAAAGGCCCGCCTCCATCTCTGGAAGGCGGGCCTTGGTGTTGCCGGAAGCGGGTGACTACGGTGGGATCCGATCGCCGCCGGCAATTCTTGAAACTGTTGTCGATTACACCACGGGGGTGAAACCCGGCGTGGCGACCGGGCCAAGGCCCGGAGCGGCATTGATCACCGTCACCCGGGCGCCGACCGGCACGCGGGCATAAAGATCGATAATGTCCTGGTTCATCAGGCGAATGCAGCCCGAGGAGACATTGGTGCCGATTGTATAGGGCTCGGTGGTGCCGTGGATACGGAACAAGGTGTCGCGGCCATTCTTGTAGAGATACAGCGCACGCGGCCCCAGCGGGTTCTCCGGGCCGGGCTCCATGCCATTGGCATAGGGGCCGTAGCGGTCGGGTTCACGGGCAATCATCGATTTGGTCGGCGTCCAGCGCGGCCATTGCGCCTTGCGGCCAATCGTGGCCTCGCCGCGGAACACCAGGGCCTCGTCCTTGCCCACGCCGATGCCGTAGCGCAGGGCGCGGTTGTTTTCCATGACGAGATAGAGGTAATGCGCCGGGGTGTCGACCACCAGCGTGCCGGGCCGCTCAGAGGTGTAATAGGGCACTTCCTGGCGCCACCATTTGGGGTCGACACGGCGCAGGTCCATCGCGGCCACCATATAGGGCTCGCCCATGACGGGGCCATACATGCGCTGAAAATAGGGATCGATCACCGGCTCCTGCACCACAGGCTGGCGGGTGGTGGAACAGGCCGAAAGGGCAGTGGCCGAAAGGCCGAGCAGGAACAGGCGGCGGGAAATCAAAACAACTACCTCGGAGCAGACGGGGACAAGCGGACGTCATGCGCGTCACGCTTATGAGTAACGCTAGATGGCCTTAACGTGGCGCCAATACGGCAGTTCCTCGCCGCAATGTGATGGGCTGGCCGATGTTGCAGGAATGCCACGCCAGCTCAGGGCGCGATTTCGGCAATAATCCCGGCCAGCGCCGGCCCGGCAGACGCGGCCTCATGGTCCACCCCGGCCAGACGCCGGATTTCGGCGATGGGCAACAAAGCCTTGTAGCGCTCGGGGTGATCGGCCGCGACCATCTCGTCAGCGTCCCCTTGAACAAGGACAAGGCGCGGCAGGCCGTTGAGCTTGCCGGCCTCCTCCTCGGTAAGTGCAAAGCTCTCGACCTGCCAGTCCGGCGCGTTCCAGAAGGGACTGGCCAGCGTCACCACGCCCAGAAGCGTCTTCGGCAGCCCGGACTGTGCCAGCGTCTGCAGGATGATCGAGCCGCCCAGCGAATGACCTAGCAGGATCAGGTCGCCCTCCACCTCGGATATGGCCGACCGGCAGGCCGCGATCCATGGCTCTGCCTCGGGACTGTCCGGGTGGGGCATCTGCGGCGCAACCAGCTCCGTTTGGGGTGGCAGGCTCGCTTTGAGACCCGCCAGCAGGGCCGAGCTGCCTTCACCGGGGCCTTGCGGTCCGGCACTGTGAACAAAAAGCACTGTAGGCATGGCTGTCTCCTTGCAGAGTGTGGGTCCACGGGAAGGCGTCCCGGTTCGCGAGTGTCGCGCAGCCGGGCCGAACGTGCCGGCGCAATCCAGGCTGCTCAAGGGCGACGAGCCGGGGTGGACGAATTCGACACCGCGCCTGTCGGCCCAGCGTGAGCCAAAAGAAAAGGCCGGGCAACTGCCCGGCCTTTCCGCAATTCGATTGCTGGATGGCGTGGCCTATTCGGCCGCGTCTTCCTTGGCGATTTCCTTGCCGGTTTCCTGGTCGACGATTTTCATCGACAGGCGAACCTTGCCGCGCTCGTCAAAGCCGAGCAGCTTGACCCAGACCTTGTCGCCTTCCTTGACCACATCGGTGGTCTTGGCCACGCGCTGGTCGGCGAGCTGGGAGATGTGCACCAGGCCGTCCTTGGCCCCGAAGAAGTTCACGAAGGCGCCGAAATCGGCGGTCTTGACGACCGTGCCCTGATAGATGGCGTTGACTTCGGGTTCATCGGTGATCGACTTGATCCACTTGATGGCGGCTTCGATCTGCGATCCGTCCGAGGACGAGACCTTCACGGTGCCGTCGTCTTCGATATTGATCTTGGCGCCGGTCTTTTCCACGATCTCGCGGATCACCTTGCCGCCGGTGCCGATCACTTCACGGATCTTGTCGGTTGGGATCTTGAGGGTCTCGATGCGCGGGGCGAATTCGCCCACCTCACCGCGGCTCTCGGCCAGGGCCTTGGCCATTTCACCCAGAATGTGGATGCGGCCGTCCTTGGCCTGGGCCAGGGCGATCTTCATGATCTCTTCGGTGATACCGGCGATCTTGATGTCCATCTGCAGCGAGGTGACGCCTTCTTCGGTGCCAGCCACCTTGAAGTCCATGTCGCCCAAATGATCTTCGTCACCCAGGATATCGCTGAGCACGGCGTATTTCTCGCCTTCCAGGATCAGGCCCATGGCAATGCCGGCCACCGGGCGCTTCATCGGCACGCCGGCATCCATCAGTGCCAGCGAGGTGCCGCACACGGTTGCCATCGAGCTCGAGCCGTTGGATTCGGTGATCTCCGAGACAACGCGCAGCGTATAGGGGAATTCCTCGATCGAAGGACGGATCGGATTGATAGCGCGCCAGGCGAGCTTCCCGTGACCGATTTCGCGGCGGCCGGGCGAACCCATGCGACCAGCTTCACCGACCGAGTATGGCGGGAAGTTGTAGTGCAGCAGGAAGTTCTGCTTGTAGGTGCCTTCCAGGCTGTCGATGAACTGTTCGTCATCGGCAGTGCCCAGCGTGGCAACGACCAGCGCCTGTGTTTCGCCACGGGTAAAGATCGCCGAACCATGGGTGCGCGGCAGCACGCCCACTTCCGACACGATCGGGCGAACCGTGGTCAGGTCGCGGCCATCAATGCGCAGACCCGTGTCCAGCACGTTCCAGCGCACGACCTTGGCCTGCAGCGACTTGAACACCGCGCCAATGGTCTCGGCGGCATAGGTGCCGTCTTCGATCTGGGCAGCGAACTTTTCCTTGACCTTGGCCTTGGCGGCGTCGACGGCCGCGTAGCGCTCTTCCTTCTTGGTCAGCTTGTAGGCGTCGCGCAATTCGGTCTCGATGAAACCGAGCATTTCCGCTTCCAGCGCCGAATGGTCTTCGGCCTCGAAATCGCGGGCGTCCTTGGCGGCCAGTTCGGCCAGCTGGATGATGGCGTCGATCACCTTGCGGCTCTCGGCATGGCCGAACATCACGGCGCCCAGCATCACCTCTTCGGAAAGCTCATGGGCTTCCGATTCAACCATCAGCACTGCGTCGGTAGTGCCGGCCATGACCAGGTCGAGCTTTGAGTCCGAGCGGCGATCGACGGGCAGGTTGAGCACATACTCACCGTCGACATAACCGACGCGGGCTGCGCCGATCGGGCCCATGAAGGGCACGCCCGAAATGGTCAGCGCAGCCGAAGCCGCGACCATGGCCAGCACGTCGGGATTGTTTTCCAGATCATGCTGCAGAACGGTGATGACCACCTGGGTCTCGTTCTTGTAGCCATCGGGGAACAGCGGGCGGATCGGGCGGTCGATGAGACGGCTGGTCAGCGTCTCGTTTTCGGTCGGCCGGCCTTCGCGCTTGAAATAGCCACCCGGGATCTTGCCGGCGGCGAAGTATTTTTCCTGGTAGTTCACGGTCAGCGGGAAGAAGTCGATGCCCGCCTTGGGCGACTTGGCGCTGACAACGGTGGCGAGCACAACGGTTTCGCCCAGGGTGGCGAGCACGGCGCCATCGGCCTGACGGGCCATCTTGCCGGTTTCGAGCGTCAGCGGCTGGCCGCCCCAGTTGAGCTCAACCTTGTGGTGATCAAACTTGATCGACATGTCTGTATCGTCTTTCCATTCTGCCGGAGCGCGGGAACGCGGGACTAGGCAAGATCCCACGAACGCTGCCGGTGTGCCCGCACCAATGTCGCACCCCATGTGCGCCACCAGCTCAAAATCAGGCACGGTTTCATCTCTGGCGCGGACAGAACATGGACAAGACAATGAGCTTCTCCAACAGCGGAAGAAGCCGATAATCCTGCCATGCCCCGGCGGCGCCGGCCTATGGCGCCAGATGCAATCATCCGGCATGCCCCTAAAAAGGGCAAACCGGCGCGGAAGGGCTCTCCCGCGCCGGTCAGTCGTTCTTAGCGACGCAGGCCGAGCTTCTCGATCAGCGTCTTGTAACGGTTCTCGTCGATCCGCTTGAGATAGTCGAGCAGCGAGCGACGGGTCGAAACCAGCTTGAGCAGACCACGACGGGAATGGTTATCCTTGTTGTGGCCCTTGAAGTGCTCGGTCAGGTTCGTAATGCGCTCGGACAGGATCGCGACCTGGACCTCCGGCGAACCGGTATCATTGGCCTTGGTGGCGTATTCCTGAATGAGCTGGGTCTTGCGTTCAGCAGTAATCGACATCGGGCATATCCTTTCAAAACGTGAGGATGTTGGTCGCCCCAGCCGGGATGTCGTCCAGGAGGGGCCGTGTTCATGCAGGGCCCGGGCCGCAAAGCCCGGGGTTCCGGCTGGCGCTGCTATAGGGCAATTGGGGGGCAAAAGCCAGAATTTATTGGTGCGCGCCTGCCCCGCTGCGGCAGCCGCACAATCGGCGTCCCGGCTCAGACAGTCGGGGCCGGCTCGTCCGGCCGTTCGGCCGCAAACTCGGGGTCCAGCGCGCTCAAGGGCACCTCAAAAATCCACTCGACGCCATCGTGGTGGATTTCGCGCTCCACCTGTGCCCCCAGGGCGCCGCCCACCATGGTGCGCAACACCACGGTGCCAAAGCCCGTGCCCTCGCCCAGCACCAGTTCCCGGCCCAGATATTCACGCCAGCGCATGTTCAGCGTCTCGCCATTGGTCTTCCAGTGCAATTCGAGCCGGCCATCGGGCTCGGTAAAGGCACCATGGCGCGTGGCATTGGTGGCCAGTTCATGCAGCGCCATGCCCAGGATCTGCGCGCCCTGCGGATTGATCCTGACATCGGGCCCCCCAAGTGTGAGCCGGCTCGCCTCGGGCGGCCGGAACGGGGCCAATTGCTGGTCGGCCAGATCCGACAGCATCACCCCGGCCCGGCCATGGGCCAGCAGCAGGTCGGTGGAGCGCGCCAGCCCCATGATGCGCCGCTCCAGCGCGGCAACATAGCTCGGAATATCGCTTGCCCCGCGCGCGGTTTGCTTGGCCATGGCCGCTATCACCGCCATCTGGTTCTTGGAGCGATGCGCCAATTCGCGCATCAGGAAACGGATATCCCGGTCGGCGGTCTGGCGCTGCTCGGACGCCGTGGCCAGCGCCTGCGACACTTCGGCGATTTCGGCGATCGGATAGCTGCGCGGATAGACGGCCTCGCCCCGTCCCAGCCTTGCCGCATCGAGCCGCAACCCTTGCACCGAACCGCCGATGCGGCGGGCGATCAGCGCAGCGACGCCCGAAGCCAGCATCGCGATTATCACGCCCCAGAAACCAAGCTGACGGATAGAATCCTGTAGAGGCTTTTGCACCTGCGCGGCCGAGGCCCAGGCGATGATGCGCCAGCCGGTATAGCCCGAGCGCCACTCAGCAGTGACCACGCGCTCGTCATTCCATTGCTCCTGGGCCCACCCATCTTCGGGCAGGACTTCCAGGTTCTGGCGAATGGGCAGAATGGAGCCGATTTCCAGCCCCGATTCCGCCGTCGAGGCAATCACCGCATTATCGGTATCCACCAGCGCCGCGTGCCAACCTTCGGGCATTTGCCGTGATTGCAGGGCCGGCACGAGATTGCGCGCATTCTGCGTCATGGTCACCAGCCGCACCGGTTCGACGTCACTGACCGGTAGCCAGACATTGAACACATAGGTTTGCGCAGTCTGGCCGAAAAACAGCGGGGAAATGGTCGCCACTCCGCGCTCGATGGCGCTTTGCGCGGTTGCCGGATCGGAGGTCGCGCCCAGACCAGCCCCATATTCGACCCGCGTATTGAGTAATTGCTCGAAACTGTCATCGACCGCGATCAGATAGGAGCCGGTGCCGGCCAATGCGCTCAGGGCCCGGTCGTGAAAGCCCTCCAGATCGCCCTCTTCCAAGGCCTGGCTGGTTGAAAGCACCCGCAGCGTTGTCGCCATGCCGTTGATTTCGCGATCAATCGACTGGCCCATGGCCTGAACAGTAGTATTGGTCAGCGCGGCCAGAACCCGTTGTTGCGCATCATGGGTGCTGTTGAGCAGCACCAGCGCCACCGCCAGCGCCGGGATCAGGATCGCCAGCACCAGTGCGATCAGATAGACCGCAATCGGCCATCCGCGCCGTTGCGTCGCCTCCGCCCCCTTTTGGACGCTTCTGTCCGTCATCTGCCCCAGCTTTCCTTGCCTGCGTCGCAGTTCTAACTGCGTCGGGTTACTCAATACTTGGCACTTGCATCGCTGGCTGGAAAACTCTCGTCCACCGCCTCGTCGGTCTCGTCCCAGTCTCCGGGTTTGTCGGCCATGTTCTCGGGTCCGGCATTGCGCACCTGCACCGGTGAAGCCGCGGGCCCGGGCTTGTGCCCGTCGCGCAAGGCGGCGGCATCCTCGGATTTCTGCGTGTCGTCAGCCATTTCATTGTCTTCCTCTGAACTCGTACAACACGCGAAAGGCAGGCTGGTTGCAGGGGCATGGCATCTCCATTGCGGCTCTGGTAAACAGCGCGCCATGAGCGAGATTGAAACCATGCCCCAGAACGCGTCCAAGCGCGTCTTCATCAAGACCTATGGCTGTCAGATGAATGTCTATGACAGCGACCGCATGGCCGATGCCCTGGCCCCGCACGGCTATTTGCCGACACAGGAAATCGGCGAGGCCGATCTGGTGCTGCTCAACACCTGCCATATTCGCGAAAAGGCCAGTGAGAAGGTGTTTTCCGAGCTGGGCCGCCTCAAGGAACTGCAGGGCGAAAAGCGCGCAGCCGGTGGCGACATGATGATCGGCGTGGCCGGCTGCGTGGCGCAGGCCGAGGGCGAAGAGATCGCCCGCCGCGCCCCGGTCGTCGATCTGGTTTTCGGCCCCCAGGCCTATCACCGCCTGCCCGACATGCTGGCCAGGGCGCAAAGCCAGCGCCACATGCATCCGGCGCTCAAAAAAGCCGTGATCGACACCGATTTCCCCGAAGAAGACAAGTTTGCCCACCTTCCGGCGGCCAGGAAAGAAGCGACCATTGCGCGCGGGCTGACGGCCTTCCTCACCGTGCAGGAAGGCTGCGACAAGTTCTGTTCCTTCTGTGTCGTCCCTTATACCCGCGGCGCCGAAGTCAGCCGCCCGGTGTCCCAGGTGCTCGACGAAGCGCGGCGCTTGGTTGATGCCGGGGTCAAGGAAATCACCCTCCTGGGTCAGAATGTGAATGCCTATCACGGCACCGACAGCGCTGGCCGCGATATCGGCCTGGGCGAGCTGTGCTATCTGCTGGCCGAAATCACCGGGCTGGAACGCCTGCGCTACACCACCAGCCATCCCCGTGACATGGATGACGGTCTGATCGCCGCTCATCGCGACCTGCCTTTGCTCATGCCTTATCTGCACCTGCCGGTGCAGTCCGGTTCGGACCGCATCTTGAAGGCAATGAACCGCAAGCACACCGCAGCCGAATATCTCTCCCTGATCGAGCGCATCAAGGCCGCCCGTCCCGACATGGCGCTCTCGGGCGATTTCATCGTCGGCTTCCCCGGTGAAACCGACCAGGATTTTGAGGACACGCTGACCATCATCCGCGAAACCGGCTATGCCTCGGCCTATTCCTTCAAGTATTCGACCCGCCCCGGCACGCCGGGCGCCAATCTGGGCGACCAGGTGCTCGAAGAGATCAAGACCGAGCGGCTCTATCGCCTGCAGGAACTGGTCAACCAGCAAACCACCGCCTTCCATGCCTCCATGGTCGGCAAGACCCTGCCGGTGCTGGTCGAGCGGGTCGGTCGCATGCCCGGTCAGGTCGGCGGGCGCTCGCCCTATCTGCAGGCCGTGCATCTGGAAGGCGCCACCGATTTGATCGGCGCTATCCACCAGGTCGAAATCATCGGGACGAGCACCAATTCACTGGTGGGGCGGCTGGTTCGGGCCGCTGCGGCCTAGAAACTGCGGTGCGCCGTCACAATATTGCTACAGACAACGCACCCAAATCAGCCTAGCCTCGTTTTAGTCAGGGCGACGCGCTCCGCGGCGCCCCTTTCGGGAGCCGAGAAAGTTTGAGCAGGCACTTGCCACCCACAGCCGATAACGCCCTCGCATCGCAACTCGAACTCGCCTTTGAAGACAATCGCCTGGCTGCCCAGCTCTATGGCGATTTCGACCAGAACCTCGCCTTGATCGAACAGCGTCTGACCGTGTCGGCAACCCCGCGCGGCAATCATGTTCTGCTCAAGGGCGCGGCCTCCAAGGTCGATCAGGCGCGCCGGGTGTTCGAATCGCTCTATGCCGGGCTCGAAGAGGGCCGCAGCATGGACATTGCCGATGTCGATGCGGTCATCCGCATGATCGAGACCGAGGACAGCCAGTTGACGCTGCCCACGCTGGAGCGCAAGGGCAAGGTCCGCATGGCCCAGATCGCCACGCGCAAATCCACCATTGTAGCGCGCACCCCCGCCCAGGACGCCTATATGCGCGCCATGGAACGCTCCGAACTGGTCTTTGGCACCGGCCCGGCCGGTACCGGCAAGACCTATCTGGCCGTGGCCCATGCCGCCTCGCTGCTCGAACGGGGCGATATCAACCGCATTATCCTTTCCCGTCCGGCTGTCGAAGCCGGCGAGCGTCTGGGGTTCCTGCCCGGCGACATGAAGGAAAAGGTCGATCCCTATCTGCGCCCGCTTTACGATGCGCTCTACGACATGATGAAGCCTGAAAATGTCGAGCGCTGCATCACCTCGGGCATTATCGAAGTGGCTCCGCTCGCCTTCATGCGTGGCCGGACCCTGTCCAATGCCGTGGTCATTCTCGACGAGGCGCAGAACACCACTTCGATGCAGATGAAGATGTTCCTCACCCGTCTGGGCGAGAACTCGAAAATGATCGTCACCGGCGACCCCTCACAGGTCGATCTGCCGCGCGGCGAAAAGTCGGGTCTGGTCGAAGCGGTCAAGCTTCTGGACGGGGTCGAAGGGGTGCATGTCTCCCGCTTCGGCGACAAGGACGTGGTGCGCCACGCACTTGTCGGGCGCATCGTTCGGGCCTATGAGGCAGACACCGCGCGCCGCCTCGCCGAAAAGGACGGGGACCGCGAGGGTCTGGCGCGGACACTGGGCGCCGCCCCCCGGAGCTGAACCCCACGCCGATGACCGCATCGCCACCGCTCGAAATCGCCGTCATCCGCAATGCGGATGGCTGGCCCGATCATTTTGATGCCATCGCCGAAAAGGCGGTGCTGGCCGCCCTTGCCGGCGCCAGGCCGAAAATAAAGGGCGCGGCGGAAATCTCGGTCCTGCTCACCGATGATATCGAACAGCGCGAGCTCAATGCCCAATGGCGCGGAAAAGACAGCGCCACCAATGTGTTGAGCTTCCCCCAGATTGACCCCTTTGCGCCCGTCATGGGCCTTCTGGGGGACATTACCCTGGCGCGCGAAACCCTTGAGCGTGAGGCGGCCGAGCTGGACAAGAGCCTTGAGGATCACTTCACCCACCTTATGGTGCATGGATTTCTCCACATTTTGGGGTATGATCACCTTGATGAGGCCGAGGCCCTTCAAATGGAGGGGCTGGAAACCCAGATATTGGCGGGGCTGGGGATCGACGATCCCTATGCTGAATAGTTTCTGCCAGGAACCCCGGATCGTCTGGGGCATTTCCGGTCTCATAGGACAGTCAATGAGCCGCCTTGTGCGGCGCGAGATGAATGAACGATAGCGACAGTAGGGCCCTACGGGTGGCCGAAAACCCCGAACCTCCTTCTAGTCCCGCCCCCGCCGCGTCGCGGGGGCCGAGCCTGTGGAGCCGTATCAAGGGCCTGATGGCCCGGACCACGGTTTCGCTGCGCGACGATCTGCAGGAAGCCCTCGACGATACCGGCGGCACCGAAACCGGTGACTTCTCGGAAAGCGAGCGGCTGATCCTGCAAAACGTCCTCAAGCTCTCCAAGGTGTCGATTGATGACGTCATGGTGGAGCGCTCGGACATTCAGGCGGTACCCTCAGATATCAATCTGGGCACGCTGCTCGCCCGTTTCCGCCAGGTCGGCCATTCGCGCCTGCCGGTTTATGAGGACGGGCTCGACAATATTGTCGGCTTTATCCACATCAAGGACGCGCTGCAGAAAATCACCGAACCGGTCACCGATCCGGAAAAGGATGTGCCGGTCAAACTGCTTTCGACCGCCCTTCGCCAGAAAATCGGCAAGCTGGGCATTCTGCGCAAGGCCATGTTCGTGCCCACCTTCATGCCGGCGGCCGACCTCTTGCAATCCATGCGCGCCAGCCGCACCCATATGGCCATCGTGGTCGACGAATATGGTGGCACCGACGGGCTGGTGACCATTGAAGACCTGCTCGAAGCAGTGGTCGGTGAAATCGAGGACGAACACGACGTCACTGAAGCCGCGCTGATCCGCAAGGTCGGCGAGGATGTCTTTGTCGCCAATGCCCGCGCCGAGCTCGAAGACGTGCAGGCCATGATTGGCCCCGATTTCGATCCCGGCGATCATGCCGAGGATGTCGACACCATTGGTGGCCTGGTTTTCGATCTGGCCGGCCATGTGCCCAAGCGGGGCGAGCGGATCAACGGCATCAAGGGTTTCGAGTTCGAAGTCCTCGCCGCCGACAGCCGCCGCGTCAAACGCCTGCGCATCCACCGCAAGCGCGACCAGATCGTAGCCGTCGAACCCCTGGCCATCACCGACCAGCGCTCGGTCCTCGAAAAACAGGCGGCGGAGTGACCGTCGCGCTGCCCCGCTGCGTCCCCTCGCCCCTTCAGGGGAGAGGATAGCGGTGCCGGGAGCGTAGCGACTTCGCAAAGCTGGGGTGAGGGGTGAAAGCCCTCATTCTTGTCTGGCCTTGCGCTTCTCTCCCCACCGGGAGGAGGCAATGAGGGTGGGGTGATTTTGGCCGTATCCAGCGTCCTACCGGCTCGCCCATTCCAGCAGGCTCGCCAGGCTCACAAACGGCACGCCGGCCCGCTCGCTCAGCCCCGATGCACAGGTCGACACTGTCGAGACGCCCAGCTCACAACCCTCTGGAATGTCATTGCCCACCCGCCGGGTCGCATGCGCGTTGAGCTCGGGCAGGAACAGCCCCTTGTCTCCCGCATAGCCACAGCAGGTGATCGATGAGAGCACGGCGACCGCTTCCGCACAGGCCGCCGCCACCGCCTCGGTTGATGACTGCTCGAACAGCCGCTGGGCCGAACAATTGTGGTGCACGGCAAGGCTCGTCAGCCTTTGGGTGATCGTCAGTTTCGGCAGCACATGCTGGGCCAGGAACTGCGCCGAATCCGCCACCGCCGCATCGCCCGGAAATTCCTTCAGGTGCTTGGCGCAGGTCGAGGCGTCCGTCACCACCTGCAGCCGCCCGGCATCCGAAAGCTGCGATAGTTCACTCCTGAGTGCCCCGCCCACCTCGGCGGCCTGCTCGGGAAAACCCTTGGATTGAAACGGCTGGCCGCAGCATTGGCCATTGAGCTTGTTCGGCACGATCACCTCAAAGCCGGCCCGCTCCAGCAGCGCGATCATCGCCGTCGGCGTATCGAGCAGGCCGTGTTGGGTCTTGGGCGCACCGAACATGCGGCTGGGACAGGCGGGGAAATAGACCACGCTCGGCCGCCCGGTCTGGGCAGTCGGCACCGGAAACCCGCTTCTGCGCGGGTCCTGCCGACTGTCCCGCGCTTTTGGCGCGCCGGGGCCATGGTGCAGCGCCCGTGACACGCGCGGCACGCGTTTGCCGGTCAGCCGCCGGGCCGTGTCGGTCATTGCCTCCACCGCCGGCGCGGGAATGACAGCGCGGGCCATGTCGGCCACCGCCACTCCGCCCCGCATCATGGTTTCCACGGCGCCCCGATGGTCAGCGGCAAAGCGTGCCACCGAATGGGCCGTGCCGCCTCGGCGCCTGGCCCGCTCGCCCAGGATCATCGTGCCGGTCTCGATGCCCACCGGGCAGCGCAGCGAACACAGATTGCATGCCGCACAGGTGTCCATGCCGGCATATTGGAAATCGGCCTCAAACCGGGCCAGCCGCGCCGGGTCTTCCCCGGTTTCGCGCAATCGTGCCCGCTCGCGCGTCACTGCAATGCGCTGGCGCGGCGTCAGCGTCATGTGGTGGCTGGGACAGGCCGGTTCGCAGAACCCGCATTCGATACAGAGGTCCACCAGCTCGTCGCTCAGCGGCATGACCTTCAAATTTTTGATATGGATCTTGGGGTCGTCATTGAGCAGCACCCCCGGATTGAGCAGTCTTTCGGGGTCGAAGATCGCCTTGATCCGGTGCATCAATCCATAGGCCTTGGCGCCCCATTCCGCTTCCACAAAGGCGGCAATGGCCCGCCCGGTGCCGTGCTCGGCCTTGAGCGAGCCTTGATAGCGCACCGAGACCAGTTGCGAGAGCTCCTGGTTGAACACGTCGAACTTCTCCGCCGCGCCGCTTTCCGCAAAATTGTCGCTCATCTGGAAGTGCAGATTGCCCGCCAGCGCATGCCCGAAAATGATCGCGTCGTCATAGCCATGCTTGTCGAGCAGGTTGCGCATATCGACCACGAATTCGGCCAGCCGCTCGATGGGCGCGGCCACGTCCTCGGTCAGCATCGAGGTGCCCTTGGGCCGTGCTGCCCCGCCAGAGGTGAAGAACCCCTTGCGAATGTCCCACAGCGCCGCGCTACGCTGCGCGTCGCGGCTGAGATCGATATGGGTGGCGCCATGGCGCTTGAGCAGGTCTTCAGCCTTGGCGATTTCGGCCAGCAGCGTCGCCTCGTCCGGCGCCGTCACGTCGATCAGCACCGCCGGAGAGTCTGCCGTCAGCCAGGGCAGCAGCGGCGCCATGGGCGGCAGATGCTCCACCGTTGCCAGCGCCCGGCGCTCGATATATTCGGCCGCCGTCAC
The DNA here is from genome assembly GCA_040218355.1 of Devosia sp. Taxonomy (GTDB): domain Bacteria; phylum Pseudomonadota; class Alphaproteobacteria; order Rhizobiales; family Devosiaceae; genus Devosia. Next base: position 10,284 of record JAVJRP010000008.1, on the reverse strand, counting down.
GCCGGTCGTCACCTGCACCCCGCCATTGGCCATCTCGATAATCGCGCGTCCCGCCGCCTGCGGATCGGGGAACGGGATCAGGCCCGTGGCCTTGAACGGATGCTCGGGCACCGTGTTGTAGGTGACCTCGGAGACAAAGCCGAGCGTGCCTTCCGACCCCACCATCAGATGGATCAGGATCTCGAGCGGGTCGTGGTAATCGACCAGCGCATTGAGCGAATAGCCCACCGTGTTCTTGATCCGGTATTTATGCCGTATCAGGTCCACCAGTTCAGCGTCGTCCATCACGTCATGGTGCAGCTGATGAATCTGTTCGAGCATGGCCGCGTGGCTGACGCGGAAGGCGTCGCAACTCGCGGGGTCTCCCGAATCGAGCATGGTGCCATCGGTGAGCACGATCCTCAGGCGCGCCATGGTGTGATAGGTGTTCTGCGCCACCCCACAGCACATGCCCGATGAATTATTGTTGACCACCCCGCCAATCTTGCAGGTGGCCTGGCTGGCCGGGTCCGGCCCGATCTTCTTGTCAAAGGGTTTGAGCGCCCGGTTGGCTTCGGCCACGATGATCGCCGGCCCCAGTGTCACTTGTTCGGCGCCTGGGTGAATATCCAGTCTGCGCCAGCCATCGCCCAGCACCGCCAAGACGCCATCGGTCACGGCCTGGCCCGACAGCGAAGTGCCCGCGGCCCGGAACGTCACCGGCAGCCTCTCGGCCCGCGCCGCCTTGAACACGGCGCGCACATCGTCCTCGGAATTGACGAACACCACCACCGCCGGGATCAGCCGGTAGGAGCTGGCATCGCCGCTCCAGGCATAGGTCATCAGCGGGTCGGTATGGATGGCGCCCTGGACCTGCCCTTTGAGGCGCGCGGCAACGCGTTCGCCGGCGGCCTGGCGGTCAGGGGTCGGGGCATGGGGCTGTAGGGAGAAATCGAGGGCTTGCTGCATGCACGGATACTAACATGTTAGTTTCAGGTCGCGAAAGGTCTTGTCTTTTGCAAACGCCGGTCGCCAACATGGGTCATGGACGTCACCTGGCACAAACCTGGACCGGCGCTCGGCGACTGTGTCGAATCGATCGTGTACTTCGCCGGCTACAATCCCGCTTGGCAGCGCGAGAAGCTGTTGCCCGACGGACGCATGGAGCTGGTCGTTGACCTCGGGGACCGGCACAAGCGCCTCTATCACACCGAAATGGGGGCGGCCGGGGACGATTTTTGTCGCTCCTGGATATCGGGCGTACACCGGCGTCCCATCGTGATTGAAGCCCAGCCCCTGGCCTCCATGCTGGCCATTTCCTTTCGACCCGGCGGGGCGGCCCCCTTCTTCGGCGGCGCTGTCCATGCGCTGACAGACCGGGTTTTTGCCCTTGCCGACGTCATCGGGCCGGCCGCGTCGAGCCTGCGCGACCGCATACTGGATGCGCCGGACGGCTTGAGCATGTGTCGCGCCGCCGAAGCCTGGCTTGTCGAGCGCGCCGGGGGACTGGCCCGGCGCGATCCCGTGGTGGCTTTTCTGGCGGCCGAAATCGCGGCCCGCCCCGGCAGCATTGCCGCCCTCATGGACAGGACCGGCCATTCCCGCCGTCATATTCAGGCGCTGGCTCGGCGCAGCTTTGGCACCACACTCAAGGCGCAGGCGCGGATCGCGCGTTTTCAGCGGCTGCTGGCCGATATCCGGCCGGAAAGCAACTGGGCCGATCTGGCCCTGGCACATGGCTATGCCGACCAGCCGCATATGAGCCACGAGTTCCGGGCTTTTGCCGGCATGACGCCCACGGACTATGCCGCATGCTATGCGGGGATCGCCGACTTCCTGCCGATCAGGCTTCCGGCCTCTTGCGGAAATTTACAAGACACCGCGCACAGCCTCGATTGAAATAGGTCCCGTTCAAAAGGGGGAAGACATGCCGGAAATCAATTGGCTCGCCGTGCTCGCGGCCGCCTTGTCCATGTTCGTACTCGGGGGTGTCTGGTATTCCCCGGCGCTGTTTGCCAAACCCTGGCAGCGCGCCGCCGGTCTCACCGATGCTCAGTTGCAGGCAGGCAATCCGCGGCTGATCTTTGGCGCCGCCTTTGTCTTGAGCCTGCTGATGGCGGCCAACCTGGCCTTTTTTCTTTCCGGCCCGGATGTGACACTGGGCTTTGCGCTCGGTGCCGCGCTGGCGGCGGGTCTGGGCTGGGCAGCCTTCAGCACGGCCATCCTCGCCCTGTTCGAGCGTCGCCCGCTGGCCTATAGCCTCATCAATGGCGGCTATCTTACCCTGGGGTTCCTGATCATGGGGTTGATCCTGGGCCTGTGGCGTTAGGCCGGTAAGGCGGCAGCACCGCATGGCAGGCCCTGGTGATCCGCCCGATCAGTTCTTCGACACGGTCTTCGCCGCGCCGTTCCTTGAGCACATAGATGCCGGTCACCGCCCGGCGCGGCTCATTCTTCTGCACCACCTCGACCAGGCCGCGTTCACGAAAATGGTCGCGCAGCACATGGGTGTGCACCAGCACTGCATCGGTCGCCAGCGCATAGTCGATGCAGGCCGCCAGCGAATTGGTGCGAAACGCCACGCTGGTCCGGTCGAACACCGTTTCCACACGCGTGCGCCGGCGGGAGGGGTCGAAAAACCGCTCATGCCGGCTCTCGGCCAGTGAACTGATCACGATGGGGTAGCTGTCGATTTCCGTCAGGCTCCGCGGCGCGCCCAGCAATGGATGCTCTGCCCGCACGAAAAAAGCATTGTAAACCCGGGTCAGCGGCACGAAATCGGTACCGATGGCGCCGCTCAGCCCGTCGATTTCATGGGCCAGAAACATCGAAATATCGCCCGAGAGCATCTGGTCCATCAGCCGAAGCTGGTTGCCCAGGCTGATCTGCAACGGCGCCTTGGGGTATTCGCGCTGATAGGCCACCACCATGTCGCGCAGAAACATCATCCACCACGAATAGCCCGAGCCGATCGACATGCCGCGCTCCGAACCGCGCTTCTGGTCGGCAATGGCGTTGAGCGTATTGTCATAGAGCCGGCGCATCAGCCGCGCGTTTTCATACAGCGTCTCGCCAGCGGGTCAGCGTCATGCCGCGTGAGGAGCGCTCGAACAGCGGTGCCCCCACGGTTTCCTCAAGCTTGTTCATGTTGAAGCTCAGCGTCGGCTGGGTGATGAACAGGGCGGTCGCCGCCCCGCTCAGCGAGCCGGCATCGGCCACGGCAAGAAATTGGGTGAGCAGCTTATCCATCGGCGATCCTCCCCGATCAGCTATTGGCTATAGAAACTATCTATAGTGTCACCGAAATTTCGTAGTTTTCCAATTGGCATTTTTGCGCCACTCTCTCATGCGAGAGGAGATGGCAGCCGCCTGAGGAGTCCGGCCCGCCCACGCAATTCACCACGGACTGCGCCTGTAACAGCCGTGCTGTTCATCGCAGGTACAAACGTGGCGGACTGACTTCCATACAAGATTGTTGCCGCATGCGCGGCTTGTATGGTAAGGGCGTAACTGGCTGGTTATTTTTGCCACAGGGGCATTCGCCACTCTGTGTACGAAAACCGGGGCCAATGATGATTGACAAGCGCATCAGAGGTTCTAACTTAGTAACCAGTTGGTGATTTAGCGACGGGGAGGTCGCTGACCACACCCGGTTCCGCACTGGCGGAACGGCAACTGTTCATGGGAGGAAAGACATGACAATTCGACTTGGACGCCGTCAGTTCCTGATGGGATCTTCGGCACTGGCGGCAGCCGCCGCCGCCGGCATCAGCCCGGCCTTCGCCCAGAGCGCCCTGCGCCTGATTTTCTGGGGTGGTCAGGCGCGCGCCGACCGCACCTATGCCGTCACCGACCTCTATGAGGCCGCGGGCAATCCCGGCCTTGAGGCCGAGTTCCTGAGCTGGAATGACTACTGGCCCAAGCTGGCCACCCAGACTGCCGGTGGCACGGCCCCCGACATCATCCAGATGGACTATCGTTACATCGTGGAATACGCGACCCGTAACGCCATTGCCCCGCTCGACGATGTGATCGGCGATCTGGGTGAGTTCGACGCCGACCAGCTTGAAGGCGGCAAGGTCGACGGCCAGCTTTACGGTATTTCGCTCGGCGCCAACTCGGTGGCAACCCTTGCCAACAAGAAGGCCATCGAGGAAATCGGCGAAACCGTTCCCGACAATTCCTGGACCTATGCCGATCTCGAGCGTCTCGGTGAAGCCTTCAACTCTGCCGGCAACGGCATGGTGGCCTTCTCCGATGGTTCGGGCACCGAGCCTATGCTGGACAACTGGCTGCGCCAGCGCGGTCTGGCCCTCTACACCGCCGACAACAAGCTCGGCTTCACTGCCGATGATGCTGTCGAATGGTTCCAGATGTGGAACGGCTTCCGCGAAAAGGGCTATATCGTCGACGCGGAAACCCAGGCTCTCGACACCGGCACCCCGGAATCGAGCATGGTGGCCACCAAGAAGGCCGCAATGATGCCGTCCAACTCCAACCAGTTGGTGATCCACCAGTCGATCAACGATGATGAACTGACCATCACCTCCTACCCGCGCATTGCCCCGGGCGTAGGCGGCGGTCACTACCGCAAGCCGTCCATGTTCTTCTCGGTCGGTGGGTCTTCATCCGATCCGGCAGCGGCAGCGGCCTTCATCAACTACTTCGTCACCAATCCCGAAGCGGGTGCAATCCTCGGCGTCGAGCGCGGTATTCCGTGCAACTCTGCCGTGCGTGAGGCCATCTCGCCGACCCTCGACGGACAGAGCCAGATCGCTCTGAACTTCGTGGCGAACCTGGGTGACCTGGTTGGTGCCCTGCCGCCGTCCCCGCCGGCTGCCGCTGGTGAAATCGACCTCAACCTGCTCCGCGTCATCAGCCAGGAGGTCGCCTTCGGCGCCCGCTCGGCAGAAGATGGCGGCAAGGCCTTCGTCGAAGAAGCCACTGCACTTCTTGAACGGGCGAACGCGTAACAAATGACTGTGCATGCGGCAGACGCGGCTCCGCAAGACGCCGCATCCGGCATTTCGAAATGGTCGAGGGCGTGGCAAAACCACGCCCCCGGCTATCTCTTCCTATTGCCTTGGTTCATCGGGTTTTTCGGCCTCACCATCGGGCCGATCCTTTCGTCCCTCTATCTCAGCTTTACCGATTTCGACCTGCTGACCTCGCCCGAGTGGATCGGCTTGGCGAACTACGAGCGCATGTTCACCAATGACCGCGCTTTTGCGACCTCCATGCGGGTCACCTTCACCTTCGTGCTGTTCTCGGTGCCTCTAAAGCTTGCCTTCGCGCTGGCCATCGCCATCCTGCTGAACAGGGGCATGAAGGGTCTGCCGCTCTATCGCGCGGTCTTCTACCTGCCCAGCCTGCTCGGCGCGTCGGTGGCCATTGCCATCCTCTGGCGCCAGCTCTTTGCCGGTGACGGCCTGGTTAACCAGTTCCTGTCCATCTTCGGCATTATTGGCCCAAGCTGGATTTCCAACCCCAATTATTCGCTCTGGACGCTGATCGTGCTCTCGGTCTGGCAGTTCGGCTCGCCCATGATCATCTTCCTGGCCGGGCTCCGTCAGATCCCGCAGGACATGTATGAGGCCGCCTCTCTGGACGGCGCCAGCAAGTGGCGCCAGTTCTGGAAGATCACCCTGCCGCTCTTGACCCCGGTGGTGTTCTTCAACGCCATCATCCAGACCATCGAAGCCTTCAAGAGCTTCACCCCGGCCTTCATCATCTCGAACGGCACCGGCTCGCCAATCAATTCCACGCTGTTCTACACGCTCTATCTCTACAACGAGGCCTTCTCCTATTTCCGCATGGGCTATGCCTCTGCGCTGGCCTGGTTCCTGTTGCTGCTGATCGCGTGCTTCACGGCCTTCTCCTTCCTCACCTCCAAATACTGGGTGCACTATGACGATTGATGCTCCCAAGCTGACCGTGGTCACGGGCGCCGAGAACGACCCCAATGCACGCCTGCGCAAGCGCATCTTCTCCGTGCTTGCCCATGCCCTGCTGATCTCCGCCTCGATCCTGATGCTCTATCCGCTGCTCTGGCTGCTCGCAGCCTCGTTCAAGCCGGAGAACGAGATCTTCACCTCGGGCATCTGGCCCAGCCTGAGCTGGGACATCGACAGCTATTTCCGCGGCTGGAACGCCATGCGGGTGAGCTTCACGGTGTTCTTCATGAACTCCTTCGTGATTGCCTTCCTCTGCGTGGTCGGCAATCTCATCGCCTGCTCCATGGCCGCCTATGCCTTTGCCCGCCTTAGCTTCAAGGGCCGCAATTTCTGGTTCGCCATGATGCTGATGACCCTGATGCTGCCCTATCAGGTGACGCTCATCCCGCAATATGTGCTGTTCCGCGATCTGGGCTGGGTCAACACCATCCTGCCTTTGGTGGTGCCCAAATTCATGGCCGTCGACGCCTTCTTCGTCTTCCTCATGGTGCAGTTTTTCCGCGGCATTCCGCGCGAACTGGACGAGGCGGCGATGATGGATGGTGCCGGCCCCTGGCGCATCTATTGGAAGATCATGCTGCCGCTCTCCATCCCCGTGCTGGTGACGGCCGCCATCTTCACCTTCATCTGGACCTGGGACGATTTCTTTGGCCCGCTGATCTATCTCAACCGCATGCAGGACTATACCGTCATGCTCGGCCTTCGGACCTTCGTGGACTCGACCGGCGAGAGCGATTTCGGTGGCCTGTTCGCCATGAGTGTGCTCTCCATCGTGCCGATTTTCGTCTTCTTCCTTCTCTTCCAGCGGCTGCTCATCGAGGGCATCGCCACGACCGGTATGAAACGCTAAGTCTATGTCTGATATCAAATTTGCCGCCATCGGCATCAACCACGCCCATATCTACGGGCAGGTGGAATGTCTCAAGCGCGCCGGCGCCCAGTTCGTCGCCTTCCACGCGCCCGAGGATGATCTTGCCAAAACCTTTGGCGAGCGCTTCCCCGAAGCCAAAAGGGTCTCCGACCCGGCCGCAATTCTCGAAGATGCCTCGATCGGCGTCGTCGTCACCGCTGCCATCCCCGGCGACCGGGCCGAGATTTGCCTTGCCGCCATGCGCGCCGGCAAGGACGTGCTGACCGACAAGCCGGGCATGACCACCTTTGCTCAGCTCGAGGAAATTCAGCGCGTGCAGAAGGAAACCGGCCGCATCTTCTCCGTGCTCTATTCCGAGCATTTTGAAGTCCCGGCCGCCGTCGAAGCGGGCAATCTGATTGCTGCAGGCGCCATCGGCCAGGTGGTCAACACGGTCGGCCTCGGCCCCCATTCGCTGCGCCTCAACAACCGTCCCGACTGGTTTTTCACCCGCAATCGCTATGGCGGGATCCTCTGCGACATCGCCAGCCACCAGTTCGAGCAGTTCCTGTTCTTCTCCGATGCCATGGATGGTGAAGTGGTTTCGGCCAGCGTCGCCAATCGTGGCCATGCCGACAAGCCGGGCCTGCAGGATGTCGGCGACGCCCATATCCGCACCGCCACCACCTCGGGCTATATCCGGGTCGACTGGTTCACCCCCGAAGGCCTGCCCACCTGGGGCGACGGGCGCCTGACCATTCTGGGCACCGAGGGCTATATCGAATTGCGCAAATATGTCGATATCGCCGGCCGCCCCGGCGAAAACCATCTGTTCCTGGTCGATAAGAAGGGCGTCCAGCATATCGACTGCTCCAATGTCGACCTGCCCTTTGGCCGCCAGTTTCTCGACGATGTCCGCAACCGCACTGAAACCGCCATGCCGCAACAGCGCTGCTACAACGCCATGAAAATGGCATTGACCGCCCAGCAAATGGCCGAAACCGGAACGGAGTGGGCCCGATGAGCCGCGTCCTCAACGTCGCCGTCGTCGGCTGCGGCATCGGCCGCTCCCACATTGTCGAGGGCTATCTGCCCAACGCCGACAAGTTCAAGGTGCTCGCCTTGTGCGATCTCAACCCCGAGCGCCTCGACCAGGTCGGCGAGGAATTCGGCATTGAGCGCCGCATCGTCAATTTCGACGAGCTGCTCACCATGGACGATATCGACATCATCGACGTCTGCACGCCCCCCGGCGCGCACTTCTCCATGGTCACCCAGGCCCTCAAGGCCGGCAAGCATGTCGTGTGCGAAAAGCCGCTGGTCGGTTCGCTCGAAGATGTCGATGCCATTATCGAGGCTGAAAAATCCGCCAAGGGCAAGCTGATGCCGGTGTTTCAGTACCGCTTCGGCAATGGCATCGAACAGGCCAAGACCATCATCGACGCCGGTATTGCCGGCAAACCCTATTGCGGCACGGTGGAAACCATGTGGCGCCGCGAAGCCCCCTATTATGCCGTGCCCTGGCGCGGCAAGTGGAAGACCGAGCTGGGCGGCGTCCTCATGGGCCATGCCATCCACCCGCACGATATTTTCACCTATCTGATGGGCGATATCGCAAAAGTGTTCGGCCGCGTCGCCACCCGCGTCAACCCGATCGAGGTGGAAGACACCATTTCCGCCTCGCTCGAAATGAGGTCCGGCGCGCTGGCCAGCTTCACCGCCACCCTGGGTTCGGTGGACGAGATCACCCGCATCCGTCTCCAGTTCGAAAACGTTACCATCGAGAGCGATCACGCCCCCTATAATCCGGGCAAGGAACTCTGGAAAATCCTGCCGCGCAATGACGAGGTCAAGGCGCGGATCGACAAGGCCTTGGCCAATTGGCAGCATGTGCCCTCGCGCTTCCAGACCCAGATGGCCCGCTTCCACGACGCCATTTTCGGCAAGGGCGAATTGCCGGTCACCAGCGCCGATTCGCGTCGCGCGCTGGAGCTGGTCACCGCCTTTTATCATTCTTCCTCCACCCATTCCGAAGTCGCGCTGCCGCTCGGCCCCGATCACCCGCTCTACAAGAGCTGGGTGCCGGCTGAATTCCGCTAAGGAGACAAGACCATGGCAACCTCCATCCAGTTGCGACAGATCAAGAAGGCCTATGGCGATGTGCAGGTCATCCACGGTGTGGACCTGACCATCGATCCGGGCGAGTTCACGGTGTTTGTCGGCCCCTCGGGCTGCGGCAAGTCCACCCTGCTGCGCATGATCGCCGGGCTCGAACCGATCACCGGAGGTGACCTGGTGATCGACGGCCAGCGCATGAACGAGGTGCCCGCCGCCAAGCGTGGCATCGCCATGGTGTTCCAGTCCTATGCGCTCTACCCGCATATGTCTGTTTACAAGAACCTGGCCTTCGGCCTCGAAACGGCAAAAATGCCCAAGGCCGAAATCGCCGAACGGGTGCAGAAGGCCGCCGAAATCCTCAAGATCGAGCCGCTCCTGCAGCGCAAGCCCAAGCAGCTCTCGGGCGGCCAGCGCCAGCGCGTCGCCATTGGCCGCGCCATTGTGCGCGAACCCAAAATCTTCCTCTTCGACGAACCGCTGTCCAATCTCGACGCTGAACTTCGCGTCGCCATGCGCGTCGAGATCGCCAAGCTGCACAATGATCTGGGAAACACCATGATCTACGTGACGCACGACCAGGTCGAAGCCATGACCATGGCCGACAAGATCGTCGTGCTGCGCGCCGGCGTCATCGAGCAGGCCGGCGCCCCGCTCGATCTCTATAATGCCCCGCGCAATCTCTTTGTGGCCGGCTTCATCGGTTCGCCCAAGATGAACTTTTTGACCACCTCGGTCGAAAACAACACCCTCAAGACCGGCACTGCCAGCGTCTCGCTGGGCCGCGATGTCACCGGCGCCACCACCTTGGGCATCCGCCCCGAACACATCACCATTGCCGATGGCTCGGGCGTCAAATTCGCCGATGTGATTGTCGATCTCGTCGAAAATCTCGGCGGCCAGACCGTGGTCTATGCCACCACCAAGGACGGCCAGCCCCTCACCATCGTGCTCGAAGGCCAGCGCGATGTGGCCCTCGGCTCCACCGTCGAAGCCTATCTCGACCCCAGCAAGGCCCACATCTTCAACGCCGAAGGTACCGCCATCCGGTAGGCTTCGCCTCGTGCCGCAGGCAAAATCTCCCCGTTGGGGAGACTTTAGAGAAGAAGGCCACGAAAGCTGCGCTTGAGTGGCGGGGCGTCTCAACCGCGACAACAAATCGTTACCCTCGGGCCTGACCCGGGGGTGTTTTGTTGTCAGGAAAGGGGTGGGAAGCTGCCGCTATGCTCCAGCGCGGAATTCTCGCTATGAAGACGTCCAACGCTTGGGCACCGATATTGCCCCACCCACCGGCCGTCACCCTCGGGCTTGACCCGAGGGCTCTGCACTTGGTTGGCGGGTATGGGGTGGAAAGCTGCCGGTCTGCTCCAGCGCGGAATTCTCGCT
>JAVJRP010000001.1:0-37766 GCA_040218355.1 Devosia sp. | reverse complement strand
GGCGTCAGAGTCCTGTGCCTCCCTCCCCTTGATGGCGAGAGAATGAGGGTGGGTGACCTTTAGTCCACCACGCGCGGGTCGACATCCTTGGAGTAGTCCACGCCGCCGACGGCGAAGCCGAACAGGCGCATGAATTCTTCGCGGTATTTCGGCAGGTCGGCGAGATCGGCAAGGTTTTCGGTGTTGAGCACGGCCCAGCGTTTCTTGAGCTCGGCCTGCATGGCGTCGGACAGTTCCCAGTCATCGACGCGGATGCGGTTGTCGTCGTCGAGCACGACGGTGCCCTGCAGCTTGTCGCGGAACAGGCGGTCGATCTGATGGATCGGGCCTTCGCCCAGGCCCATTTCGTCTTCGACCTTGATCAGCAGCGTGCCATAGAGCGGCACCACCGGAATGGCCGAGCTGGCCTGGGTGACAACGGCCTTGAGCGCCACGACATGGGCGGCATTATCGCCATGGGCGGCGCGGATGGCGGCGGCGGCGCGGTCGAGGTCGCCCTTGGCCTTGCCCAGCGTGCCCTTGTGGTAGATCGGCCAGGTCAGCTCGCTGCCGAGATAGGTGTAGTTGAGCGAGGCGAAATCGTCAGCCAGCACGCCTGCTTCAGACAGGGCGGCGATCCAGAGTTCCCAATCCTCGCCGCCCATCACCTTGACGGTCGCGGCTGCCTCTTCCTCGGTGGCCGGCTCAACAGTAACTTCGGAGACTTCGCCGGTGCCGGTATTGAGGGTCTTGGAGGTAACCTGGCTGCCATAGGGCTTGATGGCCGAGCGATAGGTGACGCCGTCCTTGGGGTCGGTGCGGACTGGTGAGGCCAGCGAATAGACGATCAGGTCCACCTGACCGAGCGTCTCCTTGATGGCCTCGATGGTCTGGGCCTTCACTTCATTGGAAAAGGCGTCGCCCTCGATAGTCACGGCCTTGCTGCCGGCGGCGCGGGCGCGATTTTCGAAGGCCCGGTTATTGTACCAGCCGGCCGATGCGGGCTTGGTCTCGCCTGGTTCGCGCTCGAAGGAGACACCGACCGTGTCCGCGCCAGAGCCAAAGGTGGTGACGATGCGCGAAGCGAGGCCATAGCCGGTCGAACAGCCGAGCACGAGGACGCGCTTGCGCTCGGACGGGATTGGTCCCTTGATCACAACATGATCGATCTGGCGCTGCACATTGGTGGCGCAGCCGGTGGGATGGGCGGTGGTGCAGATGAAGCCGCGGATCTTGGGTTCGATGATCATGGGATTTTCTCCTCAGTTTGACCAAGGCAATAGCGGGAATGGCGGCGGAGGGCTAGGGGTTGGGTGGGGTCGCTTCAATCCACCTTCGCCGGGCCGGCGGGGAAAATGCCGGACATGACGGTGAAGCCGGGAACGCGGCGCACCCGGTCGGTCCAACGCCGGAGGGCTGGATAATCCTGGCGGGCAATGCCGCCTTCTTCGGAGAGCATCACATAGGGAAAGCAGGCGATGTCTGCCGTGGTCGGATGGGATGGCGCACAGAGCCAGTCGCGCCCCTCGCGTTCGCCGAACCAGAGATGTTCATCGATCAGCCGGAAAATGCGATGGGCGCCCTTCTGGCTTTTCTCGATGTCGAAATCATAGTCATAGCCCAGCGCCAGCCGGGCCGCGGAACTGGTCGCAGTAATGTCGTCGGCGACGGTATGCCAGCGCAGGATCTCGGCGGTGATGGCCGGATCGTTTGGGAACCATTGGCCAGAGGCGTCATATTTTTTCGCAAGGTAGGCGAGGATGGCGCCAGAGTCGGACAGTACCAGATCGTCGTCCTTGAGCACCGGCAATTGCCCGAAGGGATTAAGGCGCAGAAACCAGTCGGCCTTGTGCTCGCGGCCGGGGAAGAAATCTACTGGCACGATGTCATAAGGGAGCCCAAGAATGCTCATCAACAGGCGCAGCTTGTAGCAATTGCCGGAGAGTTCGAAGTCGTAAAGGGTGATGGCCATGGGTCAGATATCCAGCACCAGGCGCGCCGATTTCGCACGGCTCACACAGGTCATCATGCAGGTGTTGGACGCCTTCTCGCTTTTGTTGAGATAGACGTCCTGATGGTCAACCTCACCCTCCATGACGGTGGTGAGGCAGGTGCCGCAGGCGCCCTGTTCGCAGGAGGAGGGCACAGTCAGGCCTGCCTCGCGCATCGTTTCAAGAATGGTCTTGCCGGCAGGCACATGCAGGGTCATGGCTGAGCGGGCCAGCTCGACATCGAAGGCCGATGAAGCGTCGATCGCCTTGTCGTTTTGGAAATATTCGAAATGCACCGCCTCGTCGGGCCAGCCAAGCCCGGCAGCGGTTTCCTGAACCATTTCGAGCATGGCGCCGGGTCCGCAGATATAGACATGGTTGGCGAACTGGTGCGGGCCAAGCACTTGATTGATGGTGCCCCGAATGGCGTCGCGGGCGAGGCCGGAATGGATGTGGACCGCACCATGCAGCACGTCCAGCTCGCTTTTGAATGCGACGCTTTCGCCATTGCGGGTGAAGTAGTGCAGCTCATAGGGCAGGCCCGACTTGACGAGAAAACGCGCCATGGAGAGCAGGGGGGTGATGCCAATGCCGCCGGCAATCAGCACGGTGCGGGTGGCGTCGCGGCGAAGCGGGAAATTGTTGCGCGGCTCGGAAATGGCCAGCACATCGCCCTCGCGCACGGTTTCGACCAATACCTTGGAGCCGCCCTTTGACGCGCTCTCCTGCTTGACGCCGATGACATAACTGAGAAGGTCGCCGGGGCCATTGGTGATGGAATATTGCCGGACCAGTCCATTGGGCAGGTGCACATCGATATGGGCGCCGGGCTGGAAGGTGGGCAGGTGCTTGCCGTCGCGATCGGCCAGCTCGAAGCCGATGACACCGTCGGCACTCTGCCATTTGCGGCTCACCACGACATTGAGCGTATTGCCGCGCGGGACGGCAATGTCGGGCATTGTGCTGAGATCCGCCGAGACCTTTTCATAGATGGGTTGGAGCGGTTCGGGCGCGGGCTTTCTGGCCGCAGCGCGTTCGAGCCGGTCGCGCAAACGGGACAAGCGCTCGTTGTATTGGCGCAGGGCCGCCAGTTCATCGGCAGGGGTCTCGGGGAGAAGGCCGCGGATCACCGCGCGTCCCGCATCGAGGGGCTGAACGAAATAGACCACGTCGCCGAGACGGACTGTCATGCCCGGCAAGAGGTCCGCCGGCTGATCGTCGGGGGCAAGACGGGCGAGGCCGGCGACCACGTTTTCAGGTGCCGCATTGACCGGCATAGGCCGCAAGGCAAACCAGTTCTGGCTCTCGGCGCCGGGGAAGGGGGCAAAGGGTTTTTCGTCATTGGCGGCCGACCAGATCAGGCCGAAGGCTTCCTTGACCGGATATTTGCGGTTTTCGATGCGGCGGGCCGGGGCATCGGCGGGGTGGGCCGGAATATAAGTGCAGCCGGCGGATTGGTTGGCGTAGCGCCAGCCGTGATACTGGCATTTGAGTTCCTGGCCCTCATTGATGCCGATGGAAAGCCGCACGCCGCGATGCAGGCACCGGTTCTCCCAGACATTCACATTGCCATCATCGGCCCGCCAGACAGCGAGTTCGCGGCCAAGCAACTGGCCCTGATAGACATGGCGAAAGGGGAGGTCCTCGCTTGAGGCAATGGGATACCAATTGGGGTCGGAAAGGCTCAGGGGCATGGCTGTTGTCCGTCAAGGCCGGCAGTCGCGCCACGACTGCAGATATTGTGGACTGGTTGCCGGGGGCCCTTGGCGTACGAGGCGGCAACCTGGGCGATCAGCTCGCTTGGGGTATCACCCCATAGGTGATGCCCTTCTGGCTCAGCCAGCGGCGATAGGCGATGGCGCTCTTGTCGGCGCGGATCGGGGTTTCCGCGCGCGGGTCGAGCGGCAGCTTCTTGGGATACTGGTTCTCCAGGATCGGCTTGTCCTGACCAAAAATGGTCTGCTGGAAGCGCCGCAGATCGGTGATGGTCGAGGTCGAATCGATCATCGATTGCAGGAGATGGGCGCGGCAGCGTTCCTCGGTCATGGGCTGGAGGAAGATGCCGATCACGTCGCGGCGGCTTTCATCCTCGGGGCAGGATTTGTAGAGCACCGAGCAGAACGGGTGCGGCACGCGATAGACATATTCCACTTCCATGGCCGTGGTTGCCGATTTTGCGGCGCGGGGCTGCATGAAGCGGCATTTGGTGGCCAGCACCTCGTCGCGCTCCTCGGACACCTCGACGTCGTATTCCTTGACCTCGGTATGCGGCTCGGAGCCCAGAATGTCGGTGTGGACGTAAGGGAAGTGGCCCATGTCGAGGAAATTCTCGACGGCACGCGGGGCGGAGACATGAATGCCGATGGAACCGCAGCTCATGTTGACGCGGTCGGGCTCGGCAAATTCTGGAATGGGAAAGAGGTCGTCGGCCGGGGTGCCGAGACAGGTCCAGGTATAGCCATAGGCGGTGCGGACGGGCAGGCGTTCCAGGATGGTCTCGGCGTCGATCTCGTCGCCCTGCTCCTCATTGCTGCGCAGCCAGACGACAGGCTCGCCGTCCTCGCCGCGGGTCAGCGCCAGGCGCGTGTCGAGCAGCAGCGTGGTTTCGATCAGGCCTATGGGCAATTCGCTGGTGGCGGCAACAACGTGCCAGAGATTGCGGGTGATCGGATCGGGGGCGTTTGGCATGGGGCAGTCTCAACTGTGTTGGCCAAGCATAACCGGGTGTGCGGTCAGTGCCAGCATAAAGTTGGGCATGGGCCATGCGCCTGAGGCATGATGGTGGACACGGAATGCGCCAAGACCGCATGGTGCCCACCGACAGGCTCAGGATGAGGTCTATGAGGATGATGCGTCGTGGAAAGTGAAGCCCCCCGTTTCCCCGAAACCCTACTGGCAGAGCGCGTCGAGATACGCCTGGCCGAGGCGGGCGCCAGTGATGCCTCAAGGGCAGCGGCAACCAGGGCCATGCTGCATGCCTCGCTGGTGGGTGTCGACAGTCATGGCGTGCGGCTGACCGGGCATTATTGCCGGATGCTGGCCGGCGGGCGGCTGAGCAAGGACCCGCAACTTGGTGTGGACAGGCGCGGCGCGGGCAGCGCCATGGTGAATGGCGATGACGGGCTAGGGCATTACGCCGCTTACAAGGCCGTCGCGGTGGGCATGGAACTGGCGCGTGAGGCCGGCGTCGGTGCGGTGGGGATCAAGAATTCCTCGCATCTGGGGGCGGCAGGAGCCTATGCGCTGGCAGGGGCCGAAGCGGGCTTTATCACCTTTGCCACCACCAATACTGATTCCATGGTGGCGCTGTTCGACGGCGCGCAGAAATTTCACGGGACCAATCCGCTGGCCTTTGCCGCGCCGGTGCCGGGGAGCAGGCCCTGGCTCCTCGACATGGCGACCAGCTCCATTCCGCTCAACCGGGTCCTGCTGCATCGCTCACTCGACAAGGAACTACCGGCGGGCGTGGCCGCGACGCCAGATGGTGAGATGACGACCGATCCGCATGAAGCCGATATGCTGCTGCCACTGGGGGGGACGGATTACGGCTACAAGGGCGCGGCCCTGGCCGGGGTAGCGACGCTGTTCTCGGCCCTGCTCACAGGGACCACGCTCGATCCCGATTTCATCCCCATGTATGGTGGCGATGATATTTCGACGCCACGGAATATGGGCCATTTCGTGCTGGTGATCGACCCGGACAAATTTGCCGGCCGGGCCGCTTTCGGGGCGGCGATCACCACCTATCTGGCAGCTTTGCGGGGTTCTCCGGTGCGCGAGGGCGGGCGCGTGATGGCGCCAGGCGATCGGGAATGGGAAGAGCTGGACCGGCGGCGCGCCCAAGGCATTCCCGTCGATCCGGATACGGTGGCGTTCCTGGGGCTTTAGTTTTCTTCCTCCTCGGTGGGCGGGATGTATTCGACTTCCTTGCCCACCAGCGTATCACCTTCGATCTCAAGGCTGATCACGGCGCTGCCGCCGCTGGGGCAGCAATTGCCGTCGTCGGGGCGCCAAAGCCCGCTGCGGGCGACATAGCCCGACCAGGGATTGGAGAAATCGAAGGCGACACCCTTCCAGATTTCCAGGTTCTCCGGGAGTTCCACGCCCACCAGCCAGTTGTCCATGTCGATGGGTGTCCAGGTGGTGCCGTCGTCTTCCAGCCGGAACAGGCGGTCGGTGTTGAAGACGCCGGTGCCCTGGCTGTAGCCGGGCTGGTGCAGCACATTCTCGTCATTGAGGCTGGGCATCTGGAAATAGCCGTCAAAGCCCTTGTCGAGCACCTCCCAGCCTTCGCCATCGTGCCGGAACAGCACGAAGCCGCCCATGACGCCATATTCGCTGGTGCCGGCCTGGGTTTGCCAGGCAATCAGGGGGGCGCCTTCGTCGTCCCCGTAATCGGCGCGGTTGAAATAGCCCGCCGTCAGCACCTTGCAGTCGTCGAGTTCGGTTTCGAGGCAGGTGTCGCCGATGGATTTGAGGGATATCTGGGCGATGGCAGGGGTCGCCAGGGCAAGGGAGACAGGCAGAAAAATCGCTAGTCGCAGCAGCATGGGAACCCTCCAATGAGGGTGCCATACTGCCCTGTCGACAGGCTTTTGTCAGCCCTCGCGATAGATGTCGAAGGCGCCGATGGCCTGTGTAGTGGCCATGAGTTGGATCTTGTTGACGTTGACGTGTTCGGGCAGCGAGGTGGCCCAGAAGATGGACTCGGCGATGTCCTCGGCGGTCATGGCCCTGGTGTTGGCATAGACATTGCCCGCCTTGTCCTCATCGCCCTTGAAGCGGACCACGGAAAATTCGGTTTCGGTCAGCCCCGGCTCGATATCGGTGACGCGCACGTTCTTGCCCTGCAGGTCCGAGCGGATGGCGAGAGCGAAGTGCTTCACGAAAGCCTTGGAGGCGGCATAGACCGAGCCGCCGGGATAGGCATATTCGCCGGCCACTGAGCCCAGGGTCACCACATGGCCGCCGCCGCGGGCGATGAGGCGGGGCAGAAGCAGGCGCACGGTATAAACCAGACCCTTGATATTGGTGTCGATCATCGTCTCCCAGTCATTCAGATCCGTCTCGGCGGCTGGTTGCAGACCGAGCGCCAGCCCGGCATTGGCGAGCACGATATTGATCTGGTCGAAGGGTGCGGGAATGGCGGCGATGGCCGCTTCCATGGCGGCGCGGTCGCGCACATCGAGCGGAATGATGTGGCAGTTGTCATGGCCAAGCTCGTCGCGCAGGGCCAGCAGACGGTCCTCGCGGCGACCGGTTGCGATCACCTTGCCGCCAGCGGCGACGTAGCGACGTGCGGCGGCGGCGCCGAAACCGGAGGTGGCGCCGGTGATGAAGACAACAAAGCGGCTGGGATCGAGCAGCGAATACATGATGGGTCCTGAAGGGAGGTGGTCAACAGTTCGCGTGCAGGGTGGACCGCGCCTCCTGTCCGCGTCAACATTTCCAAAGTTTAATGCGTCTTACCCAGTGCTAACGTGAATTCGCCACCTATTGGGCGTATGGGAAACTGATACTGAATTTATTGAGGCCGTTCCGAGCCATGAAGCGTTTTGTCAATTTCCTGCTTGTTCTGATCCTCCTGGGCGGTGGTGCGGCGGCGGGCTGGTGGTATTTTCTGGCCCCGACACAGGCCAGCACCACGCCTGATACGGTGACGGTCGGGCGCGGGGATATCGAGACCACAGTGCTGGCCTCGGGTGTGCTGGAGGCGAGTGCCCTGGTCAGCGTGGGCGCGGAAGTGTCGGGCAGCATCAAGGCGGTGCATGTGGCACTGGGCGATGACGTCTTGAAGGGCGATCTGATCGCCGAGATTGACAGTCTCAACCAGGAAAACGCGGTGAAATCGGCTGAAGCGGCACTGGCGGGCATTCAGGCGCAGCGACGCAATCAGGAGGCCATTCTGGCCCAGGCGGAAACCGCGCTGACGCGGCAGCAGCAGTTGAACGCCAATAGCCTGGTCTCGCAGACGGCGCTGGAAACAGCGCAGGCCGCCGTAGAACAGGCCAGGGCGCAGATTGACCAGCTTGACGCGCAGATTGCTCAGGCGGAACTGACGGTGGAGTCCGCCGAACTCGATCTGGCGCGCACCCAGATCGTGGCGCCGGCCGATGGCACGGTGGTCGCGCTGTTGGTCGAGGAAGGGCAGACGCTCAACGCCAATTCGGCAACCCCAACCATCGCCAAGATCGCCAATCTGGACACCATGGTCATCAAGGCCGAGATTTCGGAAGCCGATGTGGTCAAGGTGAGCGCCGGCCAGAAGGTCTATTTCACCATTCTGGGTGAGCCGGACCAGCGCATCGAAGCGACGCTGCGCGAAATCGAGCCGGCGCCGACCTCCATCGCAGATGATACCTCCAGCGCCGGCAGCGCAGTCTATTACAATGGGCTGTTCGAGGTGCCCAACCCCGATCATCGCCTGCGTATTTCCATGACCGCGTCGGTGACCATCGTGCTGGCCGAGGCGCGTGACGTGCTGTCCCTGCCCTCGAGCCTGGTCACCCGGCAAGGGCCGGATGGCGGCGCCATGGTCACGGTCTATGACCCGGTCAGCGAGGAAATGCGTTCGGCTCGGATCGAGGTGGGGCTCAATAACAACATCAATGCCGAAATTGTTTCTGGTCTTGAAGAAGGCGACCTTGTGGTCAACGCAACTGGCGCGCGCCTGAACTCCAGTTCGGGCAGCCAAGGTGGACCCGGTGGCTTTGGCGGGCCAATGATGATGCGGCGCGGAGGCTAGGCGGGCCATGAACCGTCCCCTCAGCAATACCGACAGGCTGGGCGCCAGGCCGGTCGAGGCCGGAACGCCGATCATCTCGATCAAGGACCTGGTCCGGCGCTTCCAGGCCGGCCCGGAATCGGTGGCCGTGCTCAAGGGCGTGGATCTCGATATTCATCGGGGCGAAATGGTCGCCATCATCGGCCAGTCCGGTTCGGGCAAGTCGACATTGATGAACATCCTGGGCTGCCTGGATCGTGCGAGTGAAGGCTCCTACCGTTTTGCCGGCGAGGATGTGAGCAAGCTCGATGCCGATGCGCTGGCAGCGCTCCGGCGCGAACATTTCGGCTTCATCTTCCAGCGCTACCAGCTTCTGCCCGATCTCGATGCGGTGGAAAATGTCGAGGTGCCTGCGGTTTATGCCGGCATTGACGCTGCGGCGCGGCGCGAACGGGCCATTGCCCTATTGACCCGGCTGGGGCTGGGCGACCGTCTTGACCATCGCCCCAATGCGCTTTCGGGCGGCCAGCAACAGCGTGTCAGCGTGGCGCGGGCGCTGATGAATGGTGGCGAGGTCATTCTGGCGGATGAGCCCACCGGCGCGCTCGACTCGCGCTCGGGCAAGGAATTGATGGCCCTGCTCAAGGAGCTGCATGCCGACGGGCACACCATTATCCTGGTTACCCACGACCCGCAGATTGCCGCGCAGGCCGAGCGGGTGATCGAAATCGCCGATGGCGAGATCATTGCCGATCGGCACAATGTCGAGCCGCGCCGGGTCGAAAAGGCCGAAACCGCGATGAAGGCCGCGGCAAGCTGGCGGCGCGGGATGGACCGCATGGGCGAAGCCCTGCGCATGGCCTTGCGGGCCATGGGGGCGCACAAGCTCAGGACGTTCCTGACCATGCTCGGCATCATCATCGGCATTGCCTCAGTGGTGGCGGTGGTGGCGCTGGGGCAGGGGAGCCAGCAGACCGTGCTGGAGAATATTTCCTCGATTGGCACCAACACCATCAATGTCTATCCCGGCACCGGCTTTGGCGACATGCGCTCGGGGCGGGTGCGGACGCTGCGGCCGACCGATGCCGAGGCGCTGGCCGGACAGGATTATGCCGACAGCGTGACACCACAGGTCAGCGCCAATGCCACCGCGCTCTATCGCAACACGGCGACAAATGCCTCGGTGACCGGCGTTGGCGCGGATTACTTCCAGGTCAATGGCCGCAGCCTCACGGCCGGTTCCGGCTTTGGCGAGGACAGTGTCGCCGCCATGGCCCAGGAAGCGGTGATCGACCAGAATGCTGTCGATGCCATCTTCACCAATGGCGAGGATCCGGTCGGCGAAGTCATCATGCTGGGCAAGGTGCCGGTGCGGGTCATTGGAGTCGTGGAAGCCAGTTCGGGCTTCGGGCGGGGCGGAGACAGTGCCAATGTCTATGTGCCCTATACCTCGGCCATGAGCCGTATTCTGGGTCAGAGCTATCTCAATTCCATCGCCGTGCGGATTGCGGACGACTACGATACCGCGCAGGCCGAGGTGGAAATCACCGAATTGCTGACTCGGCTGCATGGCGGGACACAGGATTTCTTCCTGCAGAACACCGACACGATCCGCGAAACCATCCAGTCGACATCGGCGACGCTGTCCATCCTGATCTCCACCATTGCGGTGATATCGCTGGTGGTCGGTGGCATCGGGGTGATGAACATCATGCTGGTGTCGGTTTCCGAGCGCACCAAGGAGATCGGCATTCGCATGGCCGTGGGCGCGCGCCGCAGCGATATCATGCGGCAATTCCTGATCGAGGCGATCCTGGTGTGCTTTGCCGGCGGCGCTGCAGGGGTGGCGCTGAGCTTTGCCCTGGGCCAGGGGCTGACGGCGATCGTTTCGGGCGCCCGGCTGGCCTACTCCACCGAGTCGATCATACTGGCGATCATCTCGGCCAGTGTGATCGGGGTGGTGTTCGGCTTCATGCCGGCCCGCTCGGCAGCGCGGCTCGACCCGGTCGAGGCGTTGGCGCGGGAGTAGGGCAAGCTCTCTTGCCCTCTCCCCTTGTGGGAGAGGGTGGATCGGCCTTGGGCCGAGACGGGTGAGGGGGTCGAATCCATCCGGGTGTCAGATAATCGCTCTGTCCCCTCATCCGCCCCTCCGGGGCCCCTTCTCCCACAAGGGGAGAAGTCAGGGAGGAGTTGCGCCATTGCCACGCCCCGGTGATCAAAATCGAACAAATTCAATGCAAAGGCTGTTCGCCTGAGGCCGGTGGCCCTAAACTCGCCACGAAATCTTCGCCATTTGGGCGGGAGTAGAAGAGGGCGGGGAAGGATTAACGCAATCTTTCCGTCCATGCGGCAATCTAGGTTTCAGCCCGGTTTGGTTGAAGCGTAAAAGGGCGGGATAGACCACTGCAAAGCGCGCGTCTGGTAACGAGTATTGGCGCCTTGTGCATCGCCATGGCCCTGTCGGCTACGGCGGCGATGCCTGCTGTGGGTTTCGAGCTCTTTGGCTTCACATTTTTCGAGGATCCGTCGGAAACCGATGCCGATGCGGTGATCGTCGATCCGCAACCCTATTTCGTGACCTTCACCTCCAGCGAGGGCGGGGCTGTTGAAGCGGCGCTGCGCAATGCCTCGGCATTGCTGGCTGACGAGGCGGAACCGGCTTCTGGCGCAGCCGGGCTGATCGCCAAGGCGCGCGGTGATTATCGGCGCCTGCTGGCCGCGCTTTATGGCGAAGGCCATTATGGTGGTGCCGTCAGCATCCGCATTGGCGGCCGCGAAGCGTCCAGCCTGGCGCCCGATACCAGCCTGCCGGACCCGGTCGATGTTACCATAGCGGTGACTGCCGGCCCGCTGTTCCGCTTTGGCGATGTGGTGATCGTCAATCGGGCCCCACCGACACTGGACCCCTATGACCAGGTCGATATGCCAGCGCTGCGGGGCTTTGGCGTCGGCGAAGTGGCCCGTTCTGCTGTCATTCTCAGGGCCGAGCAATTGGCGCTGGAGGCCTGGCGACAGCAGGGCTATGCCAAGGCCGAAATCGTGTCGCGCGACGTGGTTGCCGACCATGCCACCAATACGGTGGCGGCAACGATCACGGTCAATCCGGGACGCCTGGCGGCATTCGGCCCGGTGCGCGTCACCGGTACGACGAATATGAACCCTGAATTTGTGGCTCAGCAGACCGGCCTGGCCGTGGGCCAGGAATATGACCCGGACGACCTGGACCGCGCGCAGAAGCGCCTGGACCGGCTTGAAGTGTTCCGCGCAGCGCGGCTGGAAGCGGCCGAGAGCATCGGCAGTGACGGTCTGCTGCCCTATGACCTGATCGTGGAGGAATTGCCGGGACGGCGGTTTGGCCTGGGCGCGACCTTCTCGACCGTCGACGGGTTGGGGCTCGAGGGGTACCACCTCTGGCGCAATCTGTTCGGGCAGGCCGAGAGGCTGCGGCTCGATGCGCGCGTGGCCAGCATTGCCTGGCCGCTCGATACCGCCCAGTTCGACTATTTCATCGGTGGCACGTTCACCAAGCCGGGCTTTTATCACCCCGATGTGGATCTGGTGGCCACGGTGTCGGCCGAGCGGACCATCTATCCGAAATATACGGAAACCTCGGCGGGCGGCAAAGTCGGGCTGAGCTGGTTCTTTTCCGACGAGCTGACCTTCGAGGGCGGCGCCAGCTTCGAAATCGCACGGTTTGACGACAGTTTCGGCACCCGCGATTTCCAGACTGCGGGGCTTTATGCCGGCCTAGTCTATGATGGCCGCGATAGCAGCGTCGATCCCACCGAAGGCTGGTATGCCTCCGCCAATATCGAGCCCTTCTTCGATCTTCTGGGCGGCACACCAGGCGGGCGGCTTGTCGTCGAAGGCCGCACCTATTTCGGCTTTGGCGAGAATGATCCCTTCGTGCTGGCCGGGCGGCTCAAGGCCGGAGCGGTGGTTGGCCCAGCACTCGTCGACATCCCGCCCGACAAGCTGTTCTTTGCCGGGGGCGGCGGCTCGGTGCGTGGCTATGGCTTCAAGTCCATCGGCGTCGATGACGGGATGGGGAACATTACCGGCGGCCGTTACCTGCTCGAAGGCTCACTCGAAGCGCGGGCCAAGGTGACCGACGATATTGGCGTGGTCGGCTTTGTCGATGGCGGCTATGTGGCGGCCGACACCTTCCCGGGTCTCGACGATCTGCGGATCGGGGCGGGCGTCGGCGTTCGCTATTACACGGGGCTGGGGCCCTTGCGGCTCGACGTGGCGGTGCCGCTCAATCGCAAGGCAGGCGATCCGGACTATGCGATCTATGCCGGCATCGGGCAGGCGTTCTGATGGCCAAGCTTTCCGCAACCAACCGCCGCCGCCTGATGATCGCTGCGCTGTTGCTGGCGCCGGCGGCCGTGCCGGTGGCGCTGGTGGCGCAGGACATGAACAATGAGGAGCAGAAGGATTTCCTGACCGGCTTTGTCGAAGGCCAGCTTTCGACGCCGGAGCGGCAAATCCGCCTGTCCAATATTGACGGCATCCTGGGGTCGGATGTCTCGATCCGCGAGATCACCATTTCTGACGCCGAAGGGGTCTGGCTGCGCGTCAACAATGCGAGCCTGAACTGGAACCAGGCGGCCTTGTTCGGCGGGCGGCTCGAGGTCAATTCGCTGCGTGCCGAGTCCATCGACTACATTCGCAATGCCATTCCGGTCGAAGGCGCGGTGGATCTGCCGCCGCCCGAGGCTGGTGCGCTGGAAATCCCGGAGTTTCCCGTCGCCATCCAGATCGGCGAATTGGCGGTGCCCAGCGTGACCTTCGGAGAAGGCGTGTTCGGACTGGGTTCCGAGATCGCGCTTAATGGGTCGATGGCGCTGGAAGGCGGCAATCTGGATGCGGTGCTCGATATCGAGCGGCTCGACGGACCGGGCGGCACGCTTGATCTCGATGTGGTCTATCGGCGCGAGGGCGCAACCATCGATCTGGGCCTGTCGCTGGTCGAGCCGCCCAATGGCGTGCTGGCGAACCTGCTGAATATCCAGGATCGCCCGGCCATGACACTGACGCTGGACGGCGAGGGGCCGGTTGCCGATCTCACCACGCAGATGCAGTTGCTCGCCAATGACCAGACCGCGCTGGCCGGTACGGCCACCATTGCGCAGCAAGCTGATGGCTTTGCCATCAACGCCAATCTGGGCGGGCCGCTTTCGACCCTGGTGGCACAACCCTATCGCGACTTTTTCGGTGCCGAGACCCGGCTGACGACCAGCGCACTGGTCAAGAGCGCCGGCGGCATCGACATTTCCAATCTGACGCTGAGTGGCGGGCAATTGGGGCTGACGGCCCGCGCCCAGACCACGGCGGACAATTTTGTCAGCCTGCTCGACCTGACCGCGACCATTGCCGATCCCGACGGGGACAAGGTGACGCTGCCGGTGCCCGGCAGTTCGACCCTGGTGCAGGGCGGACAGCTTCGGGTGGCCTTCGGCACCGAGGCCAGCGACCAGTGGCAGGCGCGGATCGATGTCGAGGGGCTGGAGACCGACGGTTTTGATGCGCAGACCTTCGGACTGGGCATAGGCGGGGTGGCGCGCAATCTCGACGATCCGGCCAGCCGCATGGTCACGTTCAACGGCGATGGCGCCTTGTCCGGCATCGACGCCGATCCGGGCGTCGAGGCGGCGCTGGGCACTTCGGTCGGGTTGGGCATTGCCGGGCTGTGGAATGCGGGCGAACCGATCGAACTGGCCGAATTGCGGGTGGTGGGCCGGGCGCTGACCGCGGCCATGGCCGGTGAGATCGATGGCACCGATTTCGACGGACAGGTCCGGCTGGCGACGGACAGCATTGCGCCCTTTTCTGCGCTGGCCGGGCGCTCGCTTTCCGGCGGTCTTGAGCTGACGGCGGACGGACAGATTTTTCCGCTCACCGGTGGGTTCGACCTCGTGTTCGATGGCACGGGTACGGATTTGCGGATCGATGACGCGGCTGCCGATGCGCTGCTCGCGGGGCGGGTCGACCTTTCGGGCCGGCTGGCGCGTACCGAGGCAGGCATTTCGGCCGATGATTTCCTGATTGCCAATAACCAGGTGCAGTTCAGCGCCGATGGCGTCTATGCCAGTGACGCCGCCGATTTCAACATCGCGCTCGATTTGACCGATCTGGGGCTGATTTCCGAGGAGGCCAGCGGCGCGATGGCGGTGCGGGGCTCGGCACGATTGACGGCGCCTGAAGAGCCGCTGGTGTTGATGCTGGACGGACAGGTGCCGAACGGAACATTGGGCGACTATACCCTGCGCGATGCCAAGCTGGGCGTGGCCGCAACCCTGCTCGAGGGCGCGATCAATGGCGACGTTACGGGCGCCGCCATGCTGGACGGCCACCGCGCCACGCTGGATACGCATTTCGAGACCGATGCAGAACTGCAGGCACTGACCGATATTGCCTTTGAAATTGCCGGTACGCGGATTTCCGGCGATCTGACGCGCATGGTCGAGTCCGGCCTTGTCGATGGGCGGCTGGACGTTGCCGCCAATGATGTTTCGCTGGCCGCTGCACTGCTGCTGACCGATGCGTCGGGCGCGGTCAATGCCGCTATTGAACTGAGCCCGCAGGATGGCGAACAGGGGGCCGGCGTGACGGCGAATATCGCCGAACTGCGGATCAATGACATCTCTGTCGGTCGGGCGGATATTACCGCCGGCATTTCGGACCTGTTCGGGGTTCCGGTGGTCAATGGTACCGCCACGGCAGGCAATGTCGTCGCCGGTGGGGTTGTGGTCGATACGCTGAGTGCGCGCGCCAGACAATCGGGTGACACCACGAGCTTTGATGCGCAGGCAAACCTTGCTACCGGCACCGATCTTGATCTCGCCGGTGCGCTGAGCCCGGTGGATGGCGGGTATCGCCTGGCGCTGGATCGCGCCAATCTGGAACAGGGGAGCCTGGCGGCGCGCCTTGCCAATCCGGCGGTGCTGATGGTGCAGGGCGAAAGCATCTCGCTTGATGCGCTGCGCTTCAATGTCGGCTCGGGCAGCATTACGGCGACCGGTACGGCCGGGCAGGCGCTCGACATGGTGGTGGATATTGCCGAACTGCCGCTTTCAATTGCCAATGCCGTGGCGCCCGATCTGGGCCTGTCCGGCACGCTTAATGGCCGCGCCGTGGTATCAGGGCAGGCCGATGATCCGCAGGTGTCCTTCGAGGCGCGGGGCGGCGGAATCGGCGCCAGCGCCATCGCGCCTTTCGGCATTGCGCCGCTGACCTTCAACGCTTCGGGGAGCTTTGCCGACGAGGTGGTGACGCTCGACAGTCTCAGCGCCAATGGCAGCGGCGGGCTGGCCGTTTCGGGGTCCGGCCGGGTGCCGCTGACCGGCAACGGCCTTTCCGTCGCGCTCAATGGCTCCGCGCCGCTCTCGCTGGCCAATCGCTTCGTGGCCGATCGTGGTGCGCGCGTGTCTGGAACGGTCAATTTCGACGCGCGAGTGGACGGCAGTCTCACCAGCCCGCAATTTACCGGCAGTGCCTCCACGAGTGGGGCCGAATATGTCGATCCCGAGCTCAACCTGCGTCTTACCGGCATTGCCGGGCGGGTGGCGCTGTCGGGCACCAATGCCAATATCGAGAGCCTGACGGCCAATCTGGCGACCGGTGGCAATGTGTCGGCATCGGGCACGGTTGGCCTGACAGCAGCTCTGCCGGTCAATCTGGCAGTGCAAATCAATTCGGCCCGTTATGCCGATGGCGATCTGTTCGTCGCCACCCTGTCCGGCGGTCTCAACCTGACCGGCAATCTGACCGGCGCACCGCTGCTCGCGGGCAATGTGCTGATCGAGCAGGCCAATATCACCGTGCCTGAGGGCCTGGGCGGCGGTGCGCAACTAATCGATGTCGAGCACAGGCGCACCCCTGCCGATGTCCAGCAAACGCTGGATCGCGCCCGTATCAATGAGCGCACGGGGGGCGCGGCAGGCAGTGGCGGGCCGCAATTGCAGCTCGATATCAATGTCAACGCCCCCAACCAGATCTTCATCCGCGGTCGCGGTCTTGATGCGGAAGTCGGCGGTTCGGTGCGCCTGACCGGCTCGATCAGTAACGTCCAGCCTGTCGGCGCCTTCAATCTGCTGCGCGGCCGGCTGTCCATTCTTGGGCAGCGGGTCATCTTCGAAACCGGCACGGTGACCTTGGTGGGCGATCTCGACCCGCAGCTTAATTTTGTGGCGCGCACCGAGGGCGATGGCATCACGGTCTTCGTGACCTTGTCGGGCCGCGCATCGGCACCCGATATCAGTTTCAGCTCCAATCCGACCCTGCCACAGGACGAGGTGCTGAGCCGGTTGATCTTCAACCGTTCGATGGGCGAACTTTCGCCGATCCAGTTGGCGCAATTGGCGGCGGCGGCGGCCGAACTGGTTGGTGGCGGCGGAGGCGGTGGGTTGGTCGAAAGCCTGCGCGGCGCCGCGGGCCTTGCCGATCTCGATGTGGTCACCGATGACGATGGCAATGTCGGGGTGCAGGCCGGTACTTATATCCAGGACAATGTCTATCTCGGCGCGACAGTCGGCGCGAATGGCCAATCCAAGGTGACGATCAACCTCGATGTGACCGAAGACCTGACTGTCCAGGGCTCTGCCGGCCAGGACGGCAATTCCAGCATCGGCGTGTTCTTCGAAAAAGACTATTAAGCGCGGGCGGCCATGAGCTTCTGGGACGAACGCTACAATACCGACGAGTATGTGTTCGGCGAGGCGCCAAATGCCTTTCTGGCGTCGCAGCGCGAGCGTCTGGCTGGCTACGGCAATGCGCTGGCCGTCGCCGATGGCGAGGGCCGCAACGGAGTCTGGCTGGCAGAACAGGGCCTTGCAGTGACCTCGATCGATGCATCGCCTGTCGGTCTTGAAAAGGCGCGACGCCTTGCCGACAAGCGTGGTGTTACCCTCACCACGGAACTGGCCGACATCGCAGACTATGCCTGGCCGGAGGGCCGGTTCGACGTCGTTGTGGGCATCTTTTTCCAGTTTGCGCCGCCGGCCATGCGCGACGCCATCTTTGCGGGCATGATCCGGACGCTGGCACCCGGCGGCCTGCTGCTGGTCGAGGGGTATGGCCCCAGGCAAATGCAATACAAGACCGGTGGCCCAGGCATTCCCGACCAGCTCTATACCGAAGAGCTGCTGGCCGCTCGTTTCTCCGCGCTCGATATCATCGAATTGCGCAGCTATGACGCCGAGCTGGCCGAGGGCAACCGGCATAGCGGACTATCGGCGCTGGTCGATCTGGTGGCGCGCAAGCCTAAATGAAATGGGCGGCCCTTGAGCCGCCCCTTGCCTATTGCGCCGTCACGCCGCCCGTCCGGGCGGCCTTTTCCTCGTCCCACCACCACAATGTCGGGAAACCGGAGGAGAATTCGGGCAGTTCCTCGGGGCGGCTGAAGCGGTCCCAGCGGGCCGAGCGCGTGGTGCGCAGCGTATAGCTGGGGATGACGAAGTGCTTGTTGAGCAGCACGCGGTCCAGCGCCTTGGTCGTGGCTAACTGGGTGTCCCGGTCATCGGCCACGATGAGTTTCTCGATCAGTGCATCGACGGCCGGATCGGCCACGCCGGCATAGTTCTGCGCGCCTTGCTGATCGGCAGTGGATGAGCCGAAGAAGAAGCGCTGCTCATTGCCCGGCGAGAAGGATTGGGCCCAACCCGAATAGATCATGTCATAATCGAAGCTGCGGGCCCGGTTGATGAATTGCGGGCTGTCGACGGTCCGGATGGTGGCCGTGATGCCGATCTGGGCCAGATTGGTCACCAGGTTCTGTGCCACCGGCTCGATGGTCGGGCCGTTGAGCAGGATCTCGAAGGTGAAGGGCTGGCCATTGGGGTCCAGCATCTGCGTGCCCTCGAGCGTGTAGCCGGCTTCGGTGAACAGGTTCAGCGCCGTGCGCAGGTTTTCACGCAGCTTGGTCGGATCGCCGCTGACCGGGTTGGTATAGGGCGTGGTGAAGACCTTTTCCGGGATCTGGTCACGCACGCTTTCGAGGATTTCCAGCTCCTCGCCCTCGGGCAGGCCGGAAGACTTGAACGGCAGGCCGAAGAAGAAGCTGTCGATGCGATCATATTGGCCGTAGAACAGGGTGTTGCTCAATTCCTCGAAATCGAAGGCGTAATTGAGCGCTTCACGCACCAGCGGGTCGGCGAACTTATCGCGCCGCAGGTTCATGATGAAGCCGACAAGCACGCCCGAGCCGTTATAGTCCTGGGGGAACAGCTCCTTGATAACGCGCCCATCCTCGACGGCGGGAAAGTCATAGGCAGTGGCCCAGCGACGGGCCTGGTTCTCGCTCCACCAGTCGAACTGGTCACCCTTGAAGGCTTCGAACTGAACGGTCAGGTCGAGGAAATATTCGATGCGGTACTCATCGAAATTGTTCTGGCCGATTTGTGTCGGGTGGTCAGTGCCCCAATAGTCCTCGACGCGCTGATAGGTGATGGACCGGCCGGCATCGAAGCTGGCGAGGCGATAGGGGCCTGAACCCAGCGGCGGCTCGAGCGTGGAATCGGCAATCGATCGGGTCTCGCCCTCGGCGTTGGTGCCTTCCCACCAATGCTGCGGCAGCACCAGCAATTGCCCCAGGATCAGCGGCAATTCGCGATTGTCGGTCTGGTTGAAGGTAAAGGTGACTTCGCCGGGCGCGGTGACTTCGGCCGAGGTGATATTGGCATAGTATTGTGCGCGGTCGGGATTGACCTCGATCAGCTTTTCATAGGTCCAGACCACGTCCTCGGCGGTCACCGGTTCGCCATCGTGCCATCTGGCGTCCGCATCCATGCGGAAGGTCACGGCACCATAATCCGGGGCGATTTTCAGCGCCTCGGCCAGATGCACATAATAGGTATTGTTCTCGTCCAGCGACGGGGTCATCAGCGTTTCGTAAAGCAGCCCGATGCCGCCCGCCACTTCGCCCTTGGGCAGGATGGGGTTGAAGGTGTCGAACCCGCCCAGATCGCCCAGGCGCACGATGCCACCCTTGGGTGCGTCGACATTGACGTAGTCGAAATGGGGGTAGTCGAGCCCGTATTTGGCCTCGCCCTCCAGGGTGAAGGAATTGACCCAGGTGTCGGTCGGGGTTTGCGCCTGGGCCACAGAGTTGAGGCCGGTGGCAAGAAGGCCGATGGCAAGGAGCGAGGAGAGCTTGAAGGGCAGCGTCATGGCGTGGCTCCGAATGGGACAGTCGATCAAGAGGTTATTCGGTTGTATGGGGCGGCGGCAATCGGTCATCCGTCACATTTGGCGGCGCGGCGAGATCGAAGGCGGCGGCGAGCAATTGGCGGGTATAGGCTTGCTGCGGGTCCGCAAAGATAGCGGCCGCCTCACCCTGTTCGACGACCTGCCCATTGCGCATGACAATCAGCCGATGTGCCAGTGCTTTGACCACGCGCAGATCGTGGCTGATGAACAGATAGCTCAACTGCCGGCGCCGCTGGATATCGCGCAGCAGGTCAATGATTTGGGACTGGATGGAGACGTCGAGTGCTGAGGTCGGTTCATCGAGCACCAGGAAATCGGGCTCAAGGACAAGTGCGCGGGCAATGGCGATGCGTTGGCGCTGGCCGCCGGAAAATTCGTGCGGGTAGCGGGCGGCTGTCGCAACATCGAGCCCGACTTCCTTGAGGGCCGCGGCAACCTTGACGTCCCGTTCCTGGGCTGACAGCGCGGGCATATGGACCTTGAGGCCCTCTCCGACGATTTCGCCCACCGACATGCGCGGACTGAGCGATCCGAACGGGTCCTGAAAGACGATCTGCATATGCTTGCGCAAGGGTCGCAGCGCGTTCCAGGACCGGGACTGGACCTCATTGCCGAGCAGCACGATGCGGCCGGTCGAGGGGATCAGGCGCAAAAGCGCATAGCCGAGCGAGGATTTGCCCGAACCGCTTTCGCCGACCACGCCCAGGGTTTCGCCCTTGCGAATGCCCAGATCGACGCCATCGACGGCGCGGATGTGTCCGACCGTGCGGCGCAGCAGGCCGCGGCGAATGGGAAACCACACCTTGAGGTCCTGCGTGGACACCACATTGGCGGGCTGCGCCGGTAGGGGGGCCGGATCGCCGGCCGGTGCGGCGGCCAGCAATTGCCTGGTGTAGTGGTGTGCGGGTGCGGCGAAGATGGCCTGGGTGGCCCCCGCTTCCACCATCTCTCCATTGGTCATCACACAGACCCGGTCGGCAATGTGACGCACGATGGACAGGTCATGGGTGATGAACAGCAGGGCCATGCCGTGGGCCTGCTGCAGGGATTTGAGCAGATCGAGCACCTGAGCCTGCACGGTCACGTCGAGCGCGGTGGTCGGCTCGTCGGCGATCAGCAGTTTGGGCTCATTGGCCAGCGCCATGGCGATCATGGCGCGCTGGCGCTGCCCGCCCGAAAGCTGGTGCGGATAATCGTCGATACGGCCCTGCGGGTCGGGGATGCCGACGGCGTCGAGCAGGTCCAGGGTCCGGGCGCGAGCGGCATTGCGGCGCAGACCCTGATGCACGGCGAGGACTTCGCCGATCTGCTTGCCAATGGTGTGCACCGGATTGAGCGAGCTCATCGGCTCCTGGAAGATCATGCCAACCTGATTGCCGCGAATGGCGCGCAAGGTTGCCGTATCGGCTCCAACGAGCTCGGTGCCGTCAAAATGAACCTGCCCGGTCACCGAAGCCGTTGGCGGTTGCAGGCCGAGCAGCGAAAGGGCGGTGATTGATTTCCCCGATCCGCTTTCGCCCACCAGCGCCAGGGTCTCGCCCGCCGTCAGGTCGAAGGACACTTTGTCGACCGCCGCATTGGCGCCGAAGTGAACACTAAGATCGCGGACGGAGAGGAGGGGCTCGCTCATCGGAACGTCTTTCGCGGATCGAAGGCGTCGCGGACGGCTTCGCCGATGAAGACCAGCAGGGTCATCATGATGGCCACGGTCATGAAGCCGGTGAGGGCCAGCCAGGGTGCATCGAGGCTGGATTTGCCTTCGGACAGCAGGCGCCCGAGCGATGGCGCGGTGACGGGCAGGCCGAAGCCGAGGAAATCCAATGAGGTCAGGGTGGCGACAGACCCTGACAGGATGAAGGGCATGAAGGTGAGGGTGGCGACCATGGCGTTGGGCAGGAGATGCCGCCACATGATCCGCCGATTGGAGACGCCCAGGGCGCGGGCCGCGTTGACATATTCGAAGTTGCGGGCGCGCAGGAACTCGGCGCGGACAATGCCCACCAGGCTCACCCAGGAGAACAGCAGCAAGATGCCCAGCAGTACCCAGAAATTGGGGGCGATCACTGAAGAGATGATCAGCAACAGATAAAGCGAGGGCACCGAGGTCCAGATTTCGATCAGGCGCTGGGCGATGAGATCAACCCAGCCGCCGAAATAGCCCTGCATGGCGCCGGCTACCACGCCGATGACGGACGACAGGACTGTGAGCACAAGTCCGAACAGGATGGATATGCGGAAGCCGTGGATGAGCCGCGCCAGCACATCGCGCCCCCCGCCGTCAGTGCCCAGCCAATGGTAGTTGCCGGGCACGCAGAAGGAGTCCTCCACGCCTTCGGGATAGCGCTGGCAGATCTGGTCGCGCGTGAGTAGCCAGCTCGGCGGGTTGGCGCCGGGGAAGGCAACGAAGCTGTCCACGGTGTTGTGGTTATACCGGATAGGCGGCCAGAGCATCCAGCCATTGGCTTCGATCTCGTCGATATTCACCTTGTGGCGGAAATTGGTGACGCCCAGAAAGCCGCCGAACTTGGATTCGGGATAGTCGACAAAGGCGGGGGTCAGCAATTCGCCCTTATACATGACCAGGATCGGCCGGTCATTGGCGACGAACTCGGCGCCCAGCGTCAGCACAAAGAAGAAGAGAAATATCCAGAAGCTCCACCAGCCGCGCTTGTTGGCGCGAAAATTGGCCAGACGCCGCTGATTGAGCGGGGAGATGCGTGGCGGCTTGATGCTTTCGGTGGCCCCGCTCATACGTCGCGGCTCTCGAAGTCAAGGCGCGGATCGACCCACATATAGGTGAGGTCCGAAATCAGGCCGATGATGAGACCCATCAGGGAGAAGATGTAGAGCGTGGCAAAGACCACCGGATAGTCGCGGTTGACCACCGAGAGGTACCCCAAGAGCCCCAGGCCATCGAGCAGGAAGATGGTTTCGATCAGCAGCGAACCACCAAAGAACACGCCGATGAAGGCGCCGGGAAAGCCGGCAATGATCAGCATCATGGCGTTGCGGAAGACGTGGCCGTAGAGCACCTGGTTTTCGGTGAGCCCCTTGGCCCTGGCCGTCACCACATATTGCTTGCCGATCTCATCGAGGAAGGAATTCTTGGTGAGCAGGGTCGCGGTGGCAAAGGCCCCAAGGCCCATGGCGAAGACGGGCAGGGCCAGATGCCAGAAATAGTCGAGTACCTGCTGCCACCAGGGAAAGCTCTCCCAGCCCGGCGAGGTCAGGCCGCGCAGCGGAAAAAATTGCCAGAAGCTGCCGCCCGCGAAAAAGACAACCAGCACGATGGCGACCAGAAAGCCCGGTACGGCATAGCCGATGATGATGACGGTCGAGGTCCAGACATCAAAGCGCGAGCCGTCCCGCACCGCCTTGGCAATGCCCAGCGGAATGGAGACGCCATAGGCGATCAGCGTCATCCACAGGCCCAGCGAGATCGAGACCGGCATTTTTTCCAGAATCAGGTCGATCACCGAGATGTCGCGATAGTAGCTCTCGCCGAAATCGAAGCGCAGATAATTGCCGAGCATGGAAAAGAAGCGCTCGAGCGGCGGCTTGTCGAAGCCGAACTGTTTTTCGATGCGCTCCACCAGTTCGGGCGGCAGGCCCTGGCTTCCGCGATAGCTTGAATTGCCGCCCTGGACCTGCTGGCCGGCAAAATCGCCGCCTTCGCTGCCGGTGACGCGCTCCAGCGCGCCGGTGTTCTGCCCGGAAAGATTGGCCAGCGCCTGCTCGACGGGGCCGCCGGGGGCAAATTGGGTGATGAGGAAGCTGACGGCCATGATGCCGAAAACGGTGGGGATCATCAGCAAGAGGCGGCGGATGATATAGGCGCCCATTCCTGCTCCGGCGATCCCGTTTCACTGTGTTTTCGGCGGTCTTACCCAGCGCAAATCACTGGTTGACCGGATTTTTCACAATGCAACATTTCGATGACCGCTTGGCAAGCCGGATGGCACCAACATTGCGTGATCTGCGCGAAAGTCCTTGCGGGGATGGATTTGACTGGTCACGATCAGGCCTCCCAAGGAGCGTGTCGCGTGAAATTTGCCCCCATTATCCAGGTAAAAGATCAGTCCATGGCCCGTGTGCTGATTGTGGCGCTCAAGGCGCATGGCTTCCATCCGCTGGAGCCACGTGAAGGCGGCTTGCCTGGCGTGCCGAACCTTTTCGGCCCCGAAGGGTTCATTGTGGAGGTGCCTGAGGATGAAGTGGCGGACGCCACCATGCTGGCGCAGGATCTGCTCAAGGATATGGTAGATCGCTCGGCATGACTGGCGCGATGCCCCGAAAACGGCCACATTAGTGTGAGACGCGTCCGATGCGGGACGGGCAATTGAACAGGGTGGAGGCTTTGGGTATAAGCCGCCACAAGTGTTAATGTGCATTAAGCCTTTGCGGCAGGAGTGATCAATGCAGGATTGGAAGCGCGGCGCTTCATCCGTAATCGGCCTTGCGGCCCTCGCCCTTCTGGCGGCGGCCTGTTCCCCGTCCAGCCGGACCAATACCGCCAATCTCAATGTTGTGGGTTCGCCCCAGCAATTGCAGCCGGTGCAGAACTCGACCGTACAGCAGTCGACCTTGCCGGCAATTGGCGCAACCGGCACGCCGGCTCCGGGCCTTTCGGGACAGCCAGTGCTGGGCGGTCAGACGACCACGACGGCCAATGCGACGACGGCGGGCACGGCAACGGGCACCAATAGGTCGATCGTTTCGGTCGGCACGCCATTGACGACCGGTGTTTCGACCGGTCCGGAAGGTGCCTGGAATGTGGTTGCTGCCGGCCAGACCTGCCGTCTCAACCTGCCGCTCACCGCCAAGACGGGCACCAATTACTACCGCGCCTCGGCGCCCGGCTGCACCGTGCCGCAGATTGCTTCGGTGACCGGCTGGCAGCAGGTGGGCAGCCAGCTCCAGCTCTATGATGAGAACGGCAATATCGCCGCTTTCCTCGCCCCCTCCGCCGGTCGTTATATCGGCACGATGGGTGGCGGCCAGGCCGTCTCGATGGCCCGCTAGAATTTTTGTGAAAGGCCGGCCTGCAAGGGCCGGCTTTTTCTCTCAGACTTTTTCAAGCCCTGTCCGTCCTTGGGTCTGGCCCGAGGAAGGCTCCGGATTACTTCATGTCTTCCAGCACAATTGCAACTCGGTCCCCCGTTCGCGCCGCCTATGACGAGCTGGTGACGCGCGGCACGCTGACGTCCGATCCGGCACAGATTGATGCCGTCCGGGAACTCGACCGGGTGCTGGTTGATCTGGTCGCCCACAAACCCAAGCGCCTGTTCGGTTTTTTCGAGAAAGCGCCTGTTGGGGTGCGCGGGCTCTACCTGCATGGCGAGGTGGGGCGCGGCAAGACCATGCTGATGGACCTGTTTTTTGCGGCCGTCCCCTTTCGGGAAAAACGGCGTGTGCACTTCCATGAATTCATGGACGAGGTGCATGCCGGGATTGCCACCTTCCGCAAGTCGGTGCGGGGCAAGGACGAGGATGCCGATCCGGTCGAGGCGGTGGTCAAGCCCATCCTCAAGGGCGGCCTGCGGCTGTTGTGTCTGGATGAATTCCACGTGCACGATATCGCCAATGCCATGCTGCTCGACCGGCTGTTTTCAAAGCTGTTTGCCGGTGGGGTGACACTGGTGGCGACGTCCAATGTGGTGCCCGACTGGCTCTACAAGGACGGGCTCAATCGCCAGCTCTTCCTGCCCTTCATCGCGTTGTTGAAGGAGAAAACCGTCGTGGCAGGCCTGCCGAGCGAACAGGACTATCGCCGGCTGAAATTTGCCGGCCAGCAGGTCTATGCCTTCGGCACGGGGCCAGCAGTGCGCGAGGCGATGGACCAGATGTGGCTGCGCATCACCGGCGGTGAACCGGGCGAGCCGGGCGTGGTGGAGAGCATCGGGCGGCAAATTCCTGTGCCGCTGACCGCCATGGGCGCGGCGCGTTTTGGATTTTCTGATCTGTGCGAGAGGCCGCTGGGTACGCGCGACTTCGTGCGTATTGCCCATCAGTTCGATTCCATCGTGCTCGACGATGTTCCCCAGATGGACCGCACCAAATCCGATGCGGCCAAGCGGTTTATCCTGCTCATCGACTCGCTCTACGACCGCGGCGTCAAACTGGCGGCAAGCTTTGCCGTGCCGCTCGAAGAACTGGGCGCGGATGACAAGACCGCGTTTGAGTTCCAGCGCACCCTGTCCCGGCTGACCGAGATGCAGTCTGAGGATTATCTGGCCAAGGGCTTGCGCGACGCTGTGCCGGTGGAAGCGGACTGATAGATGGACCGCGTCATGGTCATTGGTGGGCCCGGATCAGGAAAGACCTGGCTTGCCAGGCGGCTTGGCGAGCGGTTGGGTCTGCCGGTTGTCTCCATAGACGCATTTGTACATGATCGGGCAGGGCAGGTTAGGTCACCTGACCTTATCGATGCCGATAGCAGGGCGGCTGCTGACGGGCCGCGCTGGATCATTGAGGGTGGCAACAGCCGGACATATGACTATCGCGCGGCGCGGGCCGAGTGTGTGATCCGGCTTGATCCACCGGTATGGCTGCGGCTCTGGCGCGTTTGGCGGCGCGATGGGTGGAACAGGCGCCTGCTTGAGTGGTCCTGGCGCTATGACAGCGTCTTTGGACCGCGCGATCGCGCTGTTCTCGATGCAGTACGTGGCAAGGCTGCTGTCCACAATCTTCGTACCAGCGAGGAAATCGACGCCTTGCTGGACACCTTTGCCCAACCGGCACCGCCCCTTCGCCCATCAGCATGAGCTAAAACCCAATTACGACGAAGGGTTCACTTGCCCGCATCTCCCGACAGGGTTAAGACGTGCGCCAATTCAACGCAGTCTGGGATGAGGATTTATGGCGCGCAAAAAGATTGCCCTTATCGGTGCAGGTCAGATTGGCGGGACGCTGGCCCTGCTGTCGGCGCAGAAGGAACTCGGCGACGTGGTGCTGTTCGACGTGGTCGACGGCGTCGGCCCGGGCAAGGCGCTCGATATCGCCCAGTCGGCGGTGACCCAGTCCTTCGACGTCAAGATGAAGGGCACGTCCGAATACAAGGACATTGAAGGCGCCGATGTGGTGATCGTCACCGCCGGCGTGCCGCGCAAGCCCGGCATGAGCCGCGACGACCTGCTCGAAATCAACCTCAAGGTGATGGAGCAGGTGGGTGCGGGCATTTCCAAATATGCCCCCGACGCACTGGTCATCTGCATCACCAACCCGCTCGACGCCATGGTCTGGGCGCTGCAGAAGTTCTCCGGCCTGCCCGCCAACAAGGTGATCGGCATGGCCGGCGTTCTCGACAGCTCGCGCTTCTGCCACTTCATCGCCGATGAGCTGGGCGTCTCCATCGAAGACGTCAATGCCTTCGTGCTGGGCGGTCATGGCGACACCATGGTGCCGCTGCCCCGTTATTCCACCGTTGCCGGCATTCCGCTCACCGACATCGTCAAGATGGGCTGGATGAGCAAGGAAAAGCTCGACGAAATCATCCAGCGCACTCGCGATGGCGGCGCCGAGATCGTGGGCCTGCTCAAGACCGGTTCGGCCTTCTACGCACCGGCCGCTTCCGCCATTGCCATGGCCGAGAGCTATCTCAAGGACAAGAAGCGTGTGCTGCCCTGTGCGGTGCAGCTCAATGGCGAATATGGCGTCAAGGGCACCTATGTGGGTGTGCCGGTCGTCATCGGCGCCGGTGGCGCGGAAAAGGTCGTCGAGATCGCGTTGAACTCTGCCGAGCAGAAGGCCTTCGACAAGTCGGTCGGTGCGGTGGAAGGCCTGATCGAGGCCTGTCAAAAGATCGCGCCGAAGCTGGCGTAACACTTCAAGCCGCTGGCCCCGCCAGCGGCTTTTGGCTTTCCGGCTCCAGAAATGCCGGAACATTGTCTGCCCACCCAAGGGGAAAAGTATGAATATCCATGAACATCAGGCCAAGGCGCTGCTGAAGGAATATGGCGCGCCGGTTGCTTCGGGCGTTGCCATCTTCTCGGCAGATGAAGCCGAAGCGGCTGCCAAGTCGCTGCCCGGTCCGCTCTATGTGGTCAAGAGCCAGATTCATGCCGGTGGTCGCGGCAAGGGCAAGTTCAAGGAACTCGGGCCCGATGCCAAGGGTGGCGTACGCCTGGCCAAGACCATTGACGATGTGGTCGCGTTTTCCAAGGAAATGCTGGGCAATACGCTGGTGACCAAGCAGACCGGCCCGGCCGGCAAGCAGGTCAACCGCCTCTATATCGAGGATGGCGCCGATATCGCCCGCGAGCTCTACTGCTCGTTGCTGGTCGATCGTGCAACGTCCCGGGTCTCCTTCGTCGTCTCCACTGAAGGCGGCATGGACATCGAGGCCGTGGCTGAGCATACGCCCGAGAAGATCATCACTGTCGCCATCGACCCGGTTGCCGGCGTCACCGCTGGTGACGTCGCCAAGATCAATGCGGCGCTTGAACTCGACGGCGCGGCCGCCGAAGACGGCAAGACGCTGTTCCCGATCCTCTACAAGGCGTTCACCGAAAAGGACATGAGCCTGCTCGAAGTGAACCCGCTGATCGTAATGACCGATGGCCACCTGCGCGTGCTCGACGCCAAGGTCAGCTTCGACAGCAATGCCGGGTTCCGTCACGAAGAGCTCAAGCCGCTGCGCGACCTGACCGAAGAAGACGCCAAGGAAATCGAGGCGTCCAAATATGACCTGGCCTATGTGGCGCTCGACGGCAATATCGGCTGCATGGTCAATGGCGCGGGCCTGGCCATGTCCACCATGGACATCATCAAGCTCTATGGCGCCGAGCCGGCCAATTTCCTCGATGTTGGTGGCGGCGCCTCCAAGGAGAAGGTGACAGCGGCTTTCAAGATCATCACGGCCGATCCGGCGGTGAAGGGCATTCTGGTCAACATCTTTGGCGGCATCATGCGCTGCGACGTCATCGCCGAAGGCGTGATTGCCGCGGTCAAGGAAGTCGGCCTCAAAGTGCCGTTGGTGGTTCGCCTGGAAGGCACCCGCGTCAAGGAAGGCAAGGAGATCCTCAACAATTCGGGTCTCGACGTGATTTCCGCCGATGACCTGGACGATGCCGCCCAGAAGATCGTCATGGCGGTGCAGGGCTAAGCCGATGCGCGTGAGCCTCGCACTCGTTCTGGCACTGGGCCTGGCGGCTCAGCCGGCTCTGGCCCAGGGCAAGACCAAGTCGTCCCCGGCCGAAGAGGCCGTGGCGGCGCTGGAGATGTGCGAGGCATTTGCCAAGGGTGACGTGCTTGCCCTCGATACGGCTATCGGTGCCGGCTGGGACGCCTATGAGGATGAATCGGAAAGCCCGTTCATCCGCTCCTATTCGGCCGGGCGCGAGGTTCCAGGCATCGGCTGGGGCGATATGTTCGCGCTGGTCGAAAGCTATCCGGACCGCACGCTGGGTTATTGCCGCATCGATATTGCCGAACCCCGGGGGCAGGGCGAGAGCGCCATCGAGGCGCTTGCCGCGCTGGATGGCTATGAGGGCGAGTTGACCAGTGAAAATGGCGGTACCTATGCAAGCCTGATTGGCACCGGCACCCTCGACAGCCTGCTCATCACCCATTGGGACGCTGTGGGCTTTGTTATCCAGCTCACGATCCTCACGCCGAACACCGCCACGAGCGAACAGTAAACCGCCCCGGATTTGCGGGCATGAATTGGCGCCTGGCGCCGAAAGACGGAAGAGAAACAGATGTCCATTCTCGTCAACAAAGACACCAAGGTTCTTGTGCAGGGGCTGACCGGCAAGACCGGCACCTTCCATACCGAACAGGCCCTGGCCTATTTCGGCACCAAGATGGTGGGTGGCACCCACCCCAAGAAGGGCGGCGAAGTCTGGTCCTCGGGTGTCGATGGCACTGAATTGCCGATCTTTGCCTCGGTTGCCGAGGGCAAGGACAAGACCGGCGCCAATGCCTCGGTGGTCTATGTGCCGCCGGCTGGCGCTGCTGCTGCCATTGAAGAAGCCATCGACGCTGAAATCGAACTGATCATCTGCATCACCGAAGGGGTGCCGGTGATGGACATGGTGCGCGTCAAGGCGAAGCTCGAAAAATCCAAGTCGCGCCTGATCGGGCCGAACTGCCCCGGCGTCCTCACCCCGGAAGAATGCAAGATCGGCATCATGCCGGGCTCGATCTTCTCCAAGGGTTCGGTAGGCATTGTTTCGCGCTCTGGCACGCTTACCTATGAAGCCGTGTTCCAGACCACCAATGAAGGCCTTGGCCAGACCACCGCTGTGGGTATCGGCGGCGACCCGGTCAAGGGCACCGAGTTCATCGACGTGCTCGAGATGTTCCTGGCCGACGAAGCGACCAAGTCGATCATCATGATCGGCGAAATCGGCGGCTCGGCCGAAGAGGAAGCCGCCCAGTTCCTGATCGACGAGGCCAAGAAGGGCCGCAAGAAGCCGATGGCCGGTTTCATCGCGGGTCGTACCGCCCCTCCGGGTCGCACCATGGGCCATGCCGGCGCTGTGATCTCCGGCGGCAAGGGTGGCGCAGAAGAAAAGATCGCGGCCATGGAAGCGGCTGGCATTAAGGTTTCTGCTTCGCCTGCGCGCATCGGCGCAACGCTGGCGGACGTGCTGAAAGGCTAAGGAAGTGACCCCCGCCTGACCTCCTCCTACCAGGGGAGGCAAGGCGGGAGTGTCGAGCCAGGTGCGACCAATGTCGGTCGCGCTTCGGTCACGGTTCGGTGCCATGCTGGACCACGATGTGTTTGTTACACAGATGAGTGAGCCGTGGCGCCTTGCGGGGCGCCGCTAGACTTAACAAGATACAAAGGAAACGCGGTCAATATTCGGCCCACTTTATGGATGACCGCATTTGACACCGGACTGGATACTCCAGGCCGGTCCGTTGAGAAGGATGGCAGGGCGCAAGGCCTTGCGACAAAAGCGATGACACGACAGGAAAAGAACGACACGTTCTTGCTGACCTCGTTCCTCTATGGGGGGAACGCCGACTACATCGAACAACTTTATTCCCGCTTCAAAACCGATCCTTCCAGCGTCGATCCGACCTGGTCGAGCTTCTTCTCCCGGCTCGACGACAGCCAGGCCGAAGCTCAGAAGAATGCGGATGGTCCGAGCTGGGGCCGCAAGGACTGGCCGCCGGCCGAAGGCGGTGATCTGGTCAGTGCGCTAGACGGCGACTGGGGCCAGGCCGCGCTCAAGGTCGAAAAGGCCGTCACCAGACAAGCCGCTGCCGAAGGCAAGCCGGCGCCGAGCGCCACAGATGTGCTGCAGGCAACGCGCGATTCGATCCGCGCCATCATGATGATCCGTGCCTACCGCATGCGCGGGCACCTGCATGCCGATCTCGACCCGCTCAAGCTCAAGACCGACGAGCCGGCGCCCGAGCTTGATCCCAAGAGCTACGGCTTCACCGAAGCCGACAATGATCGCAAGATCTTCATCGACAACTATCTGGGCCTCGAATACGCCACCATCCCCGAGATGCTGGCGATCCTCAAGCGGACCTATTGCGGTACTCTGGGCATCGAGTTCATGCATATCTCCGATCCTGAAGCCAAGCAGTGGATCCAGGAGCGCATTGAGGGACCGGACAAGGAAATCACCTTCACGCCCGAGGGCAAGAAGGCGATTCTGAGCAAGCTGGTCGAGGCCGAGGGCTTCGAGAAGTTCATCGACGTCAAATATACCGGCACCAAGCGTTTCGGCCTGGATGGCGGCGAAGCCACGATTCCGGCGCTCGAGCAGATCATCAAGCGCGGCGGCGCGCTGGGCATCAAGGATATCGTCCTGGGCATGGCCCACCGCGGGCGTCTCAACGTGCTCACCCAGGTGATGCAGAAGCCGCATCGCGCGCTGTTCCACGAGTTCAAGGGCGGCGCCTTCTACCCCGACGATGTTGAGGGTTCGGGCGACGTGAAGTACCATCTGGGCGCTTCTTCGGACCGCGATTTCGATGGAAACAAGGTGCACCTGTCGCTGACGGCAAACCCCTCTCATCTGGAAATCGTTGATCCGGTGGTGCTGGGCAAGTCGCGCGCCAAGCAGGACCAGCACATTGCGCCTGACGGCAAGCTGGTGAACATCGCCACTGACGGCAAGCCGGACCGCTCCATGGTGCTGCCGCTGCTGATCCATGGCGACGCAGCCTTTGCCGGCCAGGGCGTGATCGCCGAGTGCCTGGGGCTGTCGGGCCTCAAGGGGCACCGCACGGGTGGTTCGATCCACTTCGTGATCAACAACCAGATCGGCTTCACCACCAGCGACCCGCTCGACTCGCGCTCGACGCTCTACTGCACCGACGTCGCGAAGATGGTCCAGGCGCCGATCTTCCACGTCAACGGCGACGACCCGGAGGCGGTCGCGATGGTCGCGCAGCTCGCGCTCGACTACCGCATGGAGTTCAACAAGGACGTCGTCATCGACCTCATCTGCTACCGCAAGCACGGTCACAGCGAGGCCGACGAGCCGGCCGCGACCCAGCCCATCATGTACCAGCACATCCGCAACCATGCCGGCGTGCGGCGCATCTATACCGAGAAGCTGGTCGCCGAGGGCGTGGTCACGCCGGGCGACGCGGAAGCCATGGCGGCGCGCTACGTCGACGCGCTCGAACGCAACGTGGTGGTCTCGCGTCCCTACGCCAACGTCATCGACAATCGCTACCTGATCAACTTCGAGCCGTTCCGCAACACGAGCTGGCGCGCCGAATGCGAGAGCGCGCTGGATGCCGCCACCGTCACGCGGCTGACGGAGTCGTTCTGCAGCGTGCCCGAGGGCATGAACCTGCACCGCGCAGTCAAGCGCGTGATCGAGGATCGCCGCGCCATGGGTGCCGGCGAGAAGCCGTGCGACTGGGGCTATGCCGAGACGCTCGCCTACGCGTCACTGCTGACCACCAAGTGCCCGGTACGCATCTCCGGCCAGGACAGCGGGCGCGGCACCTTCTTCCACCGCCACGCGGTCATCCACGATCAGAAGACCGGCGAGACCTACCTGCCGCTGCAGAACCTCGCCGCTGACCAGGCGCCCTTCCTCGTCATCAACTCGACGCTGTCGGAGGAAGCGGTGCTCGCCTACGAGTACGGCTACGCCGGCGCCGAGCCCAACGCGCTGGTCATCTGGGAAGCCCAGTTCGGCGATTTTGCCAACGGTGCGCAGGTCGTCATCGACCAGTTCATCGCCTCCTGCGAGGAGAAATGGGGTCGCTACTGCGGACTCGTCATGCTGCTGCCGCACGGCTACGACGGCCAGGGACCCGAGCACTCCTCGGCGCGCCTCGAACGCTACCTGCAGCTCTGCGCCGAGGACAACATGCAGGTGTGCTACCCGACGACGCCAGCGCAGATGTTCCACATGCTGCGTCGCCAGGTCCTGCGTCCCTACCGCAAGCCGCTGATCGTGATGAGCCCGAAGAGCCTGCTGCGGCACAAGCTGTCGGTGTCGGACGTCAGCGAGTTGACCAGCGGCGGCTTCCACGCCGTGATCGACGAGATCGACGACATCGACAAGGCGCGCGTGCGACGCATCCTGGTGTGCAGTGGCAAGGTCTACTTCGATCTCCTCGAAGCGCGTCGCGATCATCAAATCACCGATTGCGCGATCATCCGCCTCGAGCAGTTGTATCCCTTCCCGAAGGAAGAGATGGAAGCGGCGCTGGCGCAGTACGTCAACGCCGAGGAACTCGTCTGGGTCCAGGAGGAACCGCGCAACCAGGGTGCGTGGTCGATGCTGCTCTCGACCCGCTACCTCGGTGGTTGCTTCGACGAGAACAAGCCACTGACCTGCGTGGCGCGTCCCTACTCGGCGTCGCCAGCGGTCGGCTACGTATCGCTGCACCTCGAACAGCAGGCACGCATCATCGACGAGGCGCTCGAACTCTCGCTGCGCAGCGACAAGCAGAAGAAGACGGCCTGAGCGAACCGTCCCCGCATCATCAGGAGTAAGTTTCCGTGTTAATCGAAGTGAAAGTGCCGGTGCTGGCAGAGTCCGTCCCCGACGCCACCCTGCTCGACTGGTACAAGCAGGTCGGCGAGCGCGTCGAGCGCGGCGAGAATCTCATCGATCTCGAGACCGACAAGGTCACGCTCGAGGTCGCCGCGCCGGAATCCGGCGTGGTCAAGGAAATCCGCAAGCAGACCGGTGACGTGGTGCTGACCGACGAGGTACTCGCCGTCATCGACACCGAGGGCACGGCGAGTGTCGAGTCGTCCGGCGCCTCGGACAGCGCGGGCGAGGGAGCGCAGCCGGCCGCAGAAGCGCCCGCTGCCAGCGCCGGCTCCGGCGACGGCGACGCCAGCCGGCTCGGCCCGGCAGTGCGCAAGCTGGTCGACGAGCACGGCCTCGACGCGAGCGCCATCGAGGGCACCGGCAAGGATGGCCGGGTGACCAAGGGTGACGTGCTCGCGCATCTCGACAAGGCCAAGGCGGAACCGGCCAGCGCCCCGCGCGAGACCGTCGTCGGCGTCGAAGCCAACGTCACCGAGCGCCCGCAGGAAGTCGGCGAGGGCCGCCTGGAAGAGCGCGTGCCGATGACGCGCCTGCGCAAGCGCGCGGCCGAGCGCCTGCTCTCGGCGCAGCGCGAGAATGCC
Source organism: Devosia sp. (assembly GCA_040218355.1). Taxonomy (GTDB): domain Bacteria; phylum Pseudomonadota; class Alphaproteobacteria; order Rhizobiales; family Devosiaceae; genus Devosia. Next base: position 3,292 of record JAVJRP010000001.1, on the reverse strand, counting down.
CTGCTCACGACCTTCAACGAAGTCAACATGCAGCCGGTGATGGATCTCCGCAACCGCTTCAAGAGCGAGTTCGAAGAACGCTACGGCGTACGTCTCGGCTTCATGTCGTTCTTCGTCAAGGCGGCCGTCGAAGCGCTGAAGAAGTTCCCGGTGGTGAATGCCTCGGTCGACGGCGACGACATCATCTACCACGGCTACTTCGACGTCGGCGTCGCGGTCGGCTCCGAGCGCGGCCTCGTGGTGCCGATCCTGCGCGACGTCGAGCGCATGCCGTTCGCCGAGGTCGAGCGACGCATTCGCGACTTCGGCGAGCGCGCGCGTGACGGCAAGCTCACCATCGACGAGCTGACCGGCGGAACTTTCACCATCAGCAACGGCGGTGTCTACGGTTCGCTCGTCTCGACGCCCATCATCAACCCGCCCCAGAGCGCTATCCTCGGCATGCACAAGATCCAGGAGCGCCCGGTAGCGGAGAACGGGCAGGTCGTGATCCGGCCGATGATGTACCTGGCGCTGTCCTACGACCATCGCATCATCGACGGCCGCGAGGCGGTCCAGTTCCTCGACACCATCCGCCGTACGCTCGAGGATCCGACCCGCATGCTGCTGGCCATCTGAGGATGGGCACGGCGATAGACGGCGGCTGTCGGACAGCCGCCGGCGCAGCTTCGAGCGCAAGCGGGCTCGGGGTGCCATAAGGCCGCGCGACAGCAGCCTGGCCGACCATCAATGACCGGCCGGGCGTTGGCAGAGGCCGCTGTCCGACAGCCGCCAGCGTCGACCCGGCGTCGCAGTGGGATAGTTCAACCGCAATCAATCTCGACAGGATTCAGCAAGCTCTCATGGACAAATTCGATGTGCTCGTCATTGGCGGCGGCCCCGGTGGCTACGTTGCCGCCATCCGCGCCGCTCAACTCGGCTTCAAGACCGCCTGCGTGGAACGCTGGCTCGATCCGGCGGGCAAGCCGGCGCTCGGCGGTACTTGTTTGAACGTCGGCTGCATCCCGTCGAAAGCCCTGCTCGACTCCTCGCACCATTTCGAGTTCATCACCCACCATGCCGCCGAGCATGGCATCACCGCGACGGCCGACATCGACATCGCCGGCATGCAGACGCGCAAGCAGAAGGTCGTCGCCCAGCTCACGCAGGGCATCGCGGGCCTGTTCAAGAAGAACAAGGTCACCTGGGTGCAGGGCTCGGCGGCCTTCACCGCCGCCGATGCGGTCGTCGTCACCGACGCTGACGGCAAGGAGACCGCCAGCCTCGCGGCCACCCACGTGATCATCGCAACCGGCTCGGTGCCGGCAGCGATTCCACCGGCACCCGTCGACCAAGAACTGGTGGTCGATTCGACCGGCGCCCTCGCCTTCACCGAGGTGCCGAAACGCCTCGGCGTGATCGGCGCCGGTGTCATCGGCCTCGAACTCGGCAGCGTGTGGCGCCGCCTCGGCGCCGAGGTCACCGTGCTCGAAGCACTGCCGGAGTTCCTCGCCGCCGCCGACCGCGCGGTGGCCAAGGAAGCACTCAAGATCCTCACCCGCCAGGGCCTCGACATCCGGCTCGGTGCCCGCGTGACCGAGGTGAAGTCGTCGCGCAAACAGGTGACGGTCAGCTTCGAGTTCGACGGCAAGGCGGAGACGGCCAAGTTCGACAAACTCATCGTCGCCGTGGGGCGCAAGCCCAACACTAGCGGCCTCGCGCTCGACGCAGCCGGCATCCGCACCGACGAGCGCGGCTTCATCGAAGTCGACGGCTCCTGTCACACCGGCGTCGGCAACGTGTGGGCGATCGGCGACTGCGTGCGCGGGTCGATGCTCGCGCACAAGGCGAGTGAGGAAGGCATCGCGGTGGCCGAGCGCATCGCCGGGCAGAAACCACACGTCGACTTCGCCCATATCCCGTGGGTCATCTACACCTGGCCCGAGATCGCCTGGGCCGGCGCGACGGAACAGGAGCTCGCGGCGGCCGGGCGCAAGGTCAGGAGCGGCAGCTTTCCGTTCCTTGCCAGCGGCCGTGCCCGCGCCATGGGCGATACCGACGGTTTCGTGAAAGTGATCGCCGACGCCGAGACGGATGCCGTGCTGGGTGTGCACGTCATCGGCCCGAATGCCTCCGAACTCGTCGCGGAGGCGGTGCTGGCGATGGAGTTCGGCGCCAGCGCCGAGGACATCGCGCGCACCTGCCATGCGCACCCGACGCTGTCGGAGTCGATGCACGAGGCGGCGCTCGCCAGCGACAAACGCGCCATCCACTTCTGACCCGTGTGCCCTCCGCCGCGACGCGGATCAGTTCCGCGGCGACGTATGCTTGCACAATTGTGCACCGCAACGTACGCTTGCCGGTCTGATCGTCGCCGTCAGGAGTAGGGTTTCATGCAGGATGCCGTCATCGTCCGCGCCTTGCGGACCGCCATCGGCAGCTTCGGCGGAGCGCTGGCCCAGATGCCCGCCCACGAGCTGGGCGCCACCGTCATCCGCGCGCTGCTCGAGCAAAGTGGCGTCGCGCCCGAGGCCGTGGACGAGATCATCCTCGGCCAGGTCCTGACCGCCGGTTGCGGACAGAACCCGGCACGCCAGGCGGCCATCGCCGCCGGCCTGCCCCACGCGACACCGGCCATGACCATCAACAAGGTCTGTGGCAGCGGGCTCAAGGCCGTGCATCTTGCCGCCCAGGCGATCCGCTGCGGCGACGCCGACATCATCATTGCCGGCGGCCAGGAGAACATGAGCCTCGCACCCCACGTCCTGCCACGCTCGCGCAACGGCCAGAAGATGGGCGACTGGGCCTTGCAGGACTCGATGATCGTCGACGGCCTGCAGGATGCCTTCAAGGGCTACCACATGGGTGTGACGGCAGAGAACGTCGCCGCGCAGTTCGGTATCGAGCGAGCGGAGCAGGATGCCTTCGCGGCAGCGACCCAGGACAAGGCCGCGGCCGCACTGGCCGCCGAGCGGTTCGCGGGCGAAATCGTCCCGGTCACCATCCCGACGCGCAAGGGCGAACCGGTGATCTTCGAACGTGACGAGTTTCCGCGGCCCGGCACGACTGCCGAGAGCCTCGGCAGACTGCGTGCCGCGTTCCAGCCCGACGGCAGCGTGACCGCCGGCAACGCGTCGGGCATCAACGACGGCGCGGCCGCCGTGCTGCTGATGTCCGCTACACGCGCGGCCGAGCTCGGACTCGAACCACTCGCCGTAATTCGCGCCGGCGCCAGCGCCGGCGTCGATCCCGCCATCATGGGTACCGGACCGATACCCGCATCGCGCCGTTGCCTCTCCAAGGCCGGCTGGGC
>JAVJRP010000019.1:0-55442 GCA_040218355.1 Devosia sp. | reverse complement strand
ACCCGGCGAACGAGATCATTGGTGACGCCAATGTAAGTGCGCCCCCGCCGCATATCGGCAAGAATGTAAACATAGCCGCCCATACGGGCATCTTGAAGTGCAGAGCCCTCGGGTCAAGCCCGAGGGTGACGGCCGGTGGGTGGGGCAATATCGGTGCCCAAGCGTTGGACGTCTTCATAGCGAGAATTCCGCGCTGGAGCATAGCGGCAGAAACCCACCCCAAATTGGCCATTGGAGCCGATAGCCCGTGAGTCAGGCAATTGTCGTTTGTTTGACTGTGGCATCTCGGTGTTTCGCCAAAGCAAACGCCGTCGCGGAGCTTGCATGCCTCGTCGCCAAGGCGTCACTGGATATTGAGGCTCGGAAAGGCCTATTGTGGTCTTCATGCCTGCTGCGGATGCGAAAGCCGCTCGAGTTCGGCACTATGGGCTTCCAAGCCAGCTTTGCGCGCCGATACGGCCCCAAACAGCACCTCCAGTGAGCGCTGATATGCCTGACCCGGAGGAGGAAGAAATGGCTGAAGCGATGCGGTTTCAAGACGGTGAGAGCTACGAATCCATGATGGGGGTCTGGAGCGCCCTGGTGGGCGCTCCCTTTCTCGATTGGCTCAACATATCGACAGGCGCCAAATGGGCGGATGTTGGCTGCGGGAATGGCGCCTCGACTGAACTGATTGTCGGCAAGGCAAAGCCAGCTTTGGTCGAAGCGATTGATCCCTCAGAAGCACAACTGGCGTATGCCCGAAAGCGCCATCGCGCAGGTGTTGCCAATTTCACCCTGGGGTCTGCGCTGGACCTTCCTTATCCTGATGGCGCCTTCGATGTTGCCATCATGGCGCTCGTCCTCTTCTTTGTTCCAGAACCTGCGCGCGGGGTTGCTGAAATGCGGCGTGTCGTTCGCGGTGGCGGTAAGGTTGCGGCTTACGCGTGGGACCTCGAGGGTGGCGGCTTTCCCTATGAGGATGTCCATGCGGCCCTGATTGATGCCGGTGTTGAGCCATTGCTGCCACCACACCCGGAGGTGGCCCGGCTGGACGAGCTCAAACGCCTGTGGACCGATGCCGGCCTTGTTGAGGTGGAGACGCGTGAATTCACGGCCAGCCGGGCGTTCCCTTCCTTCGATGCATATTGGCTGACAGCCGCAGCATCGCCCGGCATTGGGCAGGTGCTTTCCAAGCTCGGCCCTGAACAGGTCGAACAGATCCGCAAGAGTGCCCAAGCGTCGCGCCGCTCCGGGGAATTGGTGGTGCAGGGCCGCGCCCATGCCGTGCGGGGACGCGTGGCGGGCTGATCGGCCGCTGTGCCTGATAACCAGGATGTCGAGACTTGCCTTGATCGCTCGTCGCGCTGGGAGCAGCCGTTGCAGCGGGTCGTTCTGCTCTCATGCTGCGTGATCAAAGGAGGCGACGATGAGGCCGATCATGACTGCGTTCGAGAAATCGCCCGATGGTGGACAGGGGCTGGCGCGGGACATGCGGGTGCGCTGGGCATTCGAGGAGGTGGGGCAGCCCTATGAGGTGCGGCTGGTGTCCTTCAAGGGGCTGAAGGCCGAAGCGCATCGGGAGCGCAATCCCTTCGGGCAGATACCGACCCTGGAAGAGGACGGGCTGGTGCTGTTCGAAACCGGGGCAATTATCCTCCATATCGCCGAGCAGCATCCGGGCCTGCTGCCAGCGGATCCCGCGGCACGGGCGCGGGCGATCATGTGGATGTTTGCGGCGGTGAGCACGATGGAGCCGCCCATTATCGAGCGGGAGCAGGCCGGCTACACCGATCGGGGCAAGGCCTGGTACAGCACCGAGCGGTTTGCCTTTCTCGAAGAGCGGATCGGGGTTCGGCTGGGTGAACTTTCGGCGCGGCTGGGAGAGAATGACTGGCTCGATGGGGATTTCAGCGCCGGGGATTTGATGATGGTGATGGTGTTGCGGCGAGCCGACGCGCGACTGCTGGAAAAATTCCAGAACCTTCACGCCTATGTCGAACGCGGCAAGGCGCGCCCTGCCTATCAGCGGGCCTTTGCGGCGCAATGGGCGGTCAATGGCGAGGGGCCGGTGCCGCAATGATCAGAACAATGGATCGAGCCGGCCCTTGCGCTTGACGATGTTCCTGTAGTCCCACTGGATGGTGCGGGCTTCTTCGAGCCAGTTGCCAAGCGCATTGGGATTGATCTGGTCGGGGGCGGTGAAGCGGAGTTCGGCGGCCTTGAAGCTGCCTTCGGGTTCCAGGCCCGGCGTCTTGAACGATTGGCCGCTCCAGAACAGCAGGCGGACGCAGGATTTGAGCTTGGAATAGCCGACAATGGGATTGCCGGCGAGGAACCAGACCGGGTGGGCATGCCAGATCCTGCTTTCGGCATCGGGCAAGTGCTGGTCGATGATGGCGCGCAGCGTGTCGCAGATGGCGCGGTCGGTTTCGGCCTGGGCGGCGTGATAGGCGTCGATGGTGGTGGGCTTTGCGGTTGTCATGCGGTCGGCCTCCCTATGCCGCCGACTATAGCGGGACGAGGCGCGCGCGGCTATCCAGGCTGCTACCGGTCGAATGAGCCGAAGGACTGGACGGCGTGTCGAAACCGAAGCGCTTCTTGCGTGTTCCAGACGGTGGACGCAGTCAGTGATTGTCTTGGAGACGCTCGAAGTAGCGTTGTCTAGGTGAATCGGCGCCGCGAATTGACTACGTGACGGCGCATGGCCGCCTCCGCTGCCTGCGGATCCGCCGCGGCGATCGCCTGGGCAATGCGACCGTGTTCCTCGATGGCGTCGGACACCGCTGTCGGTGGCTGGGACATGCGAAACAGATGCACATGGAGGTGCAGGGCAGACAGCGCGTCCTTGATGACAGTGTTGCCGCTCGCCACGGCGATGGCGTGGTGGAAGGCTTCGTCGAGGCGCGAGAAACCGGCATAGTCCTGAGGCGTATGGACGTTGTGATCGGATTCCATGCGCCGGCATTGCGCAAGCAGGTTGGTGCGCTCCTGCGTGCTCATTCTTTCTGCGGCGCGCGCCGCCATGTGCGGTTCGGTGAGCAGGCGAAACTCGTAAATCTGCTCAAGACGGTCCGGCGCGATGCGATCAGCGACGCGATAGCCGACCAGATGAATTTTGACGACCAGCCCCTGGGCTTCAAGGCGCGCCAGCGCCTCGCGAATTGGGGTCTGAGAGACGTTGAGCGAGCGGGACAATGCATCGACTGAAACCTTGGTGCCCGGCGCAATGCTGTGGGTCATCAATTGCTCGAACAGCCTGGCATGAACCTCTTCGGTCAATGCCGGGGGGCGCCGGATGTCGGTCAATGAACGCATTGCCGTCCCTCGTCTTGACAGTCCCAGAGCAATACCACCAGTATGGCCCGGCGACAATCAGATATCCTATAGGATTTGGCGTGCCTCAAATTGATGTCAATGACCTGCGCCGGATTGCGACCAGCATTCTGATCCATGCCGGCGTGCCGGAACCGCTGGCGGACTTGCAGGTGGACCTGCTGCTCGAGGCCGAGTTGCGCGGCGTGCCTTCCCATGGCCTGCTCCGGCTCCGCCGCATCGTGGAGCGTATTGGCAATGGCTGCGCCAATCCTGCTGCAACAGGGCATCACGTCTGGCGCCGGGACACTTTCCTCGAAGTCGATGGGGAGATGGGGCTGGGGCCAGTGGTTGCCGATGCCGCGCTGCAGGCGGTCTGCGCCAAAGCCGGGCAGGCGGGCATAGCTGTTGCGGCCATTCGCAACTCCAATCATATCGGCATGCTGGGATTTTACGCAGAGCGGGTCGCTGCGGCTGGGCAAACGGTGCTGGCCTTTTCCACCAGCGAGGCCCTGGTGCACCCTTGGGGTGGCCGAAAAGCCATGCTGGGGACCAATCCGATCGCCATTGGCGTCCCGACCAACGGGGCCCCTTTCGTCATGGACACGGCCACCAGTATCGTCTCAATGGGCGAGGTGCACGACTACGCCAATCGAGGGGAACCATTGAAGCAGGGCTGGGCACTGGATGCCCAGGGGAACCCGACTACCGATGCCGTTGCGGCGAAGTCCGGATCGCTCGCGCCCTTTGGCGGGGCCAAGGGTTATGCGCTCGGTCTGGCCTTTGGCCTGCTGACATCGAGCCTGGCGGGCGCAGCCCTTGGACGGGATGTGCGCGGCACTCTGGATTCTGATGCGATCTGCAACAAGGGCGACCTGTTCATCGTCATCGATGGCCCATCGGCCGCCCTGGAAGATTATCTCGACCTGCTGCGGCAGACCGAGCCCGTCGATGGTGTAGAGAAAGTCCTGATCCCCGGCGAGCGCGGGCGGGCCTGCCGGGCCGAACGCCTGCGCGACGGTGTGCCGCTGGCCGATGGCCTTTGGCAGGACCTGCAGCAATTGGCCGATGAGGCCGGGCACAAAGGAGCTTGAGAGACATGCTGGAAACTGGCTTCGGCGTGGTCAGGGGACCGCGCAACCTGGTGTTCGGTGCCGGACAGCGCCTGGCCCTGCCGCAATTTGCCAAGTCTTTGGGCCAACGCGCCCTGCTGGTCACCGATGAGCGTATGGCGGGAGAGGCGAGTTTTGGCGAATTGGTCCGGGCGGTAGAAGCGACCGGGGTCTCGGTTTCCATATTCGCTGGGGTCGAAGCGGAACTGCCCGCCGAATGCATTGCCGCCGGCGTGGGTCAGGGTGCGGCTTTTTCAGCCGATCTGATCGTCGGGATTGGCGGTGGCAGTTGCCTGGATGCGGCCAAGATCATCGCGCTGCTGCTCGCCCATGGCGGTGATATTTCGGACTATTACGGCGAATTCAAAGTGCCCGGCCCGGTGCTGCCGCTGATCGCAATACCCACCACGGCGGGCACCGGCTCTGAAGTCACTCCGGTGGCTGTGGTTTCCGACAAGAACCGCGCCGTCAAAGTTGGCATTGCCAGCCCACATTTGATTCCGCATACCGCCATTTGCGACCCGGAGCTGACCTATGGCTGCCCTCCCGGGTTGACCGCCGTCTCCGGAGCCGATGCATTGACGCATGCCATCGAGGCCTTCACCACGGCGCGGCGCGAACCCGAAGCGTCGACTGTCCATGACCATGTCTTTCTAGGGAAGAACGCCCTGAGCGATTTCTATGCCCTGGAGGCCATCAGACTGATCGGTGGCAGCCTCGCCAAGGCTGTCGGTGACGGAGGGGACCATGCGGCGCGCGCAGACATGATGCGCGGGGCGACGCTTGCGGGCCTGGCATTTGGCACGGCTGGAACGGCCGCCGCCCATGCCGTGCAATATCCCGTCGGGGCATTGACGCACACCGCCCATGGCCTGGGCGTGGCAGCGATGATGCCCTATGTCATGGAATTCAACCTGCCCATGGCGCGACCCGAAATGGCAGAAATCGCTGCTGCTTTGGGGTTGCCAGTCGATGGACTGAACCAGTCCCAACGGGCCGCGGCAGCAGTGGATGGCGTGGCGGAACTGTTTGCCGGCATCGGAATTCCCCCCGATATCCGCTCGCTTGGCCTTGCCGAGGACAAGTTGGACTGGACGGCCGAGCAGGCGCTTGCGGCGACGCGGCTGGTCAAGAACAATCCGCGGCCATTGGACGCCCTGTCCATGAAGCGGCTGGTGCAAGCCGCCTATCGCGGCGACCGCGCATCTCTGCGCAACGATGATTTCGAACCTGAGGCGAACTGATATGAGCATGGATCCGCAAATCTCCGGGCATCTGAGTTTTGATCCGGCCAGCATTCCCGGCCAGTTGTTCATTGGAGGGCAATGGCGGCCGGGCAGGGGCGGCAGCGATATCGATGTGATTGATCCCTCGACCAGCAGCGTCATCGGGCGGGTGGCCGATGCCAGCGTGGATGACGCGATGGATGCGGTCGCGGCCGCTCATGATGCACTTTCCGGCTGGGCAGCCACGGCTCCGCGCAAACGCAGTGAAATCCTGCGGCGCTGCTTTGAACTGATGATTGAGCGCAAGCAGATGCTGGCGGAGCTCATTTCGCTCGAGAATGGCAAGGCGCTCGGCGATGCGCAGGGCGAGGTGGTCTATGCGGCAGAGTTCTTCCGCTGGTTTTCCGAGGAAGCAGTCCGGCTCAATGGTGATCTGTCCATTGCGCCGAGCGGCGCCAATCGCATTCTGGTGCAGCACCAACCTATAGGGGTTGCGGTGCTCGTTACGCCCTGGAACTTCCCGGCGGCCATGGCGACCCGCAAGATCGCACCGGCCCTGGCCGCCGGCTGCACCTGCGTGCTGAAGCCGGCGACGGAAACCCCGCTAACGGCTTATGCACTGGCGGAAATCTATCGCGAGGCGGGTGTGCCCGATGGGGTAATCAATGTCATCACCACCTCCAAGGCTGGAGCCACGGTCAGCGCCATGCTGCATGATCCGCGCGTGCGGAAGTTGTCGTTCACGGGGTCGACTGAAGTTGGACGCCGGCTGTTGCGGGAAGCCGCCGATACGGTCATCTCCTGTTCAATGGAATTGGGCGGTAATGCGCCCTTCATCGTGTTCGATGATGCGGACCTCGAGGCGGCGCTGGATGGCGCCATGGTGGCCAAGATGCGCAATGGTGGCGAAGCCTGTACGGCGGCCAATCGCTTCTATGTGCAGGAGGGCATCGCCGAGGCGTTCTCCGCCGGGCTTGCCGAACGGATGAAGGCTCTCAAGGTCGGTCCGGGTTATGATGCGGCGACCCAGTGCGGTCCGCTGATCAACCAGGATGCGGTGTCGCGCATCGATGCCTGGATCGGCGAAGCGGTCGAGGGTGGTGCCAAGGTCCTGACCGGGGGCGAGGTGGGGAGCGGGAACGGATACTTCCTCTCGCCCACCGTGCTCACATCGGTGCCGGCGCAGGCAAAACTGATGCGCGAGGAGATCTTTGGCCCGGTGGCCCCCATTGCGCTCTTCAAGACAGAGGACGAGGCCATCGCCCTCGCCAACAACACCGAATATGGCCTGATCGCCTATGTGTTCACCCAGGATCTGGCGCGCGGCCTGCGCGTCTCCGAGAAGGTGGATTCAGGGATGGTCGGGCTCAATCGCGGCCTGGCATCCGACCCGGCGGCGCCCTTTGGCGGCACCAAGCAAAGCGGGCTGGGCCGTGAGGGCGCTCACCACGGCATTCTCGAATTTTGCGAGACCAAATATATCGCAGTCAGCTGGTAGGTGGGCTCCGGTCACGCTCGGCGGCCGCACGCCGCTGATATTCAGTGCCGATCGCAAAATGCTGCATCAGTAGGCGGTCGGCGCTGTCTGCGTCTCTGGCCGCCACAGCCGCCAGCAGTTCGCGATGGTGTTCGACCAGATAGGTCTCGATGCCGTCCAGGCTGGTGATCCGCTCGCGGCGCTCCAGGTGTGAGCGCTTGAGCAGCACGGCTATTGCTGCGTGCAGGCTTGCCAGGGTCGGGGAGTGTGCCGCCGCGATCAGCGCGGCGTGAAAGGCAAAGTCGGCATCGCCGCCGATCTGCGGGTCTGTGACGGTTTCCTCAACCCGCCGCAGCGCCTCGCCGAGTGCCGCCAGGTCAGTTGAGGTCGCGCGTGCGCAGGCCAGTCTGATGGCCTGCCGCTCGATGGCGATGCGCGCTTCCATGACATCCTCGACCACCTCGCCCTGCTGGGCGAGCATCATGGTGAACAGGTCGCCCAGCTCGGCAAAATCTGGGCGCCGGACGACGCTGCCATAGCCATGGCGAATTTCGATCACGCCGATGGCGGCCAGCGCGCGCAGCACTTCGCGGATCACCGGCCGGCTGACGCCGAGCCGCGTGGCCAGTTCTCGCTCAGGCAGCAGACGGTCTCCGGCCTTCATCTGTCCCGAGAGCAATTGTTCGCGCACAAAGGCGAACACCTGGTCGTACCCGGTGGCCGCGTCGGCGGGCTCTCGCGTCAGTCCTGCTCCCATCCCCGTCTTTCCCCCGTTGTGCCGCGCGAATTGGCTGGCTTGGCCCGGTCCTGTCAAGCGCGGGATGATCTCCAGTCCTTGTCAAAGTGGTAATACCACGGTATGAACTCATTGGAAACGAGGAGGACGACCGTGACGGAGACGCTGTCAGCGAGGGGATTGGAGATACCGCGCCGAGCCGCAATCGGCCTGGCCTGTGACCATGCGGGCTTCCCGATGAAGCGGTTCATCCGGGACGTCCTGGCCCAGCATTGCGATGAGGTGATCGAGATGGGCGCGACCTCGGAAGAGCCGGTGGACTTTCCCGATGTCACCCGTTCGGCCATCGGCCTGATCCAGAGCGGCAAGGTGGAGCGGGTGGTTCTGGTCTGTGGCACGGGCGCCGGTGCCTGCATTGCGGCCAACAAGATTGCGGGCATTCGGGCCGCAGTTGCCAATGACACCTATGTCGCCCGGCAATGTGTCGAGCATGACAATGTCAATGTGCTCTGCATTGGCGGCTGGATCATCGGGCCGCAGATCGCGGCCGACGTCACCCGCGCATTTCTCGCCGCAGAGTTCAGCACCGAACCGCAGTTCCGCCGCCGCGTGGAGAAGCTGGCCGAGATGGATCGCCAGCGCGGCGAATGAGAGATCGTCAACAAGGGAGGCATCAATGGACGCCAAGAAACGTAAGGAAATTCTCGATACGGTCGCCAAGCTCAGGGTGACCGATATCCGCGATGGCATGGATTGGGTCGGGCTGCATCATGTCGGCACGGTCGACCCGGAAATCCGGCCACTCTACCGCACCAAGGCGGCTGGCTTTGCCCAGACCTACCGGCATATTCCGACCCAGCAGCGGGTGCCGGAGCTGTCGCCAGAGGACTACACCAAGTGGGCCTATGAATATTGGTATCGCCAGCTCTGGAACATGGGAGACTTCAAGGAGCAGGTTGGGGAGGGCGATTTTCTGGTCATTGACACCATGGGCCAGAAAACACCGGCCATTGGCTCGATGGACTCCATGGTCTGGGCCGCGAACGGGGTGAAGGGCGTCCTGACCAATGGCGGGGCCCGCGATACCGATGAACAGCTCTACCAGAAGGCCATGCCGTGCTGGCACCGCTGGGTGGTGCAGCCCATGTATCAGGGGCGCGTCGAATTCGGGGAGCCCAATTCAACGGTGGAGATCGGCGGCGCTATGGTCCGCCCGGGCGATCTTGTGGTGGCCGACGGCGATGGCGCCATCGTGGTGCCCCAGGACGTGATTGATGATGTGCTGTATTACGCCAAGCAGGAATCCGAGAATGATCGCTACGACCGGGGTATGCTGTTTGAAGCGCTTGGCATTGCGCCCGATGAGTCCACCCAGTCCATGTTCCCCGACATGCCGCCGCACCCCTACAGGAAGAACCGCGAGGACTTCATGAAGCGGCTGCGGAAGAAATAGCTGCGATCAGAGGATATGTTCCGAGGGGCGCTGCAAGGCGCCCCTTTTTGTTGGACTGCTGCCCGTCGACCAAAGCGAAAGCGCCGGCCCTTTCAGGCCCGGCGCCTTCATTCCCTGGGAGGAAAGTCCTTGCTTAGAGACGCTGCAGCATCAGGCCCCAATCCATCGCATCGGGACGGGGAGGCAAGGGCAGCACACCATTGCGTGGCACCGAAATGGCTTCGCCCGGTTCGTGCCAGTTGCCGTTGCGCGGATCAAAGAAGCGTGGCTGGAACCGGTCACCTGGCTTAACGCCGCGCAGCCGTGCCTCCATCGGCGCGTCGGCCTCGAAATAGAGCATGACCAAGGAACGGTCCGGCGTGGCCGCGCAATAGCTCCACCCCTTATAGGCATAGCCTGGCCCCGTCTTGTTGGGGACCACCATTTCGGTGCAGGGCGTCAGCTCAAGATAGCGCTGGCCCTCGACAGTCGCGAAGGCCTTGAGGTGCTGAACCTGATTGCCCGATTCCCAGCCGAAGCTGTCCCACATCTTATGCAGCGATTCCGGCTCGACGTCGGATTGCCAGATGCCCTCGGCCCCATAGATGAACCCGGCCAGCCCGCCTGAGAGGAAGCTGCCGTAAAGACCGGAGCGGACATAGATGCGATCGTCTTCGCTGTCGGGTGGTACCCGCAAGGGATAGGGCTCACCGAGCTGGTGCAGGCCGGCATAATAGGGTTCGCCATTGATTGCCGGCTTGCGCTCGGCCTCGAACATCTCGGTCAGGTACCAATAGGTATAGTGCTCGCGCACATTGCCCGATTGGTGCAGGTCAATCCAACTGTCCGGCCCGAAATTGACCAGCGTCGAAGGATTCGGATTGGCCGTCAGCATGGTGCCGAATGGCGGCTTGCCATAGCGCTCGAGCGCCAGGTTGATCGGCACATTGTAGTCTTCTGCCGGGATCGTCTGTTCATAATAGTCGTAGTGGATGGGGCTCAGTAGCGTGATATGGGCCCCATAGCGGGCGATCATGTACTGCACATAGCGCGCATAGGATTCCGGCCAGTCATGGAATTTCTGCCAGCACTGGCCGCAGTCGCGCCGCGAGATCTCGATGAACGGCACCATGCCCTGGTCGTTGAGATAGTCGATCTTGCGATCGAGCACCTTGAAATAGTCCGGATTGATGCGGTCCATGTCGGGGAACACGTCCTCGAAGCCAGGGACCTTGCCGGGGAATTCGAAGGGCCGGCCGCCTTCATTGTGCATGTCCTTGGCGGACTGTGTGCCCGGCTGTTTCCAGGCAGCCCGCACCCAGGTGCCGTCATCCATTTGCAGGCTGTTCGGCTTGCCATCATTGGCCCAGGCGGGTTGGGCGGCGATCAGGCCAACGCAATTGAACCCCTGCGCCCGACGCACGGCCACATAGTCATTGAGCGTGGATTGGGGACCGAGCGTGCCGGTGGTCCCACTTGCCTCTGCAAGCGGAAAGCGGAAGCTGGGAAGCGACCACCATGTGTCGCCCAGAAGGAAGAACGGGGTGCCATCGGCATATTGCAGTCCACGACCGTTCGTGCTCGCCCCGATCATGCCGCGTCGGTTTGGATTGGCATCCAGCTCCGCGGCCGTCCAGCTCTCGGCGACAAACCCGCCGGATTGACCCGATAGTCCGGTATCATCGGGACTGCTGCCACTGGTCCAGTGCCACTCGCCCGGGGCGTTGGCAAGCACGCGGACGACCCACTCGTCCCCGCCGTTCCAGAACCCGTAAATGCGCCTGGAGAAATCGGGTCCTTCAAGGTCTACCCAGACCAGCGCGTCGGCATAGGGGTTGCCGAAATCGGTGCTGGCCCTGAAAGTCAGATCGATCCTGGTCCAAACCTTGATGCGATCATTGGACGTGCTCACAATAGTCCTCCTGCCGCTTCAGCGGCCCTGCCATTCAGGCTTGGTTTTGTTGACGAAGGCCTCGACGCCGCGCCGAAAATCCTCACTGCCATAGGTGAGGCCGATGAGGTCGTCCGCCGGGTCGATATCGCGGGCCAGGACGCGGCCTATGGCTGCCTTGCTGACGCGCAAGGTGATGGGGGCATTTTCGAGCAGACGCTCGACCACCTCCTGCGCTGCCTGGTCGATTTCTTCGGGCTCTACCAGACGAGCAAGAAATCCTGCCGTCATGGCTTCCTCCGCCGCGATGAATTCGGCCAGCAGCAGCATGCGCTTGGCACGCGCTTCGCCAAAGCCACCGACGACACGGGCATAGGTCTGCATGGATACGCAATTGCCGATGGTGCGCGCGATCGGGCTGCCGAACCTGGCCCGGGTGCTGGCAACGCGGATATCGCAGCAGGCGGCAATATTGAGCCCGCCACCAACCGCCCAGCCATCCACGATGGCCACAGTGGGTACCGGTACTGCCAGGATGCGCTGGAAATAGCGGTTCATCTTGGCTTCGTAGGCAATGCCATCGTCGCCGCCGTTGAATTCCCTGAACTGGGAAATATCGGACCCGGCAACGAAGGCCTTTCCACCGGCGCCCCGCAATGTCACGACCCGCAATTCGTCGTCCTGGCTTAAGGCAGCGAGAATGGCGTCGAGTTCTTCATACATGGCCCAGGTAAAGGCGTTATGGGCATTGGGCCGATCAAAAGTAATTCGTGCGACAGCGCCATCCCGATCAAGACGCACGCGCCCCTGGTCAACTGGCTCCGTCATACCGGGACCGTTTTGCGGTTCTGCTGGTCGATCAGGTCGAGTTCGGCCAGAATCTCGTCAGTGTGCTGGCCAAGCAGGGGGGGCGGGCGACGGACGGCGGCGGGGGTATGCGACAGCTTTGCCGGAAACCCCAATGCCTTGAAACTGCCCTCTACCGGATGCTCGATCTCGATCACCGCCTTGCGGTGATGGACATGTTCATTGTCGAGCGCCACGCTGTAGTCATTGATCGGGCCGGCAGGAACGCCGGCGCCCAGGAACAGATCGACCCATTCCTCGGCAGTGCGAGTGACGAAAGTCGGACGCAGCTCGTCTGCCAACTCGCTGCGCCGCTGAACACGGTCGATATTGTTGGCGTAACGCGGGTCGTCCTTCAATTCGGGACGGCCAATTGCATCGCAGAAGATCAGCCAGAGCTTCTGATTGGCCGCGCCGACCACGAAGTAGCCATCCGATCCGGCAAAGGCCTGATAGGGGGCGCTCATGCGATTGGCGGTGCCCAGTGGTCCGGGCGACTTGCCTGTCGCCCAATATTCGGTGCTTTCCCAAACCGACAGCGCAAGAGCCGCGTCGAGCAGCGAGGTGTCGATGTACTGGCCCTTGCCGGTGCGCTCGCGCCCAATCACGGCCGAAAGGATGCCATAGCAAGCGAACATGCCGGCGCCGAGGTCGCCCACAGGAATGCCTGATTTGACCGGTTCTGCGCCTGGAATGCCGGTACCGCTGATGACGCCGCCCATGGCCTGGGCAATCAGATCGAAACCGGGGCGCTGTGACCACGGCCCGGTCTGGCCAAAGCCCGATATGCTGGCATAAATCAGCCGCGGGTTGATCCGCGACAGGGTCTCGAAGTCGGCGCCGAGCTTCTTGCTGACCCCCGGCCGGCTGTTCTCGACCAGGATGTCTGCGGTTTCGACCAGCTTGTGCAAAGTGCGCTGGCCTTCCGGTGTCTTGAGATCAAGCGTGATACTGCGTTTGTTGCGATTGAGGGCCAGAAAGCCCGGGCTGTCCTCGCCCTTCATGCGAAAGCCCATAGACTTTCTGGTCTGGTCGCCGGTCCCGGGAGGTTCCACCTTGATGACGTCCGCGCCCATGTCGCCCAGCAACATGCAGCAGAACGGTCCCGCCATGACCTGGCTGAGATCGAGCACGCGCAAGCCGGTCAATGGCGGCAGGTTATCGGGCGCTCCAGTTTGGCTGGAATTGGCAGCGCGTTCGGACATCGGCTCCTCCCAAGTGCAGAAAGGCGGCGCCGAGCCCCTTCCCGTTGTCTATTCTTGTATACAAGACTGGTGCTGATTGAAAATCAAGGGTGGAAATCCGCGATCTTGCTTTTTTTGTCAAAGCTGCATACGAGCAAGTATGGACAAAACTGCAGAAAACGGCCCCTGGGCGGATGAATCCGGTGAGAACACGGGACGGAAAAAGGGACAGTTGCATGCAGAAGCTGCCGGCAAGCTGCGGAGCATGATCCTGTCCGGTGAACTGCCGCCGGGTGAGCGGCTGCGAGAAATGCAGCTATGTGAACAACTTGGTGTATCGCGCACACCGGTCCGCGAGGCGCTGCGGACATTGGCGGCCGAAGGCCTGGTTGATCTTTTGCCCAACCGCAGTGTCGTCGTGTCCAAGTTGCACGCGCCGGATCTCGAGCATCTTTTCGTAGTATTTGGTGCCATTGAAGGCATTGCCGCAGAACTGGCCTGCCAGAAGATCACCGAAGCCGAGATTGGTGAAATCGGCCGTTTGCTGGCGGAGATGATCGACTTTCACGCCCGCAAAGAGCGGGCCCCCTATATGCAAATTAACCAGAGAATCCACCAAAGAACGGTAGAAATTGCTGCAAATCCGGTGCTTTACACGGTGTGGCAATCTCTTGTGCCGAGGGTGGAACGCGCGCGCGCTTTGGCAAATCTGGACACCGGGCGCTGGACTGGCGCCCTGTTCGAGCACACCAAGATGTTTACGGCATTGGCGTCCCGAGACGGTCAATTGCTTGCGAAACTGACCAGGGAGCACTTCCTGAACAGCCTGCCATTCCTGCAGGCTCGCCTGGAAAACGACGACTAGAGCCGTGACGTAACGTCCAGCCAGTTTCCGTGCATGATGCCGGAGTGAATCCCCGTTCGCCGAAAAATATGCGCTGAAAAGCGTTGACTCGCTCAAACCTTGCATACAAGAATGGTGTGTGGATCGGGGGGAGCCCATCCTAATCACTTCATTCAACGGGTGGCGCCAATCGAGCGCCAGCAAGGATTCGTCATGTCTTACGAGCCCAAGGATGCCGACGGCAAAGCCGTGGATCCCTATCATATCCGCAAATTTTTCGAGCCCTTGCGCGTCGTGGATGTCGCGGACGCCATGGATGGCCTTGGCTATTTCAATATTGGCCTCGTGTCCCAGGACATTCGCCCGCTCTGGCTGGGCATGAAATTCTGGGGGCCTGCGGTCACCCAGCGCTGCGTACCGGCCAACAAGCCAATGTGGCCGCTTGAAACCACCGAGGAAATCGTTGGTGCGCACGGTATCTGGTTCAACAAGCACGGGCACAATGGCCGGGGTCTCAATGACCTGGTGAAGGATGGTAGCGTCGTTGTCACCGACGTGGGCAGCTCGGGCGAGGTTGGTTTCTTCGGGTCCGAAAATGTCCTTGCCCTGCAGGCTGCGGGTGCGGTGGGTATCGTCACCAATGGCCATTGCCGCGATACCGGCGAAGTCACCATGCAGAAGACGCCGATGGTTTGCCGGGAGCGCGGCCGAACCATTATCCCCGGACGCATCGAGGTTGTCGAACTCAACACCACGATTGGTATCGGGGGTGCACAGGTGCGCCCTGGCGACATTGTGGGCTGCGACGATGATGGCTTGATCGTTGTGCCGATCGAGATTGCCAAGCAGGTCGCGCTGCACGCCAAGGCGGTGTTGATCGCCGACATGAACGCCCGGCGCAAGCGCTACGACGCCCTTGGGCGAACCCATGACGAGAGCGTCGACACCGACGCCATCGATCGCTTCTACGCTGAGCTTCAGGCCTAGCCATATCGATGTCGGGAGCCGGATGCCCCGGCTCCCGCAAAGGGAGGGGATTGTGCGGGCTATCGATGCACACCAGCATTTCTGGGATCTGGACGCTAATTATCTGCCTTGGCTCGCCGACAAACCGGTAAGCTTTCGCTACGGCAATTACGATGCGCTCAAGCGCAATTATCTGCCCGCTGACTATCGGCGCGATGCCGCAGCATTCGAGCTGTCTGGAAGTGTCTTCATCGAAACCGAATGGAACCCGGCTGACCCGCTGGGTGAGGTCGCCTGGGTCGATGCGCTTCGCAAGGAGGAGGGGCTGCCGAGCGTGATGGTGGCGCAGGCCTGGCTGGACCGGGATGACGCTGCGTCCGTGCTCGAGGCGCATGGCCACACCGGATTTGTCCGTGGCATCCGGCACAAGCCAAAGGCAGCAGCGCGCGCCGAGGATGTTGAGAAAGGTGCGCCTGGCAGCATGGGAGACCCGGCCTTCCGGCGGGGTTTTGCCATGCTGAAACCCAATGGCTTGAGCTTTGATCTGCAAACGCCCTGGTGGCATTTGGCCGAGGCCGCGGATCTGGCGGCGGCCTTCCCGGACACCCAGATCATCATCAATCACACTGGCCTGCCGTCCGACCGCAGTGCGGACGGCCTCAATGCCTGGCGCGGTGCGCTGAAGCTGGCTGCCGAGTGTCCCAATATTGCGGTCAAGATTTCGGGGCTGGGCCAAAAGGATCTCCCCTGGACCGTCGAGGCGAATGGTTCAATCGTCCGCGACACTATCGAGATCTTCGGCGTGGCGCGTTGCATGTTCGCGTCCAATTTTCCGGTCGACAGCCTGGTCGCGGATTTCGGCACGATATTCAACGGGTTCATGGCCTGCGTGAGCGACCTGCCCGAAAAGGACCAGCAGGCGCTGTTCCATGACAATGCCGCCCGCATCTATCGCATTCAGACCCAGGAAGGAGTGGCGCCGTGACCGGACTTGCCTTCGACACCTCGACCCGCCTTGGCCTTGTCGGCCTGGGCATTATGGGGGCGCCCATCGCAGAGCGGCTGCGGGAGCAGGGCTATGAGCTCACGGTCTGGAACCTGGAGCCGGAGCGTTTCGACACAGTCCGGGACAGCGGCGCGAAATGGGCGTCGAACCCGGCCGACGTCTGGAAAGACTCCGACGTTGTGTTCGTCTGCGTTCTGGGTGACGCCGCCATCGAAAGTGTCTGTTTCGGCTCCAGTGGTTTTGCCGCGGCAGGGCACGGGGCTCGCATGCTGGTCGATCTCTCGACCACTTCGCCGGAGGCAACGGTGAAGCTGGCAGGCCGTCTTGAAGAAGAGCTGGGCGCGCAATGGGTCGATGCGCCCATGTCTGGTGGCCCGGCACCGGCCCGCCAGGGGGAGCTCACAGTCATGGCGGGTGGCGAGCCGTCGGCGTTTGGAGCTGTGGAGCCCTTGCTGCGCGCCATTGCACAGAACGTCACGCTGATGGGGCCGCTGGGCGCGGGTCAGAAGACCAAAATCCTGAATCAGGCAATCGTGGGTGCGAACTATATCCTTATGGCAGAGATTCTTGCGAGCTGCCGCGCTGCCGGGATTGATCCAGATCTCCTGCCCGTCTGCCTCAAGGGCGGGCTCGCGGACAGCGCGATCCTGCAGCGCATCTATACACAAATGAGCGCGGAGGATTTCGATCCACCGCGCAGCTATGTGCGCCAGGTGAACAAGGACCTGAAATCGGTTGAGCACTTTGTGCAGGATCTGGGGCTTGAATTGCCCCTGCTCGATATCGCCGTGCGTCAATATCGTCTCTACGCCGAGGCCGGAAACGAAATGGAGGACGGCGCTTCGGTGTCGCGCCTCTACCAAAAGACCACTGGTTAGCGGAGGAGGGTGCGTTGCTGTTCATCGTCAGTGGCCGCGACAAGGCGGATGGCATGGCAGGCAGGCTGGAGCATCGCCTGCAGCACCGGGCCTATTATGCCGGGCTGGACGAAGATCTCGTTCTTGCTGGCCCCTATCTTGATGCGGATGGAGAGCCGATCGGCAGCATGATCGTGATGCGCGCGGCGTCGCAAGAGGCCGCTGAAAAATTTGCCTTTGCCGACCCGTATTGGACCCAGGGCGTGTTCGAAAGCCTGACAGTGTCCCGATGGGACTGGTTCATGAAGCGACCTGATGGTTTGCCAAGTTAGTTGCATACAATAGCTGCTCGTTTGATCCCGGTGAAGGGAGCGGCCATCACCTGAGCCGGTGTGTCCGCTGCACGCGAATTGGTCTGGTTTTATCGATTTATGGACCTGATTGCCACGGCATGCAGGGCTTTTTGGGTGAATGCGGGTTAAAGGGCGGCAGAGGCAAATTAATGACTCATTATCGTTGACAGTGGCGTTTCTTGCATACAAGAATGGACCAGTAACGAGGCGCCGAGTTCTCGCAGAGGGGTGAGCAGCGTGTCGCGCTAGAAAAGAAATTGCCTGCAGGCTGGTTGTCAGACGCGCAGGCGAGGGAATGTGCAAAGGGAGGAAACCATGCAAGAATTCCGTCTTAAGAAGAGGGTGGCTGGATCATTGCTCGCTACCTCGGTCCTGGCTTTGTCCATGGCCGTTCTGCCCAATGGCGCTGCTGCGCAGGATAGCGACCTGCAGGGCGAGATCCGGTTTAGCTGGTGGGGCGGCCAGGTCCGCAACGACAAGACTGACCAGATCATCCAGCTCTTCGAAGGGCAGAACCCGAACGTCTCTATCGTTCGCGAGAATGCAGACTGGGCGCCTTACTGGGAGCGCCTGACGATCCAGTCGACCGGGAACAACCAGCCCTGTGCCATCACCATGCAGACGCGTTGGCTGGCAACCTATGCGCGTCCCGACATCCTGATGCCACTCGATGAACTGGTCGAGAACGGGACGCTCGATGTGTCAGGTATTCCTGAGCCCGTGCTGAATTCTGCGCGCGGTTCGGACGGCAATCTCTACATGATCCCGCACGGCGTGTTCTATTTCGCGCTGATGTACAACCAGCAGATGTCGCAGGCTGCGGCCGATGCCGGCGTGGCGCCGCTCGAATATCCCTACACCTGGGATGAGTTCGCCGAATATCTCACTGCCATACTCCCGCATCTGCCCGAAGGCGCGGCCTCGGTGCACAATATGGGGCGTGAGCAGGATGCTTTCGTGACCTGGGTGCAGTCGCATGGCGAAGACGTGTTTGACGGCTCGAATGTCGCCTTTACCAAGGACCTCGCCATCCAGTGGTTCGAATATTGGGAAGCCCTGCGCAATGCCGGGGTCACCGAGCCCCCCGAGGTCATGATCAGCGACAACAGTGCGTTGATCGAAGAATCCAACATTGCCAACAATCGCGGCTTTATGACCAACCGTCCGCCCAACCAGCTTGGTTCGGTGCAGACCACAGTGGATACCGTGAGCCCCGGCACCACGATCGGGATCACACCCTATCCGGTTGGTCCTGATGGCACCGTCGGCATGGATATCGGTGCCAACGGTATCGCGATCGGCGCAAGCTGCGATGAGGCACAGGTGCCTGTTGTTGCCGAGTGGATCAACTTCTGGACGCAGAACGAAGAAGCGGCCGGGATCTACGAGTCGGACAATGGCGTGGTGTCCATTCCGGCGCTCGCAACCGCGCAGGCCGAAGATCCTGATACGCAGCCGACCCAGGTGGCGCATATCGAGCTGTATCAGGACGTGATCGACACTGCCAATCCAGTGTTCTGGCCGGCCGGTGGATACCAGGCGCTGACCGATACGCTCAACCGCGCCTACGACGCGGTGGCCTTTGGTCAACTGACCCCGGAACAGGGAGCCGATCAGCTCATCGCCGATCTGCAGCAGCAACTGACCCAGGCCGCCCGCTAATCAAGCGCTGGCGCGCGGGCCGACGATTGCCCGCGCGCCCACTTCGGCGCTTAGCCGAAGCTGATTTCGACCCAGCATGGTCTGCCTGGGGCAGGCGAAAAGGGAGAGTGAATTGAGCTCGATTGATGCCGCAAATGATCCGGTGCTGACCGCGTCGGAAACGGCGAAGTCCGTGCGGGAAATTCCCCGCAACAGAACTGGATCTGCACTCAAGAAGGCTGACAACAGGGCGGCCTATATGTTCCTCTTGCCCTGGTTTGCCGGCATCATCCTGATCACGGCCCTTCCCATGCTGGCTTCGCTCTATCTCAGCTTCACCAATTATGCGGTGATCGGCCTGCCCTCGTTTGTCGGGTTCGACAATTATGTGCGGCTGTTCACATCGGATCGGCGCTTCATCACCTCGATCTGGGTGACGCTGAAATATGTGGGCTTTTCGGTGCCGCTGGTGCTGCTGTTCTCGCTGGCCGTTGCGGTGGCGCTCAATCGCGGCCTGCGGGGGCTGGCGATCTACCGTTCGCTCTTCTATGTGCCCTCGCTCATTGGGGCCAGCGTCGGTATCGGCCTGCTCTGGAAGGAAGTGTTCGGCGAGCGCGGCGTCGTCAATGATATCCTGGCCCTGTTCGGCGTTGCCGGCCGCGGCTGGATCAACAATCCGACCTTTGCCTTGCCCTCCGTTATCGCTCTGAACGTCTGGACGTTCGGTGCGTCCATGGTGATCTTTCTGGCCGCGCTGCGCCAGATCCCGGAATCCTACTACGAGGCTGCCTCGATTGACGGGGCCAATGCCTGGCAGCGGTTCCGCCGGATCACCCTGCCGCTGATCACGCCGGTCATTTTTTTCAACACCGTGCTGCTGCTGATCAACTCGTTCCAGTCCTTCACCCAGGCCTTCGTGGTCTCCAATGGGCGGGGCGGGCCGGTGGATTCGACGCTCCTTTACTCGCTCTATCTCTACCAGCAGGCGTTCCAGCAACTGCAGATGGGCTACGCCTCGGCGATGGCCTGGATCCTGCTGATCGCTATCGGCCTCGCAACGGCGCTGATGTTCTGGTCCTCACGCTATTGGGTGTTCTATGGCGACCGTTAAGACATACGATCCCGAACTGCTGCGCTCCGAGCGGCGCAAGCGCGAAAACATCCGCCGGCTAAAGGGGCTGGGCCTGCATGCCCTGCTGATCACCATCCTGGGTGTCATGCTCTACCCGGTTATCTGGATGGTGCTGAGTGCGCTGCGCCCGGAGACCGAGATTTTCGGCGACATGGGGTTCATCCCCACCAACTGGACGCTTGAGAACTTCGTTCGCGGCTGGCAGCTCTATGGGGATCTCACGTTCACGCAGTTCTATGTGAACTCGTTCATCATCTGCGCCCTGGCGATTATCGGCAATCTTCTGGCCTGCTCGATGGCGGCCTATGCCTTTGCGCGGCTCGAATTCCGCGGCAAGTGGTGGCTCTTCGCCATCATGCTCGGCACCATGATGCTGCCGATCCACGTGCAGTTGATCCCGCAATATATCTTCTTTCTCAACATCGGCTGGGTGAACACGATCCTGCCCCTGGTGGTGCCGAAATTCCTGGCGCACGACGCCTTCTTCATCTTCCTGATGGTCCAGTTCATGCGCTCCTTGCCTCATGAACTGGAACAGGCAGCGATCGTTGACGGTGCGTCCTATTGGCAGCGCTACTGGCGGATCATTCTGCCGCTCTCCATGCCGGCTCTGGCTACCACGGCCGTATTCACTTTCATCAATACCTACAACGACTTCTTCAGCCAGTTGATCTACCTCACCGACACCGACCGGATGACGGTTCCGGTAGCTCTGCGGCTTTTCCTCGATCCGAGCGGTGGTTCCTCCTCCTTTGGCGGACTGTTTGCGATGGTGCTCGTTTCCATCGGACCGGTGCTCGGTTTCTTCCTCGCCTCGCAGCGACTGCTCACCAAGGGCATCGCCACGCAAGGTTTCAAGTGATCCGCCCGGAGCAGACCCATGGCCAGTGTAACTTTACAGAATTTGACCAAAACCTATGCCGGTGGACAGCTTCGCGCCGTCAATGACGTTTCCCTGGAGATCGAAGACGGGGAATTCCTTGTCCTTGTCGGTCCCTCGGGCTGCGGCAAGTCGACGGCCTTGCGCATGATTGCCGGGCTTGAGGAGATCACCGACGGGGCCGTCTGGATCGGCGATGAATTCGTCAACGACACCCATCCCAAGGATCGGGACATCGCCATGGTGTTCCAGTCCTATGCGCTCTATCCGCATATGAGCGTTTACGACAATATCGCCTTCCCGCTCCAGATCGCAAAAATGCCCAAGGAGGAGGTGGACAAGCGAGTGCAGGAAGCTGCGCGCGTGCTTGAGCTTGAAGCCTATCTCAAGCGGCGTCCGGGCCAGCTATCCGGCGGTCAGCGCCAGCGCGTCGCGATGGGCCGGGCGATTGTTCGCAAGCCCTCCGTCTTCCTGATGGACGAACCGCTGTCCAATCTGGATGCCAAGCTCCGCGTGCAGATGCGCGCCGAAATTGCGTCGATCCAGCATCGGTTGGGTGTCACGACCGTCTATGTGACCCACGACCAGGTCGAAGCCATGACCATGGGGCACCGGGTGGCGCTGCTCAAGGATGGCGTGCTCCAGCAGGTCGACACACCGTCCAATATCTACAACAAGCCGCGCAATACCTTTGTCGCCGCCTTTATCGGTTCGCCCACCATGAACATGTATTGGGCCGAACTCGAAAAGGAGAGCGATACGCTCTTCCTCCGGCTGGGCGATAATCGGTTGAAGCTTCCGGCAACGCTTGTCGAGCAATTCTCCAGCCTGTCGCAATATGCCGGACGCAAGCTGATCGTGGGTATTCGGCCCGAGGATCTTGCCGAAGCATCCTCGATTGCCAACGCCGATCCGTCCGATTGCATCGCTGCTGAAGTCGATCTGGTCGAAGCCCTGGGTTCGGATGTGATCGTCCATATCGGCATCGACGCAAAGCCGGCCGAAGTGCGCAGCTCGGACAGCCTGGACGAGATCAAGTCCAAGGCCGGCAAAGCGCGCTGCATTGCCCGCTTTAACGCCAAAAGCCAGGTGCGCCTGGGCGACACGGTGACTGTCTGGTTCGACACCACCCGCATGCATTTCTTCGACGGCGAGACCGGCCTGTCGATCCTCAACTGAGCTGATCAGCGCCCGCATGTGCGGGCGCCGTCAAACCTGCAATCACCAGAAGGAAAGTAACATGGCTATCAATAGCAGCACACTCGAGATCCTGCGTAAGGTACGTACCTCAGATGTGACCGACGCCCTGGATTCCATGGGCTACATGAATACCTATGAGATGGATCCGCGGCTGCGCCCAATGTTCCCCGGCATCTTTTTTGCCGGCATTGCCACGACCGCCGAATTCAATATCATCAACCGCACCATCCCGGCGATGAGCTACGAAGAGTTCGATGATCGCCAGTACAAGCGCAATCCGGACCGCAGCAGCCATCCCGACGCCCTTTGGCCGGCTGGCCACAGCTTCGGTGCTCCTGATGAAGTGCACGTCGTGGACACCAAACAGTCCCGCTGCGGCCTGCTGGGCTCGAACAACTTGCTTGATGCGCGGGTCAAGGGATCGGTTGGTTTCATTATCGACGGCGCTTGCCGCGACTCCGGTGAGTGCATCATGCAGAAGGACCCGGTTTTCTGCTCGGTCCGCTCGATGCGCCACATGGCGGGCCGGCTCGAGCTCTCCTCAATGGGCAAGCCGATC
This sequence comes from Devosia sp., assembly GCA_040218355.1. Taxonomy (GTDB): domain Bacteria; phylum Pseudomonadota; class Alphaproteobacteria; order Rhizobiales; family Devosiaceae; genus Devosia. Next base: position 32,806 of record JAVJRP010000019.1, on the reverse strand, counting down.
ACCTGCGGCGGCGTCTATGTTCGACCGGGCGATGGCGTTATTGCCGACGATGACGGGATCGTGGTGATCCCGCAGGAAGACGGCGAAGAAATCGCCAAGCGGGCCTGGATGGTTCAGGACAAGGACCGCCGCATGCGTCGCGCCTTCTACGAGAAGCTGGGCATGCCGTTCGACAAGACGGTCGAATTGGAAGAGCGCCCCTGGTAAAGCGGATATGCAGGCGCCTTCGGGCGCCTGCTCTTACCGCCGGGAGATGACGTGCACGCGCTATTCGAGACGTTTCAAGCCATCGTCGGGCGCCGTCATGTTCTGGTGGGAGACCGGCAGACGCGGCGTTTCCGCAAGGGCTATCGCTTCGGCGAGGGCCGCGTGCTTGCAGCCGTGCGTCCCGGCTCCCTGGTCGAGCAATGGCGGGTCATCCAGGCCTGCGTGGCCCATGACGTCATCGTCATCGTGCAAGCGGCCAATACGGGTCTGACAGGCGGCTCAACGCCGGACGGTGAGGGCTATGATCGTCCTATTGTCATCATCAACACCATGCGCATGGACCGCGTTGACCTGCTGGACGAGGGACGGCAGGTCCTGTGCCTGCCCGGGGCGACACTGGACAAGCTGGAAAAGCGCTTGCGGGATATCGGTCGGGAGCCGCATTCGGTCATCGGCTCATCCTGCATCGGCGCTTCTGTAACAGGCGGCGTCTGCAACAATTCGGGCGGCTCGCTGATCCGGCGTGGGCCGGCCTATACGCAACTTGCCCTGTTTGCGCAGGTCGACAGCGCCGGAAAGCTGCATCTGGTCAATCATCTGGGGATCGAACTTGGCGGCGATGCCGAGGAGATCTTGCAGCGGCTAGACAAGGCAGACTATGGCCCGGCCGATGTACTGGGCAGCGACAATCAATGGGCCTCGGACCGCGGCTATCACGAACATGTCCGGGACGTTGATGCGTCAACGCCCGCCCGCTTCAATGCAGATCCGAGACGGCACTATGAAGCCTCGGGATCGGCAGGCAAGATTGCCGTGTTCGCCCTAAGGCTCGATACCTTCGAGGCCGACAAGGATGTGACGGTTTTCTATGTTGGCAGCAATGATCCTTCGGAACTGGCGACCATCCGGCGCGGCATTCTCACCGATTTCGAGCATTTACCGATTGCTGGCGAATACATGCATCGCGGCGCCTATGAGTTGTCGCAGGATTACGGCAAGGACCTGTTTCTGTTCGTCAAATACTTCGGCACGGACCAGGTGCCAACCGCCTTTGCGGTCAAGAGCTGGCTGGACGGGCTGACCGAGGCCATCGGCCTGGGCGGCCATCTCACTGATCGCCTGCTGCAGGTCGTCATGCGCTGGATGCCACAGCATCTGCCGCGGCGGCTGAATGACTACCGGGACCTGTATGAGCATCATCTGCTGCTCAAGATGGGCGGTGGGGGCGTTGAGGAAGCACGCCGATATCTCTCCTCCCGTTTTCCGACGGCCAGCGGAAACTATCTTGAGTGCACCCCGCGGGAAGGGCAGGACGCGTTCCTCAACCGCTTCGCTGTCGGTGGCTCCGTAGTAAGGTTCCGGGACGTGCATCCGGATCATGTCGAAGACATCGTGGCGCTCGACATTGCCCTGCCACGCAACACCACGGACTGGTTTGAAGCCCTGCCGGCGGCGCTCGACAGCCAGTTTGTGCGCAAGATGTATTGCGGGCACTTCTTCTGTCACGTGATGCACCAGGAGTATCTCGTGCAAAGGGGCGGAGATACGGAGGCTATTGAGGAGCAGTTGCTGCAGCTGCTGGACCAGCGCGGCGCCGAGTATCCGGCTGAACACAATGTCGGCCATCTCTATCACGCCAAGCCGGCATTGCGTGATTTCTACCGTGCGCTTGATCCGACCAACAGCTTCAATCCCGGTGTCGGCAAGACCTCGAAAAAGAAGGACTGGGCGCGTTGACTGTCCATCGCCCTTCCGGCGGTGGCGAACAAGAAGACGCCGTTCAGTGGATCCGGCCGGAACCCGGCTGCGGTGGTCTTGTTCAACGGCGAATTGGCCCCCATGGTGGCGCTGATCCTGCCCGGTACTATGCTGTGGCATAGGATGACGGCGATATATGCGCACAAGGCGGCCCGGACCGTGGTGCGGCGCCCCGGCCAATGCCGATCAGTCCGGTTGGAGTTTCGTTTGGGAGGAGACCGAGATGCCCCTTTATGCCCTTGATGGACATGCACCGAAAATCGACCCGCAAGCGGCCTGGATAGCGCCAACGGCGGTTCTGGTGGGCAAGATCGTCATGCATGCCGACGCCAGCATCTGGTTTGGCGTGGTCGCGCGTGGAGACAATGAAGAGATCACGATTGGGGTGGGCAGCAATGTGCAGGAAAACACGGTGCTGCACACCGATATGGGGCATCCGCTGACCATCGGGAAAGGCTGCACCATCGGCCACAAGGCCATGCTGCATGGCTGCACGATCGGCGACAACACCCTGATCGGCATGGGTGCAACGGTGCTCAATGGCGCGCGCATTGGCCGCGACTGCCTGATCGGAGCCGGGGCATTGATCACGGAAGGCAAGGAAATCCCGGATGGGTCACTGGTTGTTGGCAGCCCCGGAAAGGTGGTTCGGACACTGGATGCAGATGCAATTGCCTCCCTGGCGCGTTCCGCATCGGGCTATGTTCAGAACGCACGCCGCTTCGCCAAGGGGCTGGTTGCGATAGAGGCGTCCAGGACCTTTGACCCAGCATGAGTGGTGCAGACTTGTCGCTGGCCAGTAGCGTCTTTGCCACGCCCCCTCCGTGCAGCGGGTTCCTGCGCGGGGCGTGTTCTCGACCTTGCCGGTCATCTCAAACTAAGCCAACGCAGACATGAGGAGCCTGACCAGTGCGAACGTTGAGCCGCTAGCATCGCGAGAAGTGCCAAAGCATCGAACGGGGTTCGATGGGCCTAATAGATCCGCATCTGCATACGCATGACGATGTCGGCGCCCAGGCGCTGGAAGCCGTATTCGCGCATGGTGCAGCGCCATTCCTCGCCGGATTTCTCGATGCGGAAGAGATTGTAGCGGGCCGGGTCGTCCAGCGTGCCGCCCTGGGCGGCGCTGGCGGCGGCAACGCCGATCACCGGGACCTCGTGGTTCTTGCCGGGAATGTGGTGGATCGAGGAGCGGTGGGTATGCCCATGCAGGACCAATTCGGCGCCTTGTTCGGTGATGACGCGGCGGAAGATGCGGTGGCCCTTTAGTCCGAAGCTGGGGTGCTGCAATTCGGCATTGGGCGGGTGATGGATCAGCACGACGCGGAAATAGCCGGCATCGCCCAATAGCTTGAGAATGCGCGAGAGGCGCGCGGCCTGCTTTTCCTCGAACCGCCCAATGGCGAAAAAGGGCGCGGTGGGCACGGCGCTGGAACAGGAAATGATCGCCACTTCGCCCACGCGGCGGACGAAGGGGAAGGCCTGGCCTTCCACGGTTTCGCCCTTGAGGTAGTCGCCCCATTCGCTCTGGGCATATTCCAGCGCGCCGGGAACATAGGCGTCGTGGTTGCCGGGGCAAACCACAGTCTTGTCGGCGCCGCCCAGTTCGCGCAGCCAGCGGCCGGCGCGTTCGACTTCGCTGTCGAGCGCCAGATTGGTGAGGTCGCCGGTGACGGCGGTGAAATCGGCCTGCTGGTCCTGCATATGGGCGACCAGGCGCGCGAGGGTCTCGGTGTTCATTTCGCCGTGGCGCTTGAGCTTCCAGTTGAGAAAGCCGGTCAGCCGTTTGCCCAGAAGATCGCGAAAACCCACCTCGGGCATGGGGGACAGGTGGATGTCGGAAATGTGGGCCAGAGTGATCATCGCGGTGGGTTGTGCCAGAACGGATGGGGCAAGAAAACGTTCAATCGACACAACGCACGATTTTGTCGCGGGCAAAGCTCTGATAGCCAAGAGGCAGAGATGGAGCCAAGACCATGATGAATCGCTTCCAGCGCGTGCGCGCGACCGCCTTTTTGACCCTCAAGGGGCTCTGGCATCGGATGACCGTGGGGTCCCGGGTGATGGTGGTGGATGGCGACAAGGTGCTGCTGATCCGCCATACCTATGTGCCGGGCTGGCAGTTTCCCGGCGGTGGCGTGGGGCCGGGCGAGACATTTGAGGAAGCCGGGGCGCGCGAAACGCTGGAGGAAACCGGCTATCGGGTGACCGGGCCGATGGAACTGTTCGGGCTCTATCACAATACCAGCCCGGTGACGAACCGGGACCATGTGGCGTTCTATGTGGCCAAGAGCTTCAATTTCGAGTTCGAGCGCAAGCCGGACTACGAAATCGCGGAAGTGGGCTGGTTCGACCGGCACAATCTGCCCGAGAAGGTGACCCCGGCGACCAGCCAGCGGATCGATGAATATTTCGATGGCGTGGAGAAGCGGTCGATCTGGGGCTATTGAGGTTTACGCCCGACGCCATTTTTACCCCCGCCTAGCTCTACTACGGCCCTGTGGGCCTAGCGACGCTACCTCCCCCTGACAGGGGGAGGTGAACGCCGAAGGTAACCGAAAACCTCAATCCAGAAACGGCAGTTCGGGGCCGATGGGCACGATGCGGTGCGGATTGATGGTGGTGTGGCTCCAGTAATAATGGGTGCGGATATGGTCGAGATCGACCGTTTCCTTGACGCTTGGAACCTCGTAGAGCGCCTTGAGGTAGTGGCTGAGGTTGGGGTAGTCGGCGATGCGCCTGCGGTTGGTCTTGAAGTGGCCGACATAGACCGCATCGAAGCGCACCAGGGTGGTGAAGAGCCGCCAATCGGCCTCGGTGATGCTATCGCCGGTCAGATAGGCGGTTTCGCCCAACAGGCCCTCAACCCAGTCGAGCGCGTCGAAGAGCTTGGTGACCGCCTCGTCATAGGCGTCCTGGGTGGTGGCGAAGCCGGACTTGTAGACGCCATTGTTGATGTCGTCATAGACGCGGGCATTGATCTCGTCGATGCGCGGGCGCAGGGCCTCGGGATAGTAGTCGTCGGTATTGCCGGTCAATTCGTTGAAAGCCGAATTGAACATGCGGATGATTTCCGAGCTTTCGTTGGACACGATGGTGCCGGTCTTCTTGTCCCAGAGCAGCGGAACGGTGACGCGGCCGGTATAGTCGGGCACGGCCTGGGTATAGACTTGCCAGAGATTCTCCTTGCCGAACAGCGCATCGCCCGTCGAGCCTTCGCTCTTGTCGAAATTCCAGCCGGTCTCGTCCGGCATCTTGTGGGCGACAACCGAGACCGAAATCAGGCTCTCGAGTTCCTTGAGCTTGCGGAAGATCAGGGTGCGATGCGCCCAGGGGCAGGCGAGGGAGACATAGAGATGGTAGCGATCCGCTTCGGCCGCGAACCCGCCTTCGCCCGAGGGGCCGGGGCTGCCGTCGGGGGTGATCCAGTTGCGGAAGCCGGCCTGCGAGCGAACGAATTTGCCGCCGGACTTGCTCGTGTCATACCACTGGGTCGACCATTTTCCGTCGATCAACTGTCCCATTGAAACTGCCTTTCGGTCATCTTGCTGTCGGCATTTGCGGATTGAATGACCCTGCCGGTTGGATCGGTTCTTGCCCCTTAGCTATGAGGTGAAGCGGCGGACAAAAAGGGTCCTGGCGGCAACACACTGTTGCGCAATCGCGAAACGGTTGCGCCGGACGCCAAGGAATTCGGAAGCATGGCCCCAATATTCCCATTTACGACCAACCGCGTGGGTGCTAATCGGGTTCCAGACGTGGAGGCGTCCAGGATGGTGAAAGTTTTGCAGATGAACCGACGACCCTAGTTGGTCGTTTAGAGCGGAGGGCCGGTGGCCGATCCGCACGTTTTTCTGCACATCTTTTCCTGGATCAGACCCATGACCACGCTCGTTGCGGCCGAGGCCGCCTCTTCTCCTGCCGCCGGCCAATTGACTGTTCGGGCCGCTACCGCTGCCGATGATGTTTTTGTCGATGAGCTGCAGGCCATCGCCTTTGGTCCGGGCCGGTTTGCGCGCACGGCCTTTCGAGTGCGGGAGCAGTTTCCAATCGATCCAAGCCTGAGCCTGATCGCCGAGGTGGATGGCACCGCCTGCGGCTCGGTCTGGATGACCCCGATCAGCGTTGACGGGCTCAAGGGCTATCTGCTGGGGCCGCTGGCGACCCACCCCAATTTCAGGAAGCGGGGCGCCGGCAAGCTGCTGGCGCGGGAAGTGGCCAAGCTGGCGCTGGCGCGCGGCGAGGGGCAATTCGTGCTGCTGGTGGGCGACCAGGACTATTATTGCCCGCTGGGCTGGGACATCACCACGCCGGGCAATATCCAGTTTCCCGGCCCGGTCGACCCAACGCGCGTGCTGCTGCTGGCAGAAGACAAGAGCCTGGCCAAATCGCTGAAGGGCGAAATTGCTGCCTTTGATCCGGAGGCGTGACGCCAAAAGGGGGGTGCAGGATGGGAGCGGGATGACTACATTCGTCCCGTTGCTCTGAAATGGTCCCGGGTGCGCTTTGGCTCCAAGCTCTGAAATAGTCCGGCTGCTGTCGCCCAGATTGCTGGCTGATCCGCCAGACCTGCCGCCGGCGCGGGCACTGGTGCCCGACTGGCAACCTCTCAAGCCGTTTGAACGTGCGCCCGTTCCGGCTGCGGTGCTGATCGCGCTGGTGCGGCGCCCGGAAGGACATACCGTGCTCTATACCGAGCGATCCCCCGATCTGCGGGCGCATTCGGGCCAGGTGGCCTTTCCCGGTGGCAAAATCGACGGATCGGATGATGGCCCTGCGGCGGCGGCCCTGCGCGAGGCCAATGAAGAGGTGGGCATGATGGCGCGTGATGCGACCATTCTGGGGTATATGGAAACCTATTATACCGGCACCAATTACCTGATTACGCCGGTGGTGGCCGAAGTCGATCCGACCGGACCATTTGTGCCCAATCCGGGCGAAGTGCATTCGGTGTTCGAGGTGCCGCTGGAGCGCATTCTGGACGCCCGGAGCTATGGGCGCTTCCGCATCAGCCGTGGCGGCAAGGAACATTCGACCTGGCAGATCGATCATGACGGGCATGTCATCTGGGGCATTACCGCCAATCTGACCCGGCAGTTTCGCGACCTGGTGGTGGGCGAGGTGGCTGCGTGATACCGGATCGGCTCGAGGGTGCGGAATGGCTGGAACGACCGCAGGTGCGCGCGATTTTCGCGGCGCTTGATGGCGCGGAAGGCAAGACAAGGGCCGTGGGCGGGGTGGTGCGCGACAGCCTGATTGGGCGCATGCGCGAACACGCCGATATCGACATGGCGACCGAACTACTGCCGGTGGCCGTGATGCAGCGGGCCAAGGCGGCGGGGATCAACGCCTATCCGACCGGCATCGAGCATGGCACGGTGACGCTGCGGCTGGATGAAACGAGCGTGGAAGTGACCACGCTGCGCCAGGATGTGGTCACCAATGGCCGGCACGCCGAGGTGGCCTTTGGCACGGACTGGGTAGCCGATGCGGCGCGGCGCGATTTTACGCTCAACGCGCTTTACTGCTTTTGCGATGGACGATTGTTCGATCCGCTTGGTGGCGCGGGGGATCTGATCAATGGGCGGGTGCGCTTTATCGGGGATGCAACGCAGCGGATCGCCGAGGACGGATTGCGGGTCTATCGGTTCTTCCGATTCTCGGCCAGCCATGCGGGCGAACGGTTCGACCCGGACGGGTTGTCGGCGTGTCAGTCAGCAGCCGATGAGCTGGACCATATTTCGCGCGAGCGGGTGGGGGCCGAAATGTTGCGCATGCTGGCCCTGCCGCGTGTTGCAACGACGCTGGCCCTGATGGATCGGCTGGGCCTGGTGCGTCTGGCACCGGGCGCGGTGACAGCGCTGCAACGCTATGAGGCGCTGGGTGGGCAAAGCACAGCGGCGCGGCTGGCCATGCTTGGGCGCGATGATCTGGCCCAGCGGCAGGCGGACTGGCGGCTGAGCAAGGCGCTGATTGCGCATGCCGAACATATCGGGGAAGCCGCAGCGCTGTTGCGGCGCGGCGATGTTGGCTGGGCCGCCTATCGGTTCGGCGAAGATGCCGTTGAGGGGCTGGCGGTTGCGGCCGCCGAGGAGGGCTGGCCGCGTGAACAATTGGCAGAGCTGGCGCGCGATATTGGGCGGCTGCCGGTGGCCCCCTTGCCGGTTGGTGGCGCAGACCTGGAAGCGCGCGGCATGAAGCCGGGACCCGATATGGGTGCGGCACTGGCCATCATGGAGCGCGCCTGGGTGGAAAGCGAATTTTCGGCCAGCAAGGACGCGCTGCTGGAGCGGATTTTTCACTAGCTCATGGCGAGCCAATGAAAAAGCCCCGGAAAACCGGGGCTTGAGTGGTCAGTGCCGGGTCTGGTGACCCGTGTCGTCGACATCGACGATACGTTCCTTGATGCGCTCGACCATATCGGGGCGCACTTCGGCTTCGCCGTTGAGATTTCGCATGTTTTCGACCGCACGTCGCACAACTTCGGCCTCAGTTTCGGCTTCGGCGCGCCAGGTGGATCCTGGAATGAGTGTGCCGGAATCAAAGCGCTTCATCGCTGAACCTCCTTGTGTCACTCCCTTTGGCGGGTCTGACGGAACGCGGCGATGTTCAAAAGGTTCCCGCTATTCGTCCGGGAAGATGCCGATGTCCGAGAGTCCCTCGATCCATGTTGCGCCATCGCGGCGGATGACGGTGCGCGGGACAATGCCGGTCTGATCGGCGATGGCGTTGGCCAGGGGCACAGAATGCGTGACCACCCAGACCTGGCTGCGCGTGGCCGCGCGGGCGATGGCACGCGCCAGGGCCGGCAGGAGATCCGGGTGAAGCGAGGTTTCCGGTTCGTTGAGCGCGATGAAGGGCGGCAGGCGATAGGCGAGCAAGGCACCGAGCAGTGCCAGGAACTGCATTGTGCCGTCAGACAATTCCGTCGGGCCGAATGCGCGATGCGGTATTTCGGGAAAGCTCATGGAAAAACTGGCGTCGCGCTCGGGCGGCGGAACGTTCAGCCGGGCGCCGGGAAAGGCCTGGTCGATGGCTTCGTCGAGATCGACAGTGTCCCCACGGATGTGCCGAAGCGTCGCCAGGACTGCGCCCAGATTGCCGCCATCAGCGTCGAGCGTTGGGGCGGTGACGGCCAGGGAAGGGCGGCGGAGCGGGGAATCCGGATCGGTCCGGAAGCTGTGGTAGAAGCGCCAGGACGCGAGCAGGTGGCGGACAGCGTCGAGTTCGGGCAGGGTGCCGCGCAAGGCGGAGAGGGCGGTTTCGCTGGCGAGCAGGGGATGGTCGAGCTGGCGCATGCGCCCTTCCTGATCGCGATACCAGGCCGCTGGTCCCTTGCGCTCGAGCAGCGTGACAGTCCGTCGGCCGGGCAGGATGAGGCTCTCGGCCTTGATCTTGGGCTCCTCGGAGAAGATAGCCTCATAGCGGCTGTCGCCATAGCCAATTTCCACTGAATAGCGCGGCAGGAAGGCGGCCTCCTCGTCTCCGGGCAGAATGGTGTCGAGACCCACATCCAGAGCCAGACGTGGCTTCTCATTGGCGCGGCGCTGACCGGCCCACATGGCGGAGGCCAGGCCGCCCTCGCGGGCAATCGACAGCGCCAGGTCGCCGGTGGCCGCAGCATGCACCAGTTCGAGTGCACGATAGAGGTTGGTCTTGCCCACGCCATTGCCGCCGACCAGCACCGTAAGCCGCCTCAATGGAAAGCGGATCGAGCGGATCGAACGATAGCCGGTGATGTCGAGATCGCTGATGGACATGACCGAATCCTAATGTCGCCGACCCGGTCGTGCCAAGCTTGGGAAAAGTATCAGGGCCACTTCACCGCAGGCGGCATGGAGGAGAGGATCGAATTGACATTGCCACCGGTCTTGAGACCGAAGGTGGTGCCGCGATCGTAGAGCAGGTTGAACTCGACATAGCGACCGCGGCGGACGAGCTGTTCGTCGCGCTCGGCTTCGGACCAAGGCTTTTCGAAATTGCGGCGGACCAGCCTGGGGTAGATGCCGAGAAAGGCCTCGCCGACGGCCTGGGTGAAGCCGAAATCGGCGTTCCAGTCGCCGGAATTGAAGTGATCGTAGAAAATGCCGCCAATGCCGCGATGCTCGTTGCGGTGCGGCAGGAAGAAATACTCGTCGCACCAGGCCTTGAAGCGTTCATAGTCGACGCCGGGGCGGCCTTCGCAAGCGGCCTGCATGGCGGCGTGGAAGTCGATTGTGTCGGGGTCAGTCTGGGTGCGGCGATTGTCGAGCACCGGGGTGAGATCAGCGCCGCCGCCCCACCATTGCCGGCCGGTGACGATCATGCGGGTGTTCATGTGCACTGCGGGAACGTGGGGGTTCCAGGGGTGGATGATGAGCGAAATGCCCGAGCTCCAGAATGCCGTGCCGGCTTCGGTGCCCGGCATCTGCTTGGCAAAATCCTCGGTGAAATGGCCGTGCACGGTGGAGATGTGCACGCCTGCCTTTTCGAAGACCCGGCCATGCAGCATCGACATTTCGCCGCCGCCACCGGCTGCGCGGTCCCATGGTGTGCGCTCGAAGCGGCCCGGGCCCATCTCGGCATGGGGGCCGGTGACTTCGGCCTCGATGGTTTCGAGTTCGGCGCAGATTCGGTCGCGCAGCGTCCGGAACCAGGCGCTGGCGGCGGTTTTCTTGGTCTCGATATCGGCAGGCAGGGTGGGGGCTGGCGCAGTCATGGCGGGGGAATGAACCTTCAGCTCTGTTCTGTAAAGGGCGTCATGCCGGGCAGGGTGCCGGTCTGGCGCAATGCTTCGCCCAATATCATGGCACCGGCGATGGCCACATTGATCGAGCGCAAGTCGGGCCGCATGGGGATGCGCAATCGAAGGTCCGCGGTTTCGGCGACGCTTTCGGGAACGCCGGCGCTTTCGCGGCCGAGCAGGAGGATATCGCCGGGCAGATAGGCGACTTCATAGGCAGACTGACTGGCCTTGGTGGTCAGGAGGACCAGGCGGCGGCCCTGTTCATGTCGCCAGTCCTGGAAGGCGGCGAAGCTGTCATGTTCGGCAAGCGCCGCCTTGTCCAGATAGTCCATTCCGGCGCGGGTCAGGTTGCGATCTGTGAGGGCGAAACCGGCGGGATGGATGATGTGGACCTTTACCCCCAGGCAGGCGCCAAGCCGGAGCAAGGTGCCGGTATTGGCGGCGATGTCGGGCTGGTAAAGGGCCAGGTCTATGGACATGTCAGGCGGTCTCGCGCGTGATGGAGCGCCCGGAAATCCGGGCTGGCTCGGGTATAGTGTCGCAGTTGTGCGCTGTCACGGCACCCGCACTGGACAAGCGACCATGACAGTGCAAAAAGGACGGACCTGACGGGCCGCTTGAGGGCGCACGGCGGTCGATTCTGCGTATGCGGGCGACCAGTCCGGGGCCGGCCCCGTCAAATGTGCATGTTACGGGGATACGGACCTTGGCCACGCAAGCAGAACATTCATCCACCAACCGGCGGGACTTTCTTTATGTCGCCACCGGCGCCGTCGGCGCGGTCGGCGCTGCCGCCGTGGTCTGGCCGCTGATCAACCAGCTCAACCCCGACGCTTCGACCCTGGCGCTGGCCAGCATCGAGTTCGATGTTGGCGCAATTCCCGAAGGGCAGTCGGTGACCATCACCTGGCGCGGCCTGCCGGTGTTCGTGCGTCATCGCACCGCTGCCGAGATTGAAGAGGCCAAGGCAGTTCCGCTGAGCGACCTCAAGGATCCGCAGACCGATGAAGAACGCACCAAGCCGGGTCACGAACAGTGGCTGGTGATGATCGCGAACTGCACCCATCTGGGCTGCATTCCGGTTGGCGAATCGGGTGACTTCGATGGCTGGTTCTGCCCCTGCCACGGCTCGCATTATGACTCGGCTGGCCGCATCCGTCGTGGTCCCGCGCCCGCGAACTTGGTCGTTCCGCCATATGAATTCGTCAGCGATACGCTGATTCAGATCGGTTAGTGGGGGCTTTTCCGATGTCCGAACATTCTACCTACACTCCCGGAAATGCCGTCGAGAAGTGGCTCGATGACCGCCTGCCGGTCGTCCGTTTTGCCAAAGAACACTTGATGGACTTCCCCACGCCCAAGAACCTCAACTATTGGTGGACCTTCGGGGCCATCCTGGTGATGTGCCTGGGTATCCAGATCGTGACCGGGGTGATCCTGGCCATGCACTATACGCCCAATGTCGCGATGGCGTTCGACTCGGTCGAGCATATCCGTCGTGACGTGAATGGCGGCCGCGTCATCCAGGCGGTCCACGCGGTGGGCGCCTCGATGTTCTTCGTGGCGCTTTATATCCACATGTTCCGCGGTCTCTATTACGGCTCCTACAAGGCGCCGCGCGAGATCATCTGGATCCTGGGCGTGCTGATCTTCATCCTGACTGTCGCCACCGCGTTCATGGGCTACATCCTGCCCTGGGGCCAGATGTCGTTCTGGGGCGCCACGGTGATTTCGAACATCTTCTCGGCCATTCCGGTGGTCGGCGAGAATATCAAGCAGCTCGTGCTGGGCGGGTTTGCCGTGGGCAACCCGACGCTCAACCGCTTCTTCTCGCTGCACTATCTGCTGCCCTTCGTGATTGCGGCCATTGTCGGCCTGCATATCTGGGCGTTGCACGTGCCGGGCAATAACAACCCGATCGGCGTCGAGGTGAAGGAAAGCCGCGATACCGTGGCCTTCCATCCCTACTACACGATGAAGGACCTGTTCGCGATGGTGGTCTTCATGATCCCCTTCGCCTGGTTCGTGTTCTTCGCGCCGGATATTCTGGGTCACCCCGACAACTACATCATGGCCAATAGCCAGGTGACGCCGGCCCACATCGTGCCCGAATGGTATCTGCTGCCGTTCTACACGATCCTGCGCGCCATCGACTTCAACGTGCTGTTCATCGACTCAAAGCTTGGCGGCGTGATCGCCATGGGCGGCGCGCTGGTGATGCTGCTGGTCGTGCCGTGGCTCGATACATCCAAGGTCCGCTCGGGCACGTTCCGCCCGATGTTCAAGTGGTTCTACTGGCTGTTCGCGATCAACTTCGTGGCCCTGACATATCTGGGTGCGCAGCCGGCCGAGGGCATCTACACGGTGCTGGCCAAGGTCTGCACGGCCTACTACTTCATCTACTTCCTGGTGGTGCTGCCGGTGCTCTCGCGCATCGAGACGCCCAAGCCGCTGCCGACCAGCATTTCCGAGAGCGTTCTCGGCAAGGCACACGCGTGATCGGGGCGATAGACATGTTCAAGACCAAGTTCATCATCGCCGCTGTCGCCGCCATGGTTGGTTTGACTACCGTTTCGGCCCAGGCTGCCGAAGCTGGTGCGCCTATCGAGCGCCAGAACTGGAGCTTTGCCGGTATCTTCGGTACCTATGACGAGCACCAGCTGCAGCGTGGCTTCCAGGTGTTCCGTGAAGTCTGTGCCAGCTGCCACAGTGCCAATCTGATGGCTTTCCGCAACCTGAGCGAACCGGGTGGCCCCAGCTTCTCGGAAGAGCAGGTCAAGGCGCTTGCGGCCGAATATCAGGTTGAGGACGAGACAGCCGAGGGCGGTCGCCGCCCGGCTGTTGCCGCAGACCGCTGGCCGTCGCCGTTTGCCAATGACCAGGAAGCCCGTGATGCCAATGGCGGCGCATTGCCACCCGACTTCTCGGTGCTGGCCAAGGCCCGTGGCGTGACCGATCCGTTCCCGACCTGGGTGTTCAACTACTTCACCGGCTACCAGGAAGGCGGGGCTGACTATATTCATGCGCTGCTCAATGGCTATCACGACGAAGTGCCCGAGACCGCGCCCGAAGGTTTCGAACTGGCCGAAGGCAAATATTACAATGACTACTTCCCCGGCCACGCCATCGGCATGGCCCCGCCGCTGGCCGAAGGGTCGGTGACCTATGAGCCGGGCGAAGATGGCGTGACCGTCCCTGAGACTGTCGAGCAGTATTCGACCGACGTGTCCGCCTTCATGATGTGGATGGCCGAGCCCCACCTGGTCAGCCGCAAGCAGACCGGTTTCGTGGTGCTGCTGTTCCTGGTGCTGTTTGCAGGCCTGATGTATGCCACCAAGCGCAAGCTCTGGGCCGGCATCGAGCACTGACCCACGGCGGCGCGTCGCGCCGCCAAACTCCCCGGTGGGGAGTCTTGAGTGGGCCAGGCCCGGAGAGCTACGCTCGCAGGGCATGTACTGAAGCTTAGGAGGGGCCCGGAAGGGCCCCTTTGCTTTTGTGCCTCGTCGCAATGAATTGCTCTTGCCGCGGCAGACCGCCTCTTGCCTTTGCACCGCTCAGTCGCGATATTGCGAAAAGTCCGGGTTGTTTAAGGAAACCGCGATGTCCGCCGTTCGCCTTGCCGTCACAATGGTCAGCACTGCAATAGCCGTCAGCCGCCATCCGGCTGTCCGCGCTGGCGTGCAGGCCGTGGTCAACAATCCCAAAGCGCGTGAGACGGCGATCAGCACCACGCGCAATGTGGCCTATAATGCGGGTGTCATTGCCCGGCACGTGCTGGGCCGCAACAAGACCTGACTTTCCATTCCAACCGACAAGGCCATTGATGTCGCTCGACCTGAAGTCGCTCGTCCGTACGATCCCGGACTATCCCAAAAAGGGTATCCTGTTCCGCGATATCACCACGCTGATCGAGCATCCCGAGGGGTTTCGCGAGAGCGTGGAGCGGATTGCCGCCAACTATCGCGGCAAGGGGATTACCCATGTGGCCGGGATCGAAGCGCGCGGCTTCATTTTCGGCGCGGGCGTGGCGATTGCGCTGGGCGCGGGCTTCGTGCCGATCCGCAAGAAGGGCAAGTTGCCGGGCGAGACCATCGGGCAGAATTATGCGCTCGAATATGGCGTCGATACCATTGAAATCCATGCCGATGTGGTGGGGCCGGAGCACAAGGTGTTGCTGGTGGACGATCTGATTGCCACCGGCGGCACGGCTATCGCTGCGGTCAGCCTGCTCCGGCGCACCGGGGCGGTTTGTGATGACGCCGCCTTCGTGATCGACCTGCCTGAAATCGGCGGTGCCGAAAAACTGCGGGCCGAGGGTATTGTCGTCTCGTCACTGATGGCGTTTGAGGGGCATTAAATGCGTTCCGGCGCTGGTCCCGCGTGGGAGAGCGCCGTCCCTTCTACCAGCCGCTCCGCCCGTCCAGTTGGGCTACCTCGATCTTGGACCAGTCGAGCTCATCGACGAGGCGCAAATTGACCGCCTGCTTGCGCGTGGTCGGGATGGCATTGGGATCGTCGCCCTTGGGCGTGCCGTCGTCGTTGTAGAGAGATGACCAGTCGGGGGATTCTCCCCAGGTCTGCATGCCGCAGGTGCCGCAGAAATAGTGCTGATGCATGTCCGGACTGGTTGAATACATGCGCTCGCCGGTGCGCGAGAGGAATGTGAGTTCTCCGGGCGCATAATAGGACCAGACGGCGCCCGTGCGCGCACAATAGGTGCAATTGCATTGGCTGCCATGGGCGGGGTGCCCGGGCAGAGCGATGCGGATGGCGCCGCAATGGCAGGACAGCGTGAGGGTCATAGGTGGCTCCTTCGGGCGAATGCGAGAAGGATGGCGCCAGGCGCTGACAGGCTATGTCAGCACTCAGGCGGCCTGCTCAACCTGTCCGGCCAATTGTTGCTGGCGCTTGTCGATCAGGCAGAACTGATTGCCCTCGGGATCGCGCATGACCGTGTAGGTAGGCAGGACGCGGTCGACGGAGGCTCCCGCCGATTTCAGGCGCTCAACTTCAGCAACCCGATCCTCGACCTCTACGTCGAAATGGACGCGATTGTTGTCCGGGCGCTGGCCATCGACATTCTGGAAGCAGATCGAGGGGCCGGGGCCGTCCAGGCTGAGGATGGTGGGGACATTGGGGTCGAGGCCCAGGACCTGGCTTGCGGCCGGGTCCGTCTCGGTCTCGCGCAGGGCGTAGCCCTCAAGCAGGCCGGCCCAGAAGGGGGCCAGGACGGCTGGTTCAACACAATCAAAGACGATTTCATGGATGGCGCCCATTTGGCCTGTCTCCTTGTCGTTTGACAATTCGTTAACGGGCAAATGCGGCAAGACTGGTGCAAAGCCGGCGCGGTCTCTAGGAGCCCCAGCACCGGCTCTGGACGATGTCGCGCTATTGGGCGGGTTGCGGCGACGGGGCGCCGCTCCTGAGCACCGTGCCGCCCAATTGACGCTGTCCCAGAAGTACAGTGGCCAGCGCCAGGAAGCCGGCAATGAGGGAGACCCAGAAGCCATTACGGGCGCCATAGGTGTCCACGACCCATCCGGCCAAGAAGGCGCCGAGCGCCATGCCGATACCGATGCCCGTGATGACCCAGGTGATACCCTCGGTGAGGAGGGCGGCCGGAACGCGCCGCTCGATCAGGCCAAAAGCGGTGATGAAGGTGGGCGATATGGCGATGCCGCTGGCAAAGACCGCAAAGGCGAGCAGAGCGACCGTATCGGCAAAGAGCAGCGGTATGGTTGTGATGGCCACCGTGCCCACGGCGATGGCCAATTGGCGCTGTATGGGCATGCGGATGGTCATGGCTCCCATGATAAGGCCGACGACGAATGATCCGGCGGCATAGACGCCGATCACCAGGCTGGCCGCGCCCGGTTCGCCGAGGGCCTCGGTGATCGCGACAGCGCTGACTTCGGCGGTGGCGAAGATGGTGCCGACAAAGATTAGGGCCAGGGTGACGATCTGCACGGGGCGCTGGCGAATAGCGGAGCCTGATGTGGTGTCCGAAATTGCCGAGGGCATTGGTTCGGTGCCGCGTTGGGCAATGAAGGAAAGTCCGCCGATGGCCAGGGCGGCCGTGCTGGCCAGCATGCCGGCTTCGGGAAAGAGCGCAACGCTGAGGCCGACCGAGAGGGAGGCGCCGGCGATATAGACCAGCTCGTCGGCGGCCGATTCGAAGGCGAAAGCCGTGTTGAGCTCGGGCCGGTCACGGAACAATTCGCTCCAGCGGGCGCGAATCATGGCTGGAAAGCTGGGCATGAGCGCCGCCAGGAAGGCTGTGACATAGAGCGTCCAGATCGGCCAATCCTGGTTGACGGCGAGCATGAGCAGGGAGAATGCGACAACGGCAATGATTGTGGTGGGCAGCAGGACCCGGGCCTGACCGAGGCGATCGACCAGACGAGAGATTTGTGGGGCGAGCAGAGCGTTGGTAAGGGCGTAGGTCGCCGAAACGGCCCCGGCGAGCCAATATTCACCATGGGCCTGGGACAGCATAGCGACGATGCCGATGGGCGCCATGGCCATGGGCATGCGGGCCAGGAAACCAGCGGCGGCGAAACCCTTGGCGCCGGGCGCGCGAAAGATTTCCGAATAGGGGTTGGGCATGTCAAAATCCTCGACATTTGATAAGCCGCGACCTAGTGGATACTTATACGCGGCGTATGTGAGTTGGTATAATCATACGTGACGTATGTCAATTGGCATACGAGGCGTATGCGTTTGAGGTTTGAATGGCTGTCAGGACCAGAGGCGAGATGATCGCCGAGACACGCGCAAAGCTGCTGGCGGCGGGGCGCAAGGCTTTTGGCGAAATCGGCTATGCCGATGCATCAATGGATGATTTTACCGGGAAGGTCGGGCTGACGCGCGGGGCGCTCTACCACCATTTCGGCGACAAGCGCGGCCTGTTCGAGGCGGTGATCGCCCAGATCGACGCAGAGATGACCGTGCGGCTCAAGGCGCGTGCGGCTAAAATGGCGACGCCCTGGGAAGGCTTCATAGAAGAGGGGATCGGCTACATCGAGATGGCGCTGGAGCCGGAAATCCGCCGTATCGTCCTGCGCGATGGCCCGGCTGTGCTCGGTGATCCGGCAAGCTGGCCGACAACCAATGGCTGCATGACGGCGATCAAGGAGTGCCTGGCGGAGTTGGCTGAAGATGGTGTGATCCGGGATGTCGACCTTGAAGCGACGGCCCGCATGCTCACCGGGGCCTCCTGCTATGCTGCGACCTGGATTGCCAATGCCGAGGATCCGCAGGCCATTTCAGCCCGCGCGACGGCTGCGTACCGCCGGCTGGTCGAAGGGTTGTTGCGAGAGCCGCAGTGAGCCGATCCCGGTGAGAAGCCGGGATCGGCGGGTTTCGCTCAGGTGCGCGGACCCTGCTTGAGCAGGTCCTCGAGCGTGGGGACAGGCGATGGCTCCTTGGTCGAGGGAGTGCGCCTGACCTCTGGCTTACGCTGCGGAAGGGGGGCGCCGTGGCGTGGCACGTTGTGGGTGTGCCTGACCGGCAGAGGGCGCTGGAACTGGTTTTTGGGCATAAGACATCCTTTCCCGCCCGGCGTGTGAATGCGCGGGCTGGCTGAAAGCAGAACGGTGCGCGGCAAGCCACGCGATAAAGCGGACTTGGAAGGGACGCCGGGGATGCGAGGAAAAATGGAGGCCGGTGTCAGGCCGTCAGGGCACCAGATCTGCCGAACTCATCAACCTTCGCAACCAGCACAGTCCGGTCACACGCGGGGCGTGGAACGGGTGTGGGGCAAGCGTCCGGGACGAGTTCTCAGATCATTTCGGTGCGGAACCTCCGTAAAGATGGCGGAGGATAGGCAAACAAAAAGGCCGGCGTCAACCGCCGGCCTTTGTCATAAACGGCGCTGCGCAATGCGATCAGGGTTCCAACTGACCCGTCTTGGGCTCGTCTTCGGCGCTGATGTCGGGCTCGTTGCGCGTCTTCCACAGCGAGTAGAATACGCCGCCAGCCAGGATCGCGATGGTGACGCCAAGCGAGAGCATGGTGTCGATCTTGATGCCCAGGGGCACGAGGAAGATCTTGATGCCGATGAGCACCAAGATGATCGCCAGCGAAATCTGCAGGTATCGGAAGCGATTCATCGCCGCTGCGAGTGCGAAATAGAGCGCGCGCAGGCCAAGGATGGCGAAGATGTTGGAGGTGTAGACGATGAAGGTGTCCTGGGTCACCGCAAACACCGCCGGCACCGAGTCCACGGCGAAGATCAAGTCGACGATTTCGACCATGATGAGCGCCACGGCCAGCGGGGTCAGCCAGGTGACGAGCTTGCCGGTCTTTGGATCGGGCTCCTTGACCGCGAAGTGGCGGCCGCGCAGCTCGTTGGTAATGCGGAAATGGCCGCGCAGGAATTTGAGGAT
This sequence comes from Devosia sp., assembly GCA_040218355.1. Lineage (GTDB taxonomy): Bacteria > Pseudomonadota > Alphaproteobacteria > Rhizobiales > Devosiaceae > Devosia. The sequence continues at coordinate 13,729 of JAVJRP010000019.1, read as the reverse complement.
CCTGTTGTTCTCCATGTCCGGCTCTTCGTCGGAATGGGAGAACATGCGAATGCCGGTGAACACCAGGAACGCGCCGAAGAGGAACAAGATCGCTTCGAACTGGTGGACGAGGGCAGCGCCGACGCCGATCAGGACGGCGCGGAACAGGATCACACCCAGAATGCCCCAGAACAGCACGCGGTGCTGATAGAGCCGGGGAATGCCGAGGAAGCCGAAGATCGTGGCGATGACGAACATATTGTCCATCGCCAGTGACTGCTCGATGAGATAGCCGGTGTAGAATTCGAGACCGGATTGCGCCCCGCGGCTGAACCAGACCCAGGCACCAAAGGCCAGGGCAATCAGGACATAAAAGCCGTAGAGCAGCAGGCTCTCCTTGGCTTCAATCTCGTGCTCATCGCGATGCAATATGCCGAGGTCGAAGACAAGCAGAGCTATGACGATCGCGATAAACGCGACCCAAAAATACGTTGGTGTACCGAGAAAATCGCCCGAAAGGGCGGCAAGAAGCGATTCCATCGCCGGACCTTCTCCATGTGAATAAGTGGAGCAGTTCCGACATCGCCATAGCAAGGGGCTATGACCAGAGGGGCCCGGCACTGCCCTCTCTAAATGCGGGAAAAGACGAAAAAGTTCAACCCCTGCTTTTGGGGGAGAGGCAGGCCCGATCTAGCGCGGGTGGCAGAGCATGACGATGGTGTCAGCGGTTTCGAGCTGCAGGGCGGTGCCAAAATTGGCGTCATCAACCAGCCGGCCGGCCTGGATGGCGGCATTGGCGCGCAGATTGCCGTCGTTGAAACCGACGCCGTCCTGATAGGGGGTCAGGGTGCCCGTGCCGGAATTGGGGTCGTTGGCGGCGCGCGAGGCCCAGCCATACACCTGGCCATAAATGGTCAGAATGCCGACGCGATTGGTGGTGGCATCGCGGCAACTCCAATTGCCCTGAAAGGCCTGGGCAAGAGCCGGCGCGGCAGACAGGGCGGTGAGGGCGAGGCAAAGGGCGAATCGGCGCATGGCCAGAGCATGCCGATGCACCGTGACACGATCAAGAGGCGCGTCTGATCAGCTTTGAGAGAACCGGCACTTTGGTGATTGCGAGCAACAGACGGAGTTTGAGCGGCATGACATAGTCGCGCAGCTTGGAGAAGCCAACCAAATGGGCCTCATAGACCAGTTCGCCGTGTTGGTTTACAGCCGTGAGCTGGTTGAACAGCAGACCCCAGCCGGGAATGGAATTGGACGGGCGCTTGTCGGTGACGGTCAAGGTATAGGTGACGGTGTCGCCGGGGCGGACGGGCGCCTTGAAGTCCATTGAGTTAACCCCGGGGGAGGGGCCGGAGACACCTGGTTCCTGGCCCAGGCCGCGCAGGCGCTCCTCTTCAGCAAACAGCGCATCGACCATCTTGCGGTGTCCGACGCTGACCGTGTGCCAGCCCGAGGCGATCAGGCCGCCGAAATGGCTGTGTTTGGCCAGCTCGGGGTCGGTGTGGAAATATTGCGGGTCGTAGAGGGTGGCGAAGCGGATGATCTCTTCGGCGGAGAAGGTGTGATCGCCGAGCGGGAAGGCTTCGTTGATAGTGATGTCTTCGAACCAGCGGGTCATGCTGCCGCCTCCGGCGTGCGGCACTCAACCAGATTGGCGAGGCGCATGGTCAGCACCGGCTTGTCCTTCTGGTTGCGGACGTCGAAATCGAGGGTGACAATGCCCCATTGAGGGTGGCTCTCGGAACGGCGCAATTCGGCAATGGTGACCTTGCCGCCAATGGTGTCGCCGAACATGACCGGGGTCTTCCATTTGAGGTCGCGAAAACCCAGGCCGCCACAAGAGGCGATGGTCGAGAGGAAGCTGTCGACCAGCATTTTGAGGCTCAGGGCACCGGTTTGCCAGCCACTGGAGGCGAGGCCTCCGAGGAGGCTCGCCTTGGCCGCTTCCTCGTCGAGATGAAAAGGAAAGGGGTCGAACTCGCGCGCGAAGGTGATGATCATCTCCTTGGAGACGGCGGTGCGACCCAGATCTATGACTTCGCCCACGGCGAGGTCTTCAAAATGACGCCGATCTTTGGTGACAGGATTGGTCATTTGCTTGCCCTATACGTCAACCGGCGTTTTGGCAGAATTTTGATGGAAGGGCAAGCCGTTCACACCTCCCCCGTCTCCTACAAGGGGTGGGGGCGAAGTGCTCATTGCTGCTCGGTTCCCCTTCTCCCCTCATGGGAGAAGGGGCCCGAAAGGCGGATGAGGGGGCCTTCGTCTCAGAGCAAAGATTGACATCGGCGGCGATCCCGCCCAAGTGGAGCGCAAATATTTCCCGGAGATACCCATGGGCTTCAAGATGGGCATTGTCGGCCTGCCGAATGTCGGCAAGTCGACGCTTTTCAACGCATTGACCCGCACAGCGGCTGCGCAGGCGGCCAATTTCCCGTTCTGCACGATCGAACCCAATGTGGGCGAGGTGTCGGTGCCCGATCCGCGGCTGGAAAAGCTGGCGGCCATTGGCAAGTCGGCGCAGATCCTGCCAGCGCGCATGAGCTTTGTGGATATTGCGGGCCTGGTGAAGGGCGCTTCGCAGGGCGAAGGGCTGGGCAACCAGTTCCTGGCCAACATTCGTGAGACTGATGCCATTGCTTACGTGCTACGCTGCTTTGAAGACAGCAATGTCATCCACGTGTCCAACAAGGTCGACCCCCTCGCCGATGCCGAGGTGGTCGAGACCGAGTTGATGCTGGCGGACCTGGAAAGCCTGGAAAAGCGCCGGCCCGGCGTGGAGAAAAAGGTCAAGCAGAACGACAAGGAAGCCAAGGTCACGCTGGAGTTGATCGACCGCTCGCTAGCCGTGCTGCGCGAAGGCAAATCGGCCCGTTTCGTCAAGCGCGACCCGGAAGAGGAAAAGGCGTTCAGCGAGCTGCAGCTTCTGACCAGCAAGCCGGTGCTCTATGTCTGCAATGTCGACGAAGGCTCGGCAGCGACAGGCAATGAATATTCCAAGAAGGTGGAAGACTATGCCGCCGCCAATGAGGCGGGCGTTGTCATCATCTCGGCCGAGATCGAGAGCCAGCTTGCCCAGCTTCCCGATGAGGAGCAGGCGGAGTATCTGGAATCGCTCGGGCTAGAGCAGCCCGGCCTCGATCGCCTGATCCGCTCGGCCTATGATCTGCTGCACCTGCAGACCTATTTCACCGTCGGCCCCAAGGAAACGCGCGCCTGGACCATCCACCGCGGTGACAAGGCCCCGCAGGCGGCTGGTGTGATCCATACCGATTTCGAGCGCGGGTTCATCCGCGCCCAGACCATTGGTTACGAGGATTTCGTCACCCTGGGCGGCGAAGTGCCGGCCAAGGAAGCGGGCAAGGCGCGCGACGAAGGCAAGGAATATGTCGTCAAGGACGGCGACGTGATGCTGTTCAAGTTCAACGTCTGACCTGGTTGGTCATTGTTGCATTGAGGGGAAGCCGGTGGCTGCGCAAATCGCAGGGCCGGCTTCCCGTTTTTTCGCGTGACGCGGTAGTCGATGAGATCGCCCCAGTCCGCCTGCCAGTGCGCCGGGTCGTCCAGTAGAATGAAGATGGCCGAAAGGTCCTGTTGCAGGCGCAACAGGGCGGCGCGGAACAGGGTCAGGTCCGGAGGGCTTTCGATCTCTTCAGCATCGCCCAGGATTGAGGCAAGAAGGGTGCCGTCGTCCCGCCGGATGCGCACCAGAACGGCCTGAGGCGGCAGGTCCGCCGCGTCCATCAGCCGATAATATCTGTCTCGCATGGCAAGCTCCAATCGCCATGCAAGTCTGATCCGGTGCGGTTACGAGTGACCTATTCCAGCCATAAGGAAAAATCCGCTGGCAGCTAGTGCGGGCCGGTCGGAATGGCCTGGGCGGTGCCGCAGGGACCGCCATCCATGTTGATGGCGATGTCCATTGTTTCCCCGGCGAAACTGATGGCCTCGTACCAGTGGCTGATTTCGACGGTGCTGGCCGGCACATAGTGGAAGATCAGCGAACGGCGGAAACGGTCTGTGCTGGTATTGGGCGTCGAGCCGTGGATGACGCTGCCGTTGAAAAACAGCACATCGCCTGCCTTGAGGTTCATCATGCGTGGCTCATGTCCGGGCGGGGGCTCGACATGATCGGAGGTGAAGAACAGCGCCGGATCGGAGGGTTCGGGACAGGCGATGTCGAGACTGTTGGTCCCAGGCACGCACATCATGCCGCCATTGCCTTCGTCGGCATCGTCGACCGCGATCCAGGCGGCGAGGCAGGTGCCTGGCTTTACCCGTAGATAGAAATTGTCCTGATGCAGATCCTGTCCACGCGCGCCGGGCGGCTTGAAATAGAACATGGACTGGCAGGCATAGGGTGCTTCGCCAAAAAGTTCGGCCAGAATTGGCTCAAGGCGGGCGTCGAGCATGTAGCGGCGGGCGAGCGGGCCGACCGGCTTATCGTCATGCTTATGCGGGTGCATCATGCGTGGATAGCGCGCCAGCGGGTCGTTGCCCGTCGGACTGCCGCTGCGCATGTCGGAGAGGCCCGGAACCGGCCCGTCACTCGCCTGTGCCATGAAGGTGTCGCGGATCAGGGCAATTTCATCTGGGGCGATCAGGCCACGCAGCGCCAGGAAACCATCTCGCGCATAGGCGGCGCGCTGTTCGGTCGAAAGGGTCATCGGCATTCCTCCTGGACCCGATCATAGCGGCCAGACGCAGCAGAGCCATGGCCTAGCCTGCTGAAGAGATGTATTATCCTGCTATGAGTTCAACCGATGAAACCCCGCATGACGATGTCCTACGCCTGCTGACCGGCCATTTTGACGAGACTGCGGGTTATCGGGCCTATCGGCCCAAAGGTGTCGGAGATTGGCTTCTTGTTCTGACGTTGTCCGGCGGTGGGCGGTTTGGGCATGCTGGCGGTACCTTTCGCGCCGAGGCCGGGGACTGGGTGTTGCTGCCGCCGGGAACGCCGCACGATTATGGCGTCGCCGAGGATGCTGCGCGGTGGGAACTGGTATGGGCGCATTTTCGGCCGCGCGCGGATTGGCATGACTGGCTGCGCTGGCAGCGCCTAGACGGCGGGCTGAGGGTGTTGCGGCCGGAAGGCGACCAGGGCGCTCTGGTTGCGCAATTCCTGCATGTGCATGATCTTCTCGGCAGTGGCCAGCGTCGCGCGGACGCGCTGGCGATGAACGCACTGGAAGCGCTGCTGCTGCAATGCGATATGCATAATCCGCCTGAAGTGGACGACCTGGACAGGCGCGTGCAGCGGGCCATGTCGTTCATGGAGGCCCATCTGGCCGAGAGTGTGAGCGTTGAAGATGTCAGCCGCGAAGCCGGGCTGTCGCCATCTCGATTGTCGCATCTGTTTCGTTCCGAAACCGGGCAGAGCGTGCAGGGCTATCTCGAAGGAGTGCGGTTGCGGCGGGCCGGAGACCTGTTGCAGCGGACAAGCTTTCCGATCAAGCAAATTGCTGCGGAGGTGGGTTTTGAGAGCCCGTTCTATTTTTCGCGGCGGTTTAGCCGCGCAACAGGCTACAGTCCACAGGCCTTCCGTCGCCGGAGCGGGCAGCCCCGCGGTGACGCTGAACAGGATTCTTAGAAAACCGGAATAAAGGCATTCTATCCCGGATTGCATCATCGGCGATGAACGATAGCATTGGGACCAACGCGGCTGGAGGAGCCGCAGGCCGGTCCCGGCCCACTACGGAGCATCCCCAATGGCAAACCCCAAAATCACCTTTATCGGTGCTGGCTCGTCCGTGTTCATGAAGAACATTGTCGGCGACATTCTGCAACGTCCTGCCCTGGCGGGTGCGGAAATCCGGCTGATGGACATCAATCCAACGCGCCTGGAAGAAAGCGCGATCATTGCCGGCAAGCTGGTCAAGACGCTCGGCGTGCCGGCCACGGTCAGCACCTATTCGAACCAGCGCGAGGCGCTGGATGGCACCAATTTCGTGGTCGTCTGCTTCCAGATCGGGGGCTATGAGCCCTCCACGGTGGTCGATTTCGAGGTCCCCAAGAAATACAATCTGCGCCAGACCATTGCCGATACTCTCGGCGTGGGTGGCATCATGCGCGGGCTGCGGACCGTGCCGCATCTGTGGAGCATTTGCGAGGACATGATGCAGGTCGCGCCCGATGCGGTGATGCTGCAATATGTGAACCCGATGGCCATCAATACCTGGGCGATTGCGGAAAAATATCCCTCGATCAAGCAGGTTGGGCTGTGTCACTCGGTGCAGGGCACGGCCATGGAACTGGCGCACGACCTCGATATTCCCTACGAGGAAATCCGCTACCGCTCAGCCGGCATCAACCACATGGCGTTCTATCTCAAATTCGAGCATCGCCAGCCGGACGGGAGCTACAAGGATCTCTATCCCGAGCTGCATCGCGCCTATGCCGAAGGCCGCGCGCCCAAGCCGGGCTGGAACCCGCGCTGCCCCAACAAGGTGCGCTATGAGATGATGACGCGGCTGGGCTATTTCGTTACGGAAAGCTCGGAGCACTTTGCCGAGTACACGCCCTATTTCATCAAGGAAGGGCGCGAAGACATAATCGAAAAGTTTGGCATTCCACTCGATGAATATCCCAAGCGCTGTGTCGAGCAGATCGCGAAGTGGAAACAGACCAGCGACGATTACAAAAAGGCCGACCGCATCGAGGTCAAGGAGAGCAAGGAATATGCCTCGTCCATCGTCAACTCGGTGTGGACTGGCGAGCCCTCGGTGATCTACGGCAATCTGCGCAATAACGGCGTCATCACCTCGCTGCCCAACAATGCGGCCGTGGAAGTGCCCTGCCTGGTCGACGATAACGGCCTGCAGCCGACCTATATCGGCGAGTTGCCGCCGCAGCTCACGGCATTGATGCGCACCAATATCAATGTGCAGGAACTGACCGTACGGGCGCTGGTGGAACAAAAGCGCGAGCACATCTACCACGCCGCCATGATGGACCCGCATACTGCCGCCGAGCTGGATCTGGACCAGATCTGGAACGTCGTCGACGACCTCATCGAGGCGCATGGCGAGTGGCTGCCCGAATGGGCGCGCGGCTCGCGCAAGGCGGCGGTAGCGTAGGTCAGGGTTGCTCGAAGTCGGGCCCCGGTGTGTGAGCGCCGGGGCTTTTTTTGTTTCGAGGGTGCCGCATCGGGCGCTGTACGAACTTGCTACTCGCCCTTGTTTCCGAAGAGCTTGCTGAGCATGTCGGCCATCGGGCCGGACTTGGGCAGCTCGGCTTGTGGCTTTGCGGGGCGGGCCTGGCGGATGTGGCTCTGCGCCTTGGGAGCGGCGGGCTTGTCGCTTTTGGCCGGCTCGTCTCCCTTCACCGCCAAAGCGAGCTTGTTCATGAAGCCGCTATCGTCACCGTTGAGCAGGAGCGGCGCCTGGCGGGCAATCTCGTCAAGCAGAGGCGTGAGCCAGGCCTGGTCAGCCTTGGCGAAGTCGCCCAGCACATGGTGGGTGACGAATTCCTTGCCCGGATGGCCGATGCCGAGGCGGACGCGTTTATAGTTCAGCCCAATCTGGGGATCGATGGAGCGCAGACCGTTATGGCCGCCATTGCCGCCGCCGATCTTTACCCGCACCTTGCCAGGAGCAAGATCGAGCTCGTCGTAGAAGACGATGATGTCGGCGGGGTCGATCTTGTAGAAGCGGGCGGCCTGCTGGACGCTATCGCCGGACTTGTTCATGAAAGTCTGCGGCTTGAGGAGCAGGGCGCGTTCGCCGCCAATGCTGGCTTCGGCGATGAGGCCCGCATGCTTGGACTTCCAATTGGACACGCCATTTGCACCGGCGATGGCATCGATCGCCATGAAGCCGATATTGTGGCGGTTGCCCGCATATTGGGCGCCGGGATTGCCCAGTCCAACAAGCAATTTCATCAATCCAGCCTTTGCAAATGAATGAGGCGGCCAATGGCCGCCTCACAAAGTCTGTCGCTGAAAGGAGGATTATTCCTCTTCAGCGGTTTCTTCTTCTTCTGTGCCACCACCGGAGGCTTCGGCGGACTTGAGGCCCGAGGGAGCAACCAGAGTCGCGATGGTGAAATCGCGGTCGGCGATTGCAGCCGTGACACCCTTGGGGAGGGTAACGGCCGAAATGTGCAGAGAGTCGCCAATTTCAGTGCCGGCGAGATCGACGGTGATCTCCTCGGGAATGGCGTTAGCCGGAGCGATCAGCTCAATCGTGTGGCGAACCACATTGAGAGTACCGCCGCGCTTGAGGCCAGGGCTCGTTTCCTCGTTGATGAAGTTGACGTGCACTTCAACGTGGATCTTGGAGCTGCCGGAGACGCGCAGGAAGTCGATGTGGACCGGCTGGTCCATGACGACGTCGAGCTGGTAGTCGCGCGGGATCACCTTGTGCACGGTTCCATCGACGTCGAGGTCGAGAACGTGCGACTTGAAGCCGCCCGAGTAAATGGACTTCAGCGCATCCTTGAATGCGACGGAAACAGTGACGGGGGGCTTTTTGTCACCATAAATAACAGCGGGAACACGTCCCTGACGGCGCAGTTCACGAGCGGCCCCCTTGCCCACTCCCTCACGCGCCTGTGCCTTGAGCACCTTGTTGGCAGCCATGGAATTCATCCATTCTGGGTTGGTGTATGTCGTTCCTACAACAACATACGCGCCCGTCCTCCAGGGGTGACGAGCGCTTCATGGCGCTGGGCTATAGAGGAATAAGGAACGCTGGGCAATAGATTCCCGCGTGCCGAAGGCCCTTATGCGCCCGGCATGGGCAGGCAGGGCATGATCTCCACGCCCGTTCCCGGAAAAATCGTGAAATGCGGATGGTTCCGGAACATTTGCGCCGCTTCCTCGTGCGTCGAAGCTTCGACGATGACATAGGCCGCGATGGCGTTGCGGGTGGGGTTTATGCCCTCGGGCGAGGCCAGCAGGGTCTTGCCCAGGGGCGCGCCCATATCGACGATGACATGGCTGTGCCGCTCGACCCATTGGCCCCATTCGGTCATGGCACGTTGGCTGCGCTCGGCTTTTTCGACCTCGGGAAGGCTGTCCCAGGCCTTCTGCACTTCGGAATTCTGCGTGCCCATATAGAGGGCAAGAAAACGGGGCATGGTCGGCTCCTCCTGTGCTGGTGAGCACAGGATAACGCCAGATGGGTGCGGGGGGATAGGTTTTGGTGTTGTCGCGATCTGGCGGCTAGTCGAACAAGCTGGAGACGCTTTGTTCGCTGGCGGTGCGGGCGATGGCCTCGCCGATCAGGGCATCGATCGACATGCGGCGGATATTGGCAGCGGCCTTGGTGGCGTCGGTCTCGAGGATGGAGTCGGTGACGACCAGTTCCTTGAGCTTGGAGGCGGCGATGCGTTCGGCGGCGCCTTCGGAGAGCACACCGTGGGTGATATAGGCAGACACTTCCTTGGCGCCGGCCTTGAGCAGGGCTTCGGCTGCGTTGACCAGAGTGCCGCCTGAATCGACAATGTCGTCGATCATGATGCAGGTGCGGCCTTCGACTTCCCCGATGATGTTCATCACTTCGGACACACCGGCGCGGGGGCGGCGCTTGTCGACGATGGCGAGGCTTGCGCCGATACGGCTGGCAACATTGCGGGCGCGGACCACGCCGCCGACGTCGGGCGAAACAACCATGACGTTCTTGACGTCATAGTTGTCGCGGATATCGCGCACCATGACGGGGGCAGCGGTCAGGTTGTCGGTGGGGATATCGAAAAAGCCCTGGATCTGGGCGGCGTGCAGATCAAGGGTGAGGACGCGGTTGGCGCCGGCTTCGGTGATCAGATTGGAGACCAGCTTGGCCGAGATCGGCGTGCGGGGGGCTGATTTGCGGTCCTGCCGGGCGTAGCCGAAATAGGGCAGGACGGCGGTAATGCGGCGGGCGGAGGAGCGGCGCAGCGCATCGGCGATGATCAGCAGCTCCATCAGATTGTCATTGGCCGGATAGCTGGTCGACTGGAGGATGAAGACATCCTCGCCGCGGACATTTTCGTGCACCTCGACATAGACTTCCTTGTCGGCGAAGCGTTTCACCGTGCAGTCTGTCAGGGGAAGTTCGAGGTAGCTGGCGACGGCCTGGGCCAGAGGTCGGTTGGAATTGCCGGTCACCAGCTTCATGGACGCGATCCTGTCTCAACCGGTCCCTCGGGAGTGGGACCTTCCAGTTTCGCGGGCAGCTTTAGCGGCAAGTGTCCGGCGTGACAACGGCACTTTGGGCTTAGCGGTAAATAAACCTCATGTCATTGCGATGACAGCGATCTGGCGGCCGGTTTTGGTCTGCTGGTGGGTAGCATAGCGGTGGGAGAAATAGCGCTCAGGGGCGGCATAGGTGCAGATGCCAAGGTCCTCGACCGGGCCGATGCCGGCGGCGCGCAATTGGGCTTGGACGAAGCCGGGCAGGTCGAAATGCGGCTTTCCGCCGGCGGGCGTGGTGAAGAACGGCGCCCCATCGGGGGTGATGGCGAGGAGATCGGCGCGGAACTGATCGCCCACTTCGTAGTTGGGGCCGGAAATGGTTGGGCCGACGGCGGCGCGGATGCGGACCGGGTCGGCGCCCAAAGCCACCATGGCGGCAATGGTGTTGAGGGCAATGCCTTCGGCCGCGCCGCGCCAGCCGGCATGGGCCGCGCCGATGACGCCGGCCTGCGGATCGGCAAACAGGATCGGCGTGCAATCGGCGGTGAGGATGCCCAAGGTGAGGCCCCGTGTGGCGGTGACCAGGGCGTCGGCATCAATACTGCCGGGGGCGATGGGACCGGTGAGGGTCTGGACGCGGGTGGAGTGGGTTTGCTTGAGGATATTGAGCGGGCCGAGGCCGATGGTGCCGGCGACGATCTGGCGATTGGCCTCGACATGGGCGGGCTCATCACCCATGGCGAGCGAGACATTGAGCCCGGCATATTCGCCGGTGGAGACGCCGCCGGCCCGGCCGAAGAAGCCGTGGCGGATCGTCGGGATGGCGGCGAGGGCCGGGGCCAGTTCGTGCGGCGCGGTCATGGTGCAAAGCCGGGTGGCTGCAATCCGGGGCTGCGGGCGCAGAACACCTTGAACAAAGTGCCCATCTGGTCGGGCCCTACCAGCCGGTCGTGGGCGGTGCGAATGTCGTCGGCCGAGGCGGGATTGGCGCCGGAGAGCGCGGCGGCGCGCTCGCCAATGCCGAGGCGGGTGAGGAAATCGCCCTGGTTGGCCAGAGGCTGGGTGGCGAGGCCGGCGGCGCGGGCGACATTGCCCAGGGCGCCGAAATCGACATGGGCGGAAATATCGGTTTCGCCGGGGGCCTCGAGCACATCGGCAAAGGCGTGGCGGCGGACGCCCTGGAGGGTGTCGCCGGTCTGGGTGGTGCCATAGCCATAGTCAATGGCGAGGAGGGCGCCGCCCTGCTGGCCGATTACCTTGCCCAGGCGGGTGAGCACTTCGGCAGCAGCGAAGCAGACTTCGAGCATGGTGTCGGGCGCGGCATTGGCGACCGCATCGGGCATGGCGGCAGGTGGAATGGGCGTGGGCGAGAGGCCGAAGGCGCGCTTGCCGTCCTTGAGGCCAATCTGGCGCTCGTGCCAGCCCTTTTCTTTGCGGACGAACTGGCGGATGGGCAGGGCGTCGAAGAATTCATTGGCGATGATGAGCACGGGGCCGTCGTCAAAGCTCTCGAAATCCTGCAGCCATTTGGGCTCATAGACCTCGAGCCTGGCCTTTTGCTCAGACATCAGCACGGGGCTGGTTTCGAACAGGCGAAGCTGCAAGGCATCGCGGAAGCCGGGGGCGCGGCAGGCGACGCGCAGCATATCGGCCATCAGCGTGCCGCGGCCGGGGCCAAGTTCGAGCAGGGTGAAGGCCTTGGGCTCATCCATCTGCTGCCAGAGGTTGACCAGCCAGAAGCCGATCAGCTCGCCGAACATCTGGGATATTTCCGGCGCGGTGACGAAATCGCCCTTGGCGCCGAGCGGTTCGGCGGCGCGGTAATAGCCCTTGGACGGGTGGGTGAGGCAGAGGCCCATATAGGTGGCGACCGAGATCGGGCCGGAGGTGGCGATCTGCAAATCGATCTGCTGTTCCAGCGTCAGGCTGTCGAGCTTGGTTTGGGTGGGCTTATCAATCATGGGCGCAACGGGTTTTCGCGGCGGGTGGCCGCATGGATGACAAGGATCAGGCCGCCCAGGAGGATGGGGAGGCTAAGCACCTGGCCCATGGTGAGCCAGCCGCCATAGAGATAGCCGAGCTGCACATCGGGCAGGCGGACGAACTCGACCGCGATGCGCGAGAGGGCATAGCCGATGGCGAAAATGCCGGCGACGAGGCCGGGCTTCCTGAGCGCGTAGAACACATGGGTGGCGACGCGAATGACGAGGAAGAGCAGCAGGCCCTCGAGTGCGGCTTCATAAAGCTGGCTGGGGTGACGGGCGAGCTGCAGCGGATCGGTGGGGAAGACGACGCCCCAGGGCGCATCGGTGGGGGCGCCATAGAGCTCGGCATTGATGAAATTGGCCAGGCGCCCGAGCAGGATGCCGATGGTGGCGACGGCGCCGAGCAGGTCCAGGCTGGAGAGCCAGTTGCCGCCCTTTGAACGGGTAAACAGGATCGCCGCCAGCATCAGGCCGAGCATGCCGCCATGATAGGACATGCCGCCATCGAGCGTGTTGATGATCTGGGCCGGGTTTTCCAGGTAATAGGGCAGGTTGTAGAACAGCACATAGCCCACGCGCCCGCCAATGACGATGGACAGCATGGTCCAGAAGGCGAAGTCCCAGATGTCCTTGGCCGGAAAGGGCGGCGCGCCGCGATACCAGAGGCGCTGATTGCGCAACAGCAGATAGCCATAGCCCGCGCCCAGAATGACCCCGAACAGATAGGCCAGCGCATACCAGCGAATGGCGATGGGGCCGATGGCAATGGCAATGGGGTCGATATTGGGGAAGGGCAAGGCTCTGTCTCCGTGAGGCCGACCGGCATGCCGTTCGATTATGGCAGCACCGTGAGTGCCGTAACCCGATGCGCGCGGCGGTTCAAGGCGCGTCTGGGCGGAGGGGGTGCCACCGGCCACTCAAGCCCAGCTTTCGTGGCGTTCTTACCCCCAGTCCCGCCACTGGCGCGCCCGGCCCGGTGGGACATCTCGAAGTGTCAAAGAGCGTTCCGCGATGCGTGAAGGCATGCCGAAAGGCCGGTCGGCCAGAGGCCTCCGGTTTTGAAGTGGACGTATCCCGAGGCGCGTGCGTCTCAGTAAAACTAAGTAATAGAGACGTCGCCGCCTCGGGATACCGGGTTTCTCCTGCCGTCGTGGCCCCTATTGATCGCTCGTCGCAAGGTGACCCGACTGGCAGGCGAGCCCTGGAGCGAATCCAGTCTCACCGGCTCCTCCCGCAACTGTTCGCTGCAGTCCGCCCATCGCGGGAGAGATGGGGGAATTATGGGGGAGGATTTTGAGACGGGGATTACTTTTTTGCCCGATCCCAATCAAACCTGCCGAATGTCACCCCGGCCCCCGGGTCGCGGCGCGCCCGAGGATAAACTCCGGCCGGGACCCATCTTGAGGTCCGGCGCAGATCACTTCTGGTGGTAAGTTGGAAAGCATCTCAGGGTGGGCCCCGGGTCAGGCCCGGGGGGACAGTCGGTGGGGTGGACAGAACCAGGCAAAGCGGATGGTCAGTTTCCGACCCCTTATCGGACATGGGTGCTGCCAAGCGCCGCCCTTGAAACCGGCCGCTTCCCACCCACCGCGCGTCACCCTCGGGCTTGACCCGAGGGCTCTTTACTTGGCGATCTCGTCCC
>JAVJRP010000013.1:0-6370 GCA_040218355.1 Devosia sp. | reverse complement strand
GAACTCGACCGTCAAATCCCTCCGCGCCAATGGTACTAAGTCTCAAGACTTGGGAGAGTAGGTCACTGCAAGGTCTGCCAAAAACACACAGTCTCATCACAAGCCAAAACCAACAAAAGCCCCCGCAAAAGCGGGGGCTTTGTCGTATTCGGAACAAGCTGATCAAGAGCCCCTCGAACCCAGGCCCACAGGTGCAGCATGGACGAGACCGCGTTTTCCGCCGATTGCAGCAAGTGTTTTGGCCTTTGCTGCACCGCGCTGTCCTTTGAGCGCTCGAACCAGTTCGGACATGACAAACTGGCCGGCCAACCATGCCAGTATCTGGCCGATGACTTCCGCTGCCGCATTCATGAGCGGCTGGAAGATCTGGGGTATGGCGGCTGTGACGCTTTTGACTGTCTGGGCGCGGGGCAGCGCGCAAGTGCAGCTTTTGCAGGCGAAAACTGGCGGCGGGATACGGCAATTGCCCGGCGGCTTTATGCGCGGTTCTCCCAATTGCTGCTGCTTCAGGAATTGCGGCAAGCCCTTGTTACGGCTGCCAGCCTCGACATTCCGGCTGACCTGCATCAGCGTCGCCTGGCGTTGCTGGAGCGTGTAGGCGAGGAGGCGGATAGCGATCACAGGGACACCACCGGTTCGGCGCAGGCCGTTCTGGCCGATGGCAAAGCCTTCCTCAAGAGCCTGGCGGCCGTGCTTGCGGCGTAATGGGATTGGCTGACGCAAAGCGTGAGCGGTGGAGGGGTTGACCTTGTGGCCGCAAAGGCCATGCTGGCGCCAACATTTCCGCCAGCCAAATGAGCCGCATGTTGCTGATCCGCATTCTTTTTCTGTCTTTGCTTCTGGTCTTTCCCGCCACTGCGCAGGATTTTTTGACAGGTGGCTCGACCACGCAGGGCGAGGAGAGCGCAGACCCCGAGGCCAGTTCGGCTGCCGTCGATGACCTGATCCGCATTCTGGAAGACGACACGGCACGCGCCGCATTGATCGAGCGGCTGCAGCAGGCCGCGCCAGAGACCGATGGGGCGCAGGCCAAGCAAGCCGCGGCGCCGGAAATGAGCGTCGCGCGGCAATTGGCCGAATACACGCAGAGCGTGGCGGAAGGCGCTGCCACCTCGGTGCGTTCCATCGGTACGGCATTTTCCAATCTCCAGGCGTTGTTCAGTGGCTCGTTGAGCGCTGATAGTGCGGCACTGCGTGAATTTGCGGTCAATATTGGCCTGTTGATCCTGGCTCTGTTCGGCAGTTTCTTTGTTCTACGGCTTATTGCCAATGGGCTGGGGCATGGCATCGCCGCGCGCGTTTCAGGGCGGGGTGTGCTGGCGCGCCTGGCGGCGCTGTTGGGTGTGGGGTTAGTCGACGCGGCCAGCATCCTTCTGGCCTGGGGGCTGGGCTACGTTTTGGCGCTGAATTTTGGCACCACCTCGCGCGGGACTATGGGGATCAACCAGTCCCTGCTGCTCAATGCCTTTGTCGTGGTCGAAATGATCAAGCTGGCGGTTCGTTTGGTTTTGATGCCGCGTTTTCCGGCGCTGCGCTTCCTGCCATTGGCCGATACCAATGCGGCCTATTGGTCGTTCTGGAGCGCGCGGATCATTTCGCTGCTGGGTTACGCCTTTATGTTCGTCGCGCCTATGCTGAGCGGCCTGGTATCGCGACCAGCCGGGGGCGCCGTGCAGGTGCTGGCGATGGCCACGGCAGTGACCATCGGTGTCATCATCACCTTGCAGAACAAGGATGATGTGCGCGACTGGCTGGCCGAGATCAGTGCCAAGCGGGATAATGACGGGCTGGGACGCCTGTTGGCGACAATCGGGCGGCAATGGCACGTGCTGGTCATTGCCTATCTGCTGGCGCTGCTGGTGGTGTGGTTCGCCAATCCCGAGACGGCGCTGCCCTTCATGCTCAGCGCCACCGTACAGTCGGCCCTGGCTATTCTGATCGGGTCATTGATCGTTGGGTTCATCACCCGCTTTGTCAGCGCGGGACTGAGCCTGCCCGATGATGTGCGCCAGCGCCTGCCATTGCTTGAAGCGCGGCTCAAATCCTTTGTGCCGGCGGTGATGCGTGTGGTGCGTTGGGTGGTGATCGCCGGGGTGGTGGTGGCCATCGGCCAGGCCTGGGCGCTGTTTGATTTTGCCGCCTGGATCGGCAGTGACGAGGGGCTGACGGTCGCCGGATCGGTGGTCTCGGCCGCCCTGATCATCCTTGCGGCCATCGTGCTCTACGTGGTGGTGGCGTCCTGGGTCGAATTTCGGCTTAATGCCAATTTCGGCAAGGTGCCGACCTCGCGCGAAAAGACGCTGCTCAACCTGTTCAAGAACGCCTTTACCATCGCCCTTGTGGTGTTTGGATCGATGCTGGCCCTGGCCCAGATCGGGGTTAATATCGCGCCGCTGCTGGCTGGCGCAGGCGTGGTTGGCCTGGCCATCGGTTTTGGTGCGCAGAAGCTGGTGCAGGACATCATCACCGGCATTTTCATCCAGTTCGAGAACATCATGAACGAGGGCGATGTGGTTGCCGTGGGCAGCTGGACGGGCGTGGTGGAAAAGCTCACCATACGGTCGGTGACCATTCGTGACCTGTCCGGCACGGTGCACCTGATCCCGTTCTCTTCGGTCGATCAGGTCAGTAATATGATGCGTGGCTTCTCTTATCATGTCGCGGAGATCGGGGTGGCCTATGACAGCGATATCGACGTGGTCAAGGCGGCCATGCAGGAGGCGTTCGAGCGGCTGATGGAGACCGAGCACAAGGACGATATCCTGGACGAGCTGGACATGCAGGGCGTGACTGCGTTCGGCGACTCGGCGATCACCATGCGGGCCCGCATCAAGACCCTGCCGGGCAAACAGTGGGGCGTGGGGCGCCGCTACAACGAGTTCGTCAAGCTGGTGTTTGCAGAAAAGGGCGTCGAGATTCCCTATCCGCATGTCACCTATGTTCCTGCGACAGGCAGCGGCGGCGCATCCAAATCGCCACCGCCGGCCGGTCGCGTCGAGGACCAGAGCGAAGACAGCGCGGACTGACAGCGATGTGATCGGCGGAGGCGGTTTGCCTTAAGGTCATCTTAATCGGGTGCGTTAATGCTTTGATACGCGCGCCCGGTGAGACCGGTGCGTTCGTGACTTCCTGTTACCGCGTATGCACGAGGCCCGAGATGATCCGATCCGGTGGTTCTTCCAATTTTCTTCGCCTGCTGATGAGCGCCGTCCTGGCTGGCCTCGCCCTTGTGGGGCCAGCCCAGGGCAATAGCGCCAGCTTCGTGCGCGATCTCTGGCCCGAGGCGCAACGGGCCGGGGTGAGCCGGCAGGCATTCGAGGCCGCTTTTGCCAGCTACAATCCAATCCCCCAGGTGATCGAGCTGACACAGAAGCAGCCCGAGTTCACCCAGACCGTGCAGCAATATGTCGACAAGCGCGTCACCGCCTCGCAGGCCGCCAAGGGCCAGGCCATGCGCGGGGAATGGGCGCAAACGTTGGCCGGTGCGGAGCAGCGCTATGGGGTGCAGCCCGAAATCGTGCTCGCCATCTGGGGCATGGAAACCAATTTCGGCAGCTTCATGGGGGGCAACAACACCATTCATGCGCTGGCCACGCTGACCGAGAAGGGTTATCGCGCCAGTTTCTTCCGCTCCGAACTGGTCACGGCGTTGCGCATTGTCTCGGACGGGCATATCGCGCCCAATGCCATGGTCGGCTCCTGGGCCGGAGCGATGGGGCATACCCAGTTCATGCCGTCGAGCTTTATGCGCTATGCGGTCGACTACAATGGCGACGGGCGCAAGGATATCTGGAATTCGGTGCCCGATGCGCTTGGCTCGACCGCCAATTATCTCAAGAGCTTTGACTGGCGGCCGGGTGAAACCTGGGGCTATGAGGTCAAGCTGCCGCAGGGGTTCAATTTCGCCGCAGCCCGGAACATGGGCAAGGCGCCGCTGAGCCAATGGCAGGCCATGGGCATCAGCCGGGCTTCGGGCAGTGCCTTTCCGCGCCCCGGCGACATGGCCCGGCTCTATATGCCGGCGGGGGCCAGCGGCCCGGCCTTTTTGCTGCTGCCAAATTTCGATGTGATCAAGCGCTACAACAATTCGGACAGCTATGCCCTGGCAGTGGGTCATCTGGCCGACCGCATCCTGGGCGCCGGCAGTTTCGTGACGCCCTGGCCTGCCGGTGATTATGCGCTCAACAAGGCGCAGCGGGCCGAAGTGCAGACCCTGCTCGGACGGGCCGGATTTGATGTCGGCACGGCCGATGGGGTGGTCGGCCCCAAGACCCGCGCCGGGGTGATTGCCTATCAGCAGGCGCGCGGTTGGCCGGCCGATGGCCATGTTTCGGGGCTGCTGCTGGAGCGGTTGAAACGCTGAGAACGGCGTTAACAGGCTGTTAACGAACTGGGCGCAAAGTTTTCCCGCTTAAGTAGAGGGCAGGCCAGCGACCGGAGGACCGGCGCGCCTGCCCTCGCCCATTCTGGCTCCCTCCGATCACAAGTCCGGCAGATGGGTGCGCGCCACAATATCCCCGGTTTTTCAGCGCACACACCCGGCTTTGTCTTTCCAACAGACCTGATTGATTTCCGATGCCCTTGCTTCGCTCCCTGCTTGCCGCCCTGACCGTGGCCGCCCTGCTGCTGCCCAATGTGGCCCAGGCGGTTTCTATCATGGATCCGTTCAACATCCCCGCCGCCATGGATGGGGGGACATCCAAGGTGGGCGACGGGATTGCCTATGCCGATGGGGTGCGCACCAAGCTCGATGTCTATGCGCCCGAAGAGCGGGGGGCGCCGGCGCCGGTGGTGTTCTTCATCTATGGCGGCGGCTGGAGCCGGGGCGAGCGCGGGGAATATGAATTTGTGGGCCGCGCTCTGGCCTCGCGCGGTTTCGTCACGGTGATTGCCGATTACCGGCTTTATCCCGAGGTGCGTTATCCCGATTTTCTCGAGGATGGCGCCCGCGCCCTGCGCTGGGTGCAGGACAATATCGCCAATTATGGCGGCGACCCGAACCGGCTGTTCCTGGCCGGGCACTCCGCAGGCGCCTACAACGCCGTGATGCAGGCGCTCGATCCCTCGTTCCGCGCCGAATATGGCGTCACCATGCCGATCCTGGCGGTTGCGGCGCTGTCGGGGCCTTATGACTTCTACCCCTTTGAATATAATGAAGTGCGCGAGGTGTTTGGCGAGGCGCCCAATCCGCAGGGGACCCAGCCGATCAATCTGATCACCGCCGAAGCCCCGCCAATGTATCTGGCCACCGGCACCACCGACCCGATCGTGCGCGTGCAGAACACGGAACGCTTTGCCGAGCGGCTGCGGGCGCAGGGCGTGTGGGTCACCAGCCAGTATTATGACGGGTTCGGGCATATGGAGCCGGTGCTGGCCATGGGCGCCCTGTGGCGCTGGCGCATGCCGGTGCTGGACGACATGGTGGGCTTTTTCCAGCGCTTCGGTGCCTTCCCCAGCGGCGTGCCCTATCTGGCGGTGGCACCGGAGGAACCGCAAATGCTGCCCGACTCGGTGGCGCCGATCGACCAGATCGTCAGCGAACTCAACGCGATGTTCCAGCCCATCGAGGAATAGCGGGCAGGGTCGCTGCCCTCTGTCATGGCGCATGTCAAAGAGCGTTCCGCGCTGCGCGATGGCATGCCGAAGCGCCGGATGACCGCGCGGTCTCCGGGTTTGGAAATGGACGTATCCCGAGGCGCGTGCGTCTCAGTAAACTGAAGTAAATAGAGACGTCGCCGCCTCTCGCCGTTCGAGCGTAGCTCTCACGGCCTTCTCACTTCAAATCTCTCCACCGGAGAGATTTGCCCTTTTGGGACAGATCGAAGCGGGTTTCTCCTGCTGTCGTGGCCCCTATTGATCGCTCGTCGCAAGGTGGCCCAACGAGCAGGCAGGCACTGGAGCGACCCAGCACCCAACCGGCTCCCCCCGCAAAAGTTCGCTGCAGTCCGGTTTTGGAGGCGGCGATATTTATTTGGCGGCGGCAGGAGTCGACCCCATTGCGGTCAACATGGCTATCGAAGCACATGCCTGAAACAAGCCACGGCAACGACCTCAACCACCAGCTGTCACCCCGGCGAAAGCCGGGGCCCATCTTGAGGTGATGCCAAGTGTGCCGCGCGCGTGTTGTGTCCGCCTCGCCATCTCAGGATGGGCCCCGGGTCAAGCCCGGGGTGACAGTCTGTGGGGCGGCCAGAACGGGGCAAAGCGGATGGTCAGTTGCCGACCCCTTATCGGACATGGGTGCTGCCAAGCGCCGCCCTTGAAACCGGCCGCTTCCCACCCACCGCGCGTCACCCTCGGGCTTGACCCGAGGGCTCTTTACTTGGCGATCTCGTCCCAGAGATCGCGCCATTCGGGGTTATCCCGCTCG
>JAVJRP010000011.1:0-1890 GCA_040218355.1 Devosia sp. | reverse complement strand
CATGGCGTCATTGGCCGCATCCATCACCTGCCCGCCTTCTTCGGCGGTGCGGGTCACCTGGGAGGCGCTGGCGCTGGCCTGCTTGGCCCGCTCGGCATTGCTCAGCACGGTCGAGGCAAGCTGCTCCATGGCGGCCGAGGTTTCCTCGATGGTCGCCGCCTGCTTGGTGGTGCGTTCGGACAGGTCATTGGCGCCCGACAGGATTTCACCTGTCGCCGATTTGAGCGAACCGGAGGTGCGGCGCAACTGCATGACCACTTCGGTCAACTTCTCGCCCACCGCATTGATGTCGGATTTGAGCTTGGCAAAGGCGCCCTCATACTGCCCGGTCATGCGTCGCGTCAGGTCCGTATTGGCCATGGCGCCAAGCACCTCGCCCACTTCGGCCACGCTGCGATCAAAGGTCTCGACCAGGTTGTTGACCGATCCCGCCAGGCTGTTGAGCTCGGCATCGGGGAACTGGGCATGCACGCGCTTGGTGAAGTCGCCCGAAACGGCGGCGTCCACCACCTCGCCAAAGGCAGCCTGCAGCTCGGTCATCATCAGCCGGCGCTTCTCCTCGTCCGCCACGATGCGTGCCGCTTCAGCCTCCGTCATCTGGCTCACCCGCAATCCGTTCTCACGGAAAACTTCAACAGCACGAGCCATCGCGCCGATTTCGTTCTGCCGGGTCACATAGGGCACTTCGGAGTCGAATTCGCCCTCCGCAATGCTCTTCATTGTCTTGGCCAGGCGCGGCACCGGCGCCATGAGCCCACGCGAGATGAACAGGCCCGCAACCCCCAGCACCAGCAGCGCGCCCCCACCGACGACCGTCAGGAGGACCAGGATGCCGGTCACCACACCTTCGACGCGGGCCTTGTCGACACCGACATAGAGCACGCCCATGGGCACACCGGCAGCACTGAGAATGGGCTGGTAGGCCGTGTAGTAGGCTTTGCCCTGGATCAGCGCTTCACCCAAATAGAGTTCGCCATTCATCACCGAGGCATAGGCCGCGCTGCTCTGTCCCAACGGCGTGCCCACGATGCGCTCGCCATCCGCGCCCACGATATTGGTGGTCATGCGCACAAAGTCCTGGTTGGCCTCATCCCAACCGAAGATCGTCGCCGTCTCCCCGGTCAGCCGGGCGATGGAATCGATGATGTCGTGATTGAGAAACTGACGCGGCATGGCAAAGGTTGAGATGCTTTGCAGCGATCCATCCTCGTTCCACTTCACATCGGCGCCTGGCAAATTGCTGGCCAGCACCGTGGCAGCGGTCTTGAGGTTAGACGCCTGTTGTTCTGACGCCTGTGCGCGCAGCGTCGAACCCAAGCTGACATAGATGGCGGCGGAAACCACAGCAACGGACAACAGGATCGAAACAATGACCAGGGCCGCAATGGCTGTGGTGATCCGTATATTTCCCAGCAGGCGTTTTGCTGAATTCATCATCACGATGACCCCAAAGAACTGGCGCGAATTCCCAGCGAATCCGGCGAAATTATTGGAAGAAATCCTAGCCGTTGGGGATTAACTGAGTATTGTTGATGCAATAACGAGGCGGCCCGCTGCAGCAGGCCGCCTTATTTTTGTGCATTGGCAGGTGTTTAAAATTCGTCCCAATCTGCGGAGATGGCTGCATTGCCCTGGCTGAGATAGGTCTTGGCAGCCTGTGGGGCGCTGCGGGACGCCGGCGCCGCGTCGCGGCGCGGTGCGGGAGCAGGCGCGGCGGACCGCTCCAGGCCCGATTGCTCGATAGCAAAGATGTCCACGATCCGGTCGAGCTCGCTCGCCTGGGCTTCGGTCTGCTCGATCGCGGCATTGGTTTCTTCCACCAGCGCCGCATTGTGCTGGGTCATCTCGTCCATGGTCCGCACGGCTGCGGTCACTTCCTCAATGGAGGTC
>JAVJRP010000010.1:0-103729 GCA_040218355.1 Devosia sp. | reverse complement strand
GACCTCCATTGAGGAAGTGACCGCAGCCGTGCGGACCATGGACGAGATGACCCAGCACAATGCGGCGCTGGTGGAAGAAACCAATGCCGCGATCGAGCAGACCGAAGCCCAGGCGAGCGAGCTCGACCGGATCGTGGACATTTTCGCCATCGATCAGGCCGGCGTGGACCTGATGGCGGCCCCGGCAACGGCTCCGCGTCAGGAGCATCCGGCGCCGGCCAAGGCCAGCCAGAAGGCCGCCAAGGCCTATCTCAGCCAGGGCAATGCCGCCATCGCAGCCGATTGGGATGAGTTCTGAGCCCTGGGCACCAAGGCTTGAGTCAAGGGGGCGCCCGGCGCCCAGTTTTTATTTCCCCAGAACACTGATCGATTGCTTTACCGCCTCTTAACGTGAGCGCGGTATTTCTGGTGTTGGACGCAGACTTAGAAAACACCATCCGGCAATGTGGCCGGATTTCAGTCGAAAGGCGTCGCAAGTCTTTTCAGATGCAGGCAGGCCCTGACCGCTTCCGGGCGGAACCGGGTTTGCATGAGCGACGCGCAGGCATTCCGGCGGCCAGAAGGCACGCCTAGCGGGGCTAACGAGCAGATGAAATTTCGCGACCTGTCCATTCAGATCAAGCTGGTCCTGGGGGCCGGTCTTCTTTTCGTGGTGGCCATGGGCGGCCTGATCGCCGGTGGCCTCTATCTGATGTACCAGACCGCTGGCGCGGAAGCCGAAGAGCGGGCCCGGGCCCTGTTGGGCCAATATAGCCAGTTGGCCAGTGGCCAGATGGGCAATGTTGTGACCCATACCTTGACCACGGCGGCCGTTGTGGAGGGCCTGATCGAGGGCCCCGCCGACCGCGACGAGATCGGACGCGTCGTGACCCGGGCATTGCAGTCGCGGCCGTCCGTTGTGGGTATGACGGCGGCCTTCGAACCCAATGCGGTGGATGGTCTGGACGAAATGTTCGTTGGCCACCCCTATTCGGATGAAACCGGCCGCATGGTGCCCTATTTCACCCAGCAGGACGGGAACGTCCTGGTCGAGCAGCTCGACATGTCGCCCGAGGCGGGAACCGAGGGCTGGTACGATCTGCCGATACGCGAGGATCGCACTGTTCTGACCCCGCCTTATCCCTATCCGATCAATGGCGTGGACGTGTTGCTCACCACCATCAGCGCCGTGGTGCACAAGAATGGCGCACCGGCCGGTATTGTCACATCGGATCTGACATTGGACACCATTGCGGGCGTCATCGGCCAGCTCCGGCCCTTCGGCGTCGGTTCGGTTGAACTGGTCAGCAACGCCAATACCTGGATCGCCAGTCCCGATCCCGCGCTTGTGGGCCAACCATTGCAGCCCGAAGTGGCCAATGCGTTGCTCAACGAAACGCTGATGCAGCAAGGCACCACCTATGTAGATGCCAACGGGACCACCCAGTTCGTCGTCACCACGCCACTGGCATTCAGCGGTGTGGATGATCGCTGGACGATGATCATGCAAGTCCCGGCCGCGACCATCTATGCCGGGGTCGACAGCATGCGGAACATGGCGCTGGTCGTCGCCGCCGTGCTGCTGGTGGGCATCGTGGCTGCCGTGTGGATTGGTGCGGGCGTCATTGCCAGGCCGATCCGCCGGATGACCGATCTGATGGGTGTGCTGGCCGAAGGCAAATATGATGTCGAGGTCCCCCACCAGTCCCAGAAGGACGAAATCGGTGGCATGGCCCGGGCCGTGGACGTGTTCCGCGAAAACGGGCTTCGGATCAGCCAGATGACCGAAGCGGAAGCGGCCCGTATCATTGCCGACCAGCAGGCGCGCCAGGCGATGATGAGCGAATTACAGCTCGCCTTCGGTGAGGTGGTGGATGCTGCCATTACCGGTGACTTCACCAAGCGGGTCAATGCCAGCTTCCCAGATGCCGAGCTCAACAGCCTGGCCGGCTCAGTCAACTCGCTGGTCGAGACAGTCGATCAAGGTGTCAACGAAACGGGCAAGGTGCTCGAGGCCCTGGCCCGCACTGACCTGACGCTGCGCATGGAAGGCGACTACAAGGGTGCCTTTGCCCAGCTTCAGCACAATACCAACACCGTGGCCGAAACGCTGTCGGGTGTGGTGAGCGGGCTCAAGACCACCTCGCGCACGCTCAAGACCGCGACCGGTGAGATTCTTTCGGGCGCCAATGACCTGTCCGAACGGACCACCAAGCAGGCCGCAACCATCGAGGAAACCTCGGCGGCCATGGAGCAGCTCGCTACCACGGTGCTGCAGAATGCCGATAGGGCACGCGATGCCAATGCCATTGCCCAGACCGTCAGCCAGACGGCGGAGGAAGGTGGCGTGGTGATGAGCCAGGCAACCGAAGCGATGGAGCGGATCACCACGTCCTCGTCCAAGATCTCCAATATTATCGGGCTGATTGACGATATCGCCTTCCAGACCAATCTGCTGGCGCTCAACGCCTCGGTTGAAGCGGCGCGGGCGGGGGATGCCGGCAAGGGCTTTGCCGTGGTTGCCGTGGAAGTGCGGCGCCTGGCCCAGAGCGCGGCCAGCGCCTCCTCGGACGTCAAGGCGCTGATCGAGACCTCCTCGGGCGAGGTGGGCGCGGGCACCAAGTTGGTGGCCGATGCGGCGGCCAAGCTTGCAGCCATGCTCGAGGCGGCCAAGTCCAATTCGAGCCTGATGGAAGGCATTGCCCGGGACAGCCGCGAACAGGCCTCGGCCATCGAGGAGGTCACGGTGGCCGTCCGCCAGATGGACGAGATGACCCAGCACAATGCGGCTCTGGTGGAAGAGACCAATGCGGCCATCGAGCAAACCGAGGCCCAGGCCAGCGAACTCGACCGGATCGTGGCCGTGTTCAAGACCGATGCCGCTGAGGACGCGGTCAGCCTGGCGCCAGTCGCCCACAAGGCCACACGGCCCGCCACATCGCGCCCGCTTCCGGCGAAGAAGGTGCAGCAAGCCGCCAGCGCCTATCTCAGCCAGGGCAATGCCGCCATCTCGGCTGACTGGGACGAGTTCTGAGGCGCACAAATGACGATCTGACCAGGGCCGGTGTTCAGCAATGAACGCCGGCCTTGTTGCCTCGGAGGATCAATATTTCAAGTATTCCCTCAATGCCTTCTGCCAATAAAACAGGCATATTGGTATTTCTCCGTGCGTGGCATTCTGTATTTGTCTGACAAGTTGATTGGCGCGACAGCATTATTTCATAAGAACGTTGCAATAGGGCGAATCATTACAGTTCAAATGATGGTTTTGTTAACTTTCCAGTAGCAGCCTTGAAAGCGAGGCCACCCTGTTGCGGTTTGGGTGGTGGGGGTTGAGAGGCAGACATGGTTGGGATCTCCTTTGGCAGAAGCCATCGTGACAATGCGGCAAAGGTTGCGGCGATCTCGCGCAGCCAGGCGGTGATCGAATTCGCGCTCGATGGCACGATCATCACGGCCAACGAGAATTTTCTGGGTGCGGTGGGATATGGGCTGGACGAAATCGTGGGCCGGCATCATTCCATGTTCTGCGATCCGGACTATGCCAAGAGCGCGGAATATAAGAGCTTCTGGGCCGATCTGGCCGAGGGCCAGTTCAAGTCGGCAGCCTTTCAGCGCTTCGCCAAGGGTGGGCGGGAAGTCTGGATCCAGGCCAGCTACAACCCGGTGTTCGACGCTGCCGGCAAGCCGATCAAGGTCATCAAGTTCGCCACCGACATTACCGAGCAGACACAGCGATCAGCCGATCTGGCGGCGCAGATCGAGGCCATCTCCCGGGTCCAGGCGGTAATTGCCTTCAACCTTGATGGCACGATCATTGAAGCCAACGAGAATTTCCTGACCACGGTCGGCTACCGGCTGGACGAGATCGTGGGCCAGCACCATTCCATGTTCTGCGACCCCGATTATGCGCGCACCAGCGAATATGCCCAGTTCTGGGAACGCCTGCGGGCGGGGCAGTTCGAGGCCGCCGAGTTCCAGCGCTTCGGCAAGAATGGCAAGGAAGTGTGGATCCAGGCCAGCTACAATCCGGTGCTCGATGCCGCCGGACGGGTGGTCAAGGTGGTCAAGTTCGCCACCGATATTTCCGAGCGCAAGCGCGCCGAGGGGATCATCGCCGAATTGACCTCGAGCCTGGCGCGCATGGCCAAGGGCGATCTGGGCGGCCGGATCGACCATCAGTTTACCGGCCAGTACGAACAATTGCGTCAGGCCTTCAATTCCTCTTTGGAGCAGCTTGAGGACATCGTTTCTGGCCTGCGTCAGGCCTCGGGCGCCCTGCGCACGGCCACGGCGGAAATCCTCTCCGGTGCCAATGATCTGTCCGGGCGCACCACCAAACAGGCGGCCACGATCGAGGAAACCTCGGCGGCGGTGGAGCAATTGTCGAGTGCGGTGGCGGACAATGCCAAGCGCGCGGCGACAGCCAGTGACAAGGCACGTTCGGTGTCGCAGAACGCCACCGAGGGCGGGGCGGTGATGAATGATGCCACCCAGGCCATGACCGCGATCGAGACTTCGTCGAGCAAGATCTCCAACATTATCGGCATGATTGACGACATTGCTTTCCAGACCAATCTGCTGGCGCTCAATGCCTCGGTGGAAGCTGCCCGGGCTGGTGATGCCGGCAAGGGCTTTGCGGTGGTGGCCGTGGAAGTGCGACGCCTGGCGCAGAGCGCGGCCAGCGCCTCCTCGGACGTCAAGGCGCTGATCGAAGCCAGTGCAGGCGAGGTGCGCAGCGGGGCGCAATTGGTCAATCTGGCCGCTGAACGCCTGCATGACATTCTGGCCGGGGCGGAGGAAAGCGCGGTGCTGATCGACGCCATCGCGACCGCCAATCGCGATCAGTCCGGCGCGCTTGAAGAAGTGGCCGTGGCCGTCCGGCAGATGGACGAAATGACCCAGCACAATGCAGCGCTGGTGGAAGAGACCAATGCCGCCATCGAGCAGACCGAGGCCCAGGCGGGTGAGCTGGACCGGATCGTGGCGGTATTCCGCAGCGGGCAACTTGCGTCGGTGCCCGAGCCTGCGCGCCCGGCGGCGCCGCGCCTGCTTAAAGTGGCGGGTGGAGACTGGGTGGAGGCTTAAAATTCCTCCGAGGCACTTATTTACCACAAGTTTACCACAATGGCGTAACTTGCAGACTGATGATCTAGGTCAGGGTTTGGGAGTCTCGACCAAGGTAAGTCTAGACAAATAGCGCTTAAGGTAAATCATATGGCTTCCCGTACTTCAGAAAGTCTGCAATCAAGACTAGACTTTATCGGCCTGGATGCAGGGGCCCGGGCCGGCATGGCACAGGCCCAGTCGCTGATAGAAGCGCATCTTGAACCTGCTCTGGCAAAGTTCTACGCCAAGCTCGCAGACGTTCCGGCAGTGGCGCGCTTCTTTGACGGCAAGCCTCAGATGGATCGCGCCAAATCCAAGCAGATCGGTCATTGGCAGGCCATCGCCACCGGGCAGCTGGACGAGGCCTATATGGAGGCCAGCACAAAGGTTGGTTTGCGCCATGCCATGATCGGGCTGGAGCCACGCTGGCATATCGGCGGCTATGGCCTGATCATGGAAACCCTGGTGCGAGGCCTGGTGCACGACAGCATGGCGGCAGCTCTCACGCCCGAAAAAGGCCGCTTTGGTCGACCAACGCCGCGCGATGCCGAAGATGTTCTGGCTGATGCCGATGCGATGGCTGAAATGCTGGTCGCGGTGCTCAAGGCTATCCTGCTCGATGTCGACATCGGTGTCAGTGCTTACTTCGAGAAGCTGACCGCCGATGCCCGAGAGGCCGATGACGCTGCGCGCGCAAAGATCGACAAGGCCGTCGCCGCGACCGGGGCGGTGCTCCGCGATGTGGCTCAGGGCAATCTCACGAGCCGAGTGACCGAGACCCTCGATCCCGAATTCGACCAGATCAAACAGGACACCAATGCGGTGGCCGAACGGCTGACCGAGATCGTCGGGCAATTGCAGCAGACGTCCCGCTCGCTCAAGACAGCGACGGGAGAAATCCTCTCCGGCGCCAATGATCTGGCCGACCGTACCACGCGGCAGGCGGCGACTATTGAACAGACCTCCGCGTCGGTCGAGCAGCTGTCCACGGCGGTGGTGGACAATGCCAAGCGGGCGGCAACTGCCAGCGACACGGCCCGCCAATTGTCGCGCAGCGCGACGGAGGGTGGCGCCGTGATGGGCGAAGCGACCCAGGCCATGGGCGCCATCGAAACCTCGTCGGGCAAGATTTCCAACATTATCGGCATGATCGACGATATCGCCTTTCAGACCAATCTCCTGGCCCTCAACGCGTCGGTAGAAGCGGCGCGGGCCGGCGAAGCCGGCAAGGGTTTTGCCGTGGTCGCTGTGGAAGTGCGGCGCCTGGCGCAGAGCGCGGCCCAAGCTTCGAGCGACGTCAAGCAATTGATCGATGCCAGTGCCGGCGAGGTGCGCAACGGCACTCAATTGGTGGCGCGCGCTGCCGAGACCTTGCTCGATATCCAAACCCGCGCCGAGGAGAGCGCGGGGCTGATCGACACCATTGCCCGGGCCAATAGCGAGCAATCGCAGGCGCTCGAAGAGGTAAGCGTGGCCGTGCGGACCATGGACGAGATGACCCAGCACAATGCCGCGCTGGTGGAAGAAACCAATGCAGCCATCGAGCAGACCGAGGCCCAGGCCAGCGAGCTTGACCGGATCGTGGATGTGTTCCGGGTGGAGGACACCGCGAGATCACTGCCACGGCCGCAAACGCCGTCCAGCCCTGCGCCGGCAACGCGCCCGGCACCCCGCAGCGCGGGCAATACGGCGCTGGCCCATGACTGGGAAGCCTTCTAGGCTGCTGACAAGGCCTGTCAGCCATGCGGGCCATTGTGTCGCCCGGTCACAGGATGGGCTGAGCGGTATGGATGTTTTGGCGCAGTTTGATGCTGAATTTGCGGGTCTGATCGCGCCGCTCCCCGAGGATATCGGCGCGCTGAGCCGTCGGCTGGTGGACCTTGTCGGGTCCATGTCAGGGCTGTCCGGCGCCGTGCGTCTGGGCTGGCGCTCGGTCAATTTCCGGCATGTTGTGGCCGGTCATGTCTGCGCGGTCTTCCCCTATGAGGATCGCGTAGCGCTGTATTTCGAGCATGGCCGTTTGCTGGAAGATCCAGAAGGTCTGCTGGAGGGTGGCAATCTCAAGAAAGGGCGTTTCCTGCGGCTCCGCCCGGGGGCCGCGTTTCCCGAGCAAAGTATTGCCTTGCTGGTGGCCGAGGCCATTGCGGTCAGGGCCTAATGCCGCCCCATACGTAAACTCCGCTAGGGATTTGTTAACCATGATGTTTACCCCGCCGGGGTCTGATCGGTGCTGACGAACAGCGCGGTCAGACGAGGGCAGGGATGCAGGACACACTTGGGCAAAGGCTCGCATTTGTCGGGCTCGACAGCGACGTGGAGGCCCGGCTGGCGCCGATTTCGGATCTGGTCGAGCACCATGTCGAAATGGCTGTTGAGCGCTTCACCGCGCAGGTGGCGACGAGCCCCAGCGCCGCGCGCTTTCTCTATGGCCGCGACCGTCTTGAAAGCAATGGAGAAGGCCTGGCCGAGCATTGGCGGGCGCTGGCCGGGGGGCGGTTCGATGCCGGCTTTGCCGAAGCGGCGCGGCGCATGGGGCTGCGCCACGCCCGGATCGGGCTCGAGACACGCTGGCATGTGGGCAGCTATGCCTGCCTCGTCGATGCGCTGGTCAAGGGTGTCATTCAGGACGGCATGGCGGCGGCGCTGCAGTCCCGGCGGGGTGGGTTGGGGCTGTTCGGGCGGCCGGACGAGGCGGGGGTTCTGCGGGTGGCCGAGGCGATTGCCGAAGGCCTGGCGACGCTTCTGGCCGGTGTGCTGCTCGACATTGACCTCAGCCTCTCGGGCTATATCGCCAAGTTGCGGGAGGAAGGAATTAACAATGCCGAGGTGCAGCGCCAGCGCTTGCGCCAGGCCGTGCAACAGGCCGGTCAGACCCTGGAACTGGCAGCCGATGGCCAAAGGCATGACGGTGCCGCTGCGCCGATAGACCCTGATCTGGCGCCGCTCTATGCTGGAGCCGAGCGGCTTGCCGACAAGGTGATGGCGCTTATCGCGGATCTCGACGGGTCGAGCACAGCCATGCACGGCGTCGCTGCCGATATGGCGACACATGCTGCAGCACTGACCGCCGCGCGGGATGAGCAAGGCCGGATCGGCGCAGCGCTGGCCGACAAGCTGGCCGGGCAGGTCCCGCTCGCCGAGCAGCTTTGTGCGGCCCTTGATGCGGCGGCGCGCCTTGACAAGGCCGTGCAGCGCAAGGGCGCCGGGGTGCGCAAATCGGCGGTGGTGCTTGAGGCTGCGCTTTCTGCTCAAAAGGCGGATGCCGGGGCGCTGGATGGGTTTGCCGAACAGCTCGATGCGCTGCATCTGAGCGCGCAATTGCTGGCCGCCCAGGGCGAGGACGAAGCCGTGCGCGCGTTGTCTGCGGGTCTTGGCCGTCTGTCCGGCCAGTTTCGGGCGCATCGGCTGCAATCGGCCGGCCGGCAAGATGAGGTGACCCGCAGCGTCGCCGCGCTGCAGGCTGCGTTGGAGCGCCTGAACGGTACGGCGGCCGCGGATTCGGTGTCTATCGCTCCCGCTGCCAAGGCAGCGCGGGCGCAGCTTGCCGCTCTTGATGCGATGGCCGCGCAAGCGCTTGGGCTCAGCGCTGCGCTGCAGGCGGATGAGAAAAAGAGCCAGGCGGCGCGGGAGGGTGTACGCGAAGCGCTGCTGGCGACAGATGCCTTTGCCGATCTGATCGCCGCCTTCAAGCCGGATGCAGAGCCGGCAGAGGAGACCGCGGCCTTCCCCGATCACGACCAGACCGCGCTGGCCGCCCATTGGCATGCAGGATAGCCGCGCCCTCCATTGCCCTTTTGCTCATTGGCGGGCATGAAGACGCCAGCGGAATTCAACAAGGGCATCTGCAATGGCGCGCATCGGTCTGGTGGCTCACGACGACAAGAAGGACGATCTCTGCCGTTGGGCCGAAGCGCATAAGGACAAGCTGGAACAGCACGAGCTCTGGGGCACAGGCACCACCGGCAGCCGGATCACGGCGGCAACCGGACTTGCCGTCAGCCTGCTCAAAAGCGGTCCGCTGGGGGGCGATCAGCAGCTTGGAGCCATGATCTGCGAGGGGCGGCTGGATGTGCTGATCTTCTTCATCGATCCGCTCTCGGCGCAGCCCCATGATGTGGACGTCAAAGCACTGACGCGCCTGGCCACGCTTTACGATGTGCCCCTGGCCAACAACAAATCCACAGCAGACGCGGTATTGGCGGCGGTCTGAGGGTTAGCAGAAGGTTGATATTGCCGCGCTCTTGTGAGCAGATGCCCCAAAATTGCCCGGATTTAACCGGGCGCACAGGCATTCAGGAAACCGGGGCTAAATTCAACTTGTCCTCAGACTTGGTTATCGACGTTCGCAACGTCTCGAAACATTTCGGCGGTCTCACCGCCGTCAACAATTGCTCGCTTTCGGTTCGGCGTGGCTCGATCACCGGGCTGATCGGCCCCAATGGCGCGGGCAAATCCACACTATTCAACATGGTCGCCGGCAATATCGTGCCCGATGAAGGCCAGGTGATCTTCGATGGCGAAGACGTCACCGGCCTGCCGCCGCACCGGCTGTTTGGTATCGGCATGCTTCGCACTTTCCAGATCGCGCATGAATTCTCGCAGATGACGGCGCTGGAGAACCTGATGATGGTGCCGGGCGACCAGCCGGGCGAACATCTGCTCGATACCTGGTTCCGGCCTGGCCTGGTCAGGAGCCGCGAGACCGAGGTGCGCAAGAAGGCGCTCGACGTCATCGATTTTTTGAAGCTCGGCCATGTGCGCGACGAGCTGGCTGGCAATCTCTCGGGCGGGCAGAAAAAGCTGCTCGAACTGGGCCGCACCATGATGGTCGATGCAAGGATCGTGCTGCTCGACGAGGTGGCGGCCGGCGTCAACAAGACGCTGCTCAATGACCTGGCCTCAAATATCGAGCGGATGAACCGCGAGCTGGGCTACACCTTCTTTGTCATCGAGCACGACATGGATCTGATCGGGCGGCTCTGCGATCCGGTCATCGTGATGGCGCAGGGCGAAAAGATCGCCGAGGGCCCAATGGCCGAAATCCGCGCCAATCCGGCCATTGTCGAGGCCTATTTCGGCACCCCGGTGGAGGCCGAATAGATGGCTTTGATCGAACTCAAGCACGTCGTCGGCGGCTATGGTGGCGCGCCCATCCTCAATGGCGTCAACATGGCCATCGACAAGAGCGACATCGGGGTCATTGTCGGCCCCAATGGCGCGGGCAAGTCGACCACACTCAAGGCCATTTTCGGCCTGCTCAAGGTGACCGGCGGCACCATTGAATTCGGCGGCGAGAATGTCGCCAATTCGCTGCCCGACCGGCTGGTGCCCAGGGGCCTGAGCTTCGTGCCGCAGGAAAAGAACGTCTTCACCTCGATGAGTGTTGAAGAAAATCTGGAAATGGGCGCCTTCACCCGCAAGGACGATTTTTCCGAGACCATGCAATGGGTCTATGAAATGTTCCCGGTGCTGGCCGAAAAGCGCCGCCAGCCGGCGGGGGAACTCTCCGGCGGGCAACGCCAGATGGTGGCCATGGGCCGGGCGCTGATGAGCCGCCCCAAGCTCCTGATGCTGGACGAGCCCTCTGCGGGTCTGTCGCCGCGCTATGTGATCGAGATCTTCGAGACTATCCAGCGCGTCAATGAGGAGGGCGTGGGCATCTTAATGGTCGAGCAGAATGCACGCCAGGCCCTGGCCTTTGCGTCCAAAGGGTTCGTGCTCGCTGGCGGGCAGAACCGCTATACCGGCACCGGGGCGGAGCTGATCGCCGACCCCGAAGTCGCCAAGTCTTTCCTCGGGGGCTGAGCCGTGACCGAAATCATTTTCTTTATCAATCAGGTGGTCATTTCCGGCCTGGTTCTGGGTTGCATCTATGCGCTGGGTGCCATCGGCATCACGCTGATCTTCGGCATTCTGCGCTTTGCCCATTTCGCCCATTCCGAGCTGATGACCGGCGGCGCCTTCATTGCCTTCCTGCTCGCCTCGGCCTTTGCCGCCTGGGGCATTGCGACGCCGATCCCGACGGGCTTTGTCGTCCTGCCCCTGGCCATGGTGCTAGCCGCCATTCTGGCGCTCGGGATCGACAAGGGCTTTTACGCACCGCTCAGGAAACGCGGCGCCAAGCCGGTGACGCTGCTGATCGCCTCGATTGGCGTCACGTTGATGATCCAGGGGCTGATCCGGCTGTTTTTCGGCGCGGGGTCCTATTCCTTCTTCGAAAACGAGCCCAAGGAAATCTTCCGCATTGACACTTCGGCGATCGGCTCCACCCGGCCGCTGGTCATCACCGAGCCGCAGGTTCTGATGATCGTGGTGACGCTGGTTTCGGTCATTGCGCTGCATTTCTTTCTCACCCGTTCGCGGCTGGGCAAGGCGATGCGCGCCATGGCTGACAATGCCGATCTGGCCCAGGTTTCGGGCATCAATACCGCGCTGGTGGTGCGGGTGACCTGGGTGATTGCCGGGGCACTGGCCTGCATGGCCGGCACCATGCTGGCGCTCGATGTGACGCTCAAGCCCGATCTGGCCTTCAACATCATCCTGCCCATCTTTGCCGCCGCCATTGTGGGTGGGCTTGGCCAGGCCTATGGCGCAATCGCTGGTGGGCTGCTGATCGGCTTTGCCGAAACGCTGGCCGTGTTCAACTGGACCATGCTGTTCCGGCCGCTCAATGCCATCCTGCCGGACTGGCTGCAATTGCCGGCCCAATTGGCGCTGGTGCCCACCGAATACAAGCTCACCGTGGCCTTCGTCATCCTGGTGGTGACCCTGCTTGTCCGGCCCACCGGTATCTTCAAGGGAGCATCGTCGTGATCCAGCGTTCCCTCGCCCTGTTTGGCGGCCTGTTCGTCCTTATCCTGGTGATCGGTTGGGTGATGGGCGTGCCCTTCACTTCCTCGCGCCTGGTCGAGGCGGCTGCCTATGCGCTGATCGCGCTCGGCCTCAATATCCAGTGGGGCTATGGCGGGCTGTTCAATTTCGGCATCATGGGCTTTCTCATGGTGGGCGGCGCTGCCGTCACCTTCATCTCCTTTCCGGTCAATCCCGAATTCTGGGGCTCGGATGGCCCGATGATGCTGGGCCGGGCACTGTTCGCCTTTGCCGTCGGGGCGCTGATCGTGCTGGCAGCACGGCAGGCGCATCGCATCGGCATTACCGGTAAATGGAAGGGGGCGCTGACGGTTCTGGCCTGGTTCTGCGCCTATGTGCTCTACCGCAGCCAGCTTGATCCGGCAGCGGCCTATATCGAAAGCGCCGGTGGCGGCTGGGTTGGGGGGCTGGGCGCCCATCCAGTGCTCGGTTGGCTGTTTGGTGGCGTGCTGGCAGCCGGTATCGCCTATATCGTGGGCAAGATCTGTCTGGGGCTGCGCACCGATTATCTGGCCATTGCCACGATCGGCATCTCCGAAATCCTGCGCGCGCTGATCAAGAACATGGACTGGCTGACGCGCGGCACGCTGACGGTTTCGCCCATTCCCTGGCCGACACCGCTGCCGCAGGACTATCAGGCCGGTGGCATGGATATCGCCGCGTCGCTGATTTCGGCGCGCGCCGGCTATCTGGTGCTGGCGCTGGTGGTTCTGGCCATTGTCATGTGGCTGATCAGCCGCGCCTATTCAGGCCCCTGGGGCCGGATGATGCGGGCCATTCGCGACAATCACGTCGCCGCCTCCTCGATGGGCAAGAACGTCACCTCGCGGCAGCTCGAAATCTTCGTGTTCGGCTCGGTGCTGATGGGCATTGGCGGGGCCATGCTGGTCAGCTTCGTACAGATCTTCGATCCCTCGAGCTATCAGCCGATCAACCACACCTTCCTGATCTGGGTCATGGTCATCGTCGGCGGCGCGGGTAATAATTGGGGGGCGCTGTTCGGCGCCGTGTTGCTCTGGATGATCTGGGTGGTGTCGGAGCCGTTGAGCAAGGCCGTGTTCGACTTTGTCAGCTATTGGTCGACCAATGCCGGCTGGGGCGCCATTCCCGAAATCGAGGCCCGTTCAGCGCAGATGCGCGTCTTTGTGCTGGGTCTGGTGATCACCATTGCCTTGCGGTTCGCCCCCAGGGGCCTGATCCCGGAAGTGGTCAAGCGCGAGGATGCGCGGAGTTAACGGCGCGCCGTAACCCACAGCCACACAGTGGGCAGCGCGTCAAAACCGCTGCCCATGTTCGTCTCGAGCGTGAAATCGGACCAGCCGGTCGCTCGATACGCACCGTCCAGCTGCTTTGCACTTGGATAGTTATAGTAGCGGCCAAAGCTGTCCCGGCCCTCGCCGGTTCCGGCCTTGAAGCTGGCCACAAAGACCCCGCCCGGCCGCAGGGCCCGCCGCACGCGGGCAAGGATGTCGTGCAGGGACGCTGCCTCTACATGCAACAGACTGGCGCAGGCCCAGACGCCGTCATAACCGGCCTCGGCCTCCAGCTCTGCAAACCGCATGACGCGCGCTGATTTCCCAATCCGCTTTTCTGCCTCGGCCACCAGCGCAGGCGTGCCGTCGGTGGCATCAACGTCAAATCCCTGCGCCAGCATATGCGCCGCATCCATGCCGTTGCCGCAACCCAGTTCGAGGATGCGCGCAGCCTTGGGCAAAGCGGCCAGAAAGGCGTCGAGGTGTTCGCCACTCGGTTGCGTCCGGTGCTGTGCATAGGCGGCGGCATTGTCGGCATAGAAGAGGAGCGTTTGTCGATCGCTCATGGACCGACCTCGCCCGGGCGGTGCGCCAGAAAACCCTCAGCCATGGCGCGGAAGCTCTCTATGGCTTTTGGCAGGGTCGCAGCAGGATCGTTGCTGGCGGCAACGAACAAGGCCGCATTGAGTGCAGCACCCGAGAGCAGGCGTGACGCTGCCTCCATATCAACTGGCCGGAATATCCCTTCTTGGATCAGCTGATGCACGCTCTGCTTGGTCGACTGCAGGCAGGCATTCTGGCTGGGCCAACGCGATGGATCGCCCAGAACCGCCGGGCCGTCGAGCAGGACGATGCGTTGCACCTCCGGCCGCAGGGCCATTTCGATATAGGCCTCGCCTTCGCTGAGCAGGCGCTGCCAGAGGTCGTCATGACGGGCCGCTACGGCCTGCGCCTCGGCTGCCATTTCCTCGTCGATCTGATGGACCACGGCGGCCAGCAGGCCGCGCTTGTCGCCGAAATTATGGTAAAGGGCGCCACGGGTCAGCCCGGCCGCCGCAGTCAGCTCTTCCATGGAGGCACCGGAAAAGCCGTGCCGGGCGAAGGCCTCGCGGCCCGCCGCAATCAGCTTTTCGCGGTTCTGCGCCATTTGCAGCAAACGCTTGTTCATAGTGCCATTTCATATGCAAGCCGTATGTGAGTTGACAAGAGGGGAGTCGCTTCATATTTCATATACGCACTGTATCTGAAATGCAGCGCAAGCTCTCCCAACTTTTTGAGGCACTCCCATGACCCAGCGCCAAGCCGTCTTTCCAGCCAATCGCCATGCCCTTGACGAAGCACACGGCTATTCCGCCGCCATTCGTTCAGGCGATCTGCTCTTCGTCTCCGGCCAGGTCGGCTCCCGACCCGACGGCACACCGGAGCCGGATTTTGCCACCCAGGTGCAACTGGCCTTCGACAATCTACGCGCCGTGCTGAACGCCGCCGGCGCCAGCTTTGACGACATCGTGGACGTGACCACTTTTCACACCGATCCGGAGGCCCAATTCGGCGCGGTCATGGCAGCCAAGCAGAAGGCGTTCCCCGATAAGCCCTATCCGAACTGGACCGCGGTCGGGGTCAACTGGCTGGCCGGCTTCGATTTCGAGATCAAGGTGATTGCGCGCATCCCGCAAGCGGACTGACTCTGTGCACCACATTGAAAAGGCCCGGGATCACTCCCGGGCCTCTGGTGTCAGTGTGTTCGTGCCCTGCGCGCGTAGCGCTCCGGGCCTTGGCGCCTCGAAACGCTCCACCGGAGCGTTTCGCCGAAGCTTTGCTTCGGAGGGCGACAAGTTAGTCGATCAGGCCCTTTTCGACGAACGAACCGCCTTCAACGGCCAGTTCGACGATGATGCCGTCGACGTCGCCGACCTCGTCGAAGTCCAGCGAACCGCCGGCGCCTTCATAGTTGATGTCGGTGCCGGCCGCGATCAGCTCGACAGCCTTGGACCATTCACCGGGAAGGATGATTTCGCCTGGAGCCGAAGCCACCTCCCGCAGGGCGGCGGAGAGGCCATCACGCGAGGTCGAACCGTTCTTCTCGATGGCCAGGGCCATCAGGAAGGCGGCGTCATAGGCCTGCGGCGCATAGGTGGCGTTGGCTTCAAAGCCTTCACCGCCAAAGCCGTTATAGATGTCGACCGATTCACCGCTCGGTGCGCCGGCGCGGGTGGCGATCAGGCCTTCGACGGCCGAAGCGTCGATGCCATTGAGCAGGTCGTCGCCAACCATGCCGTCACCGCCGACATAGGTGGTGAAATTGCCGCTCTCGACAGCCTGGCGCAGGATGGTGTTGCCCGAAGCATTGGCATAGGCCAGAACGACCAGGTTCTGGCTGGCCACCAGATTGCCCAGCTCGGCGCGGTAGTCGGCTTTGCCTTCTTCATGGGCCAGATTGGCGGCGACGGTGCCACCACCAGCCTCATAGGCTGCGGCCAGCGCATCGGCAAAACCCTTGCCGTAGTCGTTGTTCACATAGGTAATGGCGATGTCGTTGATGCCCTTGGCGAGCAGCAGATCCGCCATCTTGACGCCCTGGAGCGCGTCCGAGGGGGTGGTGCGATAGACAAGGTCATTGTCTTCGAGCGTGGTCAGGGCCGGGGCCGAAGAAGCCGGCGAGATGAAGACCACATTGCCGCTCAGGCCCGAGCCGTTGAAGGCGCCGATGGTTTCGCCGGTGCACAGGGCACCCACAACACCAGTGACGTTGTCGGAATTGATCAGGCGGTCGGCGGCAGCAGCGGCAGCGGTGGCGTCGCAGGCCCCGTCAGCCGACAGGATGGAGAATTCACCACCCAGAATGCCGCCCTGCTCGTTGACCTGGCTCACCACCAGTTCGGCGCCAGCAAAGATCGGCGGGGTCAGGGATTCGATCGGGCCGGTGAAGCCGCCGATAAAACCGATGGTGGCGCCGCTGTCCTGGGCCAGGGCCGGAGCGGCGATGGTCAGGGTGGTGGCGGCGACCGCCAGGGTCAGGGTTTTCTTGAACATGGACGTCCCTCTGTTTGATGTTGCGCGCCGGGTGGCCTTGCTGGCCTCGCTTCTTGCGGCGCGTCAACGGTCAAGGGGGCGCGTTGGGCGCCCCGCTGGAAGGGAATGTTGCACACTCTTGGCCGCCATGTCACCGGGGATTGCGCGCCAATTCCGTGAGGCGTTGCGGTTGCTTAACGGGCCCGGCGCGGGCAAGACTGGCATCCAGTCCGAAAGCGGTCGCCAGGAAGCCAGAATGCTCCAATTTTACCGTGTCATTGCCATACTGGGTCTGATCCTGATGGTGCAGCCGGCCTGGGCACAGTTCGAGGTGCTCGATACCGCCCAGGATGCAGCGGGCGCGGACCCCGTCGGGCAGGGCGCGGAGGACGCGGCCGAGCCGGCTCCGATCTGCGGCAGCCGACCCTTGTCGATTGCGAGGATGAGTTGGCCGTCTGCGGCGCTGCTGGCGGAAATTCATGCGCGCATCCTGACCGCCGAGTTCGATTGCGCGGTGCGGGTGGTGCAGGGCGATCAGGCGGCCACCGCCTCATCGATGGGCTCGATCGGCCAGCCGCAGGTGGCGCCTGAACTCTGGATCAACCGCATTGCCGATCTTTGGAACGGTGCCATGGAAGGCCAGATGGTGCGCAGCGCGGCGCCCAGCTATGGCTCCAGCCAGTTCGAGGGCTGGTATATGCCCGCGACCCTGGCGGGTGACTTCAGCGCCACGCCGACCGCCGCAAGTCTGGCCGAAGCCCTGCCGCAATTGCAGCCGGACGGGCCCATGCGCTTTATTTCCTGCCCCCTCGACTGGGCCTGTTCGGTCATCAATCGCAATCTGGTGGCCGCGCATGGGCTTTCGGGGCTGGTCGAAATTGTCGAGCCGGCCAACCGGCTGGAGATGGACCGGCTGATCGCCGAGGCGCTCAACCGGCGCGAACCGTTCCTGTTCTACTACTGGCAACCCAATGCCATTCTCGCCCAGCTCGATTTTACCGCCATCGATATGGGCGCCTATGACGAGGCAGCCGCCCAGTGCCTGGCTGAGCGCGATTGCGCCGACCCCCAACCCTCAGCCTTTCCCAGCGACACCGTTGTGATCGCGCTGGTGGAGCGTGTCTTTACCGAGACGCCCGAGATTGCCCGCTATTTCCAGCGCGCCAGCCTGCCGCTCGACGAAATGAATGACCTGCTCGCCCAGCTCAATGCGAGCGGGGCCACGGTCGAGGCGATTGCCGAACGTTTCGTGGCCGAGCGGGCCGCGCTTTGGCGCGATTGGGTCGAAGCGCCGCTCTAGGGTGCACACCCGCTCAGCTTGATATTTTTTCGACTTGAATCAGTCAAATCTCTACATGTTCGCTTCTTGGTCAATCAAGAAGTGAGGCTGTTTCAGTTTATGTGCCAAGTGTGCCAGTCTATTTGACAAGAAAAGCGTACGCGATAAGTCTGTTAGCGCTCAAATAGTGGCCGATTTGACACACAATTCTGCCACGATTAAAGTCGTGTGCATTCCACAACCGCAGGAGCATACCTGATGATTTTGAAATCCGGTGGCGTAGCCGCCGCGATCACTGTTGCCTTTTTGTCCGCTGGCAGCCTCCCGGTCGTCGCACAAGAAGCCAACGCTGCCCAGTGCGGCACTGATCGCACCATTGATATTGCCGAGATGTCCTGGCCCTCCGCAGCAGCCCTGGCGCATATTCATGCGACGATCCTGGAACAGGGTTATGGCTGTGACGTTGAGATCGTGGCCGGTGATACCGTGCCGACCTCTTCGTCCATGATGACCCGTGGTTCCCCTGCCGTGGCGCCCGAGCTTTGGACCAGCGCGATTGAAGAGCCCTGGGCCGAAGCCATTGAAGAAGGCACTGTGGTGGAGCTTTCCGATGCCATCACCGATGGTACGGTCGAAGGCTGGTTCATTCCTGAATATACCCAGGAGGCCAATCCGGACCTGACCACGGCCGAAGCCGTGATTGCACGTCCGGACCTGTTCCCCGATCCAGAGGACAACAGCCAGGGCCGCATCTATTCCTGCCCGCCGGGCTGGGCTTGCGAATTGTCGACGACCGCCCTGTTTGAGGCCTTCGACATGGAAGAGACCTGGAACCTGTTCTCGCCCGGTTCGGGCGGTGCGCTCGATGCCTCGATCGCACGGGCCTTTACCCGCGAAGAGCCGATCCTGTTCTACTATTGGGGTCCGACCGCCATTCTCGGCAAGTATCCGGCTGTGCAGCTCGATATCGGCGAAGCCAATATGGAAGTCTATGCCTGCAATACCGATCCGGATTGTGAAGAGCCGGCCGGCGTGACCGCCTATCCGTCCAGCCCCGCCGTCGTTGGTGCCGCTGCCTGGATCCAGGAAGAAGCTCCGGCCGTTGCCGAGTACTTCACCAAGGTCGGCCTGACCAATGCGCAGATCTCCGAGCTGCTGGTCTATGGCGACGAAAACCAGGCTGACGCCGAAGAGACTGCAGAAAACTTCCTCGAGACCAAGCAGGACGTCTGGACCGAATGGGTCCCGGCCGAGGTCGCCGAGAAGGTGCTGGCTGCGATTGGCTAAGACCAGTCCCTGATTTTGCGAGTAGCGGCCGGGTTCCGACCCGGCCGTTTTGTGCGTC
Organism: Devosia sp.; assembly: GCA_040218355.1. Taxonomy (GTDB): domain Bacteria; phylum Pseudomonadota; class Alphaproteobacteria; order Rhizobiales; family Devosiaceae; genus Devosia. Next base: position 84,882 of record JAVJRP010000010.1, on the reverse strand, counting down.
CGATCCCCAAACCAACCCCTTGCTGGCTTCGGGATCGCACGCCGAAACCGCTTCTCTTTGCAAGAAAGAGCAAACATGTTTCCAGAAATAATCGACACCCGCCCCTGGCGCCGGGCCATTGACGACAGCCTCAATTGGGTTGTGCGCAATTGGGGTGATGAGTTTGAGGCGGCGGCCTATCCGCTGCTGATGCTGCTCAACTTCATTGAAGACGTGCTGATCGCCACGCCCTGGTGGCTGATCATGGCCATTCTGGTCAGCGTCGCCTGGCTGGCGACACGGCGCTGGCAATTGCCGGTGATCGTGCTGGTGTCCCTGCTGTTCCTGGGCATCATGGAATTGTGGGAAGACGCCATGACCACCATGGCGCTGATGATCGCGGCAACCCTGACCGCCATTATCTTCTCCATTCCGCTCGGGGTCTGGATGAGCCGCTCGGGCAAGGTGCGCCAGGTCGTTACCCCGCTGCTCGACCTGATGCAGACCATGCCCAGCTTCGTTTATCTCATCCCCACGGTGATGATTTTCGGCCCGGGCAAGATCCCGGCGCTGATTGCCACCATCGTCTATGCAGCGCCGCCTCTGGTGCGCCTGACCGATCTGGGCCTGCGCTCGGTCGATCCGGCAGTGATGGAGGCCAGCCGGGCTTTTGGCACGACGCCGAGCCAGCGCCTGTTCGGCGTGCAGATTCCGCTCTCGTTGCCTACGATCCTGGCCGGGGTCAACCAGACCACGATGATGGCGCTGGCCATGGTGGTGATTGCCTCCATGATCGGTGCAGGCGGCCTGGGTTACCAGGTGCTGCAGGGCATTGGCCGGCTCGAGGTCAGCCGTGGCCTGTTCGCGGGTCTCGGCATCGTGGCACTGGCCATTGTCTTTGACCGCATCACCCAGTCCTTCGGCAAGCAGCTCCAGGCCAAAATCGGCCTGGCGGAGACCCGTTAAGATGAATGAAATCAAGCTAGACACGGATCTCGCCATTCGCATGCGCGGGGTCACCAAGATTTTCGGTGATGATCCGCAAAGCGCATTGGAACTGCTCCGCACGGGCAAGACCAAGAACGAAGTGCAGGCCGAAACCAATCACGTGGTGGGGCTGGACAATGTCTCGCTCGACATTGCGCGTGGCCAGATCTTCGTGGTCATGGGCTTGTCCGGCTCGGGCAAGTCGACCCTGATCCGTCACGTCAACCGCCTGATCGAGCCGACGGCGGGCGAGATCATCGTCGAGGGCACCGATGTGCTCAAGATGAGCCTGGAAGAGCTCAGGGCCTATCGTCGCAATTCGGTGGCCATGGTCTTCCAGAAGTTCGGCCTCTTGCCGCATCGCTCGGTCATCGACAATGTCGCCTATGGCCTGGAAGTGCGCGGTGTGCCCAGGGCCGAGCGGCTGGAGCGGGCCGCCAAGTGGATCGATACGGTGGGCCTGTCGGGCTATGAGCAGAGCCGGCCCCGCCAGCTTTCCGGTGGTCAGCAGCAGCGCGTGGGCCTGGCTCGCGCCTTGGCACTCGACACCGACATCATCCTGATGGACGAAGCGTTTTCGGCGCTCGATCCGCTGATCCGCTCGGGCATGCAGGACCAGTTGGTCGAACTGCAGAAATCGCTGGGCAAGACCATCCTGTTCATCACCCACGACTTCGACGAAGCGCTCAAGATCGCCGACCGCATCGCCGTACTCAAGGATGGGGCGGTGCAGCAGGAGGGCAAGCCCGAGGATATCGTGCTCAAGCCCGCCAATGAGCATATCGAGGAGTTCGTGCGCGAGGTGAACAAGGCTCGCGCCATCCATGTCCGCACCATCATGGAACGCGGCGAGTTCGAGGATTGCGAATTTACCGTGCCCGAAACGGCGCGCTGCGAGGATGTGCTGCCCTATTTTGCCGAGCACCAATGGGTGGGCGTCACCAATGAGGAGGGCAACCAGATCGGCCGGGTCACGGCCAAGCGCGTCATCGGCGCCCTGGCCCGCTATACTCCCGGCGTCGGCGAGGGCTGACGCGTCAGCCTTTCGTTAAGCCTGTTCCAAGGGGCGGCGCGCATCGTCATCGGTCTGTTGCAAACGATGGCTAGCGTGCCGCCCCTTCCGGCTTCATCGAAGAATTATTGTCATAATTTCAGTCATTTAGCATTCGTTCAGACTTGATGGGCAATTCTTGCCGCGGCCGCTGTTCTGCCGACCAGGTCTTGCTGCATGCGTATTCGCCCCGCCTTTGCCAATGTCAACGATGCCTATCATCGGCTGCGCCTTGCCGTGGGGCTGGTGGCCGGTCTGCTGCTGGCGCTGAGCCTGTTTTGCCTTTTTAGCGGAACAACGTCCGCCTATGTCAGCGCCGCCATGGCGGCATTGTCAGGGATCATTCCGCTCATCATGTCGGTGGCGCACCGTTTGATGCGCCGGCGGCTTGCCGAAGCGGAAAGCGCCATGACCGAGCAGCTCGACATGGCCCATCGCGACGCGCTGACCGGCACCTTCTCCCGGTCCTATTTCCTCGATGAGCTCAACGCACGGGCCCATCATGGCTCTCTGGGCGCGCTGGGCTATCTGCAAATCGACATGGACAATCTCAAGGTGCTCAATGACAGCGCCGGGCATGGCGCGGGCGATGCCGCGCTCAAGGCACTCGTTCGCGACATGCAGATGCTGATGCCGGGCGCCATTATCGGGCGGCTGGGCGGCGACGAATTCGGAGTGTTGATCCCCGGCCATGACAACAAGCCGGCCCTTTGCCGGCTGGGCGAACAATTGCTGCGCCAGCTTGGACAGCCGCATAATATTGGCGGGCGCATGACCCGGCTGTCGGCCACCATCGGGGTGGCGCTGGCCCCGCTCGACAGCGACGATCCGACCGAACTGATCGCCATCGCCGATCTGGCGCTTTACAAGGGCAAGCAGACCGGGCGGGGCTGCGTTGTGCCCTTTGATCCGGACATGCTGGGGGATGAGCGGCATCGCCGTTTTGTCGAACGCGAATTGCGCGCAGCCATATTGATGGACGAGCTGGAGCTGCACTACCAGCCCGTTCTCGACAGCCAGACCCGCCAGGTGCGCTCCTATGAGGCGCTGGTGCGCTGGCGGCACAAGGTGCGCGGCACCATTGCGCCCGGCCAGTTCATCGACGTGGCCGAACAGAGCAATCTGATCGACCGGCTGGGCGAATGGGTGCTGCGGCGGGCCTGCGCCGACCAGCGCCGCCTGGGCCATCCCGTGGCCGTCAATGTCTCGCCCAAGCAATTGCGCCGCAGCGAATTTGCCGAGGCCTTCGCCGATATCCTGGTGGAAACCGGCACATCGGTCGCCGATATCATTGTCGAGATTACCGAAAATGCGCCGCTCACCGCCGGGAGCGTGGAAATGGAAACGCTGGCCGATTTGCGGGCCATGGGGGTGCGTATCGCCATTGACGATTTCGGTGCGGGCCATGCGAGCCTGCATTATCTGCGCGATTTCGCCTTCGACATCATCAAGATCGACCGGGCCTATGTGGCCGAGTTCACCACCAATCCGGTCAGTGCCATGATCGTATCGGCGGTGTGCGATATTGCCCGCAGCCTCTCGCTGCAGGTGGTGGCCGAGGGCATCGAAACCGAGGCACAGGCGCAAGCGCTGAGCGCCGCCGGCTGCACGTGCCTGCAGGGCTTCCATCTGGGCCGGCCCCAGCCGCTGATGCGCGACAAGGTGATCTGCGCTGCCTGAGGGGCAATCTGACAGCCAGATGACAGCTTTGCGCCCGTGCCAGTTGCGTCACCGGCGGCTGCATGGCTATAACGGGCCGTCGCAGCCTCTGGCTTACGGGAGTATCGAGCCTTGGAATTGAAGCGGATCAACGATCATGTCAGCGTCTCGGGTCAAATCCAGCCGGAAGACGTGAAAACGCTCAAGGATCTCGGCTTTACTGCCATCGTCAACAATCGCCCCGATGGGGAAGCGCCCGACCAGCCGGCCGGCGCCGAGATCGAGGCGGCTGCCAGTGAAGCGGGCCTGGCCTATCATGCCATTCCGCTGGGCCGCGACGGCGTGAACCCGGAGATGGTTGCCCAGACCAAGGCCGTGCTTGAGGGGAGCGACGGCAAGGTGTTCTGCTTCTGCCGCTCGGGAACGCGCTCGACCACGCTCTGGGCGTTGAGCCAGGCCGGGGATGCCCCGGCCAGCCAGATCATCGCCCAGGCGGCGGAGGCCGGCTATGACATGAGCCATCTGGCCGGATATCTCGGCCAGAACTGAGACTGAACATTTCTGCGGCGGTCGGGCGGACCACCGTCCTCCTTTCGTTGCAGTGCTGAGCCGGGCCTGAAATCAGGCCCTTTGCCCCTCCTGCTCGGAACGGACATCCATGCCCATCAAGAAAATTCTCGTCGCCAATCGCAGCGAAATCGCCATCCGCGTGTTCCGCGCGGCCAATGAACTGGGTCTGAAGACCGTCGCCGCCTATGCCGAAGAAGACAAGCTGGCGCTGCACCGGTTCAAGGCCGACGAGGCCTATCTGATCGGCAAGGGCAAGGGCCCGGTCGAAGCCTATCTGCAAATTGACGAATATATCCGCATTGCGCGCATCTCGGGCGCCGATGCCATCCATCCCGGCTATGGCCTGCTCTCGGAGAGCCCCGAATTTGTCGATGCCTGCGAGGATGCCGGCATCATCTTTATCGGCCCGCGGTCCCAGACCATGCGCGATCTGGGCAACAAGGTTGCCGCCCGCAACATGGCCATTGCCTCGGATGTGCCGGTCGTGCCGGCCACCGAGCCGCTACCGGACGACATGGAAGCGGTGCGCAAGATGGCCGCCGAAATCGGCTATCCGCTGATGCTCAAGGCCAGTTGGGGCGGCGGCGGGCGCGGCATGCGCCGCATCATGGATGAATCGACCCTGGTGGCCGAGGTCTCGGAAGGCAAGCGCGAGGCCAAGGCCGCCTTCGGCAAGGACGAGATGTATCTCGAAAAGCTGATCGAGCGCGCCCGCCATGTCGAGGTGCAGCTCATCGGCGATGATCACGGCAATCTGGTGCATCTGTTCGAGCGCGACTGCTCGGTGCAGCGGCGCAACCAGAAAGTGGTCGAGCGCGCCCCCGCGCCCTACCTCTCCGAGGATGTGCGCAAAAGCCTCACCGATGCGGCCGTGCGGCTGGGCAAAGCCGCCAATTATCGCGGCGCCGGCACCGTCGAATTCCTGATGGATGCCGACACCGATGAATTCTACTTCATTGAGGTCAATCCGCGCATCCAGGTGGAGCACACCGTCACCGAGGAAGTGACCGGCATCGACATCGTCAAGGCGCAGATCCATCTGCTCGATGGCGCGGTCATCGGTACGCCGGAATCAGGGGTGCCACGCCAGGAAGACATCAAGCTCAATGGCAATGCCATTCAGTGCCGGGTCACCACCGAGGATCCGGAACAGAATTTCATTCCCGATTATGGCCGCATCACCGCCTATCGCGGCGCCACCGGCTTTGGCGTGCGTCTCGATGGCGGCACGGCCTATTCGGGCGCGGTCATCACCCGCTATTACGATCCGCTGCTGGAAAAGGTCACCTGCTGGGCGCCCAGCGCCGAAGAGGCGATTGCCCGCATGCATCGCGCCTTGCGCGAGTTCCGCATTCGCGGCGTGGCCACCAATCTGGCGTTTCTTGAAAACATCATCACCCATCCGGACTTTGTCGAGAACCGCTACACCACGCGCTTCATCGACACGACACCGGACCTGTTCAACTTCAAGCCGCGCAAGGACCGGGCGACCAAGCTCTTGAGCTACATCGCCGATGTCACGGTGAATGGTCACCCCGAAGTGCGCGACCGGCCGCGTCCGCCCGAAGATGCGGCGGCGCCCATCGTGCCCGAATTTCAGGCCCTGTCGGTCATCGAAGGCAGCCGGCAGGTGCTGGATCGCGATGGCCCGAAGGGCCTCGCCAAGTGGATGAAGGATCAGGAGCGGGTCCTGTTCACCGACACCACCATGCGCGATGCGCATCAGTCGCTTTTGGCAACGCGCATGCGCAGCTTCGACATCACCCGCATTGCCCAGGCCTATTCGCGCGGCCTGCCGAACCTGTTCAGCCTGGAATGCTGGGGCGGCGCAACGTTCGACGTCTCGATGCGCTTCCTCAATGAGGATCCGTGGGAGCGCTTGCGGCAGGTGCGCGAAGGCGCCCCCAATATCCTGACGCAGATGCTGCTGCGCGGCTCGAACGGGGTGGGCTACACCAACTATCCCGACAATGTCGTCAAGTTCTTCGTCAAGCAGGCCGCCGAGGGTGGCGTCGACATTTTCCGCGTCTTTGACTGCCTCAACTGGGTCGAGAACATGCGCGTCTCGATGGACGCGGTGATCGAGGCCGACAAGGTCTGCGAGGGCGTCGTCTGCTACACTGGCGACATGCTGGACCCCGACCGGGCCAAGTATGACCTGAAATATTATGTGGCGCTCGCCAAGGAGCTGGAAGCGGCCGGTGCCCATGTGCTGGGCCTGAAAGATATGGCCGGGCTGATGAAGCCGGCTGCCGCCCGCAAGTTGATTGCGACCCTGAAGGAAGAGATCGGTCTGCCGATTCACCTCCATACCCATGACACCTCGGGCGCTGCGGCCGCCACGGTGCTGGCGGCGGTCGATGCCGGTGTTGATGCAGTGGATGCGGCGATGGATGCTCTTTCGGGCACCACCAGCCAGCCCACGCTGGGGTCCCTGGTCGCGGCCATGGCCGATACCGAGCGTGATCCTGGGCTCGACGCCAAGGCGATCCGGCAGATTTCCTTCTATTGGGAAGCCGTGCGCACCCAGTACCGGGCCTTCGAGAGCGATCTCAAGGGCGGCGCCTCGGAAGTCTATCTGCACGAAATGCCGGGCGGCCAGTTCACCAATCTCAAGGAGCAGGCGCGCTCGCTGGGCCTGGAAACCCGCTGGCACGAGGTTGCCCAGACCTATGCCGACGTCAACCAGATGTTCGGCGATATCGTCAAGGTGACCCCTTCGTCCAAGGTGGTGGGTGACATGGCGCTGGCCATGGTCTCGGCCGGCATCACGCGGTCCGATGTTGAGAACCCGGACAAGGACATCGCCTTCCCCGATAGTGTCGTGGGCTTCTTTGCCGGCGATCTGGGTCAGCCGCCGGGCGGCTTCCCGGAAAAGCTGCAAAAGAAGGTTCTCAAGGGCAAGACGGCGCTGACCGAGCGTCCGGGCTCCTATTTGAAGGATGTTGATCTTGAAGCCGAGCGCAACAAGATCACCGAGGAAGTCGGACATCCGGTCGATGATTATCGGCTGGCCTCATACCTGATGTACCCGAAAGTCTATTCGGATTTCGAAAAGACCCAGGACATGTACGGCCCCACCGAAGTGCTGCCCACGCCAGTCTATTTCTATGGGCTGCAGGAAGGCGACGAGCTGCTGGTCGACATTGAAAAGGGCAAGACGCTGGTCGTCACCTATCAGGGTCGCGCCCCGACCAATGAAAAGGGCGAAGTGCGCTGCTTTTTCGATCTCAACGGCCAGCCGCGAACTATCACGGTGCCCGATCGCCTCAAGGCCGGTGACGTGGTCGTACGGGCCAAGGCGGCAGCAGGTGATCCCAAGCAGGTCGGCGCGCCCATGCCGGGCGTCATTTCGACGCTGGCGGTCAAGCAGGGCCAGGCGGTCAAGGCCGGCGACGTGCTCTGCTCGATCGAGGCCATGAAGATGGAAACCGCCATCCACGCGGAAACCGATGGCACCGTGGCGGAACTCTTGATCAAGCCCGGCGACCAGATCGACGCCAAGGATTTGTTGGTGCGGCTGGACTAACGCAAAAGGCCCGGAGCGATCCGGGCCTTACTTTATGCGGGTCACGTTGCGCCTATTTCCGGCGCGCCGTGCCATCCACGGTCGGGCCATACTTGCCCGAATAGACCTTGGCCGGCACGGGCAGGCGGGAGACGATCCAGCTCACCATCAGCGGCACCAGAATAATGTCATCCACCCAGCCGAGCAGGGGGATGAAATCGGGCAGGATGTCGAATGGGTTCACCAGGTAAAAGGCGACGAACAGCGTCGCGGCTTTGAGGTGAAATGGCGTCTCGGGCGCCCAGAAGGCTTTCCAGAGCTGCACGACTTCCTTGCGGAACAGAACGAGGCGGGTGAGGAACATGGTCATCATACGCTCTACATGGGGTGGCGTTGATCGCGTTCAAGATCGGCGCGATCACAACTGAGGCGGCGCGATCACCGGCCAGCCCTCCTCATCAAACCTGATCGGTGTCAGCGCCAGTTTGGGCAGGCCGCCCTGATCCCGGTCATACCAGTGATAGGCCAGCCAGGGCGCGCCATCGCGCAGGAAGACTTCCTGTCCGCCGGGGCCGCGAAATCGGCCGTCGGAGCTGAGCAGTTCGGTGCCGCCCCCCTCGAGCATGGGCGTGCCGTTCCGGTCGCGATAGAGCCCGGTGATCGTGTCGGCCCGGCCCACCATGATGCGATAGGTCGAGGCCGTGCCGGCGCAGCACTTGTCGAAGGAGACAAAGAGATAGAACTGCCCGTCCCGTTCGAGAATGGCCGGGGCCTCGATGGCGCCGCCGCCGCGCGAGGCCAGTGGCTGTCGTTCCGCGCCGGGCAGAGCAAGGCCGGTCGCCGGATCGAGTTCGACCATGCCAATGCCGTCCCAGAACGAGCCGAAGGCGAGCCAGGCCTTGCCGCCGCTATCGATGCGGAACGGGTCGATGGCGTTGAAATCATCGCTTCGATGGGAGCGGAGAACGATGCCCCGGTCCACCCAGCCGGCGGTGGGATCGGAGGCCTCAAGATCGCTATTGGTCATCAGGCCGATGGCGCTGTCATTGCGGCCAAAGCTGGAGGCGGCATAATAGAGATAATGGGTGCCATCTTTCTCGAAGACGGAAGGGGCCCATAGATTGGGTGGCGTCAGGCCCAGTTCGGCGCTGACCCAATCGGGCATGCCGCCGGGCAGGGCGCCGGCCTCCTGCCAGTCGAGACCATCGGGCGAGGTCTTGGTGCGGATCTGCCCGCCATCGGGGTCTCTTTCGACCCCGGTGGCGAAAGAGACCAGTCCATCCTCGAGCAGGGCGATGGATGGATCGTGAATGGCGATATTGCCGGTCAGGGGCGCAGCGGCGGCCGGCAGCGCCATGGCGGCGAGCAACAGAAATGTCATCGACAGCCCCACGGGCGTTGTCTTGGGCTTGGGCATCGATCCTCCCTGATCACGCAAGCGTAACATTGCGTCTGTCGCCTTGCGGGCTTATCTGTGGCGCAAACACGAGGTGATACTATGGCCGGACCGGCAGCGCGCAGGCAATCGGTGGGCGTCAATGTGGGTGGCGTCATGGTGGGCGGTGGCGCCCCCGTGGCCGTGCAATCCATGACCAATACCGATACTGCCGATATCGATGCGACGGTGCGCCAGGTGATGCAACTGGCCCGCGCCGGCTCGGAAATCGTGCGCATCACCGTGGACCGGGATGAAAGCGCCGCCGCCGTGCCGATCATCCGCGATCGCCTGGCCTCGATGGGTTATGACGTGCCGCTGGTGGGCGACTTTCATTACATCGGCCACAAGCTGCTGACGGACCACCCGGCCTGTGCCGAGGCGCTGGCGAAATATCGCATCAATCCGGGCAATGTGGGCTTCAAAGCCAAGCGCGATACCCAGTTTGCGACGCTCATCGAGATCGCCAATCGCTACGACAAGCCGGTGCGTATCGGGGTCAATTGGGGCTCGCTCGACGAAGAACTGCTGACCAAGCTGATGGACGAAAACGCGGCGTCCGATACGCCGATTTCGGCCGCCGCCGTGCAGCGCGAGGCGATTATCCAGTCCGCTCTTCTCTCGGCCGCCCGCGCCGAGGAATTGGGCATGGGCCGCGACAAGATCCTGCTCTCGACCAAGGTCAGCGACGTTCAGCATCTGATCGCCGTCTATCAGGATTTGGCGGCACGTTGTGACTATGCGCTGCATCTCGGGCTCACCGAAGCCGGCATGGGGTCAAAGGGCATCGTTGCCTCCTCGGCGGCGCTGGGCATTCTCCTGCAGCAAGGCATTGGCGACACCATTCGCATTTCGCTCACCCCCGAGCCGGGCGGCGACCGCACGACGGAAGTAAAAGTCGCGCAGGAATTGCTGCAGACCATGGGGTTCCGGCAATTCCTGCCGGTGGTCGCCGCCTGCCCGGGCTGCGGGCGCACCACGTCCACCACCTTCCAGACGCTGGCCAAGGATATTCAGGACCACCTCAATACCTCCATGCCCGAATGGCGTGAGCGCTATCCGGGCGTCGAGACGCTGTCGGTGGCCGTCATGGGCTGCATCGACAACGGTCCGGGCGAAAGCAAGCATGCCAATATCGGCATTTCGCTGCCCGGCACGGGGGAAACCCCGGCGGCGCCGGTCTTTGTGGATGGGGCAAAGGTCGCGACCCTCAGGGGCGCCGATGTGGCCGATCAGTTCAAGGCCATGGTGGCCGACTATATCGAGCGCAAATTCGGTTCCGGCAAGCAGAACGCGGCCGAATAGGGCTCAGCCGAGCGTTACCCGGTCGCGGCCGTCATTCTTGCTGACATAGAGCAAATTGTCAGCGCGGTCATAGATCTGGTCAAGGGTTTCCAGACCCCCCAGCGCCGTGGCGCCGATACTGACCGACAGGCTCGCGCCGACGGGCAGGGCGATGCGCCCGATATTGTTGCGCATGGTTTCAAGGATCGAGCGGGCATGTTCAAGGCCGGTGCCATAAAGCAGCACGGCAAATTCCTCGCCCCCCAGCCGGGCCGCCATGTCCATGGGGCGGCGCGCCGTATCGCCGATCACATCGGCGACCTGCCGCAGCGCCTCATCGCCTGCGGTGTGGCCAAAACGGTCATTGAAGGCCTTGAAGTGGTCGATGTCGATCACCGCCAGCACCAGGGGTTCGTCGGTGCGCCCGGCATGGGCGATGGCAGCGGCGGCATGGCGCTGGAACAGGCGACGATTGGCCAGATCGGTCAGCGGATCGAACTGGGCCTGATGCAGCAGGATGGCGCCGAGCAGGAATTGCCGGCGATGGGCATATTCGCGCAGATAGGCGCCCACCGCAGCCACCGGCACGGCCATGATCATGACTGCCAGCAGCATCATCTGGGCCTGCCAGAGATCGGGCGGCAGCACGGTGATGCCGGCAATTGTGGTGAAGGCCACCATGGCGATGCTGGCGGCAAGGGCGCGGTAAAAGCGCAGGCCGATGGGCAGGAAGGCCGCCATCACCACCACGATCTGGGCGGTGTCGGCCGATGGGATGCCATTGGCCTTGTAGATTACCGCGGTCAGGGCAACGGCCAGGCAGAGCAGCAGGTAGACCGTAAAGGCCTTGCCCTCAAGGATTTCGGGCCGGCTCAGCCGCGGCAGCAGGCAGGTCAGCAGCAAGGCCAGCACCAGCCAGCGCGCGCCGAGCAGGACCATGATGTCGGGCGCCGGGGGCCAGGTGGCGTAAAGGTCGAGGCGCACGACATCGAATATGGCAAAGCCGCCCCAGATGATCAGTGCTGCCAGGGTGATGATCAGCACCGGCCGTTGGGCCTCGGCCACGACCAGGCGCTGATATTGCGCTTCCAGCGCCGGCGCAAAGCGCAGCCTGCGGAATCCCTGCCGCAACTGCGCCTCGCAGGCTTCGCCCGTGGGCGCGTCCGGTCCGGTATAGAACGATGTCGCTAGCGTGTTCGGCACCGTAAGGAACCTCGCAAAGGGACCGGAATGGCCCCGCTCTGAACGTGGACTATGCCAAGCGAGCGTTGCGAAGCTGTAAAGTTATCCGCTCAGGATGTCATGCCTGCCATTCGGGGAGCGGGAAGAGCCGGTCATAGGCCCAGTTAAAGACCAGCGCATAGCCCATGTAGAACAGCGCAAAGGCCAGGTCCATGACGAGCGCCTGCCAGAGTGAAATGCCAAGATAAAGCGCGATCAGCGGCATCAGCATGATCAGAAGGCCGATCTCGAACAGCACCGCATGGGCAATGCGGACCGGGCCGGACTTGAGCGTGGTGCCGACAAACCGGTTCAACGCCTTGTCGAAAACCAGGTTGTAGACATAGTTCCAGACCATGGCGACGGTGGCGCTGCCCACTATGATGACGGCACTGTCACCGGCATGCAGGTGGAAGGCGAAGGCCGCCAGCGGCGTCGCAATCAGGATGCCGATGATTTCGAAGGAAATGGCGTGACGGATACGGTCAGCGGTGGTCCGCATGGAAAGCTCCATGAGTTCCGGGCCGTCCCGAACGCTGATCCCGGAATGGGGGAGGTCGTCCTCGCTTGCCGGCTCGATATAGGCCCTGGTGCAAGACCGGGCAAGACCGTTCCGGCATATCCGATAGTCTAGGGGTGCAGGGCAAAAACCCCGGCGCGCACCGGCGCGGTGCCACCCATATCATCGACCTGATAGGTGGCCAATTGTTCGAGCCGGTCGAGCGGCAGGCTGCGGCGAAACGGATCGCCCACCAGCACGCAGGCGCCGCGCCTTGCTGCCGCCTCCAGCAGCGGCAGCGTTTCGGCTACAATGGCGGCATCGTAGAACACGTCACCGGCCAGCACGATTTCGGCGTCGGGCAGGTGCGGCTGATCCCAAACGACAATCTCGGCCTGGTTGGCTGCCGCGTTGAGTTGCACCGCCATCGGGGCCACCGGGTCGGCGTCCATGGCCCAGATTTTTGTTGCCCCCGCCTTGGCGGCGGCGATCCCGACGAGACCAGATCCGGCGCCGAAATCGAGCACGGATTTGCCCTCCAGCACTTCGGGATGATCGCGCAGATAGAGGCTCAGCGCTGCGCCGCCGCCCCAGGCATAGGCCCAATAGGGCGGGATGTCGTCCAGCCCCTCGCTGGCCAGCCAGCCGATCAGCCCGCTTTGCGGGGTCGGTGTGTAAATGGCAATATCGGGCCGGAACGGCAGGGACCGCAGCGTCAGGCGCTGGGTAATGAAATTTTCGGCGCGCTGGGTCAGTCCGGCAATTGGCACGCATCCACCCATCTGCCGCCGCATAGCTCGGCGAGCCGGTCCACACTGAGCTTGACCGAGGAATGTGTGTCGCCCGCAGCCGGGATCACCAGATCATAAATCCTGAGCGAAGTATCGAGAAAGATCTTGAGCGGAGCCGGCAGGCCGAAGGGGCAGACCCCGCCGACCTGATGGCTGGTCAGGCGCAGCACATCCTCGGCGCCCAGCATGCGGGGCCGCCCGCCAAACGCGGATTTGGATTTCTGGTTGTCCAGCCGCGCATCGCCGCGCGTGACCAGCAGGAATTCATCGCCGTTGACGCGGATGCACAAGGTCTTGGCGATCTGGCCGGGTTCGACATCATGCACCTGCGCGGCCAGTTGCACCGTGGCCGTGGACTCGCTGGTGACGATGACGGAAAGATCGGGCGCGCGGGCGGCAAGATCTGCGCGGACAGTATCAAGGCTCATGGATTATGTCTCAGAACAGAGTGGCGAGGCGCTCTTCGAAATCGGCACGCATCTTGTAGTGGATCGGGGTCTTGAGCACGCGCTGCATCAGTTCGGGTTCGATATCACGCTTGCCTTCAAGCGCCAGCAACTGGCTGACACTGATCCGGTCGCCCTCGAAGGGCACATGGATCACCGGTTCCCCGGCGCTGAGCAAGCCCGGCTCCAGCACGCGGCAATAGGCGCCCGGCCGCCCGGCCCTGAAAAACTGCTTGACCCAGGCCGGGCTGCCCATGCGGGCGGCAAACACATTGCAGGGTGTGCGGTGCGCGGTGACCTCAAGCACCACGTCGTCGATCTCGAAGCGATCGCCGACGCAGACACTGCGTCCTTCAACCCCGCCAATGGTGAGGTTTTCACCAAAGGTGCCGGGCGTGATCTCGCGTTCCAGAGTTTCTTCCCAAAACGCGTAATCATCGGCGAAATAGACATAGACCGCCTGGTCCACCCCGCCGTGATGCTTGCGGTCGATAATGGCATCGCCGACAAGCCCGTCCCTGGTCACCTCGGTCTGGTCTTCTTCGCCCACCGGCTCCTTGTAGATGCCGGTCATCGCCGATTTGGCGGGAATGAGCCGGGGCTGGCCGATATTGACGCTTTGCAGAATGGCCATGGTCTAGTTCTCCCGGCTGGCAAAATAACGAGCGGTGGCGCGCAGGCCGTCCGCTCTTGGCCCAAACGTGCGCAGGGCCGAAATGGCTTCATTGACAATGGCCTCGAGCATGGCGCGGGCGCCATCGAGGCCCAGCCGGGCCACCACGGTCTGCTTGCCCAGGGCGGCGTCCTTGCCGGTGGCCTTGCCCATGGCTTCTGGCGTTGCCGTTACATCGAGGATGTCGTCGGCCAGTTGAAAGGCACGGCCGGCGGCTTCGGCATAGGCTGTCATTGCCGAGAGGGCGCGCGGGTCGGCGCCGCCCAGAATTGCTCCCATGCGCACGGCTGCGCGGATCAGGGCACCGGTCTTCATCGCCTGCATGGTGGCAATGTCGGTTTCGGTAAAGCCGCCCTGTTCCCCTTCGATATCGCGCATCTGCCCACCGACCATGCCGCCGACGCCGCTGCCGGCGGCCAGTTCGGCCACCAGCCGGATGCGCACTTCGGCATCGGGATGGCAGGCTGGGTCGGCCAGAATGGCGAAGGCGTGGGTCAGCAGGGCATCGCCGGCCAGAATGGCGGTGGCGTCGTCAAAGGCCCTGTGGACGGTCGGACGCCCGCGCCGCAGATCATCATCGTCCATGGCCGGCAGATCGTCGTGGATCAGCGAATAGCAATGCACCATTTCCACGGCCATGCCAGCCAGAAGGCTGGTTTCGCGCGGTATGGAAAAGATCGCCGCGGCCTGGCGCAACAATAAGGGGCGCAGCCGCTTGCCGCCTTCCAGGCTTCCATGCCGCATGGCCGCAACCACACGGTCAGCCGCCGGACCGGGGCCGGAAAGCCGCGCGCCGGAGAGATAATCTGACAGCCCGGCCTCGATGGCCCGGGCACAATCGGCGCTGTCGGCGGCAAAGTCATACATGGGCTCGTTGCTAGCCGGTTGGCGATTGGGGGGCAAGGGGTGCGCGCCGGCATCCCCCTCATCCGTCGCTTCGCGCCACCTTCTCCCCGAGGGGGAGAAAAATGGTTCGGCGCTTGCCCCTTGTTCCTCTCCCACTCGGGGAGGGGTGGCTCGGCGTAGCCGGGTCGGTGAGGGGGTTGCATGATCGCAACCCTGAGGTCATGAGGATGGCCATGGCCCGGCGCAAGAAAACCATCTGGCGGTTCCTCCGCATTCCTCTCGGCATCCTGGCCGTGCTGATTGCCATTCCGCTGGTGCTGACGCCGGTCTACCTGTTTGCCCAGCCGGTTTCCGTGCCCATGCTGTCGCGCCTGCTCACCGGCCAGGCGGTGACGCGCGAATGGCGCGATATCGCCGATATTTCGGACCGGCTGAAAGCCTCGATCATCCTGTCCGAAGACGGACAGTTCTGCCGGCACTGGGGGGTGGATGTCAGCGCGCTGCGCATTGAAATCGACAATTACCTTGCCGGTCGCGAAACCCGTGGCGCCTCGACGCTGACCATGCAAGTGGCGCGCAATCTGTTTCTCTGGAACCAGCAAAGCGCCATCCGCAAGGCGCTCGAGGTGCCGCTGGCACTCTATATCGACCTCATCCTGCCCAAACGGCGGATCATGGAAATCTATCTCAATATCGCCGAATGGGGTCCCGAAGGCGAGTTCGGGGTTGCCGCCGGGTCGCTGCGCGCCTTTGGCCGCGAACCGCAAAATCTCGACTGGCAGACCGCGAGCCTATTGGCCGTTACCCTGCCCAACCCGATCCTGCGCAATCCGGCCCGCCCCAATGCGGGGCTGTTGCGCGTGGCGCGCATTGTCGAAAACCGGGCCCGCCAATATGGCGAGCGGGCAGCCTGCGTGGGGCAGAATGGCCGGCTGGCGCTATGATGGCGTCAAGACTTGGCCATGTTGGCATTTGCGGTGCGAAACCCCCTAGCCAAGCCCGGTTTTCTCCTCTATAGACCCCACCAATCCTGACAGAGACACGTCTCTGGCCGCTTTTGGCGGCGCAACGATTTTGATTTTCGGAGTACCGACCATGGCTGTGCCAAAACGCAAGACCTCGCCGATGAAGCGCGGTTTCCGCCGTTCGCACGACGCGATTGCCAACCCGTCCTATGTCGAAGACAAGGATTCGGGTGAGCTGCGTCGTCCGCACCACGTGGATCTCAAGACCGGCATGTATCGCGGTCGCCAGATTCTCGCGGCAAAGAAGTAAGCCGAAAGGCGAGCGGGCGCTGATGCGCTTTTTCTGATATCTCGACGGCCGGCCCCCAAAAGGGTCGGCCGTTTTGTTTTTCTGCCGCCAGAGCAGCGGCCAATTGGGAGCCAGGGGCAAGGATGAGCACGCGCGTTGAATCGGATACCATGGGCCAGATCGAGGTTCCGAATGACAAATATTACGGCGCGCAGACCGCCCGGAGCTTGATGAATTTCGATATCGGTGGGGAAAAGATGCCCACCGAAATCGTCACCGCCTTTGGTATCCTGAAAAAAGCCGCTGCGCTGGCCAATCACAAGCTGGGGCTGATGGATGAAGCCACCCGTGACCTCGTCGTTGCCGCGGCCGATGAGGTGATCTCGGGCCAGCTTTCCGAGCATTTTCCGCTGGTGGTCTGGCAGACCGGCTCAGGCACCCAGTCCAACATGAATGTCAACGAGGTCATCTCCAACCGCGCCATCCAAATGGCCGGTGGCACCATGGGTTCGAAAAACCCCGTGCACCCCAATGACCATGTCAATATGAGCCAGTCGTCCAACGACACTTATCCCACCGCCATGCATATCGCGGCGGTCGAGGCGGTCGAGGGCTATCTCTATGAGCGCGTCCTGCTGCTGCGCGACACGCTCAACGCCAAGGCCGAAGACTATATGGATGTGGTCAAGATCGGCCGCACCCATCTGCAGGACGCAACGCCGCTGACTCTGGGCCAGGAAATATCCGGCTGGGTCGCGCAGATCGACTATGCGCTGGCCGCCATCAAGGCGACCATGCCGCAACTCAAGGAACTGGCGCTCGGCGGTACCGCGGTCGGCACGGGCCTCAATGCCCATCCCGATTATGCCGTGACCGTGGCCGGGGAAATCGCCACGCTGACCGGCCGCGATTTCGTCACCGGCCCGAACAAGTTCGCGCTGCTGGCCGGGCATGATGCCTTTGTCGGCGCTTCGGGCGCGCTCAAGCAACTCGCGGCCGCTTTCATGAAGATCGCCAATGACGTGCGCTGGCTGGCGTCCGGCCCGCGCTCGGGCCTGGGCGAGATCACCATTCCGGAGAACGAGCCGGGCTCGTCGATCATGCCGGGCAAGGTCAACCCGACCCAGTCCGAAGCCATGACCATGGTTGTCGCCCAAGTGATGGGCAATGACGCCGCCATCGGTTTTGCTGCCAGCCAGGGCAATTTCGAGCTCAACGTCTTCAAGCCCGTCATTGCCTACAATTTCCTGCAATCGGTGCGCCTTTTGGCCGACGCGGCCAAGTCGTTCAACGACAATTGCGCGGTCGGCATCGAACCCGATGCCAAGCGCATCAAGCAGCTTGTCGACCAGTCGCTGATGCTGGTGACCGCGCTCAACAGGAAGATCGGCTATGACAACGCCGCCAAGATCGCCAAGACCGCGCATCGCAATGGCACGACGCTCAAGGAAGAGGCCATCAATCTGGGCCTCCTCACCGCCGAGGAATTCGACGCCGAAGTGAAGCCCGAGCAGATGGTCGGGCCGCTCAAGGTGAACCGCGTGCCGCAGTCTCAATGATCACCCCACCCCAGCTCTGCTAGGGTCCTCCGGGCCAAGCGCCGCTACCCTCCCCCTCAAGGGGAGGGAGGCGCAGGGTGCGATGCCAGTGCTCATCGTCTCCCTCCCCCCTGTGGGGAGGGTACCGAAGCTAGGCCGAAGGCCATAGCGCAGGTAGGGTGGGGGTGTGGGAGGGGGCCCCTGAACCCCGCCACCGGCGAGGTTCACCTGTCAGGACGGTCAGGCGCCCCTGACCGCCGCCTCGATCCTGGCCACGTCGATCTTTTTCATCTCCATCATGGCCTCGAAGGCGCGCCTGGCGGCTTCACCGCCCTGCTGCATGGCCTCACTGAGGACGCGCGGGGTGATCTGCCAGTTGATGCCCCATTTGTCGCGGCACCAGCCGCACATGCTTTCCTCGCCGCCATTGCCGACCATGGCGTCCCAATAGCGGTCGGTTTCGGCCTGGTCTTGGGTGGCGATCTGCATGGAAAAGGCTTCCGAGTGCTTGAAGGCCGGGCCGCCATTGAGCCCGATGCAGGGAATGCCCATCACCGTGAAGTCCACCGTGAGCACTGCCCCCGCCTTGGTCGAGGGGTTGTCGCTCGGCGCGGTATGCACGGCGGTGACCCGGGTGTCGGGAAAGGTCTGGGCATAGAAATTGGCCGCCTCTTCGGCGCCGGTATCATACCAGATGCAGATCGTGTTCTTGGCGTTGGGCATGGGTCGTCCTCCTGTTTGCACCGGCCGGATCGGCGGCACTCGGCCTTACGACGATCAGGATCGCGCCAATTGAACAGGGGTGCGGCGGCTTTTTTGAGGACGGACAAAGTCTTTCGCCGGCCAAAATCCTCTGGCATGGTGGCCGGGTCGAACCGGAGACCTGCAATGAGCGAAACCGTTGTCCTGCCGACCCAACGCGGCCTGCGTCCCCGCGGCAATGGCTTCATCGTCCCCCTGCTGGTGCTGCCGTTCCTGGCCTATAATCTGGTGGTGTTCCTGCTGTTCGGCGGCAATCCGGCCAATTGGGGCGCCGGCATGTTCTCCATTCCGATGCCCTCGGGCATGCCCTGGGCGATCAGTGCAGGCGACTTCCTGCTCGTTGTCGGCATCATCCTGTTGTTCTTCGAAGTGCTCAAATCCACCAACACGGCGCGCTCCTCGATCGTCGAGCACATGCTGTCCATGGTGGTGTTTGTCGCCTTCCTCGTGGAATTCCTGCTGGTCGGCGCGGCCTCGAGCTCGGTCTTTTTCCTCCTGATGGTGATGAGCCTGATCGACGTGGTGGCTGGCTTTACCGTCTCGATCACCTCGGCCAGCCGCGACGTGTCGATGAGCTGAGCGGCAAGCTCAATCCGAAAAAGAGATCAGGCGACCACGGTCTTGCGATAGCCCTGCGGCATGCGCCGCTGGGTGAGCCTTGCCGTCTGCCCATAGGCGCCCACGGCGCCCTCGGCGGTGCCGTTGCGGCGGGCACGCTGGCCGGGCATATGGGCGCGCGCGGCAATCAACTGGCTGACAAAGGCGGCGGTCGGGGCGGAAAAGGCCAGCGAAGGACGCGGCGTTGCCGGGCCCTGTGCCACAGGCAGGGGAGCGGATACTGTTTCGCTTTGTGCCAGATCGGACATCGACTGTACCATTTCGGGCCGCCCTGTGCCGGAATGGCACAGACCTTGCGGCTTCTTACCCCATAGGGGCAAGCGCCGTGCCAGATGGTAACAGTTTGTTAACGAAGTTCGATCCGCAAATGTGATCGGTTCACAGCCAAGTGCACCAACACGTGCACAAAAAAGGCCGCTCGTGAGGAGCGGCCTTGCAGCTTGCAGAGATTGGGTCAGGCGTCAGAAATTGTCCTTGCCCTTGCGGATGGCGGCGAAAACCTCCGCCGGATCGGTGCCGTCCAGGCCATAATGCCTGGCCAGTTCGGGTGCATCGGCGCGCAGGAACGGGTTGGCCTTTTTGTCCTCGCCCAGATTGAATGGAATGGTTGGCCGGCCAGCAGCGCGCAGGCTTTCCACCTCGGCGGCACGGGTCTTGAGGGCAGCATTGTCCGGGTCGATGGAGAGGGCGAATTTGGCGTTGGATTGCGTATATTCGTGCCCGCAATAGACCAGCGTCTCGTCCGGCAGCTCACGCAGGCGCTTGAGGCCGGCCCACATCGGTCCCGGCGTGCCCTCGAACATCCGTCCCACGCCGAGCGAGAACAGCGCGTCGGCAGAGAACAGATGCCCGCCTTCCGCGTCGTAGAACACCACATGCCCCAGCGTATGGCCGGGTGTCGCCATCACCGCAAAGCGGGTCTCGCCCAATTCGAGCGTATCGCCATCGCCCACCAGTTCGTCGAGCCCTTCGATCTTGTCGGCTTCATCGCGCGGGCCGACCACGCGGGTGCCAAACGCCTGCTTGAGGTCGGCAATGGCCTCGACATGGTCGATATGGTGATGGGTGATGAAGATGTCGGTCAGCGTCCAGCCGCGCTGGTCGAGCGCTTCGCGAATCGGGCCGGCCTCGGGGGCGTCGATGGCGGCGGTCCGGCCCGAGGCCTGGTCATGTACCAGATAGCCGAAATTGTCGCTGCGGGCGGCGAATACGTCCACGATCAGGCCCATATTCAGTCTCCTTCGATTTGGAATCTGCCCGCAAGCTAGGGAGGCTGCCGCATAATGACAATGCCGCATTGGACAAGATCACGGCGCTTTGGCAAGTTCGCCCCATGACCAGTGATGTCGTCCGTCTCATCGCGTTCTACAAATCCCCGCTCGGGCGCCTGTCCCGGGCGCTGGTGCGCGAACAGGTCATGGAGCTGGCGGGCGATGTGACCGGGCGGCGCATTCTGGGCCTGGGTTTTGCCACGCCCTATCTGCGCTTCACGCTGGACCGCGCCGAGCGGGTGCTGGCCTTCATGCCCGAGCGCCAGGGCGCCTCGGCCTGGCCGCGCGAGGGACCGTCACACACCGTGCTGTGCGATCCGCTCGAAATGCCGCTGACCGATGCCGCCATCGACCTGACAGTGGCCATCCATGCGCTTGAGCATGTGGCGGACGCAGAAGAGCTGATGCGCGAGCTCTGGCGTGTCACTGCGCCCAATGGTCATTTGCTGCTGGTGGTGCCGCGCCGCCGGGGCATCTGGGCGCAGCGCGACAATACGCCCTTTGGCCAGGGCAATCCCTATTCGGGCGGCCAGCTCGACAAGC
Organism: Devosia sp.; assembly: GCA_040218355.1. Classification (GTDB taxonomy): domain Bacteria; phylum Pseudomonadota; class Alphaproteobacteria; order Rhizobiales; family Devosiaceae; genus Devosia. The sequence continues at coordinate 63,947 of JAVJRP010000010.1, read as the reverse complement.
TTTTGCGCGACCACAGCTTCGTGCCCGAAGCCTGGCGCGATGCGCTGTTCCTGCCGCCATTCCAGTCGCGGCTGGTGCTCAGATATCCGCGTTTTTTCGAGCGGTTCGGCCGGATGCTGGGCCCGGCCATGAGCGGGGTCATCTGTATCCGCGCCCGCAAGGAAGCGTTTCCGGCCGTGCCCCGCCGCAAACGGGCCGCCCGCTATGTCCGCGTGCCGGGGATGTCGACGGCCACGGCGCGCAGCGGTTAGGTCGTTTCGCGATTCAAGTGACCTGCGTGCGAAGTCTTTGCCTTTGCGCATGGCTTTGCCTATGGTCCGCGCGGGTTTTTCTGCCTTGTTGAACAGTCTCATGTCCGAACCGAACCGTCCCACTCCCCAGCCCGGCATTCTCGATATTGCGCCCTATCTGCCGGGCAAGTCCGGCGCGCCGGGCAGCCAGGCCATCAAGCTGTCGGCCAATGAGTCCCCGCTCGGTGCCAGCCCCAAGGCGCTGGCCGCCATGCTCGAGGGTGCCGCCAGGCTTGAGATCTATCCCGAAGGCTCGTCGCGAGTGCTGCGTGAGGCGCTGGGTGAGGTACATGGCATCGACCCCGATGCCATTGTTTGCGGCAATGGTTCGGATGATCTGCTGCACCTGCTGGCCCAGACCTATCTTGGCATTGGCGACGAAGCCATGATGAACCGGTTCGGCTTTTCGGTCTATCCGATCATCACCAGGGCGGCCGGCGCCGATATCGTCATGGTCGAGGAGACCGACTACCGGGCCGATGTCGATGCCTTGCTGGCTGCCGTGACGGCGCGCACCAAGGTGATCTGGCTGGCCAATCCCAATAATCCCACCGGCACCTATCTCAGCGCTGCCGAGGTGCGGCGGCTGCATGCCGGTCTTCGGCCCGATATCCTGCTGGTCATCGACAATGCCTATGCCGAATATGTTACTGCCGATGATTTCGAGGTGGGGCTGGATCTGGCGCGCACCACCGACAATGTCGTTATGGTCCGCACCTTCTCCAAGATGGGGCTGGCTGCCGCCCGGATCGGCTGGATGGTGGGGCCGGACCACATAGTGGATGCCATCAACCGCATTCGCGGGCCGTTCAATGTCAATCTGCCGGCGCAGATGGCGGGGGCCGCCGCAACGCGTGACACCGAATTCAACGCAAAGCTCAAGGCGCACAACGCGCAATGGCGCGACTGGCTGAGCGCCGAACTGGCCGGCAATCGGATGCGTGTCGTGCCCAGCCAGGCCAATTTCGTCATGGTGCTGTTCGACACCCCCGAAACGGCCTCTGCCGCCTTCATCGCCCTGGCCGATGCCGGCTATATCGTGCGTGAAATCGGCGCCTCCTACGGCATCGACAATGGGCTGCGCATTTCCATCGGCTCGGAAGAGGCCATGCGCGGCGTCGCCAAAGTGCTCACATCCATGGACCAGACCCAATGAGCGTGCATTTCAAGAAGCTGGCGCTGATCGGCATCGGCCTGATCGGTTCCTCGATTGCCCTGGCCGCCCGGCGGCAGGGGCTGGTTGAAGTCATTTCCATCGCCACGCGTCGGCAGGAAACGCTGGACGAGGCGCGCGAACTGGGTCTGGGCGACATCTATACGCTCGATGCGGCAGAAGCCGTGCGCGGTGCTGACCTCGTCATTCTCTGCGCCCCGGTTGGCGCCTATGCGGCGCTGGCAGAAGCCATCGGGCCGCATCTGGAGCCTGGCGCAATCCTCTCCGATGTCGGTTCGGTCAAGGAACATGTGGTTCGTGTGGCCGGGCCGCATGTGCCCCAGGGGGTCAGCTTCATTCCCGGCCATCCCATCGCCGGCACGGAGCATTCCGGTCCCTCGGCAGGCTTTGCCGAACTGTTTGCCGGGCGCTGGTGCGTCCTGACCCCCACCCAAGGTGTACCGCAGGCCGATACGGACAAGCTTGTCAGCTTCTGGCAGGCCATGGGCTCGATGGTTGAATGCATGGATGCGGCCCACCACGACATGGTGCTGGCCATCACCAGCCATATTCCGCATCTGGTCGCCTATAATATCGTGGGCACGGTGGCCGATCTCGAAGCGGCGACCCAATCGGAAGTGATCAAGTTCTCGGCTTCGGGCTTTCGCGATTTCACCCGCATTGCCGCCTCCGACCCGGTGATGTGGCGCGACGTGTTCCTGACCAACAAGGACGCGGTGCTCGAAATGCTGGGGCGCTTCAGCGAGGATCTGTCGGTGCTGCAGCGTGCGGTACGCAATGGGGATGGCGCCGCGCTTGAAACCATGTTCACCCGCACCCGCGCCATCCGCCGCTCGGTCATCGATGCCGGCCAGGAAACCGCCGCTCCCGATTTCGGCCGCCCGCATGAAACCCCGCCGACCCCGGACGTGCCCTTTGTGCGCGAACACGGCGGCGGAGATGATGCTTGAGACCGTCCCGTTGGGCAAATCTCCCCAGTGGGGAGATTTGAGGGCTCAAGGCCGCGAGAGCTATGCTCGAGTGGCTTGCTCGAATGGCGGGCCCGTCCCTCAGAACAGCGGCGCCAGCGCTGCGATCGGCACCAGCCCTGAGGAAATTCCCCCGCCGGCGAAATTGAGCTGATTGCTGTGCCGGCCAGTCTCGCCGGGCACGCCCAGCACCAGGGTACGCCAGGGTTCCTCGAGATAGGGGCCGATGCGCTCGGCAACGCCCAGGGAATCGATGCTTATCGACCCGGTCGGGTAGCCTTGCGCGTCGAGTGCCAGTTCGCCGCTGGCGTTGAGATCGGCACTGCCGTCATCGGCGCGGATGCCCACGATGCGCAATTTGCCCCCGGCCTGTTGCCAGTCGGGTAGAATGGGCACTGCACCCCAATTGCGGATGTCATCGGGCAGGGCGGTGATTTCCAGTTCAATTTCAGCATTGGTGTCGGTTAGCTCGATGCCGGGAGCCGACAGCGCCTCGGCTCGCAGATAGCCGGCCAGGGCTGCGCGACCAGCCCCCTCATCGTGCATCTCGGGTATGTCGAGCAGATGGGCTTCGATATGGCCGGCCTCGGCGATCAGCGTGTCGCCGAAAAGCTGGTCGGTCCAGGTAATGCCATCGGCGATGATGGAGAGCCGGGCGATGCGCCAGTCTTCGATCCTGAGGCTGGCTTCGCTCTCCGTCCAGTTCACCGCCTGCCGTGTGCCGGTAAAGGCGTCGGAGAGGGCAATTGGACCGGTGACTGCGCCGAGCAGATGATTGGGGCGATAGGCCATGGCGCTGGCCCGCATATAGGGGATTTCGACCAGCAGGTCGCCCGAGACCACCGAGGCGGTGGCGCATTCGACATCGAAGCGGAAGGGGAAGCCACCAATGTCGAGACTGCCGCAGACCAGTTGGGGTGCCGTCTCGCCGTCGGCAAGCGCCTGCAGTTCGATCTGCTGGCGCAACTGGCCGGCGATGAAGAACCAGGCACCGGTCCAGGCCATGACGACGAGCAGGACAAGGCTGCCCAGGATGATGATTCGTTTTTTCATGGCCTCTTCATAGCCTTGCTGCGGTCTTGTCAGAAGCGGGTTTGCAGCGTGCCTGTCAGGCGCCACATATCCGCGAGTGTTCGGGCGGGCTTAGGATGACCTTGCCCGGTCTGGTTGGTGTCGCTAGCCTAATGGGGAAAGTGGTTGCGCTATGGCGAATGAACGAGATTTCGAAGCGTCGGAAAAAACGTACTGGGTGTTTGGCTATGGATCGCTGATCTGGAACCCCGGCTTTTCGTTTCTTGGCGCACATTTGGGGCTGTTGCGCGGGGCGCATCGCTCGCTTTCGATCATATCGCACCATCATCGGGGCACGCGGGATGTGCCTGGCCTGGTCTTTGGGTTGACGCGCGGTGGGTCCTGCCGGGGGATGGCGTTTGAAGTGTGCGCTAGTGCCTGGGCCGAGGTGCGGGCGTACCTCGATGCACGTGAGCTAGTGACCGCAGTTTACCGCGATGTCTGGCGGCCGGTGACGCTGGCCGATGGCCGCCGGGTCAGGGCGCTGACCTATGTGGTGGACGAAAGCCATGAGCAGTTCGCCGGGCAGTTGAGCCTTGAGGAGCAGGTGGCGATGATCCGCGCAGGGGTCGGCATTTCCGGCCGCAATGTCGATTATGTGCTCAACACCGCTCACCATTTGATCCAATTGGGCATCAACGATCAGGCTCTGATGCGCCTGGCGCGGCAATTGGAGGCTGAAGGCCTGCCCGGCGCGGGGACGGGTCAGGCGGCCTGAGCGACTGGCGTCGTGGCGGGGGCGGCCTGTTCGAGGTCCCATATGGTGGCCAGGCGATTTTCCGGCGCTGCCAGGCTGAACACATTGGTCGCGCAATCGAGGGCCAGCCGAAACCGCGTGCGGCTCATCGGATCAGACACCAGATCCTGGGTCGAGCCGACCCAGAGCACATGGCTACCCTTGGAAATGAGATAGAGTTCGGCGTCTTCCATGGCGAACTTGTCGAGCGCCCGGGGCCGGAGGCCATAGTCACGGCCCGAATGGCCCTGCCAATGCACCACATTGGTCCGGTCACCACCCATTCTTTTTGTATTACCCGAGAGCATCATTTGACGTTCCCCTGCGTCCCCAGAAGAAGAACAAAATTAGAACAAATTGAATCGACCGTCAAGCCCTGCCCGGCGTCGACCCTATATATATGGTGGCGTTCGCCAAGAGCGTCAATATCTAGTGTTTATGGGTCTCGCGCAGGATGTCCACACGCTCCTGCAGCTTCTCGTCTGGCGGGCGGCCGATGCCCTGGTCGATCGCCTCGATGGTCAGCCGGGTCGATTCGGGCTCGATGGCCTGCTTCAGGCGCTGCAGGAAGACGTCCGGTGCCAGTCCCGGCTCGATCGGGGGCAGGAAGCGGGCCCGCGCGGTGCCGGGCCAGATGACAAGGCTGTTGCGGCCCCAGAACAGGCCGGCATTGAGCGCCACAGGCACGACCGGCACATTGAGCGAAGTGTACATACGCACAATGCCCTGGCGATAGTCGGGCGGCGCCAAAGCGGCCCTGCGGGTCCCTTCGGGATAGATGACGATGCGGCAGCCCCGGTCGATGGCGTCGCGCGCCTGGCTGATCATGGCCGGGATGGCCTGGGCGCCCTTCTGGCGGTCGATCTCGATGCAGTCGAGCGAGCGCGCAGCCCAGCCAAAAAAGGGGATGCGCATCAACTCCTTCTTGGCCACATAGGCCGGCCGTCCGGTATGGGGGAAGATGGCAAAGATGTCCCAGTCGGACTGGTGCTTGGAGGCGATGATGCAACCGCCGGGCGGGATGTGCTCGACACCTTCGACATGGGTGCCCATGCCGGTCAGCACACGCAGGAACAGCACATTGGACCAGCACCAATAGCGCGAGATGGCCTGCCCGAACGGGGTGGTGCCAAAAATAACGCCCACAGTTCCCGCCATAATGGCCAGAAGCGCGGTTTGCCCGATGAACACCGCGTAAAAGATCGCGGTGCGGATCGCCTGAATTGCGGCCTTGATCGACATATGCTCCCTCGCCTTGCCGGCACTCAGTCCGTCATAGCGGGGCCGAAGGCGATTGGCGAGGGCAGGGGGTCACGAGGCTTCGCTGAGATAGCGGCGCACCGTCATGCGCGAAGTGATGGCGGTGAGCACGGCAATCACCGGCACGACGGCCAGGATGAAGGCCATGCCATCCCAGCCCAGCAGGAACTGCCCGAACAGAACGCCGACCTGCGCGGTCGCTTCGCTGGGCAAGACGCTGCCGGCGGCCATGCCGATCAGGAGAAAGAACAGGATGGCGAACAGCGCGCCCAGGAACCCGCCCTGCAGGCCGATGGAGAGGAACCGTCCCTGGAACTCCCCGGCGATGAACTTGTTTGAGGCGCCGATGAAGTGGAGCACATCGACGATTTCGCGATTGGTGGCCATGGCGCCGCGGGTGGCAAAGATGATCGCCAATACGGTGGCAACGCCGATCAGGCCGAGCACCAGCAGGCCCGAGAGCACGACCGTGCCGGCCATGGTGTTGAGCTGCTGGCGCCAAGCGGCGTGGGTGTCCAGGCTTGCGCCGTTGATGGCGCTGAGATTGCGCTGCAACTGGGCGACATCGGCCTCGGCCGGATCGGCGAGCTGCACCACGATGAGGCGCGGAATGGCGATGGCCGAGAGGTCGAGCCCGGCACCCAGCCAGGGCTCGAGCAGGGCCTGGCTCTCTTCGATGCTGAGCGCCCTGGCGCTGGCAACGCCCGGGGTTGACTGGGCCAGGGAAACGGCGGTGCGCAGATTGGATTCCATCACCTCGCCTTCGGCGGGGCGGATCTGGATGGTCAGTTCCCGTCCGACATCGGCCGACCAGGCGATGGCCGATTTCTGCACCAGCACCACGCCACCCAGGGTCACAGCCGAAAGAAAGGCCATGATGGTGACCAGCAGCAGCAGCGTGCGGCCGGCGACGCTTCTTTCCGGGACGATCGGGGCGGCGCCACCGCGGCGGGGCAGCAGGGCGAGCAATTGCCTAATCATGGATGGTCAACTCCCCCTTGTTCAGCACCATGCGGGGATAGGGGAAGCGATCGAGCAGCGGCAATTCATGGGTGGCCAGTATGATGGTGGTCCCCAATGTGCGGTTGAGCTCGGCAAACAGATGCACGAGCCGGCTGGACAGATCGGGGTCGACATTGCCGGTGGGCTCGTCGGCCAGCAGGACCTTGGGCCGGGCTATGACAGCGCGGGCAATGGCGGCGCGCTGCTTTTCACCGCCCGAGAGCAGAGTGGGCAAAGCGTGCATGCGTTCGCCCAGGCCCACCCATTCGAGCAGTTCGATGACATTGGGCCGGTATTCGCTTTCCGGTTGCCCCAATACGCGCAGCGGCAGGGCAACGTTCTCGAAAGTGGTCAGATGGTCGAGCAGGCGGAATTCCTGAAATACGATGCCGATATGGCGGCGCATCTGCAGCAGGCGGTCCTGGTCGAGATTGCCCACATCCTCGCCGAACATGGTCACCTTGCCGCGGCTGGGCTTGTTGGACAGCAGCAGCAGGCGCAACAGGCTGGTCTTTCCTGCACCGGACGGGCCGGTCAGAAAATGGAACGAGCCCGGCTCGATCGAAAAGGTCAGGTCTTTGAGAATTTCAGGGCCATTGCCATAGCGCAGGCCCACATCGGAAAATTCGATCAAGAAGCGGTGCTCCCGGGTCATCGGGCAATAAAAAGCGGTGCAAAAGCGAATCAGCTTTGCCCCATCATAGCAGCGCGACCCCGTCCACGCGGCATGCCGGCCTCATTGGCCGGGGGAAAGCGGCACAATTTTGGTGAAGGGCGGGGTTTGAGGAGTTTTAACCCCGCAAGGGATAGGGTCGCACACCCGACCGGAAACCCGCGCGCCTGATGATCATCACCTGCCCGCATTGCCAGACCAAGTATCAGGTGACCTTTGAGGCCATTGGCTCGGCAGGTCGCAAGGTGCAATGCGCGCATTGCCATCAGGCCTGGAACCAGGGCGCGCAGCCCGATGCGCCCGAGACGCCCGCGGATATTGAAGCCAACAAGCTGTTCGATGCCATGGCAGAGGATGCGCTGGACGAGGCGATGAGCGCCGAGGAAAAAACGGTGGCTGCCAAACGGCCTGCTGTCAGTTCACCGCCGCTCAATGGGCTGGCGGAGGGTATCGATCCGGCGGAATTGAAGAAGCGGCAGCAGGAATTCTCCCGCCGCCAGAACGCCATGATCTCCCGCCTACCACTGGCCCGATTGCGGCGCGGCGCGCGGATTGCCGGTGTGGTCCTGCTGGCCGGCATTGTTGGCGGCGCCTATTTCTGGCGCGTGCCGATCGTGGAGCGCTATCCTGATCTGGCCGGGCTTTATGAATCCATTGGCCTGGGGGTCAATGTGGTCGGCCTCGACTTTGCCGATCTCGAAACACTCAAGGCGCTCTCGGGCGGCAATGACGTGCTGACCGTCTCGGCTCAGATCGTGGGACAGTCCGGCAGTCCGGTGGCCGTGCCGCCGGTTGTGGTCAGCCTGCTCGATGAGACCGGACATGCGGTCTATGAATGGAGCGTTTCGCCACGGGTGCGGGACCTGATGGCGGGAGAACGCGCAACTTTCGATACCAGGCTGTCGTTGCCGCCCAGCGAAGCGGTGCGTGTGCGCCTGAGCTTTGCCGGGCAGTCGGGCATCGCAGGTGGGCGCGGCAATGGTTCGCAACAGACAGTGCAGGGCCAGGCGGCGCCTGTTCCGGAAACACACGCGGCTCCGACCGCAGAGACACAGGCGGCTCCGGCCGCCAGTGGCCAACACTAGGAGAGCAATCATGGCTCGCATCCTCGTTGCCGAAGACGATCCGTCGGTCCGCGCCTTTGTCGTCAGCGCCCTCTCAATGAAGGGCCATGAAGTGGTGGCCGAAGACGATGGTGGACTGGCCGCTGAAACCATGGAGGCAGAGGGGGGCCGTTTCGACCTGCTGCTGACCGACATCAAGATGCCGGTCATGGATGGCATTGCGCTCGCCCTGCAGGTTGGGGCCAGCTATCCGGATGTCACCATTCTGATGATGACCGGCTTTGCCGACCAGCGCGAACGGGCGCATGGGCTGGACGCATTGATCTACGATGTCATCGCCAAGCCCTTCACCCTGGCCGATCTCCTGGCCAAGGTGGATGACGCGCTCAATGGCCGGCCGGTGGAAGTTGTGCCTCTGGCGCGGCGGTCGCCGGGGCAGTAGCCCGCATCACACCCAGTCGGGTACGCTGTCCAGCGCGATGAGTTCGTCGAGCGATTTGCGCGGGCGTATGACGTGCCAGCGCGGGCCATCGACCAGGACTTCGGGGATCAGAGGCCGCGAATTATAGGTCGAGGCCATAACCGCGCCATAGGCGCCGGCGCTCATCACCGCGAGCAAATCACCTTCCTCGACACCGGCAATGGTGCGGCCCTTGGCCAGATAGTCGCCGGTTTCGCAGACCGGGCCGACAATGTCGCCAGTGATCGGGGGCAGGTTGGAGGGGTTGACCGGCTGGATGTCGTGATGTGCCTCGTAGAGGGTGGGGCGCAGCAGATCATTCATCGCCGCGTCGACGATCACAAAATCCTTGTCGCCCTTCTTCACATATTCAACCCGGGTAACAAGAATGCCGGCATTGCCGACCAGCAGGCGTCCCGGTTCGATGACCAGTGCGCACCCCAATTGCCCGACCTTGTCGCGCACCACGGCGGCATAGGCTTCGGGGTGCGGCGGGGCTTCCTGGTCGTGATCATAGGGGATGCCAAGGCCGCCCCCGACATCAATATGCTCTATCTGGTGGCCATCCGCGCGCAATTCGGCGACCAGTTCGGCCATCAGGCCGAAGGCATTGCCGAAGGGCTCGAGATCGGTGATCTGGCTGCCAATATGCATGTCGACGCCGACCGCCTCGATATTGGGCAATGCGGCAATGCGGCGATAGACCTCGCGGGCGCGCTTATAGGAAATGCCGAACTTGTTCTCGGACTTGCCGGTCGAGATCTTGGCATGGGTGCGCGCGTCGACATCGGGGTTGATGCGGACGGAAACCTTGGCCGTCAGCCTCATATCGGCGGCGATCATGGAGAGGCGTTCGAGTTCGGGCTCGCTCTCGACATTGAAGCACTTGATGCCGACTTCGAGGCCGCGGCGCATTTCGGCAATTGTCTTGGCAACGCCTGAAAAGACGATCTTGTCTGGGGCAAAGCCGGCGGCCAGCACGCGTTCGAGTTCGCCCAGTGAAACGACGTCGGCACCACAGCCTTCCGAGGCCATCAGCTTGAGCACGGCCTGGTTGGAATTGGCCTTCATTGCATAGGCAATCAGCGTTGGGATGCCCTCAAAGGCGTCGCGCACCACGCGGACATGCCGGCGCAGCGTGGCGCTGGAATAGACGTAGAAGGGCGTGCCGACCTGGTCTGCGAGATCGTTGAGATTGACGTCTTCGGCAAACAATACGCCGTCGCGATGATTGAAATGGTGGACCATGCTTGCCCCGCTCGCCCCGCGCACCGGATGTCACCCCGGCGCAGGCCGGGGCTCATCCTGAGATGGAGCAAAGTTACGTTAGCTCAAGATGGATCCCGGCCTGCGCCGGGATGACATCGAGAGGATGGAAGTTCCAGGCGTTCCTAATCCACAGGCAGCCAAAACAAAAGCCAGACTTATCGATCCGCCTCATAAGCGGCTTCGATGCGTTCGGCCACCAGGTGTTGCAGCCGCCAGAGATGGGGGTCGTGGATGCCCATCTGTTCGAGATGGTCGACAGTGGCGTGCAGATATTCGGCCATGGAGCCGCGGGTGCCGGTGGCGCTGGCCAGCACGTCGGCAATCTCGGCTTCAGAGAGGCCTGAGACATAGCGGCCCGAATTGCGCTCAATGCAAAAGGTCAGCGCCCTGATCACGCGTTCGCCGGTCCGCACCTTGACCCAGCGTGGCGGAAAGGCGGTGGGCACCCAGCCCATTTCGCGCTCGAACAGCTTGGTCAGGCACTCGTCGCGCCGGTCGGGCGGCAGGCGATAGAGGGCGCCCTTGCACGAGCCACCCCGGTCAAGTGCCAGCATCAGTCCGGGATTTTCTTCGCTGCCGCGAAAGCGGGTGTTCCACCCAAGGCAAAACGCGCGGTGCCAGCCATGCAAGAGGCCCGTGCGCATTTCGATATAGTCGCAGGCCGGTTTCCAGATCAGCGAACCATAGGCGAAGACCCAGGTTTCGTCGTGATGGTCAGGGCCGTCGAAGAGGCTCGCAATGGTTGCCTGGTGGTCTTCCTGGCTGGCTTCCCGCATGCCGGGCGGTGGCGCGGGGAGGGCTTCGAAGATCTCGCCTGGCTGGAGATAGGCAACATGGCGCGCGCTCAGGCGCATCTGTCGCGGGGGTCGCGTCATGTCCGGTCCCTTACCCTCTCCCGCGCGGGGAGAGGGGGAGATTGGCGCAAGCGCCGATTTCAGGCAATACCACCATCGCCATGGCCGCCATGCTTTTTCGTTCTGACCGGGCGCGGCTCATGGGTTTCGCCGGTGAGGGCCGACTTCCAGCGTGCGGCCTGGGCCAGCACATTGGCCGGAGCGGTGCCACCATAGGAGGCGCGGGCGGCGACCGAGGCTTCGACGGTCAGCACCTTGTGGATGCGGCTATCGATGCGGTGATCGACGAGCTTGAAATCCTCGATGGTCAGGCCCTCGAGCCCGCATCCCTTCTGCTCGGCCATGGAAACGACCTGCCCGGTAATGTGATGGGCGTCGCGGAACGGGATGTTGAGCTCGCGCACCAGCCAGTCGGCCACATCGGTGGCGGTGGAGAAGCCGGCGGAGGCCGAGGCATGCATCTTGTCGCGATTGGGCTGCATGTCCGAAACCATGCCGGTCATGGCCGCCAGCGACAGGGAGAGGGCGTCGAGCGCATCGAAGGCGACTTCCTTGTCTTCCTGCATGTCCTTGGAATAGGCGAGCGGCAGGCCCTTCATTACCACAAGCAGCGAGTTGAGCGCTCCCAGGATGCGCCCGATCTTGGCGCGCACCAGTTCGGCGGCGTCCGGATTGCGCTTTTGCGGCATGATCGAGGAGCCGGTGGTGAACTTGTCAGAGAGCTTGATGAAGCTGAACTGGGCCGAAGACCAGATCACCATTTCCTCGGCAAAGCGCGACAGGTGCATGGCGCAGATCGCGCCGGCCGAGAGTGTTTCGAGGATGAAATCACGGTCCGAGACGGCGTCGAGCGAATTTGCGGTGGGCCGGTCAAAGCCCAGCGCGGTCGCGGTCATGTCGCGATCGATCGGGTAGGGGGTGCCGGCCAGGGCCGCCGAGCCGAGCGGGCTTTCATTGAGGCGCGTGCGCGCATCCTCAAGCCGTCCGGCATCGCGGCCGAGCATTTCGACATAGGCCAGCAGATGATGGCCGAAGGTCACCGGCTGGGCATTCTGCAGATGGGTGAAGCCGGGCAGGATGGTTTCGGCCTCCTCCTCGGCGCGAGTCACCAGCGCAAGCTGCAGCGCCCTGATCTGGCGCACCAGCGTGTCGATATAGTCGCGCACATAGAGCTTGAAATCGGTGGCCACCTGGTCGTTGCGCGAGCGCGCCGTGTGCAGGCGCCCGGCGGCATCGCCGATCTTTTCGCGCAGCCGGCTTTCGACATTCATATGGATGTCTTCGAGTGCCCGCGAGAAAGTGAAGTCACCGCGCTCGATTTCGGCCTGAACCTCGTCTAGACCGGCCAGGATGGCGTCGCGGTCGGACTGCGTCAGAATGCCCGTCGCGGCGAGCATTGTGGCATGGGCCTTCGATCCGGCAATATCCTGGCGGTAGAGGCGCTGGTCGAAGCCGATAGAGGCATTGATTTCCTCCATGACGGCATCGGGCGCTTCGGCAAAGCGGCCGCCCCACATCTTGTTGCTCAGAGCCTTGTCCGACGGAGACACCATGGAAACTACCCGCTCAAAAGGCCCCCGATCCGCTCTTTCCTGGGCGCTGCCCATTGCGGCGGGGGTGGTCGTTGTTGCTGGGTCTATAGCGGCATGGCTGATGCTGGGCAATGCCGGGACGGCCAATGAATGTCCGGTGCAGCAGGCGGCGGCCCAGATCATTGACGCCGCAGCGGTCGGCGAGCTGGCCGCGCTCAACGGCACGGGCGAGGGGCGCGGCTATGCCGACATGGTATTCAACGACGCGTCGGGAACGCCGATGAGCGTTGCCGATTTTTCCGGCAAGGCGCTGCTGGTCAATTTCTGGGCGAGCTGGTGCGTGCCGTGCCGTGAAGAGATGCCGGCGCTCGATGCCGTTGCCACAGAATATAATTCGGACCGCTTCATGGTGCTGCCGATCAATCTCGATATTGGCGAGAGCGGGCTGGAAAAAGCGCAGGACTTTCTCGACGAAGGGCAGTTCGCCAATCTGCCGCTTTATGCCGACAACACCTTCGCGGCCTTCGAGCGCCTCAAGCGCGAGGCGGTCGCAATCGGCCTGCCGGCGACCTTGCTGCTTGATCCCGAAGGGTGCGAGCTGGCGGTATTGCAGGGGCCTGCCGAGTGGCACAGCGTAGATGGCAAGGCGGTCGTTGAGGCCCTGATCGGTCTGCGCGGATAGGGATAGCCTGGCCCGGGCGCTTGACGAATCCGGGGGCTGCGCTACTGCCTGTTGCTGTTTTCACCCGGAGTGCGTGCCATCATGCGTCAGGCCCTTGTCACCTTGCTCAGCTCCCGCCGCTGGGAACAGGCGATCATCGCCATCATCGTGCTCAACTCGATCATTCTGGGGCTGGAAACCGAGCCGGGCATCATGGCCGCCTATGGGCCGGTGCTGCATGTCATCGATGCGGTGATCCTGGGGATTTTCGTTATCGAGATTGGCTTGCGTATCTACGCTTTCGGGCCGCGCTTTTTCCGCGACCCCTGGAGCCTGTTCGATTTTGCCGTGGTGGCGATCGCGCTGGTTCCCGCGGCCGGACCGTTCCAGGTGTTGCGGGCCCTGCGCATATTGCGCGTCCTGCGGCTGATTTCGGTGATGCCGGCGCTGCGGCGCGTGGTGGGCGGGTTGATCGCAGCGCTGCCGGGCATGAGCTCGATTGTCGTGCTCATGGCCATGCTGTTCTACGTCGCCGCCGTGATGGCGACCAATCTGTTCGGCGAGGCCTTTCCCGACTGGTTCGGGCACCTGGGCGCTTCGCTCTATACGCTGTTCCAGGTGATGACGCTGGAAAGCTGGTCGATGGGCATCGTGCGGCCGGTGATGGAAGCCTATCCTTATGCATGGATGTTCTTCGTGCCCTTCATCCTGCTCTCCACCTATGCGGTTCTGAACCTGTTCATCGGTGTGATCGTGGCGGCCATGCAGGAGGAAACCGAGGCCACCGCAACGGCGGACCGGCAGACGCTGCACGCGGATTCAGCGCTGATGCTCTCGGAAATCCGCGCCCTGCGCGAAGAGGTTTCGGCGCTGCGCAAACAGATCGACCGATCATGAAAAAAGGCGGCCCAGAGGCCGCCTTTTTTTTTAAGTGTTCGATCAGGCCTGCGTTCAGGCTTTCTTGGCCATTTCGATGGAGTCCAGGATCACCTTGCGGGCCTCGTCGATGCCGCCGATGCGGTCGATGCGGGCCCATTTGCCCGGCTCGAGATCTTTGTAGTGGGTGAAGAAGTGCTTGACCCGCTCGAGCTGGATTTCGGGCATGTCGCCGATATCCTGGATGGCGTCATACATGCGGGTCAGCTTGGACACCGGCACGGCGATGATCTTTTCGTCCTGGCCGCCATCGTCTTCCATGAACAGCACGCCGACCGGGCGCGAGCGCACCACGGCGCCGGGCACCAGCGGGCGCGAATTCATCACGATCACGTCGAGCGGATCGCCATCGCCACACAGCGTATGGGGCACGAAGCCGTAATTGCCGGGGTAGCGCATGGGCGTATAGAGGAAGCGGTCGACGAACAGCGCGCCCGAATCCTTGTCGATCTCATATTTGATCGGCTCGCCGCCCAGCGGCACTTCGATGATGACGTTGAGCTCGTCGGGCGGGTTCTTGCCGGTGGGGATCGCGTCGATATTCATAGCTGTCTACACTTGCCGAGAGAGGGGAGGGTGTTGCGGGCAGGTTCTGCCCATAATGGCTCCCAAAGGCAAGGGACTAATCCGCCGCAGCGGCCATGCGGGGCGGGGTTTTATTTCACGATCAGCACCGGAATGGTGGCGCGCGCCAGCACTTCGGCGGCCTGGCTGCCGAGCAGCAACCGGTTGAACCCGCGCCGGCCATGCGAGCCCATGACGATGAGGTCACAACCCCTCTCTGCCGCGGTTTCGAGAATGCCATCGGCCGGACGGTGACGCGGCAGGTGCAGGGTTTCGGCGGCAATACCAGCCTCCTGGGCCTTGTGGCGGGCGGCGGCGAGCAGATTGGCGGCTTCGGTGGCATAGGCTTCTTCGAGCCGCGCCAGAATGGGGCCGGCATCAATGGTGCCGAAACCGCCCGAGCCAATGCCAGTGGCGACCGGGTCGGTGGCGGTGAGAATGGTCAGGCCGGCGCTGTTCTGCCGGGCCAGGTCAAGGGCGGCGTCCAGCGCCTTGTCGCCAAGCTCGGACCCGTCCGTTGCAATCAGCAGGTTCTTGTACATGATGCCGTCTCCTTGTTCTGTTCTTGTAGCAGGGTCATCATGGTGGTGACTTGATTTCGATCACGCCCAGATATTTTCAACGAGGAGATTAGCTCAATGGCCCAGCCTGTCATCCGCAATTTTGTCGTGCCGGCTTTGCTTGCGGTGCTGACCGCGTCGCCGGCCCTGGCCCAGTCCGGCTTCACCAGCGCCTATACCGATCTCAACCTGGATGACTGCCTGATCCTGGAGGCCGATGATTTCGGCGCGAGCTGGGCCTGTCCGGGCTATAAGGGCTATCCGCTGATGGTGCGCGAGGGCGATCTGCGATTCTCGCTCAGCTATGGCTTCGACCTGGGTCACGGCCCCGGGTTTCAGACCCTGCCGCCGTTCAACTATCTGGGCGCAAAGCTGGAGTGGCGGCTGTCCAACGCGCTGGGCCGCTGGTTCCCCATCGCCACCATCGTGCGTTACCACACCGCCCATCCTGAAACCGGCGAGGATCACGGACAGGTGCTGGTGGTCAGTCAGATCGAAGAGGGCAATAGCTGCCATATCGCCCATGTCGATGCGCTCGCCAACGCCAATGCCAATGAGCTGGCACGGGAAGCAGCCGACAGGGCCGGCGATTTTGATTGTACAGAAGATGAAGTCGAGGTCATCGGGGCGTTCGAGGCCTATTAGGCCCGGACGTCTCAGCCCTCTTGGGTGGTCTCGGCGGCTTTGCCGCGGATCTGGTTGCGCAGAATGGTGCGGTCGCGGCTCGAGACGCCGATCAGCTCGGCGATGCGCCAGACCATATTGTCTTCCAGCTCATGGTTCTGTCGGTCGGCAAACACCACGGTCCACATCATGCGGATGATCTCGATGCGATCATCCATGTCGAGCTGGATCAGGCCGCTGGTGAATTTATAGAAGTCCACCGCCTCGGCATCGCGCTTCTGGGCTTCGCGCACCAATCTGTCGACGGCGGCTTCATCAAGATCATAGTGGTCCATCAGGGCGCCGCGAATGGCCGCGCGCTCATCGTCGTGTATGGAGCCATCGACTGCGGCCAGATGCACCAGCAGGGCCGCAACGGCCAGCTTGGGATCGTGCAGATCGGCAGGCGCTTCGGGCTTTGCGAACAGACGGGTCAGGGCCTCGAACATGGCGGTCAGCCTTCCTCGGGGGGCGTGGACAAAAGCGGTTGCTGCGCGCCGGGAGGCGGACGCAGCCAGCCTTAGCCATATGTGGTGTCGGCTCAATGATGTTGTTGGTGCCCTCACGCGGTCTTGACCGGATTGATGCAGGCCCGCCACACCCCGGCGCGCAAAAGGGACTCGACTCTGGAAAGATTCGGAGTCTAAATGTTCCTGTTTTGTTCGTATAGCCATAGCATCATGCAGACCCAGAACCGCCAACAGCGCCTTGCCGCGCTGCGGGACACCATTGCCAATATCGAGCGCAAGCCGGCCCTGGCCGAGATGCGGCCGCGCGCCTTTGACGAGGCGGCGGACGGTTTTCCGCGCCTGCGGGGTGGGTTGCTGCAGGATGTGTGCACCGATGCGGTGCGCAATGGCGGGGCGAGCCTGGGCTTTGCACTGGGGCAGGTCCGCACCCTGTTCACCCCGAAGCGGCTGGCGGTGCTCTATCTGCAGCTTGCCGCGGATGCGCAATTCTTCGGCCTGCCCTATGGGCCGGGGCTGTCATCCTTCGGGCTGGATCCGGCCCAGCTTGTCATCGTGCGGGCCAGCGACATGCAGGATCTGCTCTGGGTGGCCGAGGAAGCGCTGGCCTGCCGGGCGGTTGCCGGCATTGTGGCCGATATCGGCGGGGCGCCCGAGCTGCTCGATTTCACCGCCAGCAGGCGCCTCAGCCTGCGCACGGTGGAAAGCGGCACATCGCTGTTCCTGTTGCGCTATGGCGCCGACAGGCCGGCCAGTGCGGCGCATCTGCGCTGGCATCTGGCGCCGCACCGGTCGGGGCGAAAGCCGTTTGACGACCGGGCACCCGGCCCGGCCCGTTGGGGTCTCACACTCGAAAGGGGCAATACCGGCCAAAGCACACGTGAATGGATATTGGAGTGGACAGGAAATGCGTTCAAATCCCTCCCAGACCGGATTGGCGAAGCCCGCCAGCATCCTCCCGGAACGCCGGTTTCTCTGCCTGTACCTGCCCTATTGGGCAACCCAATATCTCAAACGGGTTGATCCCGGCCTCAAGGCGCCGCTGGCGCTGTATGAAAAAATCAAGGGCGGGCTGCGGCTGGTGGCGCTGGACCAGCAGGCCCAGGCAGCAGGCTTGCGGCTCGGGCAGGCCCTTGCCGATGCCCGTGCCCTGTTGCCTGGCCTGACCGTTCTCGAACAGGACACCGGTTTTCTGGCCTCCGCCTTTGCCGAATTTGCCGACTGGCATTCCAATGCCAGTCCGCTGGTCGGCGTGTTGCAGGACAAGGCGCCATTTGGCGATCTCGTCCTCGACATTACCGGGGTGGCGCATCTGTTCGGTGGCGAGGCGGCCATGTTGCGCATGGTGCTGGGCCGGCTGCGGGCGCTTGGCTATAGCGTTGCGGGCGCCATTGCCCCGACCATTGGCGCGGCCTGGGCCCAAAGCCATTTCGGGTCGAGCGGGATTATTGGGTCCGACCAGTTGAGCGATGCGCTCGACAAGCTGCCGGTCGCCGCGCTGCGGCTCGATGAAAAGCAGATCAGCCTGCTCACCCAGATGGGGCTGACGTGCATTGGCGCCCTGCGGACCCGCCCGCGCAAACCCATGCTGGCGCGGTTCGGCGCCTCGCTGATCCTGCGGCTCGACCAGGCCTATGGCCATATCGAAGAGCGGATGACGCCCCGCCTGCCGCCGGCCGATCATTTCGTGGAGCGCAAATTCTTCGAGCCCATCTCCACGCTGGAGGATGTGTTGCTGACCATGGAGGGGCTGGCGCAGGATCTCTCGCAGGTGCTCGAAGCCGAAGGGCTCGGGGGGCAGGGCTTTCACCTGTTTCTCTATCGGGTCGACCACAAGGTGATGACCCTTTCGCTCAATGCCGCCCGGCTGACGCGTGATGCGGGGCATATTGCAAGCCTGTTCCGGCATCGTGCCCAGCGGCTGGAACAGGAAAATTACGATCCCGGTTTCGGCATCGATCTGGTGCGGCTGGCGGCCGCCTCGCTCGACCGGCTCGAGCCCGGCCAGGCCGGGGTGTTCGAAACCGATAATGGCGCAAAAGATATCGAGCAGCTGACCGACAGGCTGGCGAGCCGGCTGGGGCCGCTGAGCGTGCTCAAGACCGAGCTGGTGGCCAGCCATATTCCGGAACGGTCGGCGCGGCTGGTGCCGGCCCTGGCCCAGCAGGCCCAGATAGCGCCCGCCGGAGAGGGGATGCGCGACCGGCCATTGCGCCTGCTGCCGCAGCCCGAGCCCGTGGCCATCAGCGCCGAAGTGCCCGATGGGCTGCCGGCCGCGATGATCTGGCGGCGACAGCGATATCGCCTGGTCAAGGCCGCAGGCCCCGAGCGGATCAGCGCGGAATGGTGGCGCAGCGGCGAGCGGCTCAAACTGGTTCCGGCCGAGCGGCCCAAACCGCCCGCGCCGGACGAAAAGCCCAAGCCGCTGCCCTATACGCCCGACCTGCCGCTGTTCGATCCGATGACGGGGATGCGGGATTATTACATTGTCGAAGACGGAGACGGACACCGGTTCTGGGTGTTCCGCCTGGGGCTCTATGGCGGCGCGGTGCACCCGGTCTGGTATCTGCATGGGGTTTTTCCATGAGCCAGATCATCCAGCTTCGACCCGACCACGCCCCTTCGAGTCAGCCCCGGGCAGCCGTCCCGGCCTATGCCGAGCTGATCACCACCAGCAATTTTTCCTTCCTGCGCTCGGGCTCGCATCCCGAAGAGCTGGTGGCGAGTGCCATGCATATGGGCATGGCAGCGCTGGGGCTGTGCGACCGCAACAGTTTTGCCGGGGTGGTGCGCGGCTATGTGACGGCGCGGGACAATAAGCAGATCAACCCCGATTTCCGCTATCTGGTCGGGGTGCGCCTGTGCTTTGCCGATGGCACGCCCGACATCATTGCCTATCCATCGGACCGGGTGGCCTATGGGCGGCTGTGCAGGCTGCTTACCCTGGGGAACAAGCGTGGCGAGAAGGGCGCACCCGAGATCGGTTTCGACGACCTGTTTGCCAGCACCGATCCGGGACAGGGCCATGACAGCTTCGCTGAAGGGCAGTTGTTCATCCTGACCCCCCAGGAGGGGGATTGGGGTCTGACGGAGCGGACCCTTGAACGCCTGGCGCAGGCGGCACCCGGCCGGGTCTGGGTGGCCGGTGTCGCCCGCTTCGATGGCTGCGACCGCGCCCGGCTCAACCGCGTGGATGCGCTGGCGCGGCGGCATGGCGCCCGGATGATCGCCAGCAATGACGTGGCCTATCACGAACCGGACCGGCACATGGTGCTCGATGTGGTCACCTGCATTCGCGAGCATCTGACCCTGGAAGAGGCGGGACTGGCCCTGTCGGTCAATGCCGAGCGGCATCTGAAAAGCCCGCAGGAAATGGCGCGGCTGTTTGCCGAACATCCCGACGCGCTTGCCCAAACCCAGGCTTTCACCGCCCGGATCGGCTTTTCGCTCGACCAGCTCGAATACAACTATCCCGAGGAAACCGTGGGCAATGGCGAAACCGCGCAGCAGACGCTGGAGCGGCTGACCTGGGCGGGTGCGGCCAAGCGCTTTCCCGGTGGCCTCAGCGATGCGCTCAAAAAGGTGCTTTGGACCGAGCTGTGCCTGATCGCCTATAAGGGCTATGCCGCCTATTTCCTGACCGTGCACGACATCGTGCAATTCGCCCGGCATGAAAAAAACATTCTGTGCCAGGGGCGCGGCTCGGCGGCCAATTCCACGGTCTGCTATTGCCTGGAAATCACCGAGGTGGATCCGCGTAAGGCCAATCTGGTGTTTGGCCGCTTCATTTCCACCGAACGCGACGAGCCGCCCGATATCGATGTCGATTTCGAGCATGAGCGGCGTGAGGAGGTGATGCAGTATATCTACCAGAAATATGGGGGGCGGCGGACCGGGCTGACCGCCAATGTCATCACCTATCGCTCTAAGAGCGCTATTCGGGAAACCGCCAAGGTGTTCGGCGTTTCCGAGGATACGATCAGCGCCTTCAACCAGCTCCATTGGGGCTGGGGATCGGGGGTTGATCTGAAAAGCGTTGCGGGGCTGGGGCTCAACCCCGACGATCCGGCGCTGGCGCAGATGTTCGAGGTGGTCAAGGTTCTGCGCGGCTTTCCGCGCCACCTCTCCCAGCATGTGGGCGGGTTCGTGATCACCCGGGACAGCCTTGAAACCCTGGTGCCGATCGGCAAGACGGCGATGGACAGCCGCACCATCATCGAATGGAACAAGGACGATATCGACGCCCTCAAGATCCTCAAGGTCGATATCCTGGCCCTGGGCATGCTGACCTGCCTCAGACGTGCCTTCGAGCTGATGGACACCCATTATGGGCACAAGGTGACGCTGGCCGAACTGCAGAATGAGGAGTTCGATTTTCCGCAGCGGGCCCGGCCGGTCTATGAGATGACCCATAGGGCCGACACGATCGGCGTGTTCCAGATCGAGAGCCGGGCGCAGATGTCCATGCTGCCGCGCCTCAAGCCCAAGGTTTTCTATGATCTAGTGATCGAGGTGGCCATTGTCCGGCCCGGCCCGATCCAGGGCAATATGGTGCACCCCTATCTCCGGCGCCGGCAAGGCATCGACAAGGTCGAATACCCCAGCGAGGCGCTGAAGGCGGTGTTGCATCGCACGCTGGGCGTGCCGCTGTTTCAGGAACAGGCCATGCAGATTGCCATTGTCGGGGCCGGCTTTTCGCCGGGCAAGGCCGATCAGTTGCGCCGGGCCATGGCGGCCTGGCAACGCACCGGCAAGCTGGCCCAGTTTGCCGATGACTTCATCGGCGGCATGATCGGCAATGGCTATACGCCCGAATTTGCCAGGCAGAGCTTTGCCCAGATCCAGGGCTTTGCCGAATATGGCTTTCCGGAAAGCCATGCGGCCAGTTTTGCCCTGCTGGTCTATGCTTCGTGCTGGCTGAAATGCCATTATCCCGATGTCTTTGCCTGCGCCCTGCTCAATTCGCAGCCCATGGGGTTCTATGCGCCCAGCCAATTGGTGCGCGACGCCACCGAGCATGGCGTGGAGACCCGCCCGCCCGACATCAATTGCTCGACCTATGACAGCACGCTCGAAGAGGGGGGCTGGGATGCGAGTGCGCATCTGTGGCCGCGGCATGGGGAAATGGCAGCGCATATCTGGACGAAAAAGGCCCTGCGGCTGGGGCTGCGGCAGGTTGAGGGGCTAGCGGAAAAGGATGCAATGCGCATCGTGGAGCAACGCTTTGGCGGCTATAGCTCGATCCGCGATCTCTGGTTGCGCACCGGGGTGCCAGTGGCCAGCCTTGAAAAACTGGCGCGAGCCGATGCCTTTGCGTCACTGGGGCTCAACCGGCGCGAGGCGCTGTGGGCGGTCAAGGGTCTTGTGGGCACTTATGGGGCCGAAACCCTGCCATTGTTTGCGGCCGAACCGGCAGTGGCGCCAGCCCAGGAAGAGCCGGCCGGCCTGCCGCTGATGGCGCCGGGCGAGGAGGTGATCCATGATTATGCGACGCTTTCGCTCTCGCTCAAGGGCCACCCGGTGCAGTTCCTGCGGCCCATGCTGATGGCGCGCGGCACCACGCGGGCGGAAAATCTCAGCCATGTCGCCAATGATATCGTGGTGGAGGTGGCCGGGCTGGTGCTGGTGCGCCAGCGGCCCGGCACGGCCAGCGGGGTGATTTTCGCCACGCTCGAGGACGAGACCGGGGTGGCCAATATCGTGGTCTGGCCCAAGCTGTTCGAGGATGAGCGCTTACGCAAGGTGTTGCTGTCGAGCCGCATGCTGGCGGTGCGCGGCAAGGTGCAGTCCGAACAGGGGGTCATTCATGTCATTGCCCAGGATATGGAGGATCTGACCCCGCATCTGCTCGATCTGTCCCATGGCAAGGATATTGGCGATGCGGTGGTGGCCCGCGCCGATGAAGGCAAATCCGGCCCGCCGGGCAGCCAGAGCCGCGACCGGCAGGTGAACCGGGAAGAGGAAATGGCGCGCCGCCGAGCCTATTCGGCCCTGCCGGGCGGACGCAATTTTCATTAAGTCCGGGCCGGTTCCGACCCAGAGCACTCAGTGATTTAGTGAGACGTGGAAACGCTCAGGCGAGCAGGGCGTCGATCTGGTTGGCCAGGGCAATGTCCTTTTCGCTCAAACCACCGGCGTCATGGGTCGAAAGGTGGATCGAGACCTTGTTATAGACATTGGACCAGTCGGGATGGTGCCCGGCCTTTTCGGCCAGCAGCGCCACCCGGGCCATGAAGGCGAAGGCCTCGGAAAAGTCCTTGAACTTGAAGGCGCGGCCAATCGCGTCCTGGGCTGGTTCATAAGACCAGTCGCCCAGCGATGCCAGTGCCGCTTCCCGCGCTGCGGGGGAGAGTTTTTCGACCATGATGGCCTCCGATCCAGGATGCGTGCCTGGCCAACGCATGAAGACGCAATAAGGCTCCGGCGCCACTGGCCGGTCCAGGCGCGGCAATATTAACCTGGCATTCAGCCTGCAGTCCAAATCGCCGCGACCAATCAACGCGCTGGCAAGGGCTTGTTAAGGCATCGTCCCCCCAAATGCGGTGGCAATAGGGAAATTTCCGTGCTGAGCTCAGCCAGAAAGACAATGCCGGCCTTGGACTATGTGTCCATTGTCCGCTCGGTCTATGGAGACCGGGTGGCGATGCTTGCTGGCGCCTTTGCCAGCGGGCTGACTGCCGCTCTGACCGCCTGGCGCTCGCAATCCCTGCCGCTTTACGCTGTGGCGCTGGCCATCATCCTGCTCGGCATTGTGCGCTATCTCAATATGCGGGCCTTCTGGCGGGCCGCCATCGACAATGATGACGTGATGGCCGCGCAGCACTGGGAGGACCGCGCCACGCTCGCCGGGGCGACCCTGGCCCTGGCGCATGGGTTGTGGTGCCTGTTTGCCCTGTGGCTGGTCAGCGACCCGTTTGCCGAACTGGCCAGTATTTCGCTCTCCATTGCCGTGATGGTGGGAATCTGCGCCCGTAATTTTGGTCTCGACCGGTTGGTGACCCTGCAATTGCTGGGCGTCATTGTGCCGATGGGCGCGGGCCTGCTTGTGCATGGCGACGTCTATCACGCCATATTGGCGGTGCTGCTGCTGGTGCTGCTGTCGAGTTTCCGCAAGCTGGCCGGCGATATCCGCGCCATCCTGCTTTCGGCAGTGCATGGACGGGTGGAGGCCTCGCGCCTGGCCGCCGAGCTCGATATCGCCATCACCACGCTTGAACACGGGCTGTGCATGCTCGATGAAAATGGCCTGGTGACCGTTGCCAATGAGCGGGCCAGCCGGGTGTTTGCCTTGCTGGGTATCCGACAGCTCGCCAACCAGCCTTTCGGCACGGTGCTCGCAGCACTCGGGGCCAGCAATCGGGTGCCGCGTACGGCGGTTGAACAGCTTGGCAGCATGATTTCGCGCCGGGCCTCGGGCAAGGTGCTGCTCTCGCTCGATCCGGGGCGCTATTACGAGGTGACCGTCAGTTCGCGCGGCAAGCGCAGCGTGCTGCTGTTTGAAGACATTACCGAGCGTGTCGAGGCCGAGGAGCGCATCAGCTTCATGGCGCGCCATGACACGCTGACCAATCTGCCCAACCGCAATCATTTTGGCGAGCTGGCGCTCGACGAGCTGGAAAATCGCGCTGAGACCGGGACGCCAAGCGTCCTGATGATTTTCGATATCGACGAGTTCAAGCACGTCAATGACAGCTTCGGCCATGTCGTGGGCGACAAATTGCTGCGCCAGGCCGCGACGCGGCTGCGCTCAGCACTGCCGGACGGCACGACGCTCGCACGGCTGGGAGGCGATGAATTCATCGCCCTTTCAGGCACCGATGTCGACAGCGCGCGCGCCGATGCCAGTCGGGTACTTGATGCGTTTCACGAGCCTTTTATCCTCGATGGTCATCACCTCTCGGTGCAGGTCAGCGTCGGCATGGTCCACAGTCCGGCCAGCCAGGACGAGCTCGATGAATTGATGACCAAGGCCGACCTGGCGCTGTATGCCGCCAAGGGCGAGGGTAAGGGCCGGTGCCAGCTTTTCCATCAGCAGATGGATATCGACTATCACTATCGCCAGCGGCTCAAGGCCGATCTGCGCGAAGCTGTGGCGGCGGGCGCATTGTCACTGGTGTTCCAGCCGCTGCTTGATATCTCCAGCCATCGCGTGGTGTCCTGTGAGGCGTTGGCGCGCTGGACCCACCCCGAATTGGGACCAATTCCGCCCGCGACATTCATTCCCCTGGCCGAGGAAATGGGCATCATTTCCGAGATCACGGCCTTCGTCGTCCGCAGTGCGGTGGCCGAGTGCAGCCAATGGGCCGGCGAGATCGGCGTGGCCGTCAATGTTTCGGGGCGTGACTTCCGCGGCCTGGACCTGCCTGGCCTGGTTGACGAAGCCCTGGCCGAGTCCGGCTTATCAGCGCCGCGGCTGGAACTGGAAGTAACCGAAACGGCCGTGATCGAGGAAACCGATCTGGCCCAGAGCGTGCTGGAGAGCCTGTCGGCGCGCGGCATCTCGATCGCCCTGGATGATTTCGGTACGGGCTATTCCTCGCTGAGCTATCTTAGTGCATTGCCCTTCAACAAGCTCAAGATCGACCGCTCCTTCGTCAAGGATATTGCCGAAGACGAGCGCGCGTTGAGCCTTCTGGCCAATGTTGCGCGGCTGGGGCGCGATCTGGACCTGACCGTAGTGGCCGAGGGCGTGGAAACCGAAGCCCAGCTCCGGGCCATGCTCAAGCATACCGGCATCCAGCAGGTGCAGGGCTATTTCTTCAGCCGCCCCTTGCCGGCCCGCGATATCGCCGAGTTGATCAGTCATCTCAATGGCCAGACCAGTCCGCTGATCCCGGCAAATCGTAAACATGGTTAACCTTCGTTAAGGTTTTGATAACCATTACTTTTTGCCATAATTGGCGCCTAAGTGCCGATCCCCTTGTGATTTTTCCGCATGCGGCAATCCCTAACAAAAGGTTAAAGTCGCGCCATCCCATCGCGTAATGGTATTGGTATATGAGTGCGGCAATGGATAGGGCAGCGGGTGCCACCTCGCAATTTGCCACCAGTTTGATCGACCTTCTGGATCGCGTGCATTACCGCCGCGTCTCCGTGCAAGAGCAGTTCGATCCGGTCTACAAGTTGCGCTATGAGGCGTATCGGCGGGAGGATTTTATCCCGATCAATTCCCAGCAGATCACGCGTGACAAGTTTGACGACGCGCCCAATTGCCATTGCTTTGGCATCTATATCGACGATCGCCTCGTCAGTTCGATCCGGCTGCATGCGGTCAGCGCCGAGCAGCCGACTTCGCCAAGCCGCCTGATCTGGCCCGACGTGCTGGGTGGCCTGATCGATAATGGCGGCGCTTATATCGACCCCAGCCGGTTCACGGCCGATCACGACGCTTCGCTCGAATTTCCGGCCCTGCCCTATCTGACCCTGCGGGTGGCGGTGATGGCCTGCGAATATTTCCAGGCCACCCATTGCATCTCCTCGGTGCGGCCCGAGCATGGCCCGTTCTACAAGCGGGTGTTCGGTCTCGAGCAGATGGCCGGCGTCGGCCATTGGGGGGAATTGACCTTCCCGGTCTGCCTGTTCGGCGCCCGGGTCGAGGTGATCTACAACAAGGTCATGTCCCGCTTCCCCTTCTTCATGTCGACCCATGAAGAACGCGCGGCCCTGTTTGCACCCGATAGCGTCAAGGCCCCGGCCATTGCCCCGACAGCGCGCATGGCGCATCGCCTGCGCCAGCTCGAGGCGGCGCAGAGCTAGCTGCCGGACGAACAGATATTCTGGGAAGTGGTGCCGCCTACGTGACTCGAACACGTGACCCCATCATTACGAATGATGTGCTCTACCAACTGAGCTAAGGCGGCGCTCCAATGGGGCGTGGTCCCAAGTGGATGGCGGGTCTTTTACTGGGCGTTTTCGGCGCGCGCAAGGGGTAAGGATTGTTCGGCAGGCAACAGGGCTGGCGAGGCCGCAGCGGCCGGTGAAGGCGTCACCTGCGGGCGGGAGTTGCTGGCCACCGGCACCTTCCATTCGAACGCATCGAGTTGTCCGGTGACCGGAGAGACCGGCTCCCATTCGTCACTGACAATGCCATCGGCCGTCCAGGCGGGGTCGCGGGGGGCGCGCACGGCACGGGCCAGCCATTCGCGGGCCTTGCCCTGGTCGCCATTCTGGCCTTCCTCGATCTCGGCCATCAGGCTGGCCACGCCCTGGGTCGCCTCGGCGTCGGCAAAGGGCGCCAGGGCCTCGCGGGCGCGGGCCCAGTCATAAGCATCAATGGCGGCGCGGGCCATGGCCATGCCGGCGGCGCGATGCGGGGGCGGCATTTCAATGATCTCGCCCATGCGCTTGAGCCGGTCCACGGCCGAGGCGCCGGGCTGGGAATGGGCATAGAGCGCAGCGACATCGGGATGGCCGGTCGCACGCCAGATGCGGCGCAACAGGCTCTGGGCCCGGCGGGCTTCATTGCGATTGGAATAGATGCGGGCCGCAATCAGCGCGGCGGGCACAAAATCGGGCACCAGCTTGAGCGCGGTCAGCGCGTGTTCGAGCGCGCTATTGGGTTGGCTCAATTCGCTTTCGCGGGCGCGGGCGGTTTCGATCACGGCCTGGCGGCGGCGTTTTCTGGCTTTTTCCTCGCGCGTTGCAGCGGGTTCGGCATTGACCATGCCGACGGCCTCGGCCCATTGGCCGCGCCGGGCCAGATCATCGAACACGGCCTGACTGGCCCAATCGGTCTCCGGCGCCAGCGACAGGGTCTTGCGGGCAAAGGTCAGCGCCGCGTCCGGCCGGTCCTGGGCGCGGGCCTGATCGTAAAGGCCGGTCAGGGCGGCAACAGCGGTCTTTTCGCTGGCGATCAGGGCGCGATAGTGCTCGCGCGCTGCGGGCATGTCGCCCAGGGCGAGATCGGCGCGAGCCTCGAGCAGTTTTGCCGCGCCATTGTCGGGCAGGCGCGCCTGGGCCTCGCGGGCCATCAGGCGCGCGCGCGCCGGGTCGCCGGCCTGCAGGGCAATCACGGCATCCGAGAGGGCGTCGACGCCCTGTTCACGGCGGCGGGCGGCGCGGCGCTTCGCCATGGCGCGGGGTGCCCCGATGATGCGCCGGGTAATTGCCCAGATGGCGATGACGAGGGCCGCTGCCACCAGCAGGATGACCACCGCAGTGCCCAGGCGCGGCTGCATGCGATAGCCGGCCAGCTCCAGCGTCAGCGTGCCGGGCAGGGCGATCACCCAGGCGGCGATGCCGGCAATGACCAGGCTGCCGATGATCCAGGAGGCAAGACGGATCATGCGCCAATCTCCCCGGTGAGGGCGCTTTCGCGCAATTGAGCGAGGAATTCATCTGCCGCTGCGAGACGGGCGATGTCGTCGACAAGCTCGCCTGCAGCAGCGCGCATGGAGGCAGGCAGGGCCTCCATCTCGGCCTGTGCGGCAGAAAAATCGCGGGCGGCAACGGCGGCTTCGAGCCGGGCGATGATGGCGTCGGGGCTATCGCCCTCGACCGCCCCCGTGGGCCGCATGGCGACAAGCCCACGGAACCAGTCGAGGCCGGCATCCTGCCAGCTCGCTTCGCTTCCGGCCGGCCGTCCGGCCAGCATGTCGGGGAGCACCGCGTCGAGCTGTGCCGCGACGGTATCGGGTTGCGGCAGGCCGGTGGCGGCGCGTCCGGCAATGGCCTCAGGCACCAGGTAATCGGGCTGGGCCTGGCGCAAGGCGGCCAGTTCGGTTTCGTAGGGCCGACCGGCATCAAAGGCGCTTTCGAGCGCTGAAAAGATCAGTGGCAGGCGCGCGGCGGCGAGGCCACTGCCCGCGTCAGCTTGCGTGCTCTGGGTCAGGGCGGCCAGTTCGTCCCGTGCCTGGGCCAACTGGGCCGTTGTTTCCGCCGCACTGGCGCGCAGGGCCGAAAGTTCGGCCTCGATCGCCGCCAGGCTTTCCGGCGCGGCGGCATTGCCAGTGGACCCGGCGGCCAGTTCGTCGAGCCGGGCCGCAAGGGCGGCAAGATCTTCGGTGCTGACCAGATTGCTCGTGTCGATGGCGCTGGCGGGTTGATCGGGCAAATCGGCGAGGTCGGATTCAAGCGCGCCGACCCGCCCCGTCAGGGTCGAGAGTTCGTCCTGCACGGTGCCGGTCACGGTTTCCAGTTCAGGAATGGCAGTGGCAAACTGGGCCAGGCGCGGGTCAGCCGGCGGGGCCGCTTGTTCCGGGGCGGGCCACAGGCCATACCAGGCCAGGCCATAGGCCGCGCCCAGGCCGAGAGCACCGCCGACCAGACCGGCCAGCCAGATGCCGCCGCTGCCGCCTGCGGCTGGTGCGGGTTCGTTTGCGGTTTTCGCGGCAGTCGCCCCCGGCGCCGGCTTGTCCGGCCTGGTGGAGGCAGATGCGGGCTTCGTCGAATCAGCGGACGAGGTCCCGCCGGACGGCTTGGCCGTGCCTTCCAATACCGGCGGCCTTACCGGTCCGGTCTTGCCGGCGGTCTTTTCCGCTGGCTTGTCGGTTGCCTTGGGGTCGGTGTCTGGCGTTTGCTTGCCGGTGGTCTCAGCCATGGCCCTTCCTCTCGTTCCGTCCGATCATGGCCCAGTTTGCTCGCGGGCAAAAGCCAGTGCGAGCGCCATCATTGCGTCTTCGCTGGGATGGTCTGCCAAAAGAACGCGGCTGAAATGATGTTCGATCAGCGGCGCGGCGACATTTTCCGACAGGCAGATGACGGGCAGCTTGCGCCGGGCGGGTTCGGGAATGGCCGAAGCGCCCAGGGTGCAGAAAATTTCAGCGGTGCGCCGGGAATAGAACAGGATCGCGTTGAAACCACCTGCCGCCAATTGGCCCGCGATGGTGGTGGGCAGGGCCGTTTCGGCCACCATTTCATAGACCGGCGTGGTGACCACCATCAGCCCGTGCGGAGCGAGCGCGTGGGCAAGATCGCCGCTCAAATGCTTGCCGGCGGGGTAGAACACCGGACCATCTAGCCGCGCCAGGGCAATGGTGGTGACCAGCGAATCAAGCGTGCCATCGGCGGCAATCACATGATTGAACCCGAGCTGGCGCGCTTCGTGGGCGGTGCGGTCGCCCACGGCATAGACCGGCTTGTCCCGCAGATCAGCGGTCGCGTTCAATTCGGACAGGGCGCGCAGCGCATTGGAGCTGGTCAGTGCCAGAGCGGAAAAGCCCTCGGCCGGCGGCAAGTGGGCGTGCAGCGTCTGGCGCGTCATGAGCGGCACAATGTCGGCCGCGATTTCCAGCGCTGCCAGCCGTTCCTGGGTGGCCTGGGCGTCCGGCTCGGGCCGGGTGATGAGCATGCGCATCAGCTTGACCATTGGCTGAGCCAGTCCGGTCCCGCCTGATCGAGCAGGTCGCGGCCGACGGCGTCGCCCAGGGCGACGGGGTCCTTGCCTTCAGCACTGGCACGGAAACTGGTCTGCCCGTCGAGGCTGAGGATTTCGCCCTTGAGGGTGAGCAGGCCGTTCTCGTTCAAGGTCAGGGCGCCGACCGGGGTGCGGCAGGAGCCATCGAGCACGGTGAGCATGGTGCGCTCGGCGGTGATGGCGGTGTGCGTGGGTGCGTGGTCGAGCGGCGCGATGAGGCCGGCCAGGCGGTCATCGCCTTCCCTTATGGCAAGGCCAATGGCCCCCTGGGCGGGGGCCGGCATGAAGACTTCAGGGTCGAGAATGGCGGTGGCGCGGTGGCCTTCGTCCAGCCGGTTGAGGCCAGCCATGGCCAGAAGGGTTGCGTCGGCCACGCCGTCGAGCAGCTTTTGCAGTCGGGTATGCACATTGCCGCGGAACGGTACGATGCGCAGGTCCGGCCGGAGGCGCAGGGCCTGGGCGGCGCGGCGGATGGACGAGGTGCCGAAGCGGGCCCCTTCGGGCAGATTGTCGATGCCTTTGACGGACACTGAAATAAAGGCGTCGCGCGCATCCTCGCGCTCCAGAAAGGCGGCAAGATGGATGCCCGTGGGCAGGCCCGTGGCGACATCCTTGCTCGAATGCACGCCAATATCGATGCGCCCGCTGAGGAGTGCCTCGTCGATCTCCTTGGTGAAAACGCCCTTGCCGCCAATGTCAGACAGGGTGGTGTTTTCCTTCTGGCTGCGGTCGCCGCCGGTCGAAAACACCTCAATCTCAATACGGTCCTGGGCAACGCCGTGGATTTCCGAGAGCAGATCGCGCACCAGCTTGGCCTGGGCCAGCGCCAGGGGGCTGCCGCGTGTTCCGATCCGGGCGAAGGGGGTGGGCGATTGCATAATCAGGCGGTCCTAGTGTACGCGATAGGCTCAATTTGGAGTAGACCAGTTCGTCGTGACCGGGCAAGCGCAAGCCATCATTCTGGGCATTGAAACAAGCTGCGACGAAACCGCCGCTGCTATTGTCGTACGGGATCAATCGGGCCGGGGCACGATAAGTTCCAATGTGGTGCGCTCCCAGCTCGATGAACATGCCGCCTTTGGCGGGGTAGTGCCGGAGCTGGCCGCACGCGCCCATGTCGAATGGCTCGACCACATCATCGCCCAGGCGGCGGATGAGGCGGGCATTGCGCTTGGAGATGTCGACGCCATTGCCGCCACGGCCGGGCCGGGGTTGATTGGCGGGGTTCTGGTGGGGCTGACCACCGGTAAGGCGCTGGCCGCATCGCTAGGCAAACCGCTGATCGCGGTCAACCATCTCGAGGGGCATGCGCTGACCGCCCGGCTGACCGATGGGGTTCAATTTCCCTATCTGATGCTGCTGGTGTCGGGCGGGCACAGCCAGTTCGTGCTGGTGCGCGGCGTTGGCGATTATGAGCGCTGGGGCGGTACGATCGACGATGCGCTGGGCGAGGCCTTCGACAAGGTGGCCAAACTCCTGAGCCTGGGACATCCTGGCGGACCGGCGGTGGAAAAGATCGCTGCCAAGGGCGACCCGAAACGCTTCAAATTTCCGCGGCCTCTGCTGCGCGAACAGCGGCTGGATTTTTCGTTTTCTGGCCTCAAGACGGCGGTGCGGTTGCAGGCCGAGGCGCTGGCGCCGCTCAGCGAGCAGGATGTGGCCGACATTGCCGCGGGCTTTCAGGCGGCGGTGACCGAAATCGTGGCAAAACGCTCGCGTCAGGCGCTGGAGCGGTTCGGTGCCGAATTGCCAGAGGCCGCGCCGCAATTGGTGGTGGCTGGTGGGGTCGCGGCCAATCGGGCCATTGCGACGGCTCTGGAGACGGTCACCCGGCAAATGGGCGCGCGCCTGGTGGTGCCGCCGATTGCGCTTTGCACCGACAATGGCGCCATGGTTGCCTGGGCAGGTGCCGAGCGGTTTGCTCTGGGCGCGACCGACGGGCTGGCAGTCGAGGCGCGGCCGCGCTGGCCGCTCGATACGCCGGGCATGAAGGTGGGTGATCATGCCGCTTGAAACCGTGGCGGTGATCGGCGGCGGCGCCTGGGGGACGGCCCTGGCGCAGGCGGCTGCCATGGCCGGGCGGCAGGTCCGGCTGGTGGTCCGCAGCGCAGAACAGGCCGAGGCGATCAACCGGGAGCATATCAATGCCCGCGCGCTTCCGGGTCAAAACTTGCTGCCGGGCGTGGTCGCAATCGACCGGTTCGAGCGGGCCGATCTCGTGATTCTGGCGGTGCCGGCGCAATCGACGCGTACGTTGCTGTCCGGGTTGGACCCGGATCTGCTGGCCGGGCGGCCGGTGGTGCTCTCGGCCAAGGGGCTGGAAACCGGAACGCTGGCGCGGCAGAGCGAAATTCTGTTCGATATGGCGCCCGAGGCGGTGCCCTATGTGCTCTCCGGCCCCAGCTTTGCCGCCGATCTTGCGGCGGGGCGGCCGACGGCAGTGACCCTGGCGGGGGACGATGCCAGCGATACCTCGGATCTGGCGGCAGCACTGGCTGGGCCCAGTTTCCGGCTCTATGCGGCGGATGACCGGATCGGGGTGGAAATCGCCGGGGCACTCAAGAATGTCTATGCGCTGGCTTGCGGCGCGGTGGATGGGGCCAATCTTGGCGCCTCGGCGCGGGCGGCGCTGATTGCCCGTGGCTACGCCGAAATGGCGCGGGTCGTGACAGCCATGGGCGGCTCGGCGCATACGCTGACCGGGCTGGCAGGGCTGGGTGACCTGACCCTGACCTGCACCTCGGTGCAATCGCGCAATTACCAGTTCGGCATGGCGCTGGGGGCCGGGCGCAGCACCGAAGACATCGTCAACGCTGGCGCCAAGCTGGCCGAAGGCGTGGCGACGGCGCCGGTTGCGGCGGCGCTGGCCAAAAGCCTCGATATCGATGCGCCGCTGATTGATGCGGTCGATGCGGTTGTCGCCGGCAAGGCCGATATTGCCACTATTGTTGCGGGGCTGATGTCCCGCCCACTCAAGAGGGAAGTTTGACATGCTTTTTGCCATGATCGCCAAGGATGCGCCTGGCGCATTGCAGACGCGGCTCGATACGCGCCCGGCGCATCTGGATCATCTCAACGCGCTGGGCAAGAAACTGGTCTTTGCCGGGGCGCTGCTCAATGCCGAAGAACAGCCGGAAGGCTCGATCGTGGTGTTCGACGCGGCCGATCTGGCCGAGGCCGAAGCGCTGGCGGCGGCAGACCCGTTCGTGCCGGCCGGCGTGTTTTCCAGCTATGAGGTCAAGCGGTGGCGCATTGCCATCAACACCACCGGCGTGGAGTTGTAACATCATGGCCTATTGGCTGATGAAGTCCGAGCCGGACGTATTTTCGTTTGACGACCTGGTTGCCAAGACGGCCAAGGGTGAGGCTGAGGAATGGCACGGCGTGCGCAATTATGCAGCGCGCAACAATATGCGTGAGATGGCCGTCGGCGACGAGGCCTTCTTCTATCATTCCAATATCGGCAAGGACGTCGTGGGCATCATGAAGATCGTGGTGCCCGCCCACCCCGACAGCACGGCCGAACTCAATGCCAAGGGTGAAGTGGTTTGGGAATGCGTCGATGTGCAATCGGTCAAACCCTTCCCCCGCCCGGTCAGCCTGGCCGAGATCAAGGCGACACCTGAACTGGCCGACATCGAACTGGTGCGGCTCTCGCGCCTGTCGGTGTCCAAGGTCAGCGAAGCGGAGTGGAAACTGATCTGCAAAATGGGTGGCTTGTAGCCGTCCCGGTGGGGAAATCGCTCCAGTGGAGCGATTTAAGGCTACAAGGCCATGAGAGCTATGCTCGAATGGCGGGCCGGCGTCCCGCAGGGGAAATCGCTCCAGGCGGCCTGCCCATAAGTTGACTTGTCAATTCAGCTATAGGATGGCAGGGCAGTATTCAGATTAGTCAAGGAGACGGTCATGGCCCGGCAGATGCGCACTTTCGAAGTGCTTGAGACAGGATATGTCACGCCCAACATGTTCCGCCTGCGCTTTGGCGGGGCCGATGTGAATGCTTTCCCCGAAGGCTTTGCCGGGGGCTATCTCAAGCTGCGCATTCCGCTTGAGGGCGATGCGGTGGCAGTACGCACCTATACGATCCGCCACCAGGACAAGGACGGCATTGATGTCGACTTTGCCCTGCATGGCGACAGGGATGCCGCGGGCCTCGCGACGGGGTGGGCGCTCGACGCGCAGCCGGGGGCGCGCCTCGAGGTGGGCGGTCCGGGCCAACCCAAGCCGCTGCCGGCGGCGGATGGCCACTATATCATCGCTGGGGACATGACGGCGCTGCCGGCCATATCGGTCAATCTCGAAGCGCTGGGGCCCGACGCCAGCGGCGATGTGTTCCTCGAAATCCAGCATGAGGATGATATCCAGGACCTGGCGGTACCCAAAAATGTCCGTCTGCACTGGCTGGTCAATTCCGTGCCGGGTGGCAATCCCGATTTGCTGGTGAACGCCATTCGCGCGCTCGACTGGCCCGAGCGCCTCACCTATGCCTGGGTGGCCACAGAGTTTGAAGCCATGCGCAATCTGCGCGCCTATCTGCGCGGCGAACGCGCATTGGGGACGGACCAGCTTTATATTTCGAGCTACTGGAAGCGCGGCCTCGTCGAAGACGACCACCGCACGGTCAAGAGCGCCGATGCGCAGACCGAGACGCCCGCGTGAGGGTGTGATCCGGCGCCGTTACCAGTCCTCTGTGGCCCTTTGCTGAAACGCAAACGCGGATTAAACTCTGCAAGCGCAATTAACGCGAGGGGGAAGAGAAGTGGACTTTCTAGCTGTCAATTGGCTGGCCATCGTGCTGGCGACCGTAGCCAGCATGGCGCTGGGTGCGGCCTGGTATGGGGTGTTGTCCGCCCAATGGCTGGCCGCTTCGGGTCGGACCAAGGAGGATATCGATCCCAAGGACTTCATGCCCTATGTGTGGTCGGTGATCGTGCAACTCGTCATGGCCTATTTCCTGGCCGTGCTGACGCCGCCGCTGGCCGGCGCCATGACCATCGGCCACGGGCTGCAGATCGCCTTCCTGATGTGGCTGGGCTTTGTCGCGACCTCGATGATCCTCAACCATCGCTATCAGGGCAAGCCCTGGTCGCTGACCGTCATCGATAGCGGGTATATCCTGGCAGCCTTGCTGGTGCAGGGGCTGGTGCTGGGGTTGTTCGGCTAAATTTTAGCTTTCGACCACCACTGGCGGGGCCTTAACCGGCTCTGCCGGTGGCGCATATTTGTTCAGCAACGGCAATTGGCTCATCGAGAAGATGACAGTCAGCGGCATGATGCCCCAGACCTTGAACGCCACCCAGAAATCGGTCGAAAAGCTGCGCCAGACCACTTCGTTGAGCACGGCGAGGACAACGAAGAACAGACCCCAGTTGAGGGTCAGCTTCCACCAGCCCTCGGGCTTGAGCTTATAGACATCGCCAAACACATATTTCAGCAGCGACTGCCCGAACAGCAGCCCGCCAAGCAGCACCGACGCAAACAGCGTGTTGGTAATGGTGGGCTTGATCTTGATGAAGGTGTCGTCCTGCAGCCAGAGCGTCAGGCCGCCAAAGACCAGCACCACGACGCCGGTGACCAGCGGCATGACGGCGATTTTCTTCAGGATCAGCCAGCTCAGCGCCAGGGAAATGACCATGGCTGCCATGAACCATGCCGTTGCGACGAAAATGTCGGCGCGGCCGTTCATGATGAAGAACACCACCAGAGGCCCCAGCTCGAGCGCCAGCTTGATGATCTGGGGGCGCGTTTCGTCCCAATTGATTTCGGGTTCGGCTTTTTCAGTCATTCCAAGTTCCGTGTGGTGCCGCCAATGTGAGGGGTGCGGCGCCCTGTTGCAAGCCAGTAGCGGACAAGAGTGGTCAGATTTTGGCTGCGCCTTCCCGCCAGTGGGGAGGCAGGGAGCCTATTCGCGCCCCGCTATGGCCTTGGCAAAATCGGCGGCCTCGAACGGTTCCAGATCGCCCACGCCCTCGCCCACACCGATGAAATGCACCGGCAGGCCGAACTTTCTGGCGATGGCGACCAGAATGCCGCCGCGGGCCGTTCCGTCGAGCTTGGTCATGACGAGGCCAGTGACACCCGCGCGCTGGCCGAAGATTTCCACCTGCTTGAGCGCATTCTGGCCCGTGGTGGCGTCGAGGGTCAGCAGGGTCGCGTGCGGCGCCTCAGGATCGACCTTCTTGATGACACGGATGATCTTTTCAAGCTCGTTCATCAACTCGTCACGGTTCTGCAGGCGCCCGGCTGTGTCGACGATCAGCACGTCGCGCCCTTCGGCCCTGGCCTGGGTGACCGCGTCGAAGGCAAGGCCGGAGGCGTCGGCACCCGTTGGTTTGGCGATGACCTGGGCACCGGTGCGCTCGCCCCAGATCTGCAATTGTTCAATCGCCGCGGCGCGGAAAGTGTCGCCCGCGGCCAACATGACTGATTTGCCTTCGGCGGCAAATTTCTGTGCCAGCTTGCCTATCGTGGTGGTCTTGCCCGAGCCATTGACCCCGATCATCAGGATGATGAACGGCTTTTTGCTGCTGTCGATCAACAAGGGCTGGGCGACAGGGCCCAGGACCTGCTCGACCTCTGTGGCTAGAACAGCGCGCACATCTTCGCCTGAAACATCCTTGTCGAAACGGTCGCGGCGCAGGGTCTCGGTGATGGCGATGGCCGTATCGATGCCCAGGTCGGCCTGGATCAGCACGTCTTCAAGTTCGTCCAGCGTGGCCGCGTCAAGCTTGCGCTTGGTAAAGACCGAGGTGATCGAACTGGTCAGATTGTCCGAGGAGCGCTTGAGGCCCGAGGCGAGGCGCGCAAACCAGCCTTTGGGCTGTTCAGGCTCGGCCACGGCCTGTGGCGCGGCCGCCAGTTCGTCCTCGACATCCTCGATATAGTCGGGCGTGGTTTCCGGCGGGCCGGGCGGCAAATCGTGCTCGGGCTCCGGAGGCGGTTCTGCCGGCTCGGCTGGCGCAGGCGGCTCGTGCTCCGGTTCCGGTACATCGGGAATGGCGTCCGGGGTCACCGGGGTTTCCGGAACAGTCTCTTCGGGCGCGGGTGCTGGTTCGGGCTGATTGCCGCCAAACAGGCGCTGGAAAAAGCCGGGTTTCTTTTCGCTCATGCGATGTCCTTGATAATCACGCGGCGGCCTGCAAGGGGTCGCCGGCCAACCCGTCATCGCTCAGGCCGGAAATCCGAACGCTGAGCAGGTCGCCCGCCTCGGTTCCGGCAACGCGCACGGGAATGAATTGTTCAGTCCGCCCCAAGCCGTTGCGTTCCATCAGGACAGATTCTGTCTGCCCGATGCGGCTGTCACAAAGGGCACGAAACTGTTTCTCGCCCGCAGCGCGCAACTGGGTCGCGCGCTTCCGGGCCACCGCCTTGCTGACCTGAGGCATACGGGCGGCGGGGGTGCCGGGGCGGGGCGAATAGGGGAAGGCGTGGATATAGGTGAGGTTCGCTTCGGCAATGAAGCTCCGGGAATTTTCGAACATGGCGTCGGATTCGGTCGGGAAACCGGCAATGATGTCGGCGCCAAACACCATGTCGGGACGGCGCGAACGGAGTTTTTCGACCACTGCCAGCGCATCATCGCGCAGATGCCGGCGCTTCATGCGTTTCAAAATCATGTCGTCGCCCGACTGCAGCGAGAGATGCAGATGCGGCATCAGGCGCTGGTCACTGACCGCTTCATAGAGCGCGGGGTCCGCCTCGATACTGTCGATCGAGGAAATGCGCAGGCGCGGCAGATCGGGCACATGTTTGAGGATCGACTGGGTCAGCAGCCCAAGCGTGGGACTCCCGGGCAGGTCGGGACCATAGGAGGTGATGTCGACGCCGGTCAGCACCACTTCGCTATAGCCATTGGCCACCAGCTTCCTGATCTGCTCGACGACCAGCCCCATGGGCACGGAGCGCGAGGGGCCGCGGCCGAAAGGGATGATGCAGAAGGTGCAGCGGTGATCGCAGCCATTCTGCACCTGCACAAAGGCCCGGGTGCGCCCGTCCATGCCCTCGATAAGGTGCCCGGCGGTCTCGCGCACGCTCATGATGTCGTTGACCTGCACCTTGTCATTGAGCGGCGTGCCAAAGACCATGGGCTTGTAGCTCTCGGATTTGAGCTTGTCGGCATTGCCGATGACCAAATCCACCTCGTCCATGTCACCGAATGAGCGCGCCTCGGTCTGGGCGGCGCAGCCGGTGACGATGATGCGTGCCTCTGGGTTATCGCGACGGGCTTTGCGCACGGCCTGCCTTGCCTGGCGCACCGCCTCGGCGGTCACCGCGCAGGTATTGACGATGATGGCATTGTCCAGGCCCGCCTTTTCGGCCTCAGCCTTCATCACCGCGCCTTCATAGGCGTTGAGGCGACAACCGAATGTCAGCGTTTCTATCGCCATCAGGCCGCCTCGCTGCGCGTCCAGGCGCCTGTCGTCGGGTTCAGGTCACCGCGCCATTCGAACTCTGCCGGGCCGGTCAGGGTCACGTGGTCATTGTCGAGCCATTCCACGATCAGATCGCCACCGGGCACGGTGACCGTGGCCTTGCGGGCGGTGCGCCTGGTGCGGGCACCATTGACCAGCGCGGCACAGGCAGCCGTGCCACAAGCTTGGGTAAGGCCCGCGCCGCGCTCCCAGGTCCTAAGCACGATATGGTCGGGCCGGGCCACCTGGGCAATGGAAATATTGGCGCGTTCGGGAAACAGCGGGTGGTTTTCCAGCAGTGGCCCGAAGCGATCGAGCGCATAGGACCACACATCATCCTTGACCCAGAAGGTCGCGTGAGGATTGCCCATGGACGCGACGGATGGGGAATGCAGCACCGGCGCATCAATGGGACCGATCTGCAGCTCGACATAGCGGGTATCGGCAAATTCCTCATTGAGGGGAATTTCGTACCAGGCGAATTTTGGCGTGCCCATATCGACGGTGATCTGGCCATCCTCGGCCTCCTCGCCAAACAGGATCCCGGCGATGGTCTCAAAGGTGAAGCGCTGGCGGCCCAGCTCGGACGTCAGCGCCTGGACAACGCAGCGCATGCCATTGCCGCAGGCCTGGGCGCGCGAGCCGTCGGAATTGATGATTTCGACATAGTTGATGGTGCCCGGCGTCCTGGGATCGTGGATGGCCATGATCTGGTCGAACCGGGTTTCGGGGCGCGCATTGATGGCAATGGCGGCTTCGGGCGTGACGCGCGCATTGGTGCCGCGCAGATCGGCCACGATGATCTGGTTGCCCAGCCCGTTCATCTTCAAAAAGGGGACGTCGCTCAACTCGCAAATCCGTGCTGTTGCTGCCTTTGGGGCAGGGTTGTCGCCCTATATGGCGGAATTGGCCTTCAAATGCCAGTCCGGCGGCCTGCATACGGCTTGTCCGGCAGGCTGGTCCTGGCTTTGGATTGGCGCAATTTTCTTTTAATCTTAACCACTTGGGTTAGGTCGGCTCTTAACCAGAGCGGCAAGTTTGAGATGCTTCGGGACGGTGATGGGATAGTGTAGCAGCCGAAGATTTTTGTTCGTGCCGCCTTTGGGGAGTTCCGACGATGAATATGCCACTCATCTCCGACCAGATCATTACCGACTGGCAGCCGCACTATCCGCAGGTCTGGGGCAATCAGGCGCTGCGCCTGCAGCATCGCCTTGACAGCTCGGAGCTCTTTACCGATGAAGCGCTGGCCGCGTTGATCGAGAACAGCCCGCGCGAGGCCTATCACGTCAATTACTCGCAGAAGACGCCGGGCAATCCGCCCAAGCGGCGCGAAGGCGAGATCAAGGGGCTTTCGGGCGCCGAGGTGATCGAGACGGTCAAAAACGGCAATATCTGGGTCAATCTGACGGCCCCCGCCAGGACCAACCCGGCCTATGGTGCATTGCTGGATAGCCTCTATGCAGAGTTCGAAGAGCGCGTGCCCGGCTTTGCGAGCTACAAGCGCAACCTGACCATTCTGATCTCCTCGCCCAATGTCTCGGTGAAATACCACTCCGACGTGCCGGGCCAGAGCCTGTGGCAAGTGCGCGGTACCAAGAAGGTCTATGTCTATCCCGCCCAGGCGCCGTTCATTTCACAGCCGGCGCTGGAAAAGCTGATCCTGGGGCAATTGCGCGAAACCGACATGCCGTTTGAACCCTGGTTCGATGATTTCGCTCAGGTCTATGACCTGGAAGCGGGGCAGATGCTGCACTGGCCGCTCAATGGTCCGCATCGCGTGGTCAATCATGGCATGCTCAATGTCAGCTTCACCACCGAGCACTGGACCGATGATCTGCGCAAGCATTACGCGGTCAACTATGCCAATGGCGTGCTGCGCAACAAGCTGGGGATGCAAAAGCTCAGTCAGCAGGTGACGGGCCTTTCCTATCTCACCAAGTTGGGCATTGCCGGTGCGGTCAAGTTCTCGCCGCTCAATCCGCAGAAAAAGAAAGTCTATACTGTCGACTTCCAGGTCGACCCGGCGGCGCCAGAAGGCGTGCGCGATATCGCCGCGCATACTTTCGCGAAATGAGTTCAACCGGTGCCCTTCCTGGCCTGGAAGACCGCCGCGCCAGGGGAGCGGAAGCGGTCAGCTATGGGCTCTCCGCATCCGCCATCCGAGACCGCGCCGGGATCGAGGCGATTGCCGATCGCTGGCTGGGTCTGGAAGCGCATGGCACTGGTTTCAACTTGTTCCAGAGCCTGGGCTGGGCTCGCGCCATCTTCGATTTCGAACGTGAGCGGGGCAATGCCGCCTTTGATCCGGTGATCGCCACGGTTTCGGATGGCCGCCGGCTGGTCGGGGTTCTGCCGCTTGAACGCATTCGGACCGGCGCCCGATCTCTGCTCGTGCCGCTTGGGCATGGTTTTGCCCAAACGAGCGATGCGCTGGTCGATACCAATGTTGACGCTGGCGCGGCGGTGACCCGGCTGTTTCGGGCTGCGGTCTCTGCCGTCCCCAGTGACGGGATCAGCCTGCTCAAGGTGCGCGATGGCTCGGCTTTGGCACGCGGGCTACCCCGAACCAGCATCCAGACTGGTGCCGCGCAGGGAGCGCCCTATGTGGCGCTTGATGCCTATCCCGATTTTGCCCGCTATTTTTCGACAGTTCGATCCAAGACGCGCAAGAATATGCGCAACGCCCGCAACCGGCTGGAGCGCGAAGGGCCGGTTGAACATCTGGTCGTGGCGGATGCCGCGGAGCGCCAGGCGCTGATCGAGCGCACGCTGGAGGGGCGCGCCGAGCGCCTCAAGGAGCAGGGGCTGACCTCACGTGCCTTCCGCGATAGCGGGTTTCGCGATTTCTGCACGAGCCTTGTGGCACGCGACGATATCGCGTTGCGGGCCTTTTCACTGCAACATCAGGGGCGCCCGTTGGCCGAGCAATGGGGCTTTGTACATGGCGGGCGCTACTATGCTTATGTGGCCAGCCGCGATTTCTCCCACTCCGATGAAAGCCCGGGCAAGCTGCATTTGAGCGATATCATCCGCACCTGTGCCGAGCAGGGCCTGAAGGGCTGTGATCTGGGCGTGCCGGTCATGCCCTACAAGCTCACCTTTGCCACGCAGACCATCGTGGTGCGCGACTATGCCTTGCCGATCACCCCGCGCGGCTGGGTGATGTTCCATGCCTGGGATGTGTGGCTGCGGCCGTCATTGAAGTGGCTTGTGCTGGCCCTGCCGGCAGGTCTGCGATCCGGGCTGATGCGGCTGGCCGGGCACGGGCATTAGTCGCGCCCTTTCTTGACTCGACCCCGGCTTTGACCTAAAGCCAGCGCGTTCATCAGGCTTCTT
The DNA here is from genome assembly GCA_040218355.1 of Devosia sp. Classification (GTDB taxonomy): domain Bacteria; phylum Pseudomonadota; class Alphaproteobacteria; order Rhizobiales; family Devosiaceae; genus Devosia. The sequence goes on along the minus strand of JAVJRP010000010.1, from coordinate 22,639 downwards.
GCTCCTGACCAGCCGACCGGGACCCCCAGAGGTATAAACCGATCCCGGAGGCCAACACCCGCCAGCGCGTTGCGCCCGCGGGTGGGTTTTGCATTTGGCCTGCCGGACCCTATCTCTTGCGGGATTGGCCCGCGAGCGAAAAGGAAACAATATGTTTGAGAGCTTAAGCGACCGGCTTGGCAAGATTTTCGAGGGACTGCGAGGACGCGGCGCGCTGAACGCTGCCGATGTCGACGCAGCCATGCGCGAAATCCGCCGGGCGCTGATCGAGGCCGACGTTTCGCTCGAAGTGGTGCGCGCCTTTGTCGAGCAGGTGCGCGAGCGTGCCGTGGGCGCCGAAGTGACGCGTTCGGTGACGCCGGGCCAGCAGGTGGTCAAGATCGTCAATGACGAGCTTGTGCAGGTCCTGGGGTCCGATGCCGTCACCATCGACCTCAATGCCCCGGCGCCCGTGACCCTCCTGATGGTGGGTCTGCAGGGCTCGGGCAAGACCACCACCACGGCCAAGATCGCCAAGCGGCTCAAGGACCGGCAGAAAAAGAAAGTCCTGCTCGCCTCGCTCGATACGCGCCGCCCGGCGGCCATGGAGCAGCTTCGCGTGCTGGGCGAACAGGTGGGTGTGGATACCCTGCCCATCGTCACGAGAGAAACCCCGGTCGAGATTGCCCGCCGCGCCGAGCGCGAGGGCCGGCTGGGCGGCTATGACGTCCTCATTCTCGATACGGCGGGTCGCACCCATATCGATGAAGAGCTGATGGAAGAAACCGTTTCCATCAAGGACATCGCCAATCCGCATGAAATCCTGCTTGTCGTGGATGCGCTGACCGGCCAGGACGCGATCAATGTGGCGCGGAGCTTTGACGGGCGGCTCGATGTCACCGGCATCGTGATGACCCGCGTCGATGGCGACGGACGCGGCGGCGCGGCGCTCTCGATGCGCGCGGCAACCGGCAAGCCGATCAAGCTGATCGGTGTCGGCGAAAAGATGGATGCGCTGGAAGATTTCCATCCATCCCGTATCGCCGACCGTATTCTGGGCATGGGCGACATTGTCAGCCTGGTCGAAAAGGCCGCTGAGCATGTGTCGGCCGAAGACGCCCAGAAGATGGCCAAGAAGCTCAAGAAGGGCGCCTTCGATTTCGAGGATCTGCGCAGCCAGCTCCAGCAGATGAAGAAGATGGGCGGCATGGGTGGCCTGATGGGCCTGCTGCCGGGCGCCGGCCAGCTCAAGAAAGCCATGGCGGGCGCCAATGTCGACGAGAAGGTCTTTGACCGCCAGATCGCCATCATCAACTCGATGACCAAGAAGGAGCGGGCCAATCCGGACCTGCTCAATGCCTCGCGCCGCAAGCGCATCGCTTCGGGCGCGGGCGTGGAAGTCTCGGAAATCAACAAGCTGGCCAAGCAGCACCGTCAGATGGCGGACATGATGAAGAAGGTCAGCAAAGGCGGCATGGGTTCGCTGGCCGGCATGTTCGGCGGCAAGATGGGTGGGATGATGGGCGGCATGCCCGATCTCTCCAAGATGGATCCCAAGCAGCTCGAAGCCATGGCCCGTCAGGTCGGCGTCGACCCTGAACAATTGAAGGGCCTGCCTTCTGCAGACGTGCCGGCACAGAAATCGCTGCCCAGCGACGTCAATGCGCTCCTCAAATCCTCCGGCGGACCGGCCTTGCCCGGTCTCGGCGGCGCTCCCCGTTTCCCTGGCCTGCCCGGCCTGGGCAAAAAGAAATAACCCGTTTCAACACACTAACGAACTGACAGGACTGACAAAATGGCACTCAAACTTCGTCTCGCCCGTGGCGGCACCAAGAAGCGTCCCTTCTACCACATCGTGGTTGCCGATGTGCGCTCGCCGCGCGACGGCCGCTTCATCGAAAAGCTGGGCACCTATAACCCGCTGCTGGCCAAGGATTCGGAAAATCGCGTCGTGCTGAATGCCGAGCGCGTGCAGCACTGGCTTTCGCATGGCGCACTGCCGACCGACCGCGTGCTGCGTTTTCTCGATGCTGCCGGCATCTCCAAGCGCGACGCCCGCAACAACCCGAACAAGGGCGTGCCCGGCGACAAGGCCAAGGAACGCGCCGAAGAGCGCGCTGCCCGTGAAGCCGCCGCCAACGCGCCGGCAGAAGCCCCCGCCGAGGAAGCTGCTTCGGCCGAATAAGCTTGAGCCCGACCTGAATGCGAAAGCCCCGGTGGTGACACCGGGGCTTTTTGTTGTGGTGGGTGCTTTGTCCTAGGCTTTGAGCTTGGCCAGAATCGCGGCGCCCATTTCTTCGGTGCCGACGGTCCTGCAGTTTTCCTGGGCGATGTCGCCGGTGCGCAGCCCGTCGCTGAGTACCGCCGAGATGGCGTTTTCGACCTGGGTGGCCAGCTCGACCAAGTTGAACGAATAGCGCAGCGCCATGGCGAAGGACGCGATCATGGCGATGGGGTTGGCAATGCCCTGACCGGCGATGTCGGGGGCCGAGCCGTGCACGGGCTCGTAAAAGGCCTTGCGCTTGCCGGTGACCGGATCGGGGGCGCCGAGCGAGGCCGAGGGCAGCATGCCCAGCGAACCGGTCAGCATGGCGGCCACGTCGGAGAGAATGTCACCGAACAGATTATCGGTGACCATGACATCGAACTGTTTTGGCGTGCGCACGAGCTGCATGGCGGCGTTGTCGGCCAGGATATGGTGCAGCTCGACGTCCGAATAGTCCTTGGCGACATTGCGGACCACTTCGTCCCAGAGCACGCCGGACTTCATCACGTTCTTCTTGTCGGCCGAATGCACCTTGCCGCCGCGGGTGCGGGCCAGGTCGAAGGCCACGCGGGCGATACGGTCGATTTCATAGGTCTCATAGACCTGAGTATCGATGGCGCGTTTCTGCCCGTCACCAAGATCGGTGATGGTCTTGGGCTCGCCGAAATAGACACCGCCGGTCAGCTCGCGCACGATCAGGATATCGAGACCTTCCACCAGCTCCTTTTTCAGCGAGGATGCCGAGGCCAGGGCCGGGTAGCAGATCGCGGGCCGGAGATTGGCGAAGACGGCCAGTTCCTTGCGCAGGCGCAGCAGGGCCGCTTCGGGGCGATGCTCATAGGGAACGTCATCCCATTTGGGGCCGCCCACGGCGCCAAAGATCACTGCATCGGCGGCCTTGGCCTTGGCAACGTCCTCGTCGGTGATGGCCACGCCATGGGCGTCATAGGCGGCGCCACCGGCAAGACCGGTGTCGGTCGAAAAATCGGTCAGGCCCTCGGCATTGGTCCAGGCGATGAGTTTTTCCACCTCGACCATGATCTCGGTGCCGATGCCGTCGCCGGGCAGAAGGAAAAGGGAATGGGTGGCCATGTTGGGACTGCTCCTCGCCGTACTGGTGGGTACACCTGAATTTGGTGCCGACATACAAGGTTTTCGGGGCCCTGCGCAAGGCGACTTCAGGCAAATCCGTTCCGCGCGAACAGCACCCAGAAGGCAAAGACATTGGTGAGCATGTGCGCCAGGCTCACATAAAACACCGAACCGGTCCGCCAGGTGACCCAGTTCCAGAAAAGACCCAGGGCTGATGCCCCACCGACAAGAGCCAATGCCCCGCCATCAAAGACAATATCATGGCTCAAGGCCAGGGGGATATGCCAGGCGGTAAACAGGGCCCAGCCCAGCCAGAAGCCGAGGCGCGGCTTGTCTCTGAAGGTGCCCATGAAGCCGCCGCGCCAGGCCATTTCCTCGAGCGGGCCGTTGATGGCCGCGATCAGCAGGGCCAGATACATGCTGCCGCTGGTCAGGATCGAGGTGTTGGGCACGAAATTGGCCAGCGCCACAATGCTGACCTGCACCAGCAGAAGCGGAATGATCCACCAGTCGCGCCAGCGCAGCTTTTCGGAGAACAGCCGCCCGTCATTGCCTTCCAGGGCATGCCAGCCGATGACCGGCAGGCAGAAGAACAGCCAATAAAAGGTCAGCGCGAACAGATAGCCATATTGCGGATGCCAAGCGGTCAGCGCCGGCACGATGAAAAACAGCGCCCCGATGAGGAGCGCTGCGTGTGTCAGAAGGGCCAGTTGCCGGGCGCTCATCGATCAGCGCAGGCGTTTCTGGAAGAAGACGCGGCGCGATCCGGCCGGATGGTCCTCAATGGTGCCGAACTCGACGAAGCCCAGGCCGCGGTAGAAGTCGGGCGACTGGAAGGCAAAGGTGTCAAGCCACATGCCACCCAGACCCTGTTGGCGGGCCCAGTCTTCGGCCCGCTGCATCAACAGCCGGCCCAGGCCCTGGCCGCGCAAGTCAGGGGCGACAGAGACAAACTGGATGAACATCCAGTCGTAGAGCACATAGCCGGTAAGGCCGCCCTGGATGGTGCCGGCCTCGTCCTTGAGCAGAAAGCCATAATCGCGGTAATTGCCGCCCGGCCGCTGGCTTTCGGCGGCGGCGCCCAGTATGCCCACCACCGCATCGATGTCGGAGGCGCTGGGCGCATCGACGAATTCGAGGCGGGGCGCGGCGGTCATGAGGTGGCGGCCCCGATGCGCGCGGTGACCTCGATCTCGATCTTCATGCCCTCTTCGATCATCGCAACGATGAGCATGGAGGCGGCAGGGCGGATATCCTTGAACACAGGACCAACGGCGGCAACGACCTCGTCCACATACGAGCGGTCACCGACATAGTAGACGACGCGGACGGTGTCCTGGATGGACGAGCCGGCATCCTTCAGCGCTTTGTCGATAGTGGCGAGAGCATTTTTTGCCTGCTCGCCGACACTGTCGGGCATTGTCATCGTGGCATAATCATAGCCGGTGGTGCCGGACACATAGATAGTGTCCTCATGGCGCACGGCGCGGGAATAGCCGAAGGTGGCCTCGAAAGGGGAGCCGGTGGAAACGCGCTGGACCATAGGGATCAACTCAGAGCTTTGTGGAAGAAATACCGGCTATGGCCGGGAGGGTAGTCGGCAAGTTCGCCAAAGACGGTGTAGCCAAGTTTCTCGTAGAATCCGGGCGCTTGGAAGCTGAATGTGTCGAGCCAGATTCCAGTGCAACCATTGTTGCGCGCCACCTCTTCCGCTTCCAGCATGAGCTTTTCGCCGAGCTTTTGGCCGCGAAGGTGTTCCGGCACGAAAATGAGCTCGACGAACATGCGGCTATAGCCGATGCGTGCGGTTAATCCGCCGACCGGTTTGCTGGTTTCCGGGTCACGCAAGGACAGCGCCACATAGCGCGGCGGGCCATGAACGCCTTCCGTCTGTAGCAAATTGAAGGCGATCAGGCCTTCGAAAATGGCCGTGCGCGTCTCGGGCAGTGGCTCAGGCTCGAAGACGATCTCGACCATGGCGGCTCAAAGCCAGGGGCGCTCGGCCGCCATCTTGCCCTCGAAGGCCGAGATGGAGGGGTCGGATTTCAGCGTGCCCGCAATGTCGTCGAGGCCTTCGAGCAGGATCTGCTTGCGGGAAGGGTCGATGTCGAAATTGAGCGTGCCGCCATCGGGGCCCTTGATCGTCTGGGCTTCGAGGTCGACCGTCAGGGTGGCGTTGGAGCCGCGCTCGGCGTCGTCGAGCAGGAGCTTCAATTGCTCGGGGGTCACGACCAGGGGCAGGATGCCGTTCTTGAAGCAATTATTGTAGAAGATGTCGGCGAAGCTGGTGGAGATCACGCAGCGAATGCCGAAATCGAGCAGCGCCCAGGGGGCGTGTTCACGGCTGGAGCCACAGCCGAAATTATCGCCGGCAATCACGATCTGCGCGCCACGATAGGCGGGTTTGTTGAGCACGAAATCGGGGTTCTCCGAGCCGTCCTCATTATAACGCATCTCGGAGAACAGCGCGGTGCCAAGACCCGTCCGCTTGATGGTCTTGAGGTACTGCTTGGGGATAATCATGTCGGTGTCGATATTGATGATCGGCAGGGGCGCCGCGACACCGGTCAGGGTGGTGAACTTGTCCATGGGGCTTAGGAACCTCGCTATTGGCCACGGTCATCGCGCAAAAGCGGGCTCGCGGTCAAGGCCAAACCGTACCGAAGCGTACGGTTGGGGGCTGGGCGCGCTACCTTGGTCCACAATTTGTGCGTGAAGGCGCGCCGGTCGGCACTGTCGCCTCCGGTTTTGCATTGGACGTATCCCGAGGCGCGTGCGTCTCAGTAAAACTAAGTAATAGAGACGTCGCCGCCCCATGGGCCATGCGCGCGTAGCGCTTATGGCCTTCTCGCCTCAAATCTCTCCACCGGAGAGATTTGCCCTTCGGGACGGGTCGAAGGATACCGGGTTTCTCCTGCTGTCGTGGCCCCTATTGATCGCTCGTCGCAAGGTGACCCGACTAGCAGGCGAGCCCTGGAGCGAATCCAGTCTCACCGGCTCCTCCCGCAACTGTTCGCTGCAGTCCGCCCATCGCGGGAGAGATGGGAGGAGGATAAGGGAGATTTTGGGGGCGGGGATTACATATTTGACGGCGCTGTTCTGGTGTCACATTAGGCCGTTGTCCTTGAGCAGTTGGACTTGATCACCTGTGACCCATCCAAATACCTACAGCTTCCCCTTGTTTTGCTGAAGGCCTGCCATGACCCCCTGAGGTCCTGCGGCAATGAACTGGGTAGAGTAGAGGGCTCGGAGCTCCTTCATGTCGAGCGGCCCTTGCAAACCCTCCTTGCCGGACGGTGTGTCGTCCCTGTGTGGTTCAGAACTTGTAGCGCAGTCCGGCCGTCACCGCGTTGGAGCCGTCGATATGGGCAATGGTGCCGAAGCCGCCGGAGCGGTGCTGGATGCGGCCAAAGGCTTCCCATTCGGGGTGACCGTCATGCGAAACCGCAATTTCCGGAGCCAGGTAATAGAGCACGGTCGCGCTGTCGCCCGAGGCTGCGGTGCGGGTGGTCTCGACGCCAACGGTGTCGGTGACCACCGAGAATCCGCCGGTGATCGACGGCGTGAAATTGACCGGACCAAGTTCCACTTCGGTCAGCCGGCCGACCAGGCCTGCCCAGGCTTCGGCAGAAATGGCCTCGCCGGCGCCCATGCGCACGCCCAGCCCTGCCTCAAGCCCCAGGGCGAAGCTTTCATATTCGTAGAAGAACCGCTGATAGCCCACCCCGGCAAAGGCGTTGGTTTCATAGCCGCTGCTCCAGAAGGTCAGGGCATCGCCGAAATAACCGCTGCTCAACGGTCCGCCGAAGACGAAGACGGATTCGTCACGATTGGCGGGCAGGGCTTCGGTGGTCACGTCTTGGGCGACAATGGGGGCTGCAAAAGGCACAAAAAGGCTCATAGCCCCGAGCGCCAGAATGGCGCGGGCGAATTTGCTCATCGGTCTGTTGTTCCTGGTTGGAAAACGAAAACGCCAACAGGCAGAAGAGGTTCACGTCCGCGTGTTCACATTTGCACCGGCCCCTCCGCATTGGACCGGTGGAACGGGGCCGCGTGCACCGCGTTGATTTCCCAATCACCAAAGGAGGAAACCATGGACGCCATTCCCACCTCTATCCACGAAGGCATGCGGGTCGTGGACAATGCCATGCAGCCCATCGGCACGGTCGAGGCCTTTCGCAGCACTGACGAAGCGCCGGAGGCGCCCGATGTGGACGCGGCCGGTGTCAGCCCGGTGCTGGAGCGGCAGCGCAACGACTTGACCGGCCTGTTGGCCGATCTGTTCCACCCCGATGATGGCCTGCCCCGCGAAATGCAGGAGAAGGCCCTGCGCGAGGGGTTCGTACGGCTCGACGCTGACGGATTTCTCGCCTCGGACCGCTATATCTTCCCCGAGCATATCGACCGGGTAGAAGCAGACCGGCTGGTGCTGTCAGTCGGGCGCAAGGATCTGCTCAAGGCCTGAGCGGCCGAAAGACCCAACTACCTGCCCTCCATTCCCGCGCGGAGTGGAGGGCAAATATTAATGCCCGTCCATTCTCACGCTGATAAATTGCCTTCCCAGTCATACAGACAAAACCCATCTGCAAGGGGTGTTTCTGGGGGCGGCAGCGAGATGTGTGCGGCGCTTTTTCTGCCGCTCTGTTTAACCACAGCAGTTTACCACTCCGGCAAACTTGCCGGTCGGACTTCGTAGAACTGCGGATTACGGCGCCGCTTGTGCCCGTGATGATCGCTCCCATGGTGGCTCGGGCCATCGCTTATTGGGAGATGATCATGTTGTACAAGCGTATGATTGCAGCCGTCATGGTGTCGGTTGTGTTGATGCCATCAATGGCCTCGGCCGATGGGCTGCTCGGCGGTGTGCTGGGTGGCGGCGGTTCGGGTGGCGACAGCGTGCTGGGCATTGTTGGTGATGGAGACAGCGGCGCGCTGGTGACCATCAATTCGGGCAATGCCGGTGATAGCGGGTTGGTCAATGTCGGCGTTGGTGGCAGCGGCGGCGCCGTGACCGCCAATGTCGGTGGCGGCTCCTCGCCGGTGGTGGATGCCTCGGTACTGGGCTCGGAAGGCATTGCCGACGTCAATGCCAATCTGGGCGGCGTTGAAGCCAATTTGAATGTCGGTGGCTCTGGTGGCCTCATCAGTGTCGATGTCGGTACCGGTTCGGGCGGCGGCGGCAATGGTGGTAATGGCGGGAACGGTGGCAATGGCGGAAATGGGTCCAATGGCGCCAACGGCTCCAATGGCTCCAACGGCGGCTGGTTCAATTTTGGCAATCGCGGAAATTCGTCTTCGCCGTCTGCGGCCGGCATCACGGCGGTCTGCGCCAACAATGCCAATCCGAGCCAGTTGATGGCGCTGTTCCAGAAAAGCTCGACTCGCGGCTGGAACCGGGCCAGCGGCATTCAGCTCATTCCGATCAAGGTTTGTGCCGATTTGCGGCGCCAGATGGCCAATTGGCTGGCGGCCAATGGTGAATATCACCGCATGATCGGCGCGGTGGCGCAGGATCCCTTGATCAACGCCGCCCTCAGCCGCACCCAGTATCGTCCGGGCCATGTGCTGGGCGTGCACAAGCAGGGCGCGACGCTGATGGTCTACGTGTTCTGACTCTGCCTCCAGTCAGGCCGTAGCGGGCCGGTCGTCTCCCCCAGGCGGCCGGCCTCGCGGCGGCTCAGGCCGGGCGTGCGGCCAGCACCATGTAGTTGACCGCCATGTCGGGGGAGGCGCGCCATTCATCGGCCAGCGGATTGAAGGTCACCCCGGTCTGGTCGATCACCTTGAGCCCGTTGCGCCGCAACTGGGCGTTGATCTCCTCGGGGGTGAGGAATTTCTTCCAGTCATGGGTGCCGCGCGGCAACCAGCGCAGCACATATTCGGCCCCGATGATGGCCAGGGCCCAGGACCGGGCGGTGCGGTTGAGCGTGGCGGTAAACATCAGCCCGCCGGGAGCCACCAGATCAGCGCAGCTCTTCATGTAGAGCGGGACATTATCGACATGCTCGACCACTTCCATGTTGAGCACCACATCGAAGCTTTCCCCGGCCTCGACCAGGGCCTCGCTGGTGGTGGCGCGATAGTCGATCTCGAGCCCGGACTGTTCGGCGTGAATTTTCGCGATGGCGATATTGCGCTCGGCGGCGTCGACGCCAGTTACCGTGGCGCCCAGCCGGGTCAGCGGCTCGCACAACAGGCCGCCACCGCAGCCGACATCGAGAATGCGCAACCCATCGAAGGGGCGCAGTGCGGACGGGTCGCGGTCAAAATGGCGGATCAGGTGGTCGCGGATATAGCTCATCCGCACCGGGTTGAACTTGTGCAGCGGCTTGAACTTGCCCTTGGGGTCCCACCATTGTTCGGCCATGGCCGTGAATTTGGCGATTTCGGCGTCGTTGACGGTGGTCTGGGACATCGGCAGCTCCTTGTGCACCCATATGACCCACTGCTCGGGGCAGGGGCAAGGCGCGGCCTGTCGCAGCGGCATTGCGTCGCCGATGCCCATTGATTGCGCATCGGCTTTGTGGCATGTCGCGCCCAACACAAAAGCGTAACGCCGGGTTCGGCGGATCAGCGGGGAAACTGTCTTGGCCCGTATCGTCGTCAAGTTCGGTGGCACTTCGGTGGCCAATGTCGAGCGCATCCGCAATGCGGCGCGCCATATCAAGCGCGAGGTCGAGGCCGGCAATGAGGTCGCCGTCGTGGTTTCGGCCATGAGCGGCAAGACCAATGAGCTGGTCGGCTGGGTCAACGAGGCGTCCAAATTTCACGATGCGCGCGAATATGACGCCGTGGTCGCCTCGGGCGAGCAGGTCACGGCTGGCCTGATGGCCATCGTTCTCTCGGAAATGGGCATTCAGTCGCGCAGTTTTGCCGGCTGGCAGGTGCCGATCCATACCGACGATTCCCACGGCGCAGCGCGCATCACCGATATCGATCCGACCGAGCTCGACAAGCGCATGAGCGATGGCTGGGTGCCGGTGGTCACCGGCTTCCAGGGTATTTCACCGCATGGCCGCGTCACGACGCTCGGCCGGGGTGGCTCGGATACCTCGGCGGTCGCGGTCGCAGCAGCGGTCAAGGCGGATCGGTGTGATATCTACACGGATGTCGATGGCGTCTATACCACCGACCCGCGCATCGTGCCCAAGGCGCAGCGCATGACCAAGATTTCCTTTGAGGAAATGCTGGAAATGGCCTCGCTCGGCGCCAAGGTGCTGATGATCCGCTCGGTGGAAATGGCCATGGCGCACAAGGTGCGCCTGACCGTCCGCTCCAGTTTCGATGACCCGGACGCGCCGCAGATCGCGCCCGATGGGACGCCGGGTGTGCCCGGCACGCTTGTCTGCGATGAGGATGAGATCATGGAACAGCAGATCGTTTCGGGCGTGACGCTCGCCAAGGCCGAAGCCAAGATCACCCTGCGCAAGGTCAAGGACAGCCCCGGCGTCGCTGCCGCCATTTTCGGCACGCTGGCCGACAAGGGCATTATCGTGGACATGATCGTGCAGAACATTGCCGATGATGGCGCGACGACCGACATCACCTTTACCGTGCCCGACAGCGAATATGACAAGGCGGTCAAGGCGCTGGAAGACAATGGCGGGCGCTTCGAATATGCCCGTCTTTCCGGCTCCAAGGGTGGCGCTAAAGTCTCGGTGGTGGGCGTGGGCATGCGCTCTCACGCCGGCGTGGCGTCCTCGATGTTCAAGGCCCTGGCCGACAAGGGCATCAATATCCAGCTCATCACCACTTCGGAAATCAAGACCTCGGTGTTGATCGATGAAGAATATGCCGAGCTTGCGGTTCGCGCCTTGCACACCTATTACGGTCTGGACAGACAGGACGCCTGACCCAGTCGAGGGGACAAGGGCCGCGTCCTTCAAATAGGGGGGCGGCTTTGCGGGCTGCCTTGGAGAGGCATGGTCACGACCATAGGCGGCCCGAGGGTGCTGCTGCGGCAGTTGCGCGAGACAATGGCGGAGCCCCTGGCTTCGCAGGAACGTCTCGACAAAATCGTGGGCCTAATCGCCGAGAACATGCGGGCCGATGTGTGCTCGTTCTATGTGCTGCGCGATGACGGCGCGCTTGAATTGTTCGCGACGCGCGGCCTGAACACCGAATCGGTCCACTTAACGACATTGCGCCTGGGCGAAGGCCTGGTGGGCCTGATTGCCGCCGAGGCCGAGCCGCTCAGCCTGGATGACGCTACCAGCCATCCCGCCTTTGCTTATCGGCCGGAAACGGGCGAGGAAAAATACAATTCCTTCCTTGGCGTGCCCGTGCTGCGGGCTGGCCAGACGCTGGGCGTGCTGGTCGTGCAGAATGCCGACCGGCGCCATTATGGCGAGGATGAAACCGAGGCGATGCTCACCACGGCCACAATCCTGGCTGAGATGATCGCTACCAGCGATTTCGACAATCTGATCAAGCCAGGATCGGATATCGATCTCAGGCGGCCTCGCATGTTCAACGGCATCAGCTTCACCGATGGCATCGCGCTCGGCAAAGTGGTGCTGCACGATCCGCGCGTCGTGGTGACCAATTTCATCGCCGAGGATACCGATGCTGAAAAGCAGCGGCTCGACGCGGCGCTGGCCTCGATGCGCGTCTCGATCGATGCCATGCTTGACCATGGCGATATGCAGCCGACTTCGGATCACCGGGAAATTCTCGAAACCTATCGCATGTTCGCCAATGACCGGGGCTGGGTGAACCGGCTGGCCGAGGCGATCGACAATGGGCTTTCGGCCGAAGCAGCGGTGGAGCGGGTGCAGAACGATACCCGCGCGCGCATGCAGCGCCAGACCGACCCCTATATTCGCGACCGGCTGCACGATCTTGACGATCTGGCCAACCGGTTGCTGCGGGTTCTGACCAATACCAACCAGCCGGCGCATCGCGACCTGCCGGAGAACGCGATTCTGGTGGCCCGCAATATGGGGCCCGCCGAACTGCTCGAATATGACCGCAAGAAATTGCGCGGCGTGGTGCTCGAAGAAGGTGGCGCGACGGCGCATGTGGCCATTGTCGCGCGCTCGCTGGGCATTGTTGCGGTGGGGCAGGCGCAATCGATCGTTTCCATGTGCGAAGGTGGCGACGACATCATACTCGATGGTCCGCTGGGCCAGGTGCATTTGCGCCCAACGTCCGATGTCGAGCAGACCTATATCGACAAGGTGCGGATTTCGGCGCGGCGGCGCGCCCACTATGCCGCACTCAAGGACAGGCCGAGCGTTACCAAGGACGGCGTCGAAATCACGCTGCTGCACAATTCGGGCCTGGTGGCGGACCTGCCCATGCTCGACGATACCGGCGCGGCTGGAGTCGGGCTATTCCGCACCGAGCTGCAGTTCATGATCGCCAGCCGCTTGCCGCGTCTGCAGGAGCAGGTCGAGCTTTATGCCGAGGCGATGGAAATCGCCGGAGAGCGGCCGGTGGTGTTCCGCCTCCTTGATATTGGCGGCGACAAGGTCGTGCCCTATCTGCGCTCGGCGGCCGAGGAAAACCCGGCCATGGGTTATCGCTCGATCCGGCTCGGGCTGGACCGGCCGGGCCTGTTGCGCACCCAGATCCGCGCGCTGCTGCTGGCCGCTCGGGGCCGTCCCCTCAAGATCCTGGTGCCCATGGTCACAGAGACCTTCGAGTTTCGGCAGACCAAGCAGGTGCTTTGCAAGGAGATAGACCGGCTCAAGCGCGCGGGACAGGCCGTGCCGGAAAAGGTCGAGATCGGGGCGATGGTGGAAGTGCCTTCGCTGCTGTTCGAGCTGGACCAGATCATGCCCGAAAGCGACTTTGTCTCGATCGGTTCGAACGATCTGGTGCAGTTCCTGACCGCAGCCGACCGGGCCAATCCGCGGGTCTCCAAGGCCTATGATCCCATCGCCCTGCCGCGGTTGCGGGCCATCCGGCTCGTGGTGGATGCGGCCGCGCGCCACAACAAGCCGGTCACCATGTGTGGCGAGCTGGCCGGCAAACCGATGGAAGCGCTGGCGCTGATGGCCATTGGCATGACGCGGCTTTCCATGGGGCCGGCCTCGATCGGTCCGATCAAGGAAATGATCCTCAATCTTGAACTGGGGCCGGTCAAGGCCGCCATCTCCGAGGCACTCAGCGTCGGGGCCAATGGCAATTCGGTGCGCAATTTGCTGACCGAATGGGCGGAGAAGCAGAACCTGCCCATGGGGTAGCAAGCGGCATTGGCCGCTTGATGTTGCACGCCGGGGTCATTACACCCCGGAGCGTAATTTCGCTGAAAGACCAAGAATGCCCAACCTGCCCCAGGACAAGCTAGACGCCCTCGAAACGCGGTTTCAGTATATTGAAGCGGCGCTCAGCGGTGGTGCGAGCCCGGACGAGCTGGCCAGGCTCTCCAAGGAGCATTCAGATCTCAGCGAGATCGTGGGCGAAATCACCGCCTACAAGAAGGCCCTCAAGGACCATGCCGAGGCCGAGGCGCTGCTGAAAAGCGGCGACAAGGAAATGGCCGAAATGGCCGAAATGGAAATCGAGGCGCTGGACGAGAGGATCGAGCAACTCGAACAATCGATCCGCATTATGTTGCTGCCCAAGGATGAGGCGGACGAGAAATCCATTATCCTGGAAATCCGCGGCGGCACGGGCGGCGATGAGGCGGCGCTGTTCGCCGGTGATCTGTTCCGCATGTATGAGCGCTACGCGGCCTCACATGGCTGGAAAGTGACGGTGATGGAAGAGAGCCCCGGCGAGATGGGGGGCTTTAAAGAAATCATCGCCAATGTGTCGGGCAAGGGCGTCTATGCCCGGATGAAATATGAAAGCGGTGTGCACCGGGTGCAGCGTGTGCCGGCGACCGAGGGTTCGGGCCGCATTCACACCTCGGCGGCGACAGTGGCGGTGCTGCCCGAAGTCGAAGACATCGACATCGAAATCCGCAACGAGGATATCCGCATCGATACGATGCGCGCCTCGGGTGCCGGCGGGCAGCACGTCAACACCACCGATTCGGCGGTGCGCATTACCCATATCCCGACCGGGCTTGTGGTGACCTCGGCGATGAAATCGCAGCATCAGAACCGGGCCCAGGCGATGATCGTGCTGCGCTCAAGGCTCTATGAGATGCAGCGCGAGGAACGCGACAGCGCCCGTTCGGCCGAGCGCAAGGGACAGGTGGGGTCGGGTGATCGCTCCGAGCGCATCCGCACCTATAATTTCCCACAGGGCCGCGTCACCGACCACCGTATCAATCTTACGCTCTACAAGCTCGATAAGGTCATCACCGGCGAAGCGCTGGATGAGCTGATCGAAGCCCTGATCACCGAACACCAGGCGGCCCAGCTTGCCACCATGGAGCAGGGCAACTGAGCGAAAATCTCAGTATTGGCGCACTCTGGCGCGGTTGGCGCGATGTGCTGGGCCGGCTCGGGTTTGAAACTGCGGCGCTCGACGCCAAGCGGCTCACTGGCCATGCACTGGGACTGGACGCGCTGGCGCTGGCGACGCGTGAACAGGATCGTGTAGCCGATGCGGATGCCGAGCGGGTGGCCGGGCTGCTGCAGCGGCGGATGAGCGGTGAGTCGGTAGCGCGCATTATCGGGGAGCGGGAATTTTTTGGTCTCGCCTTTGCCCTCAATGCTGCGACGCTGGAGCCCCGGCCCGATACCGAGCTCCTGGTGGAGCTGGCGGTCAAGGCGCTGCCGGAGGGGAAACGCCTGCTCGACCTGGGGACAGGCACCGGTTGCATTCCTATTGCCGTGCTGGCCAACCGTTCCGATGCCATTGGGCTGGCGACCGACATCAGCGCCGAAGCGTTGGAGATGGCACAGGCCAATGCGGCGCGGCATGGCGTGGTGGATCGATTGGGCTTTGCGAAAGGGAGCTGGTTCGAGGCGCTGGCCGCCAATGGGCGAGGGGCGGAAAAATTCGATCTCATCGTCTCCAATCCGCCCTATGTCACCAGCGCGGTGGTCGAGACGTTATCGCCCGAGGTGAAGGATTTCGATCCGCGGCTGGCGCTGGATGGCGGATCGGATGGGCTGGCCCCCTATCGAATTATTGCGGCACAGGCACAGGATTTCCTGGTGCCGGGCGGCAAGGTGCTGGTGGAAATCGGCTATGATCAGGGCAGCAGTGTCAGCGCCCTGTTCAGCGAACACGGTTTTGCCGATATTGTCGTTCACAAGGACCTCAATGGCCTTGATCGTGTGATTTCAGGGCACCACTTAAAGGACAAGTAGAGCGTCCGATTTGGACAAAGCGCAGTTTGTGCTAGTCAAACCGGGCCGAAGCGGTTAGTTTGTAACTGCTGTCAATGGCGCATCATGGGCGCCGCGGCGATCACACCCGACCCAAAATGCAGTGAGCTGCTGGTGCAGCGCGGTTCCGGAAGACCGGGACGACGCGGGGGACGGGATGGACTTGTCCAGGGTCGCTGCCGACCGCATTCGGTCTTCATGAAGCCAGATGAGATTCCGCCCGGTGCGCACTTACCGCCGACGGAGACAGGGCCAGATCGGGCCTTTTGCACCGGTCCGCCCGTTGATGTGACGCTTAGCTTTTTAGAGTTAGACAAAGCGACCCGATGAGACCTAATCAGAACAAGAACCGGCAGCGTGGCCGGAACGGCGGACGCAAACATGTCAATCCGCTGTCGCGCAATTATGAGAGCAACGGGCCTGACGTGAAGGTTCGCGGCAATGCCTCCCATGTTGCCGAGAAATACATGCAGCTCGCCCGCGACGCCCAATCCTCGGGCGATTCGGTGATGGCTGAGAATTATCTGCAGCATGCCGAGCACTATTTCCGCATCGTTTCCTCTGCCCAGCAGGCCATGAATGGTCCGCGCGACGGGCAGAGCCAGGACGAGAACGAGTTCGAAGATGACGGCAATGACGTCAATTCGCGCTTCTCGTCGCCGCAGCCGCCCCAGCCGGCCCAGCAGAACAATGACAGCGAAAGCGAGCAGGCTCCGGCCGCAGCCGAGGCGGGCGATAAGCCCGGTGAGGATGCCGCTGCAGCGTCGGCCGAGGGTGAGGGCGATCAGCCTGCCCGCAAGCCGCGTGAACGCCGCCCGCGCCGCCGCCGCAATGCGGGGGGTGAGGCGGGTGCCGCACCGGCCGATGGCAATGGCTCGCAGCCTGAGCCAGCGCCGGAGCTCCCGGCTTTCCTGACAGGCAATGCTGCCGAATAAGGTGCGTTGAAAACAAGCAAATGCCGGGCCCGATGCCCGGCATTTTTGTTTGCGATCAACGACACTGCCCTGAGGGGTGGAGATTCTCCTCTCGAGCCTCTTTTGTTCGCGCTTGAATGACCTACATCTAGGTCGAACAATGCGCCAATATGGGCATGGTTCGCACGACGCTTCCGACGTCATTCCGGTGCCTATGCTGGGCCGGGTGGCGGGCGAGACAAGGAGAGTTGCATTGAATATCGAAAAATATACCGAGCGGGCGCGTGGCTTCATTCAGAGTGCGCAGACCGCGGCCCTGGGCAAGGGCCATCAGCAGTTTTCGCCGATCCACCTGCTCAAGGTCCTGCTTGATGATGATCAGGGCATGGCCAATGGGCTGATCAGCAAGGCCGGGGGTGATCCCAAGGCGGCGCGGGCCGGTGTCGAGGCGGCGCTGAACAAGATTCCAAAGGTCTCCGGCGATGCCGGGCAGCTTTATCTCAGCCGCGAGCTGGCCAAGGTGTTCGACACCGCCGAACAGGCGGCGCAGAAGGCTGGCGACAGCTTTGTCACGGTTGAACGGCTGCTGCTGGCGCTGGTGATCGAGAAAGATAGCGACGCCGGCAAGATCCTGAGTTCGGCCGGGGTGACCGCGCAGGGGCTCAACACGGCCATTGAGGAAATCCGCAAGGGCCGAACCGCTGACAGTGCGTCTGCGGAAAACACATATGACGCGCTCAAGAAATATGCGCGCGACCTGACCGAGGATGTGCGCGAAGGCCGGCTCGACCCGGTGATCGGGCGCGACGAGGAAATCCGTCGCACCATTCAGGTGCTGAGCCGCCGGACCAAGAACAATCCAGTGCTGATCGGTGAACCGGGCGTGGGCAAGACGGCGATTGCCGAAGGCCTGGCGATCCGCATCGTCAATGGCGACGTCCCGGAATCGCTCAAGAACAAGAGCCTGCTCGCGCTCGACATGGGCGCGCTGATTGCCGGCGCCAAATATCGCGGCGAGTTCGAAGAGCGTTTGAAATCCGTGCTGTCGGAGGTTCAGGCTGCCGAGGGGCAGATCATCCTGTTCATCGACGAGATGCATACGCTGGTTGGTGCGGGCAAGAGCGAGGGCGCCATGGATGCGTCCAACCTGCTCAAGCCGGCTTTGGCGCGCGGCGAGCTGCATTGCGTGGGTGCGACTACGCTGGATGAATATCGCAAGCATGTCGAAAAGGACCCGGCCCTGGCCCGGCGTTTCCAGCCGGTCTTTGTGTCCGAGCCGACGGTCGAAGACACCATTTCGATCCTGCGGGGCCTCAAGGAGAAATACGAGCTGCATCACGGCATTCGCATTGCGGACTCGGCGCTGGTCAGCGCGGCGACGCTGTCGAACCGCTATATCACCGACCGTTTCCTGCCTGACAAGGCCATCGACCTGATGGACGAGGCGGCGGCGCGGTTGCGCATGGCGGTCGACAGCAAGCCTGAAGCCCTGGATGAGCTGGATCGCAGGATCATGCAGCTCAAAATCGAACGCGAGGCGCTGAAAAAGGAGACCGATGAGGGGTCCAAGACCCGGCTTGAGCGGCTCGAACACGATCTTGCGGGTCTGGAAGAGCAGGCGCAGATCCTCTCGGCCAAGTGGCTGGCAGAAAAGGAGCGGCTGCAGGGTTCCACCAGGATCAAGGAAGAACTCGATGCGGCCCGCAGCCAGCTCGAAATCGCGCAGCGCCAGGGTGACCTGACCAAGGCAGGGGAGCTGGCCTATGGCGTCATCCCTGATCTGGAAAAGCGTCTTGCCACGGCCGATGATGCGGACGGTGATGGTAAGCCTGACCCGGTGATGGCAAAAGAAACCGTCGAGCCCACCGACATTGCCCAGGTGGTGTCGCGCTGGACCGGCATTCCGGTCGACCGGATGATGGAAGGCGAGCGCGAAAAACTGTTGCATATGGAAACCTCGCTGGGCGCAAGGGTGATCGGGCAGTCCGAAGCGGTGGCGGCCGTTGCCAAGGCGGTGCGGCGTTCGCGTGCCGGGCTGCAGGACCCAAACCGGCCGATCGGCTCGTTCATGTTCCTGGGACCCACCGGCGTGGGCAAGACCGAGCTGACCAAGGCGCTGGCGCAGTTCCTGTTCGACGACGAAACCGCCATGGTGCGGCTCGATATGTCCGAATACATGGAGAAGCACTCGGTGGCCCGGCTGATCGGTGCGCCTCCGGGTTATGTCGGTTACGATGAAGGCGGGGTGCTGACCGAAGCCGTGCGGCGCCGACCCTATCAGGTGGTCCTGTTCGACGAGATCGAAAAGGCCCATCCGGACGTCTTCAACGTGCTGCTGCAAGTGCTCGACGATGGCCGGCTGACCGATGGTCAGGGGCGCACGGTGGATTTCCGCAATACGGTGGTGATCCTCACCTCGAACCTGGGTGCCGAATTTCTGGTGGAGCTCAAGGATGACGAGCCGGTGGATCTGGCTCGTGGCAAGGTGCTCGACGCTGTCAAGGCGGCGTTCCGGCCCGAGTTCCTCAACCGGATCGACGAGATCTTGCTGTTCCACCGCCTCGGGCGCGAACATATGGGCAATATCGTCGATATCCAGTTCGGGCGGCTCGAGGGGCTGCTCAAGGATCGCGACATTGCGCTCGAGCTGACACCCAAGGCCCGCGAATGGTTGGCCAATGAGGGCTATGATCCGGCCTATGGCGCCCGCCCGCTAAAGCGCGTCATCCAGCGTGAAGTGCAGGATGAACTGGCCGAGGAGATTCTTTCGGGCAAGGTCAGCGACGGGGATCGGGTCGTGGTGGATGCCGATGAGAGCGGCATCGTGCTTCGTCCTGGTGAATTGCCGGAGGCCGGGGCCGCGGCCTAGTCAACTGCCGATGTTGGGTTATAGGGAAAAGGGCCGGTCCTCGGACCGGCCCTTTTTCATGTCCGGCTTGCAGATACGTGAACAATTGTATAGAACATAAAGAGAACAAAAATCGAGTGAGCTTGGAGTGGCATAATGGCTGATCGCATCGACTATATCGAGTTTCCTTCACCCAACAGGCCGGCCACCAGCGGATTTTTCCGCGCTGCCTTTGGCTGGGGCATTGTCAGCTATGGACCCGATTATGATGGGCTGGAAGGCGCTGGCATTGATGGCGGGGTGGACCAGGCGGGCGATCGCGTCGAGGGGAGCATGGCGGTTGTCCGCACCGAGGATCTGGACGATGCCGAGCGGCGGGTGATCAAGGCCGGTGGCGTCATTACTCGCGCCCAGTTCGATTTTCCCGGCGGGCGGCGGTTCCACTTCCGCGAGCCGGGTGGCAATGAACTGGCCGTCTATGTGGCACGGCCGGAATAGGGCGCGTTTTTGCGCGGTTCCGAAGCACAAGGCCGTCTTTGCAGCTTGCTCAAAGCGCCCTAATTCGCCTCGGCGACTGACACCGGCGCGGGGTCGCGGGCCATCAGATCGTTGATCTGGGCGATGGTCTGGTCAAATTCGTCGCGATATTGCGCGGCCAGCACATTGTCCTTGGGCAGCTTGACGCTGAGCGGGTCGACCAGGTTGCCGTTGATCTTGATCTCGAAATGCAAATGCGGGCCGGTCGATTGGCCGGTCGAGCCGACATAGCCGACGATCTGGCCCTGCCGCACGCGGGAGCCTACGCTCAGGCCTTCGGCAAAACGGGACATGTGGCCATAGGCCGTTTCATAGCCATTGACGTGCTGGATCTCGACCTTGTTGCCATAGCCGGACTGCCATTTGTAATAGCTGATAACACCATCCCCCGAGGCGTAAATCGGGGTGCCGGTCCGCGCCGCAAGGTCGACACCGGTATGGAGCCGACGTGTCTTGAAGATGGGATGGATGCGATAGCCAAAGCGCGAGCGCAGCGTGCCGCCACCTTCGAGTGGACGGCGGTTGAGGAAGCGCTTTCCAGTCTCACCGTCGGGGTCGTAGAAATCGACCACGCCGTCCTCGGTGGTGAAACGATAGAGCTGGCGCGTGGTGCCCGACAGCGTCAGCCCCACATAGAGGAGTTCGTCCTCGGTGCCGTCCCCGGTCTCACCGGCTTCGAGGATTTCGATGGTGTCGCCTGCCGCAATGCGCTTGGTCATGTCGATATCATAGGCGAACATGGCGATGATGCGCTCGATGGTTGCATCACGCAGATCGTGTTTGCGGCCGGTCTCCCAGATGGAGCGATAGATGCTGGGCAGATTGCCTACATTGATCTGCTCGACATCTTCTGCAGGGAAATCCACCCAGTCGGGCTGCAGGCCAACGACATATTGTCCATTGTCGCTCAGCGCCACGGTGGCGATGTGCCGGTCACCCGGCGCGCCTTCGGGCCGGTAGATCGACATGCGATAGGGAACAAGACTGGCGGCACCACTGCTATGGGGCCCATAAAGAATGCGCAGCCGAATGCCGGCCGGAAGGCCTGCCGCGGGCATCAGATTGGCCAGGGTGCGCTCGATCATCCCGACCTGGGCCGGTGTGAAGCCATTGCGCACCAATGTATCGGACAAGGGGCCGATTTCGCGCACGGTCAGGAAGCGCTCGGTCCGCCCCAGTGTTTCGCCAGAGGCCAGTGTCGTCTTGGGAACAACCGTGACGTTCTCGGCGACCCCGGCCACAGCACCGGCTTGCGACGCGGCCAGGTCCTGCAGGGTGGGAGCCAGGGCGGCATAGGCCAGAGCCGGCCCGCCGCCATCAATGGTAAAGGGCGCCCCGACCATGGCGCGCACAAAATCGGCGGCGCCCTGATCCGAAATCGTACGGGTCGGCACGAAGCCGTCCGGCATGGCGGACTGGTTGACGGCCACCTCGCCATCGACATCCGTGCCATAGACATCGGTGGCGATGTCGAGCGCCGCGCTGGTCAGCGGCTGGGTCTTGTTGAGAATGGCAACCGGATCATAGGTGGGCACATCGGCCGACAGCGAAGTGGCCGTGGTCGCCAAGGTCGCGCTGATGCGCACAAAGGGCTGGTTGCGGATGATCTCACGGCCGTCAACGATCTGGCGGGTGGCGGCTTCGATGACCTCACGGTCCGAGCGGGTGGCCGCCACGGGACGAAGACGCGAGGTCTTGGAGGTCAGATCGGTCGCCAATGGCTGCTCGACCCGGGGGGCCGCGAGATTGAGTGCGGCATAGGCTGTCGAGAAAGTGTCCTGCCCCTGAAAGGAGACATAGAGAGCGGCGCCCATCAACAGGACACTGGTCAGGCCCGTCAGGACAGTGCCGCTGAGCCATGCGAAGCTGAGCTCGCGTCCCTGCGGGATTTCGCCGTCGGTGGACTGTACGGTCAGCGCCGGACCGTCTTCATAGCCGGTCGCCTGCAGCATGGCCGCATGGCGTCGTCTCTGCGTCGCGTTCAACGCTCCATCCTTCATTAGGGTGGTGGTACTGGTTTCCCCTGCCGGTTAAGCCGGCTTGGACGCCAAGGCGCCGCGCGTAAATCTAGAGTCACGCGCGCACGTTAGCAATGGTTATGCCCTATCACCGAAAAATGCGGCAAAACTGGGGGACAAGGCCGATCCCGGTGCGGCCTTGAAATCGGCGGGAATGGCTCCCATTTTGCAACGGTCGCCGGAAAGGCCAGAAATCACTGGTAGTTTGGTCGAGTTTTCCACATCCGCCGGCGCGGACCCGGCAGGAAAATGTCAGTTTTGTCATTTGGGGGCTTCCCAAGCGCAAAACCGATCCCTATAACCCGCCCATCGCTGAAGAGCGCGGCGCCAGACGGCGGCGGGCAACGAAGCAAGCCTCTGAAATCAAAAGTAATTTCGGTTTCAGATTTTCGAGTTTCGGCTTCTGACGAAAAACGAAAATAGGTTGTTGACAGACTAAGACGTCTCGATTACAACCCGCCAGCGCTGACGACGCGAGCACTTGTTGCTCCCACAGTTCGGCGCAATCTGACAGGGCAGACGATCTGCCGGGCAACCGGAGCTAAGATCGTGTTCTCTGAAGGAATTCAGGAAGCATTGCTTCCATCCGACGTATCAGCCGGAGACGGCGATGGGTCAGCTCTTTGACATTGTGAAGAATAGAAGAAAGAGAAACGTGGACGGCGAGGTTCTTGCGAACTGGTTGGGAAGCAATTCCTGATTGGTTGTAAAAGACTTCGATGGGTGCACGTTTTCTGAGGTACACTCTTTAA
>JAVJRP010000004.1:0-43216 GCA_040218355.1 Devosia sp. | reverse complement strand
GCCTTCGCGGTGTTCGTACACCCGGCGAACGAGATCATTGGTGACGCCAATGTAAGTGCGCCCCCGCCGCATATCGGCAAGAATGTAAACATAGCCGCCCATACGGGCATCTTGAAGTGCAGAGCCCTCGGGTCAAGCCCGAGGGTGACGGCCGGTGGGCGGGGCGAAGCTGTGCAAGGCTTGGATGGCAGGTGACAACCCCTCTTCACGTCATTGCACCAACCTGGCGTCCCGATTCCGGGCAATAGCTCCAACCATCACCACATTGCCCAAGACCTCCTACAGCCCCGCTGCACCGCGCTCCAGAGCCATCTGACGCACGTACGGCAGAAATCTGCGCAAAAGCCTGCTTGACTCGCGCGCCGCATTTGTGAACATTTGCCCATAGCCGAGGCAAATGCCCGTTTCGGCATCTGGGAGGATTTCTATGAGACTGACACCGCTTTTCGCGGGCGTTTTGACGCTCGCCCTCGTCGGCACCGCTTCTGCGCAGACGCTCACCATTGCCACCGTGAACAATGGCGACATGATCCGCATGCAGGGCCTGTCGAGCGCCTTCACCGAAGAAACCGGGATCGAGCTGAACTGGGTGGTTCTGGAAGAAAACACGCTGCGCCAGAACGTGACGACGGACATCGCCACCAATGGCGGCCAATACGACATCATGACCATCGGCACCTATGAGGCCCCGATCTGGGCCGGTCAGGGCTGGCTCAAGCCGCTCGATGGCCTCAGCGCCGATGCCGAATATGACGTTGATGACCTGCTGCCGCCGATCCGTGGTGGCCTCTCGGTCGATGGCAAGCTCTATGCCGCGCCGTTCTATGGCGAGAGCTCCTTCATAATGTATCGCACCGATCTGATGGAAGCGGCGGGCCTTGAAATGCCGGAAGCCCCGACCTGGGAATTCATCGGTGAGGCCGCCCGCGCCATGACCGATCGTGAAAACGACATCAACGGCATCTGCCTGCGCGGCAAGGCCGGCTGGGGCGAGAACATGGCGTTCCTGACGGCCATGTCCAACTCGTTTGGTGCCCGCTGGTTCGACGAGGACTGGAACCCGCAATTCGACAGCCCCGAATGGAAAGAAACGCTGGACACCTATCTCTCGCTGATGGCCGATGCCGGCCCCGCGGGCGCCTCGTCCAACGGCTTCAACGAAAACCTCACCCTGTTCCAGCAGGGCAAATGCGGCATGTGGATCGACGCCACCGTGGCAGCGTCCTTCGTGACCAACCCCGATGACTCGACCGTGGCCGACAAGGTCGGCTTCGCCCTGGCGCCAGACAATGGCCTGGGCAAGCGCGGCAACTGGCTCTGGGCCTGGTCGCTGGCGATCCCGGCCTCTTCGCAGAATGCCGATGCCGCCGAGCAGTTCATCGGCTGGGCAACCTCCAAGGACTATCTCGAACTGGTTGCGGCCGAAGAAGGCTGGGCCAACGTGCCCCCGGGCACCCGCATCTCGCTCTACGAAAACCCGGACTACCAGGCTGCCGCCCCGTTTGCGGAAATGACCATGGGCTCGATCTATGCGGCTGATCCCACCCAGCCGACCGTCCAGCCGGTGCCATATGTGGGCGTGCAGTTCGTGGCGATCCCGGAATTTGCCGGCATCGGCACCAATGTCGGCCAACTCTTCTCGGCAGCCCTTGCCGGTCAGATGTCGGCTGCTGACGCCCTGGCCCAGGCCCAGGACGCCACCACCCGCGACATGACCCGGGCTGGCTATATCCAGTAAGGCTTCCTCCAAAGCCTCAGGCGGCCGGAACCTCTCCTCCGGCCGCCCTCCTCCGGACCCTATGCACGGATCCTTCGTCCTCCCTTGCATCTGCGTCCCGAACGGGAGCCGCCCGGCAAACGCGTCCCCCTCAGGACGCCGGACGGCTCCGTCCCCGGCACTGCGGCCTTGCCGCACGCTGGCGGGCCTGATCCGATGGCCACCTCTGGTGACCATCCGATGAGGACCGATGGACCCGGAAAAATCGGGCAGACCTGATCGGCCCTGGGAGGAATGGATGGCAACCCGGCAGACTCGTACCCTGGCGCGCACCATGATGGCACCGGCCGTTATCGTGCTGCTGATCTGGATGGCCGTGCCGCTGGGTATGACCATCTGGTTTTCGTTCCAGAATTACAGCCTGATCAACCCGATGATGACCGGCTTCGCCGGTTGGGGAAACTATGACTATGTCATCGGCGATCCCAGCTTTACCCAGGCGCTGGTCAATACGCTTTTGCTGGTGGGCGGGGTGCTGCTGATCACCGTGATCGGCGGCACGTTCCTTGCGTTGCTGCTCGACCAGCCGGTCTGGGGCCAGGGCATTTTGCGCATCCTGGTCATTTCGCCCTTCTTCGTCATGCCGCCGGTGGCCGCGCTAATCTGGAAGAACGGCTTCATGCATCCCGGCTATGGCATGCTGGGGCATCTTTATGAGGCGCTCGGCCTCGAGCCGGTGGACTGGTTTGCGCAATATCCGCTGTTTTCGGTGATCGTCATCGTCGCCTGGCAATGGTTGCCCTTTGCCACGCTGATCCTGCTCACGGCCCTCCAATCGCTCTCCGAAGAGCAGCGCGAGACCGCCGAGATGGATGGCGCCAATGCGGTGAACCGCTTCCGCTATATCATCCTGCCGCATATGGCCCGGGCGATCACCATCGTGATCCTGATCCAGACCATATTCCTGCTCGGCATCTTCGCGGAAATCCGCGTCACCACAGGCGGCGGGCCGGGCTATGCCTCGACCAATATCGCCTTCCTGGTGTTCCGCACCGGTATTCTGAGCAACGATATCGGCGCCGGTTCGGCCGGTGGCGTGGTCGCGGTCATCATCGCCAATATCGTCGCCATCTTCCTGATGCGCGCCGTCGGCAAGAACCTGGACGCTTAGGGAGAAACATCATGGCCCGCAACGTATCCGTCCAGACCAAAACCGGCTTCACAATACTGGCATGGGCCGTGGCCCTATTGCTGTTCTCGCCCATCCTGTGGACCATCGTCACCGCCTTCAAGACCGAGGCCGAGGCCATCGCCGCCCCGCCCACTTTCCTGCCGCTGACCTTCACGCTCGACAATTTCTTCGATGTGCAGGACCGCTCGGACTATATCAAGCACGCCTGGAACTCGATCCTCGTGTCGGTCGGCTCGACCCTGCTCGGCCTTGTCATCGCCATTCCGGCGGCCTGGTCGATGGCCTTTGCGCCGACCAAGCGCACCAAGGACATTCTGATGTGGATGCTCTCCACCAAGATGATGCCGGCGGTGGGCGTGCTGATCCCGATCTACCTGATCTTCCGCGACCTTCGCCTGCTCGACACGGTGCATGGCCTGACCATCATCATGACGCTGATCAACCTGCCGATCATCATCTGGATGCTCTACACCTACTTCAAGGAAATCCCGGTCGATATCCTGGAAGCCGCGCGCATGGATGGCGCCGAGCTCTGGAACGAGATCGTCCATGTGCTGGTGCCCATGGCCATCCCCGGCATCGCCTCGACCCTTCTGCTCAATGTGATCCTGGCCTGGAACGAAGCCTTCTGGACCATCACCCTGACCTCGGGCCGGGCCGGCACGCTGACCGCCTTCATCTCGTCGTTCTCATCGCCCCAGGGCCTGTTCCTGGCCAAGCTGTCGGCCGCCTCGCTCCTGGCCATCGCGCCAATCCTGCTGCTGGGCTGGTTCAGCCAGAAGCAGCTCGTCCGTGGCCTCACCTTCGGCGCCGTCAAATAAAGGACTAAAATCATGGGCTCGATTACCCTCGAACACGTCAACAAGTCCTTCGGTGAAGTTGAGATCATCCCGGACATTTCGCTCGAGATCAAAGACGGCGAGTTCGTTGTCTTTGTGGGCCCCTCAGGCTGCGGCAAGTCCACCCTGCTGCGCCTGATCGCGGGCCTGGAAGACACCTCCTCGGGCCATATCAAGCTCGATGGCGAGGACGTCACCGGCGCACCGCCCGCCCGGCGGGGCCTCGCCATGGTGTTCCAGTCCTATGCGCTCTATCCGCATATGAGCGTGCGCGACAACATCGCCTTCCCGCTCAAAATGGCCAAGATGCCGCAAGCCGAGATCGACAAGAAAGTCGAGTATGCAGCCCGCACGCTGAACCTGGGCTCCTATCTCGACCGCCGACCAAGGGCCCTGTCCGGTGGCCAGCGCCAGCGCGTTGCCATCGGCCGCGCCATCGTCCGCGAGCCGAAGGCGTTCCTGTTCGATGAACCGCTGTCCAATCTCGATGCGGCCCTGCGCGTCAACATGCGGCTCGAGATCACCGAGCTGCACCAGCAACTCAAGACCACCATGATCTATGTGACCCACGATCAGGTGGAAGCCATGACCATGGCCGACCGTATCGTGGTGCTCAATGCGGGCAATGTCGAGCAGTTCGGCTCTCCGCTCGAACTCTACAAGAAACCCGCCAACCGCTTTGTGGCCGGCTTTATCGGCTCGCCCAAGATGAACTTTGTCGATGGCGCCGAGGCCGAAAAGCACAAGGCCCATGCCATCGGCGTGCGGCCCGAGCACTTTTCGCTCTCGACCACCGCCGGGGCCGGGCAATGGACCGGCACGGTCAATGTCGCCGAACAGCTCGGCTCCGACACCTTCCTGCATGTCGAGGTCGAGGGGCTGGGGCTGATGACCGTGCGCACCGATGGCGACCAGACCTTCAGCCATGGCGACAAGGTCTATCTCACGCCCGATGCCAACCGCATCTACCGCTTCGATGCGGCGGGCCTGGCGCTTTAGGACCAACGACCATGACCACCAGGCTCTCCGCAGCAGCGCTTCCAGCGATCAACACCGCTGCCACCCCGGCCTATGACCGCGCCGATCTCAGCGCCGGTATCGTGCATTTCGGTGTCGGCAATTTCCATCGCGCCCATCAGGCGGTATATCTCGATGCCCTGTTCAATCTGGGCGAGGGCCATGACTGGGCGCTGGTGGGCGCCGGCGTGCGCCAGGCCGATGAGGCCATGCGGCAAAAGCTGATGGACCAGGACTGGCTGACCAGTGTGGTCGAGCAGGAAGCGAACACCAGCGCCGCCCATGTCACCGGCGCCATGATCGACTACCTGCCGCCCGGCGATGCGACTGCCATCATCGCCAAGCTGGCCGACCCGGCCATTCGCATCGTTTCGCTGACCATCACCGAGGGCGGTTACTATATCGACCCGGCATCGCAGAAATTCGACCCGACACACCCCGACATCGCCCATGACGCAGCCCATTTCAACGCGCCGAAAACCGCGTTCGGCCTGATCCTGGCTGGTCTTGTGCGCCGGCGCGAGGCGGGCATCGCGCCCTTTACGGTGATGAGCTGCGATAATATTCCGGGCAATGGCCATGTCACCGAAAATGCCGTGGCCGGTCTGGCCGCGCTGATCCACCCGGAGCTGGCCGAATGGGTGAAGTCCGAGGTCGCCTTCCCCAACGGCATGGTGGACCGCATCACCCCCGCCACCTCGGACCGCGAGAAGACACTGCTCGCCGAGCAGTTTGGGATCGACGATGCCTGGCCGGTGTTCTGCGAAAGCTTCAAGCAATGGGTGCTCGAAGACAATTTCCCCGCCGGACGCCCGGCGCTGGAAAAGGTCGGCGTGCAGTTCGTGCCCGACGTGGCGCCCTATGAACACATGAAAATCCGCATTCTCAATGGCGGGCACGCCACCATTGCCTATCCGGCCGGACTGCTCGACATTCATTTCGTGCACGAGGCCATGGAGCACCCGCTGGTCTCGGATTTCCTCAAGAAGGTCGAAGCCGAAGAGATCATTCCGGTCGTGCCGCCCGTGCCCGACACCGATCTCGACGCCTATTTTGCGCTTTGCGAGAAGCGCTTCGCCAATCCCAAGATCGGCGACACGGTGCGCCGCCTGGCATTGGACGGCTCCAACCGGCAGCCCAAATTCATCATCCCTTCGGCGCTTGATCGCATTCGCGATGGCCAGAGCGTCACCGGCCTGGCCCTCGTCTCGGCCCTATGGTGCCGCTACTGCTTCGGCACCACCGATAGCGGAGCGGTGATCGAGCCGAACGACCCTAACTGGGACCGCCTCAACGCCCAGGCCATCAAGGCCAGGGACAACCCCAAGGCGTGGCTGGAAATGGCCGATATCTACGGCGATCTGGCCAAAGCCCCCGACTTCATCGCCGCCTTCACCAAAGCGCTCAACGCCCTGTGGACCCAGGGCACCGCCCGAACGATCGAGGGGTATCTGGCGGATCAGCACTAGGTTTTGCCTCCGCCTATCACCCTCTAGTCGCTATCAATCCCATTCGCTATGGTCCGCCCGGACCGAACATAAGAGGGCGGCGTGTCGCAAGACTTCCTGGTGGGTGTGGATGTAGGAACCGGCAGCGCCCGGGCCGGTGTCTTCACGCGCGATGGCCGGTTTCGTGGCCGTCACGAAGTGCCCATCCTGATGCGGCGCACCGACGCCAATTTCGCCGAGCATGACAGCAGCCAGATATGGCAGGCCGTGTGTGAGGCCGTGCGCGGTGCCATGACCATAGCGGATGCAAGGCCTGCGGATGTCTCGGGCATCGCCTTTGACGCCACCTGCTCGCTGGTGGTGCGGGACGCTTCGGGCGCCCCGGTCACCGTCTCGCGTGATGGCGAGGACCGCTGGGACACCATAGTCTGGCTCGATCACCGTGCGCTGGACGAGGCCGACGAATGCACCCGCACCGGCCACGAGGTGCTGCACTATGCCGGGGGCGTCATGTCGCCCGAAATGGAAGTGCCCAAGCTGATGTGGCTCAAGCGGCATTTGCCGCAAAGCTGGGACCGCGCAGGGCAGATGTTCGACCTGGCCGATTTTCTTTCCTGGAAAGCCACCGGCTCGCTGGCCCGTTCGCAATCGACCCTGACCTGCAAATGGACCTATCTCGGCCATGAGGAACAGAGCTGGCGGCACGACTTTCTCGCCAGGGTCGGGCTCGAAGACCTGCTCGAAAAGGCCGCGCTGCCGCAAAAGGCCAGCCCTGTCGGGGACGATCTGGGGCCTCTGACTGCCAAGGCCGCGGGCCAGCTTGGCCTGACCACAGCCTGCCGGGTCGGCGCCGGGCTGATCGACGCCCATGCCGGGGCCCTGGGGGTATTGGGCGCCTTCACCGCGGATGTCGACACCATCGACAGGCATCTGGCCCTGATCGCCGGAACATCGAGCTGCGTCATGGCGCTTTCGGCCGAAGACCGCCCGACGTCCGGCGTCTGGGGCCCCTATTACGGCGCCGTGCTGCCCGGCGTCTGGCTCAATGAAGGAGGCCAGTCGGCCACCGGCGCGCTGCTCGACCACATCATTCTCTGGCACAGCGCGGGAGGCGAACCGACCCGCGAGAAGCATCTGGCCATTTGCAACCGGGTGATGGAACTGCGCCAGAGCGAGGGCCTCAACCTGGCCAGCCGCCTGCATGTGCTGCCTGACTTCCATGGCAATCGCTCGCCTCTGGGCGACCCATCGGCATTGGGCGTGATTTCCGGCCTGACGCTGGACAGTGACTTTGACAGTCTCTGCCGGCTCTATTGGCGCAGCTGTGTCTCCATTGCGCTCGGCGTGCGGCATATTCTCGATACCCTGAACACCAAGGGCTATGCCATCGACACGCTGCACATCACCGGCGGCCACACCCGCAATCCCCTGCTGATGGAGCTCTATGCCGACGCAACAGGCTGCACCGTGGTCGAGCCCTCAACGCCGGATGCGACCCTGCTCGGCATGGCCATGGTCGCCG
The DNA here is from genome assembly GCA_040218355.1 of Devosia sp. Lineage (GTDB taxonomy): Bacteria > Pseudomonadota > Alphaproteobacteria > Rhizobiales > Devosiaceae > Devosia. The sequence goes on along the minus strand of JAVJRP010000004.1, from coordinate 35,481 downwards.
CCAATGCCGCCGGGCTCTATCCCAGCCTCGACCAGGCGTGCCTGGCCATGCAGCAGGGCGGCACCGCACGCGCGCCCAGGGCCGAAGCGCGGGCGCAATTCGACCGCGACTACCGCATTTTCCTTGAAATGCTCAAGCAGCGTCAGGTGATCGACGGATTGGAGTGAACCTGCGCCCGATCAGGCCGTCGTCAGTTTCAGATCGGAGAAATGCAGGATGAACCCGTCCGGGTCTGTCAGCACGAACTCGGTCGCGCCGTTATACTCTGTCCGGCCCAGCGGCTTGAGCACACACTCCATGCCCTCGACACAGGCATAGAGGGCAGCGACATCGCCAGCCTGTATCCATAGTGTCAGGGCGCCGCCATTTGCATGCCTGGCCAGCAGCGGGAACTCCTCTTCCAGCGTTTCGCGGCTCTGGAACATCAACCGCACCCCGCCCCTTTTGACATGGGCCCAAATTGCAGGCCCGGCAGCAGGCACCTTCTGAACCAGTTCGAACCCCAAATTCTCGTAGAAGGACAGGCTGGTCTCCACGTCATCCACCCTCAGATTGGGGGTCAATGCATGCAAATTGGCTACGGCGAAGGCTTCGGTCATGGTCTTTCCCTGATCTGCTTGTTGCAGCCATGCCCCGGAAACCGGCGCCCGGGCAACGCGAACCATTGCACCCCCAAAGTGCATAGGCGCACAGGCATCGGACCCCTCCGTCACATAAGAGCAATAGCGCCTGGCCACCGCCTATCCTTCAACCGCAATCCCCGATAAGCTCCTTTCCGGGAAGTCTTATCCGTGGCCCTATAGCGAGCGACAGAAGCTGCATGTCGATCAAAGCCGCCATCTATCATCTGACCCACTACAAATATGACCGTCCGGTCACCTTGCAGCCGCAGGTCATTCGCCTGCAGCCGGCGCCGCATTCCAAGACCAAGGTGCTCAGCCACTCGCTTCGGGTCAGCCCCAGCCTGCACTTCGTCAATGTGCAGCAGGATCCCTATGGCAACTTCCTGACGCGCTTCGTGTTTCCCGAGCCGGTAACCGAACTCAAGATCGAGGTCGACCTGGTCGCCGACATGACGGTCTATAATCCGTTCGACTTTTTCGTCGAGGAGAGCGGCGAGACCTGGCCCTTCCAATATCCCGAGGACCTGCGCGACGATCTGACGATCTACATGAAGCCCGAGCCGGCCGGGCCGCTGCTGCAGCAATTCCTCGATAGGCTCGACAAGAGCCCGAAAAACACCGTCACCTTTGTTACCGAGCTCAACGCCCATCTGCAAAGCGTGGTGAACTATATCGTGCGCCTCGAGCCCGGCGTCTGGACGCCCGAGGAAACGCTGGGCAATGGCAAGGGCTCGTGTCGGGATTCAAGCTGGCTGCTGGTCAACATTCTGCGCCATCTGGGCCTCGCCGCGCGCTTTGTCTCGGGCTATCTGATCCAGCTCAAGCCCGATATCGTCTCGCTGGATGGCCCGGCGGGCACCGACCACGATTTCACCGATCTGCATGCCTGGGCGGAAGTCTATCTGCCCGGCGCGGGCTGGGTTGGCCTTGATCCCACCTCGGGCCTGCTGACCGGCGAAAGCCATGTGCCGCTGGCGGCCACGCCGCATTATCGCAATGCGGCACCGATTTCCGGCTTTGCCTCCTTCGCCGAAGTCGACTTCGCCTTCGACATGCGGGTGACTCGCATCGCAGAGCATCCACGCATCACCAAGCCGTTCTCCGATGAAAGCTGGGACCGGCTCAATGCCCTGGGCAAAAAGGTCGACGAAAAGCTCACGGAACAGGATGTGCGCCTCACCATGGGCGGCGAGCCGACCTTTGTATCCATTGACGATTTCGAGGCCGATGAATGGAATGCCGGCGCGGTCGGGCCCACCAAGCGGCGCTTGGCCGATGAACTGATCCGCCGCCTGCGCCAGCGTTTTGCGCCCAATGGCATGCTGCATCATGGCCAGGGCAAGTGGTATCCCGGCGAAACCCTGCCGCGCTGGACCTTCTCGCTCTATTGGCGCGTCGATGGCAAGCCGGTGTGGAAAGACGAAAAGCTGATCGCCCAGGAGGGAGTCAAGACCAGTGCCACGCATGAGGATGCGCGAAAGTTCCTCGATGCTTTTGCGCGCAATCTCGGGCTGACCGGCGAGACCATCGACGAAGCCTATGAGGATCCCGGCGAATGGCTGCTCAAGGAAGCCAATCTGCCGGCCAATGTCGACCCGGCCAACTCCGAATTGGCCGACCCCGAGGCGCGCTCGCGCATTGCCAAGGTGTTCGAGCGCGGCCTGACCAATCCCACCGGCTATGTGCTGCCCGTGCAGCGCTGGAACGCCAGGGCCTCCAGCCCCTGGCTGACGGAAAAATGGAAGACGCGGCGCGGCAAGCTGTTCCTGGCGCCCGGCGACAGCCCGGCCGGCTATCGCCTGCCCTTGAGTTCGCTCAAGCATTTGAAGGCCACCGAATACCCGCATGTAGTGCCGATGGACCCCGGCGCGCCGCGCACCGCCCTGCCCGATCCCGAAGAAATCCTTGCGCGCAAGAAGACCGGGCTTGAAACCGATCCGCGCGCCCAGGCCGCCGCCGGCTTCACCGCCGCGACCGAGCAGCAGGACATCACCGAACAGGTCATCAGCGAGATCGAGGGGGAGGTGCGCACTGCCGTCACCGCCGAAGTGCGCGAGCATCGCCTCTGCGTCTTCCTGCCGCCGGTGGAGGAACTTGAAGATTTCCTTGAACTGATCGCTGCGGCTGAAGCCGCGGCAAGGGAAATCGGCCAGCCGGTCCATCTTGAAGGCTATGCCCCGCCGCAGGACCCGCGTCTCAACGTCATTCGCGTGGCCCCCGATCCGGGTGTCATTGAGGTCAATATCCATCCCGCTTCCAGCTGGGATGATTGCGTGGCAACGACCGAAGCGGTCTATGAGGAGGCGCGTCAGTGTCGCCTGGGCGCCGACAAGTTCATGATCGATGGCAAGCATGTCGGCACCGGCGGGGGCAATCATGTTGTGGTCGGCGGAGCCACGCCCCATGACAGCCCGTTCCTGCGCCGGCCGGACCTCTTGAAGTCGCTGGTGCTGCATTGGCAGCGCCACCCCTCGATGAGCTATCTGTTCTCGGGCATGTTCATCGGCCCGACCAGCCAGGCTCCCCGCTTTGACGAGGCGCGCCACGACAGCCTGTACGAGCTCGAAATTGCCATGGCACAGGTGCCGGCACCGGGCGAAGGCACCCCGCCCCTGCCCTGGCTGACCGACCGCCTGTTCCGCAATCTGCTGGTCGATGTTACCGGCAATACGCACCGCGCCGAAATCTGCATCGACAAGCTCTATTCTCCCGATGGCCCGACCGGGCGGCTGGGACTGGTAGAGTTTCGCGGCTTCGAAATGCCGCCCAATGCGCGCATGAGCCTGGCCCAGCAATTGCTGATCCGGGCCCTGATTGCCCGCTATTGGGATAAGCCACTTTCGGGTGACTTCACACGCTGGGGTACCAGCCTGCACGACCGCTTCATGCTCGGAAGTTTCGTCTGGCAGGATTTCCTCGGCGTGCTCGAAGACTTGCGCCAGCATGGGTTTGATTTCGAGCCCGAATGGTTCGCTGCCCAGCTCGAGTTCCGCTTCCCCTTCTGCGGCGAGGTCGAAGTGGATGGGGTCAAGCTTGAACTGCGTCAGGCGCTGGAGCCCTGGCATGTGATGGGTGAACAGGGCGCAATCGGCGGTACGGTGCGCTTTGTCGATTCATCGGTGGAGCGCCTGCAGGTGCGCCTCGAATGCGACAATCCGGGCCGCTACACCGTCACCTGCAACCAACGCCCAATACCACTAAAACCGGCAGGCGCGACAGGCGAGGCCGTGGCCGGGGTGCGTTTCAAGGCCTGGCAGCCGGCTTCGGGCATGCATCCGGCCATACCGGCGCATGCGCCGCTGGTGTTCGATATCTACGACAACTGGACCGGCCGGCCGATTGGCGGCTGCACCTATCACGTCGCTCATCCGGGCGGACGCAACTACGAAACCTTCCCGGTCAATGGTAATGAAGCTGAGGCCCGGCGGCTGGCGCGCTTCGTGCCGCACAACCACACCCCGGGTGGATATCGCCTCACCCCCGAAAAGCCTGCGGATGAGTTTCCGCTAACGCTTGACCTCAGGCGGCCGGCGCGGTTCACGTAATGCCATGAGTTCGCGGAATCACCAGACCCGCGGCAAGCCCCCAGCCGGCCCCAGCATCATTGCTGATTACCGACTGTTGCCCGGCGTGCCGGACGAGATGATCGACCCGTCCGGCGCCATACGGCCCGGCTGGGATAAACTCATGGCGGCCTTCGATGCGCTGGGCCCCTCCGAACTGGCCGCCCGGGTCGAACGCGCCGACCAGTATCTGCGCGATGCCGGGGTGTTCTACCGCAAATATGACGGCGCCGAGGGCAAGGAACGCGCCTGGCCGTTGGCCCATATCCCGCTGCTGATCGATGAAGCCGACTGGGTGCAGATTTCGAGTGGGCTGACCCAGCGTGCCGAGCTGCTCGAAGCCATCGTCGCCGATATCTATGGCAACAACACGCTGGTGCAGGAAGGCCTGCTGCCGCCCGAGCTGATCGCCCAGAACAGCGAATTCCTGCGCCCTCTGGTCGGCATACGGCCGGTCAGCGGGCACTATCTGCATTTTTGCGCCTTCGAACTGGGGCGTGGGCCGGACGGGTCGTGGTGGGTGCTGGGCGACAGAACGCAGGCGCCATCGGGTGCCGGCTTCGCGCTGGAAAACCGCGTGGCCACTACCCGCGCGCTGTCCGAAATCTACGCTTCGCTCAATATCAACCGGCTGGCCGGCTTCTTCCGCGGTTTCCGCGATGCGCTGTTCAACCAGGCCCAGCGCGATGGCGGGCGCGTCGGCATTCTCACCCCCGGCCAGCTCAACGAAACCTATTTCGAACACGCCTATATCGCCCGCTATCTCGGGCTGATGCTGCTTGAGGGCGAGGATCTGGTGGTAGAGGATGGGCAGGTCATGGTGCGCACAGTGGCCGGTCTCAAACCGGTCAGCGTGCTCTGGCGGCGGCTTGATGCCAGCTTCGCCGACCCCCTCGAATTGCGCTATGACAGCCATATCGGCACCCCCGGCATGGTCGAGGCGTTGCGCGCAGGCTCGATCTCGATGATCAATGCGCTGGGCACCGGCATCATGGAAACGCGGGCGCTGGCCGCGTTCATGCCGCGCCTGTGCAAGCATTTGCTGGGCACGGGGCTCGAACTGCCCGAAATCGCCACCTGGTGGTGCGGCCAGGGCGCCGAGCGCGAATTCGTGCTCGACAATTTCGATCAGCTCATGATCGGCCCGGCCTTCTCCACGCAATTGCCCTTTGATGATCTGCGCGGCACCGCACTGGGCGCCAGCATGACCGCCGAGCAAAAGGCCGATCTCAAGACCCGCATTGCCAATGATGGCGGCGCCTATGTCGGGCAGGAGCCGGTGCGGCTCTCCACAGCACCGGTCTATGTCGATGGCAAGCTCGAGCCCCGGCCCATTACCCTGCGCGTCTATGCCGCCCGCACCGATGAAGGCTGGACCATCATGCCTGGCGGCTTTGCCCGTGTCGGTTCGACCACCGACACGTCGGCCCTGGCCATGCAACGCGGCGGCCAGGCGGCCGACGTCTGGGTGCTATCGAGCAAGCCGGTCGAACAGGTCTCGCTGCTGCCGCGCGAGGGCGAAAAGCTGGTGCGCAACGCCCCCGGCAACTTGCCCAGCCGCGCCGCCGACAACCTGATCTGGCTGGGCCGCTATGCGGAACGCTGCGAAGCGAGCGTGCGCATTCTGCGCGCCTATAATGCGCGGCTGGCCGAGCTCTCCAAGCCGGACCTGCCGATCCTGACCCATTGCGCGGCGCTACTCGAAACACTTGATGTCGATGCCGCCGAAGCCATGCCGCAGGGGCTGCTGGCCTCCATCGACAGCGCGGTGCATAGCGCCGGACAGATCCGCGACCGTTTCTCGCCCGATGGCTGGCTGGCGCTGACCGATCTGCAAAAGACCGCCCAGCGCTTTGCCGCGCGCATCGACACGGGCGACGATGCCACCCGCGCCATGACTGTGCTGCTGCGCAAGCTGGCCGGTTTCTCGGGCCTGGTGCACGAGAACATGTACCGCTTTGCCGGCTGGCGCTTTCTCGAACTGGGGCGGCGCCTGGAACGGGCCATGCAGATGGCGCGCGTCACAGCCTGGCTGTCGGCCCCCGACGCGCCGGATGGGTCGGTCGAAATGCTGCTCGAAATCGGCGACAGCGTGATGTCGCATCGGCGCCGATATTCGGTGACGGCCGGTGCACTGAGCGCCGTCGACTTGCTGATCCTCGACCCGCTCAATCCGCGCTCGGTGCTCTTCCAAATGACCGAATTGCGCGACCAGATCGAGGCCCTGCCCGGCGGCATTGACGATGAACAGCTTTCGCCTGCGGCCAAGCTGGCGCTGGAGATCCACACCGACCTGGTCATCGCCGAGGCCAGCGATATGACACCGGCGCGGCTCGACCGGTTGGCAGACGATGTGGGCATGTTGTCCAGCCTGATCGCCGCGGCTTATTTCACCTAGGGGCGGGACAGATGCTCTACGATATCCGCCTGGCTCTCGAATATGACTATGACGCCCCGGTGCATGGCGGCCGCCACCACATTCGCGTGGCGCCGGCCAACGTGCCCGGCCTGCAGCGCGTTATTGCGTCCTCGCTGGCCATTGAACCGGCGCCGGCGCGCCAGAACGGATTTCTCGACTTCTTCGGCAATTCGGTGACCGCCATCACCATGATCGCACCGCATGACAAGCTGACCATTCGCCTGACTGCGCGTGTGCAGATCGAGGATATCTCCCCACCCGCCGACTTCTCGCCGCCACTGGCGCAACTCTCGCGCGAGATCGGGCAATATTGGTCGGTGGCATCCACCAGCCCTCAGCATTTCCTGGCGGCCTCGTCCCGCGTCCAGATCGTTCCCGCGATTACGGACTATGCGCGCGCGGTGACGGCCAACGCACCCACCACGCTGGGCGTTGCCACCGCTCTGTGCATGGCGATCCACAAGGATTTCGAATACGATCCCAAGGCGACCGATGTCGAAACCCGCCCGGCCGAGGCCTTCGAGCTGCGCAAGGGCGTGTGCCAGGATTTTGCCCATGTGATGATTGCGGGCCTGCGCGGCATCGGCATCCCGGCTGGCTATGTCTCGGGCTTCCTGCGCACCAATCCGCCGGAAGGGCAAACGCGCCTTGAAGGGGCCGATGCCATGCATGCCTGGGTGCGGGCCTGGTGCGGCCAGCACCTGGGCTGGGTCGAGTTCGACCCCACCAATGCCATGATTGCCGGACCCGATCATATCTCGATCGGCCATGGGCGCGACTATTCCGACATCTCGCCAATTGTCGGCGTTCTGCGTACCAATGGTTCGCACGAAACCAAGCAATCGGTCGACGTGCTGCGCGTCGAGTAAGCGGGCAACGGAACCAAAATCGTCATCACCTCGTTCTTTTGGCACGCGGGCCGAGCGGCCCTGCCAGGAAAGGTCCGGCAAACCGGATCGCAGGAGATGACGACGATGAACCAGTCCCAGTTCAGAACCCATGATGGCAACAGCCGGGTCACCGCAGCCACCTGGAGCGACGATCTTTACGACCACCAGTCGCGCTATGCCGAAGTGGCTCTAGCTCTTCTTCCCGCCTCCCTCATCCTGGCCACCGCTACCGCTCTGCTGGTCGCCCTTCTCTAGGGTCGAAAAGGCGCACCAGCCAACAACAGATCCCGGAGGGTTCAATGGGTACGATACTTCTCATCATTCTTATTCTCTTGCTGATCGGCGCGCTGCCGACCTGGGGATATTCACGTGGCTTCGGCTATTTTCCCTCGGGCATTCTCGGCGTCGTTCTGGTCGTGGTGCTGATCCTGGTGCTGATGGGTCGCATCTAGCCGCCGCATAAACCCAAACGGGCACGCCAGGTCCCTCTGGTTCTCCTTCAAAAAGGAATGTGCCCCTTGCGGATCGATGGTCGCCCCCCTTTCGATCCGCGCCTTTCGTCCCGACAGGCCAAGGGCTTGTCGGGACTTCTTTTTTTCACCCCATTCACCGCGGAACTCACGCTGATCCCTGGCGTTGTTCCGACAACACAACAAGGAGCGTCCAATGGCTACGACTTCCGATATGGCCCCATCCCGCCGCAAGGCCGGCAATGGTGGCGCGGCCGCCAAGGCCAAGACCGAGACCCGCGAGCAGGAGCTCGAGGCGCAGGTCGCCCAGCTTCAGGCCGACATCAGGGCGATTTCCGACACGCTGGGAAAACTCTCCGGCGAGAAGGTGGGTGAGGCGCGCGCACTGGCGACCAATGAGGTCAAGCAATTGCAGGCCCGTGGCCAGCACATGCTGGACGACGCGCAGGATCAGGTGACCCAGGCCGAAAAACAGCTCAAGGATACCATCCGCGAAAAGCCGCTTACGGCCGTGGCCGCAGCCGCCGGGATCGGCTTCGTCTTCGCCCTGCTCACCCGGCACTAATTATGGGTCTGATTTCGCCACTTGCTTCCCTATTGGGGCTGGAGGTCGAAGGTCTGGCGTCCAAGGCAAAATCAGCGGCCCTGGTCTGGGGGCTGATCGCGCTGTTTTGCGCCATTGCCGTCGGCTTCCTGATCGCGGCCGGCTTCATGGCACTGGCCGACATTGTCGGTCCCATCATCGCCGCGCTCATCCTGGCCGGAACATTCCTGGTGCTGGCCCTTGCGGTCTATCTGGGATCGCTGATCGGGCGCGGCCAGCGACAAAAGGAATTGGCGGAACGCCGCCGGGCCAAGGAAACCAGCACTTTCCTGACAACGGCTGCTATCACGGTGCTGCCCTTGCTGGCCAGATCGCCGGGGCTGCTGCGCCTGGGACTACCGGCTGCGGCCATTGCCGCCATCGCTCTGCTACGCGACAGCAATGATGAGGACGAGGCCTGACGCGAAAGCGTCAGCGCCCGTTCGTGCGCATGTCCCTGGCTGGCCGGATCACCGGCAGGGCCAAGGCATGCAATTGCAGATCCACGGCATTTTCCAGATCAATCAATTCCCCGTCGACCACCGCATGAGTGCCCCGCTTGCGCTTGGGAAAGCGCAGGATCAGGTCGCGCACTTCGGTTTCACTGACGGCGGGGTTGGCGCGCCAGCGCCCGCTCATCACATCAAGCGCCAGATTGAGCAGCTCCCGGGTGGAGACGCTGTGCGCGACATAGACCCCCAACCGCCCTGAATTGAGTGTCATGGCCACCGGCACGGGACTGTCATCGAGCGGATTGTTGGAGATCGCCACGCCTGTCGCGGTTACGGTCCTGTCGCCCTTCTCGGTGTGCAGTTCCACCTCGAAGCGCGGCGGATTGACCGCTGACGCCATGATTGCGCGCAGGCTGGCCAGCATCTTGCCGATGCGGCTGCGATAGACCATGCCATTGCGGATGCGCACCAGGCGCGCGTGAATGCCAACCCCGAACTGATGCACAAAAGGCCGGCCATTGGCCGTGGCGATGTCAATGCGGTCCACCTCCCCGCGCGCAATGGCAGCCAAGGCGCGATCGAGTTCGAGCGGCATGCCCAGGGCACGCGCGAACAGGTTCATCGTGCCGGCCGGCAAAACGCCAAGGGGCTTGTTGCTCTTGAAGGCAATGCCTGCCGCCGCCGAAATCGTGCCATCGCCACCACCAGCAATCACCGCCTCGACGGACGGGTCATTGGCAGCGGCCTTGAGGGCTTTCTCAACATCCTTGCCCGCCACGATCGTGCACTCGAGTTCGTGTCCCTCGCGCGCGAACAGATCCGTCGCCATGGCGCAGAGTTCGTCGAGATCCATGGTGCGCAGGGTCCCGCCGTCCTTGTTCAAAATGGCCCGGATTTTCAAAGAGTATCATCCTTGGTTGTTGTCCTGGTGCGGCCCAGTTCGGGAAGCCGGATTGTCACTTCGAGCCCGCCACCATTCGCCGGGGCGTAGTGCGGCTCCCCGCCAAACTGGCCCGAGAGCTGTTTGACGATAACGGAGCCCAGCCCGGATTCGGTTGCATCATCACCCTCCGGCATGCCCACGCCGTCATCCTGGACGCAAAGCATCGGCACGTCTTGTTCATCGCGGGTCAGGGTCACGGTGATGGTGCCGCTGCGCGCGTCCGGGAAAGCATATTTCAATGCATTGGTCACCAGCTCGCCGACCAGGATGCCGAGCGTGGTGGCATCGCGCGCACTCACTTCAATGGGCGAAAGTTCGCCATGTACCGCAATCCGCCCGCCATCGGTCTGGGTTTCGGCGAGGTCTTCAAGCACAGCGGCGAGGAATTCGTCAGCGCTGGCGGTTTCAAGATCATCCCCCAGGCGCAGGCGGCGGTGGGCAGAGGCCACCGCGTGCACGCGCAGTCGCGCAGCTTCCAGCGCCGTGCGGACATCGTCCGATTGGGTGCGCATGACCTGCAAAGCCAGGAGCGAAGAGACCGTTGCCAGCGAGTTGCCAATGCGGTGATTGGTGTCCTGCAACAGCGCTTCCACCCGCTGGCGTTCGCGCTCGGCATGGGCCCGCGCTTCCTCGATATCCCGCGTGCGCTCGGCCACTTCTTCTTCCAGCGCCTCGTTCTGGCTCAACAGTCCGCGATGGCGCTGGGCCAGCGCGCTGACCTGCTTTTGGGTGCGCATCAACAGGGCATAGGCCAGGATCGCCGCCGCCGCGAGCGCGGCAATCAGCGCCGCGACCAGGCCGGTGCGGGTCTGGTCGATCTGCGCATTGCGATCGGCCAGCTTGGCATCCTCCTCGGCGATGAAATCTTCCAGCGTCGCGCTGACCTCGGCCATCAGCCGCGCGCCCATGCCGGTCTCGGTCAGGGTCTGAGCCTCTTCATTGCGGCGCGTCGAGACCAACTCCACGGTGCGGTTCATTTCCGCCATCTTGCTTGAAATGTCGCCGGTAATGCTAGCAACGCGGTCACTTTGCCCGCGATCATCCGTTGTCATTTCCATCAGGGCGGCGACACGACGATCAAGGCTTGAGACCGCCTCTCGGTAGGGCTGGAGGAATTGCGGATCGGCCGTCAGCAGGAACCCGCGCTGGCTGGCTTCGGCCTGGCTCAGTGCATGGGTCAGCTCGCGAGCGGCATTGCGCACGGCATAAGTCTTGTTGATGTCGTTGAGCTGCCGGTCGATGCCCTGCATCAGCATCAGTGCCGCAACGGCGGCCAGGCACACAAGGCCGAGCGAAACCCACACAGCCAGGCGCCGTGTGCCCCGCCGGACAAGATGCGGTCCCTCGACGCTTTTGGGCCGGTCAACCAAGACGCTCATCTCCTGCTCCTGCGGCGGGTGCGGCCGCTGTGCCCGAGCAATGCTTTCCAGCGATGGCAGCATTGAGGCCGACATGGCTATATCAGGGGACGGACCGGTTCACCCAGACCTTCCCAACCGGCCAGGCGCGCCAGCTCTGCCGCATCGAGCACTTCGCAACTCCGTCCAAGCCAGCGGATCAGACCCTTGTTTGTCAGCTTGCGCAATGTCTTGTTGGTATGAACGATGGACAGGCCCAGCGTGTCGGCAACATGCTGTTGGGTCAACGGGATGGAGAGGGGCCCCTGTCCCTTGCCCAGCCCGACCGCTTTTGCCCGTTCATGCAGGAACGCCAGGAGATAGGCGGCCCGCTCCAGTGCCGTGCGCCGGCCCAGGCTGAGCAGATGATCGTCCAGCATTCGCTCCTCACGCGCTGCCAGCCAGGTGACATCGAAGCCAAGGCCGGGATGATTGGCGAACAACTCATCGAGCCGGTCACGCTGAAACACGCACAGCACCAGGGGCGAGAGCGCTTCGACCGAGTGCTCCATCTCCCCGATCACCGAGCCCTGCAGCCCGACAAGATCGCCGGGCAGCACATAGTTCAGAATCTGCCGGCGCCCGTCATCGAGCATCTTGAAGCGAAATGCCCAGCCCGACAGCAGTGTAAAAAGATGCGCACTATGCGCCCCCTCACTCAGGATCACGGCTCCGGATTCGGCGGTCATTTCGCCAGTTTTGAAGCTGGAAACGAATTTCAGCTCGCCAGCCGAGAAGTCGCGAAACGTTGGCAGCGTGCGCAGCGGGCATTGCTCGCAGGACACACGTCGCCCCGAAGATGGAAGGACCAGACTCAATTGATTTCCTGACGCTTTTGGAAGTCGAGATACCAAACGCTTGCCGGCATAGAGCGTTCCCGACATGTCAAAGTTAAATGACAGCGATATTATTAGAGCCGATCAGGGACCGGGGGCATACCAGAACAGAAAGCACGCCCATGCTGACCGGCCGAACGGTTCTCGTCCTCGAGACCGAATTCATCATCGCATTGGGGATACAAAGCGCCCTGCAGGCCATTGGGGCGTCACATGTCGTTCTGGCGCGCAGCCCGGACGAGGCCAATCAGCAGTTGACCGACTGGTCACGGGCAGCGCTGGCCATTGTCGAGATCGAAACTGACAAGCCCGAACTGATCGCCTTCGCCCAACAACTGGCCCAGAGCGGCATAGCCGTCATCGGCATCAGTGCGGATGATCTTCGCGCGCAAGGCGTGCCGGACCTGCCCGGCACCCCTATCTTGCTCAAACCATTGCCTGATGCGGACCTGGCCGAGGCCATCAGGGTCCGTCTCGCTCAAAAGCCGTGATTGCCTGACGTCACCTGCGCGGAAACGGCGTCGGGACCATAATCGGACTCCCCGCTCACCTTGAGCAGTTCAGTCAGGCGCGTACGGGCACGGCTGACCCGGCTCTTCATGGTGCCAACGGCACATTCGCAGATCGAGGCCGCCTCTTCATAGGAAAAGCCCGAAGCGCCGATCAGGATGATGGCTTCGCGCTGGTCATCGGGGAGTTCAGACAAAGCTGCCTTGAAGTCTTCAAGATCCATCGAGCCATATTGCGAAGGATGCACGGAAAGGCGTTCGGTAAAGGCCCCGTCGGTATCCTGCACCTCACGTCCGCGCTTGCGCATCTGGCTGTAGAATTCGTTGCGCAGAATGGTGAATAGCCAGGCCTTGATATTGGTGCCCATTTCGAAGCTGGACTGCTTCGCCCAAGCCTTCATCACGGTGTCCTGCACCAGATCATCGGCCTTGTCATGCTTGCCGGTCAACGACACCGCAAAGGCGCGCAGACTGGGCAGGGTCGCAAGCATTTCACGTTTGAAGGAAGTTCCCTCGGCACTCATGCCGTTACTCTCCACCGCTGTTGGACGACTTGTCGCCCTGGGCCTGTTCGGCATTGTCGAGCTTTTCGAGCAGATCGAGAAGCTGGTCGGGGACGCCTTCGTCCTGAACCGCTCCATAAAGGGCGCGCAGACGCGACCCGATATCCGAGGTCGGACCGAGCCCATCGTCCGCCCGCTCCGCCTGCATGCGCACACGTTGCTGCGTCACCAGATTATCCTTCTTCATTCCGTATTTGACCGTTCAGTCTTGATTTATCGCGCTGTACCGTGGCCCCAATGCCGTGACACGTGCAAAAGTTCCAAACTGTCGGAACTTTTCTCGGCAACACACGTTTTGGGCCATCGTGAGGTACCAAACAACAAGCGTCACCCGGGAGTTTTCGTCTATGTCCTTGTCCACGCGGATCGCACCGCATCTGCCCTACCTGCGGCGTTTTTCTCGCGCCGTCACCGGTTCGCAGACCTCAGGCGACGCCTATGTCGCCGCCACGCTCGAAGCCCTGATCGCCGATATCTCCCTATTCCCCGAAGCCAGCAATGACCGCATCGCGGTCTACAAGCTGTTCTCCGCCCTGTTTTCATCCTCTGCGGTGAAAGTGCCGGAACCGGCTTCGAACTTTGCCTGGGAACAGCGCGCCGCCGCCAATCTGGCCAATCTGGCGCCACTGCCCCGCCAGGCATTCCTGCTGGTCGCGGTTGAAGGCTTCAACCATGCCCAGGCCGCCGAAATCCTCTCGACCAGCGAGGATGAATTCGCTGACCTGCTCGACCAGGCGTCCACCGACATTTCCCGTCAGGTGGCCACCGAGATCATGATCATCGAAGATGAGCCGCTGATCGCCATGGATATCGAGCAGATGGTTCAGAGCCTCGGCCACAAGGTGGTCAGCATTGCCCGCACCCACAAGGAAGCCCTGAGCCTGTTTGCGCAGACCCAGCCCCGCATGATCCTGGCCGACATCCAGCTTGCCGACGGCAGCTCGGGCATTGATGCGGTCAACGACATTCTCAACAATCACTCGGTGCCGGTGATCTTCATCACCGCCTTCCCAGAGCGGCTGCTGACCGGGGAGCGGCCCGAACCGACATTCCTGGTCACCAAGCCGTTCAACCCCGACATGGTGAAGGCCCTGATCAGCCAGGCGCTGTTCTTCGATGAAGGCTCGCGCGCCGCGGCCTGATCCAGCTAAATACGATTGAAGAAAAGGCCGGCTCGTTCCGGCCTTTTTCTTTGCGTGCGGAACTTGCGGTGAGCGGCGGCGTTGTTTGTGCAAGTATCAAAACATGGAGTTTCCCATGCTGTATTATGCACTGGTTTTTCTGGTAATCGCGCTGATCGCCGGCGTGCTGGGCTTTGGTGGCATTGCCGGCGCCTCGGCTGGTATCGCGCAGATCCTGTTCTTCCTGTTCCTCGCCTTCCTCGTGATCTCTCTCGTGGTCGGCCTGTTCCGCAGGGGCACATAGGACTATCAGGCGATCTCAATCTAAAAAGCGGCGTCCATGGGGCGCCGTTTTTGATTTCAGGGTTCTGGAAACCAGCTCTCGATCTGCCCCGTGGCCCAATAGACGGTCAGCCCGATCCATTCGCGCATAGCGGTCGAGGCGATGGTGAGATTGCCGCCCAGATCGGCCAGATCAAGACCGAACTGCTCTGTGCCGGTGCTGCGGTAATCCGTGGGCCAAGGCAGAACCTGTACCCCCTGGGCGCGAAACAAGCCGACTGATCGCGGCATGTGAAAGGCTGATGTAACCAGCGCGACGGTATTGCCGCCTTCGCCGAGCAATTGGCGAGTAAACCGGGCATTTTCGATCGTGTTGCGGGACTCCGGCTCAAGCACCAGACGATCGCTGTTGATCCCCAGCGCCACAAAGAAGCGGTGCGCCGTTTCCGCCTCGCTTTCACCCAGCCCGCCCAGCACACCGCCACCGCCGGACAGGACGATGCGCGCTTGCGGAAAGCGCTGCGCCAGCCACAATGTGGTCGACAACCGCTCCCCGGCCTCATTCATCGCCACGGTCTGCCGGACCCCGCTGACGCTGGAGACGGTCGCACCACCAAGCATCACGATGGCATCGACGCGCTCGGGCATTGCCGGCACCGAAAACCGGTCCTCCAGCGGTCGGATCATGATCCCCCCAATATTGGTCACGCTGGCAAGGCCCAGCAGCAACACGGCCAGGGACAACGCGGTCAGGGCAAGCCGGCGGCGTCCGAATGCAACCAGGACGCCAGTCAGCAGCATCAGCAAAAGCACGATGCTGATGGGCTGCGCCACCAGCCAGAACAGCTTCGAGACAACAAAGAACATGCCCACCCTACCTTGCACGGTGCGGGCAAAACCCGCTTTTTCGCTTGCTATCTCACTGGCTTCTGGTTTTCTACCAGACGGTCAAGATTGCCAATCGAATAATAAGGCAGTCGCCAGTCAGGAAGCGCCCGGGAACGGGCCAATGGTGAGCATGAAGCAGGCAGCGCCCGCAAAAGCGGAGCCATCGCCGGTCATCGAACTGCGCGAACTTCACAAATCCTTCGGCGCGCTGGAAGTGCTCAAGGGCATTTCCTTCACCGCGCGCGAAGGACAGGTCGTCTCCCTTATCGGGTCTTCCGGATCAGGCAAATCCACGCTGCTGCGCTGCATCAACATGCTCGAAATCCCCGATAGCGGGAATGTGCTGATCGATGGCGAAGCCATCGTGCTCAAGGGCAATGGCCAGGGCCGCAGCATTGGCGACGAACACCAGATCCGCCGCATCCGCTCCGAGCTGGGCATGGTGTTCCAGTCGTTCAATCTCTGGGCGCACATGACCATTCTGGAAAATGTCATGGAAGCGCCGCTGGTGGTGCAAAAGCGCGCGCGCGCCGAGGTGGAAGCCGAAGCCCGCGCCATGCTCGACAAGGTCGGCATTGGCGCCAAGGCCGATGCCTATCCCGCCCAGCTCTCCGGTGGCCAGCAGCAGCGCGCCGCCATCGCCCGAGCCCTCTGCATCAATCCGCGCGTTATGCTGTTTGACGAACCCACCTCCGCGCTCGACCCCGAGCTTGAAGTGGAGGTGCTGCGCGTGATCAAGCTGTTGGCCGACGAGGGCCGGACCATGGTCCTGGTGACCCATGACATGGATTTTGCCCGCTCGGTGTCCGACCGGGTGATCTTTCTGCATCAGGGACTGATCGAGGAGGAAGGTGCGCCCGACGAGGTGTTCGGCGCGACCAAATCGACCCGTCTCAAACAATTTCTCAATGCGGCCAGCCACGACTGACCTGCATGGAAAACGACCCGGAAAACCGGGCGCAATGACAACACGAACAAGCAAACGGAGAACGAGAATGAAAAAGACTATGCTGGCAGCGGCCGCCGTTCTGGCCCTCGCCACCCCCGCCTTCGCCCAGGACACTGTCCGCATCGCCACTGAAGGCGCTTATGCGCCCTGGAACTTCCTCAACGACGCCGGCGAACCCGCCGGTTTCGAGATCGATCTGGGCAATGCCATCTGCGAAACCGCAGAGCTGAGCTGCGAGTGGATCATCAATGACTGGGATTCCATCATCCCGAATTTGCTGGCCGGCAACTACGACCTGATCATGGCCGGCATGTCGATCACCGACGAGCGCCTAGAGACCATCGACTTCTCCGACAACTACTTCCCGCCCGATCCGTCCAAATTCGTCGCCGCTTCCGGCGCTGGTCTCGACTTTTCGGCCCTGTCCGGCGCCCGCGTCGGCGTGCAGGGTGGCACCATCCAGGCCGGCTATGCCGAGGAGAACCTGGGCGGCGCCAACACCATCGTGACCTTCTCGACCGCTGACCAGGCCATGGCTGACCTTGCCGCCGGCAACCTCGACACCATCCTGGCCGACGGCGCCTATCTTGAGCCGGTCGTGACCGCCTCGAACGGCGCGCTGGAATTCGTGGGCGACGACGTGATGATCGGCGGCGGCGTGGGTGCCGGCGTGCGCAAGGAAGACGCTGAACTCAAGGCAACCGTTGACGAGGCCCTGGCCTCGCTCAAGGCCGATGGCACCGTGGACGCGCTGATTGCCCAGTGGTTCGACGGCATGGGTCCGTTCTTCGCCGAATAAGCCGATCCGGCTCCAGAACCTGTCCCTCCCGGCACCGGGAGGGACGCTTGCATTGACGCATTTCCAAACCGCAAAACCGTTGCCAGTTTTGCTGGAAATGCTCCAACCGCGGATCGGGCGGCATGACCGAAGACCTCGCCTTCTGGCTCGGCTACATCACCAATGGCAAGCATCTGACCTGGTACGCCAGTTTCCAGTTCACGATCTATGCCGCCCTGCTCGGCGGCGCTCTGGCCGTGGTGTTCGGCCTGACCGGCGCGACGCTGAAGAATTCGCGCTTCTTCGTGCTGCGCCTCGTCGGCTCGACCTATTCGTCCATCGTGCGCGGCGTGCCCGATGTGCTGTTCTTCCTGTTTTTCCCCCTGGCCTTCGAGCAGGGCATGGAATGGCTGGTGTCCACCCAGGTCTGCTCGCCCGAAGCGATTGCCGCCCAGACGGCACCCTGGCCACCCTGCCGCGAGGCCAACTGGTTCCTGGGCACCACTGAATATCTCCTGCTTGCCAGCGTCTCGCTGGGGCTCGTCTATGGCGCCTTTGCCACCAATGTCATTCATGGCGCCATGCGCGCCGTTCCGGCCGGCCAGCTCGAAGCCGCGCGCGCCTATGGCATGAGCGCTACCCAGGTGCTCTGGCGCGTGCATATCCGCCAGATGTGGGTCTACGCCCTGCCTGGGCTGTCCAATGTGTGGATGCTGATCGTCAAGGCGACCTCGCTGCTCTCGCTGCTGCAGATCGCCGATATCGTGCTCTGGGCCGACCGGCTCGGCGCGCCCAATTTTCTGCCCACGGTGGGCCTGGTCCATGACGACTGGCGCTGGCGCTATTACCTGGTGCTGTTCGTCTTTTATATCCTGGTCACCTGGCTGTCCGAGCGTGCCTTCGAATATCTGATGCGCCGCACCGGGCGCGGCATCCTGTCCGAGGTGCCGGCCTGATGGAAGCGTTCTTCAACGACCTGGCCGTCATGGCCCCGGCGGTGGTGTTCAACATCTACTTCGCCCTGGCCTCGATCCCGCTCGGCTTTGTCATGGCGGTGTTCCTGGCGCTGGGCAAGGCCTCGTCCAACCCGCTGATCAACGCCCTGTCGCGCGGCTATATCTACGCCTTTCGCGGCTCCCCGCTGTTCATCCAATTCTTCATGTTCTATTCGCTGGCGCTTTCGCTCAACCTGACCGTGTGGCGGCCGCTCGGCATTTCCGGCTTCGTGCTGCATCCGCTGTTCATGGGGCCGCTGGTGCTGGTGCTCAACACCGCCGCCTATACCGCCGAGATCTTCTATGGCGCGCTGCGCGCCGTGCCGCGCGGCGCAGTCGAGGCGGCCAGGGCCTATGGCATGAGCCGCAGCCAGCAATTCCGCCGGGTGGTCTGGCCCAATCTCATTCGGCTAGCCTGGCCGGCCT
The DNA here is from genome assembly GCA_040218355.1 of Devosia sp. Classification (GTDB taxonomy): domain Bacteria; phylum Pseudomonadota; class Alphaproteobacteria; order Rhizobiales; family Devosiaceae; genus Devosia. The sequence continues at coordinate 16,794 of JAVJRP010000004.1, read as the reverse complement.
ATACCAATGAGGTGGTGTTCCTGTTCCACGCCACGGCCATCGTCTATTTCGCCCTGCCAGTGGTCGGGCCGCAGGCCGATCTGATGATCACCGCCAAGACCCTGTTCGAGCGCGACTTCAATGCGTTCCTGCATTTCTCGGTGGCCGCGCTCTACTTCCTTGTGGTCTCGCTGGTGGTGTTCTTCCTGTTCGGTCTGGTCTATCAGCGCCTGATGCGCCATCTGCCGGCCCAGCCGGGCTTGCGCTTTGCGCCCAAATGGCTGCGCTGAAACGAGGAACTGTCATGAAGGTCATCGCCGATCTCTGCATCGTCCCGATGGGCGTGGGCCCTTCGGTGTCCGCCTATATCCGCCAAGTCCGCGAGGTTTTGGAAGCCACCGGCCTCACCCACGACATGCACGCCAATGGCACCAATATCGAAGGCGAGATGGCTGATGTCAGCGCCGCAGTGGAGGCCTGTTGCGCGCGCCTGCATGAGATGGGCGTCGAGCGCATCTTCTGCACCATGCATTTTTCGACCCGTATCGACAAACCCCAGACCATGGCCGACAAGCTGGCCCGTCTCGCCTGAAGAAGCCCACCATGACCTTTACCCAGCATCAGCATCAGCTTGCCGGCGATGCGCCCGGCCATTCGACCACGCTCCATTGGTACACGGTCGGGCCTGAAACGGCCGAAACCAAGATCTATCTGCAGGCCGCGCTGCACGCCGACGAACAGCCCGGCACCATGGCGCTGCACCATCTGCTGCCCATGCTGCGCGACGCCGACGCCGCCGGCACGCTCAAGGCGCGCTTCGTGGTCTTTCCCTCGGTCAATCCGCTGGGTCTGGCCACCCGCGTGCTGCGCCGCCATATCGGCCGCTATGATCTGGAAACCGGCGTCAATTTCAACCGCCGCTGGCCCGATCTCTATCCGCTGATCGCCGATGCCGTCGTCGGCAAATTCACCGATGATGCGAAAGCGAACCTGCGGACCATCCGCCAGGCCGTCGGCGCCTGGATCGACCAGCAACAACCGGCAACAGCCGCCCAGCAGCTCCGCCTGCTGATCCTGAAAGCCGCCCATGATGCCGATATCATGCTCGACCTGCATTGCGATGATGAGAGCCTGAAACACATCTTCACCTCGCCCGACCTGATGCCAGGCCTGCAGGATTTGGCCGACCGCATGCAGGTGGCGGCGACCCTGACCGCCGAGGACAGTGGCGGCGGCTCGTTCGACGAGGTGCTGCCCAATCTTTATCGCAAGGCCCAGCGCGCCAATCCCGATATCTCCATTCCGATGGGCGCCGAAACAGCGACGCTGGAATATCGCGGCCAGGCCGATACGCATGATGATCTCGGCCGCGAAGACGCCCAGGGGCTGTTCGACTTCTTTGCCGGTCGCGGCCTCATCGGAACCACGCCGGCCCCGGCGAGCCCGGGCCCGGGCCCGACCCCGTTCGAAGCCACCGAAGTGCTGCGCGCCGACCGCCCCGGTCTTCTGGCCTATCGCGTGAAGCTCGGGGACCGGGTGAACAAGGGCGACGTTGTCGCCGACATCATCGCCATGGATGGGCCGGAAGCGTTCCTCGGGCGCACCCCGCTGCGGGCCGGCACCGATGGGCTTATCCTCTCCCGCGCCTGCGCCAAATATGTTGTGGCTGGGTCTTCGGTGGCCAAGATCGTGGGCACCGACATCCTGCCCATGCGCGCCGGCGGTTATCTGCTGGAGGACTGACGCTAGGCGCGCGCCAGTCCCCATTGCGCATGATCGAGCGCGGTCATCACGCCGCGCAGTTCGGCCAGGCCCTTCATGCGGCCGATCGTCGGGTAGCCCGGCTGCGAGCGGCGGCCGAGATCGTCCAGGATATCCTGACCATGGTCAGGCCGCATCGGGATTTCCCAGTCCGCGCGGCCTTCTGCCTTGCGGCGCCGTTCTTCGGTGAGAATGGCGGCGATCAGCGCGACCATGTCGGTGTCCCCCCCCAGGTGCTCGGCTTCAAAGAAGGAGCCGACAATATCGTCATTGTCGCGCTTGACGTTGCGCAGGTGCAGGAAGTGCACCTTGGGGCCAAAACGCTCCATCATGCCGGGCAGGTCGTTGTCCGGCCGCGCGCCGAGCGAACCGGAACACAGCGTCATGCCATTGGCGGGGCTGTCAACGGCATCGAGAATGTACTTGTAGTCTTGTTCGGTCGACATGATGCGCGGCAGGCCCAGCAGCGCGAATGGCGGGTCGTCGGGGTGGCAGCAGAGCCGCAGACCCAGATCTTCAGCCAGTGGCACCACCTCCTCAAGGAATTCGATGAAGTGCACCCGCAATTGCTCGCGGCTGATAGCGCCGTATTCATCCAGATGCGACTGCACGTCCTCGAGCGACATGGACTCCGTCGAGCCGGGCAGGCCCATAGTGACATTGCGCCCGAGCTGCTTCTTCTCGTCCTCGCTCATCGCCGCAAAGCGTCGTCCCGCCTCGTCGGCTATGGCATTGGTGAAATCAGCCGGAGCGCCGGGGCGCTGCAGAATGTGGATATCGAAAGCCGCGAAATCATTGATGTCGAACCGCATGCAGGAGCCGCCATTGGGCACCGTCCAGCGCAGATCCGTGCGGGTCCAGTCGAGCACCGGCATGAAATTGTAGCAGATGGTTTCGATGCCGCTGTTGGCGAGATGCTTCATCGAGATCTTGTAGTTGGCGATATGCTCCCGCCAATCGCCCTTCTGCTTCTTGATATCTTCGGTGACCGGCAGGCTTTCGACCACATCCCAGGTCAGACCCGAAGCCGACCCATCCTTGCGCGTGGCGATCTCACGATGACGCTTGGCGATTTCCTCAGGCGTCCAGACCACGCCATTGGGCACATGATGCAATGCGCTCACGACACCAGCGGCGCCGACCTGGGTAATATCGTCAATACTGGTCAGGTCCTTGGGGCCGAACCACCGCCACGTCTGTCGCAAGTCAAAATTCCTCTCTTGTATGGAAGTTCATTGCCATATTCGGCGCGTCGCCGAAAGCCTCAATCATTGGCCAGCGCCAGCAACGTTTCGACGTGGCAGGGTGATCCTGCCCGGCACCAGCAGGCCAGATTCTTGCCGCCAAGGGCGGTGCGGATTTGGGCATGTGACGGCCGGGGGCGATCCGCCTCGATCTCCCCCGCCATCCAGCGCGCATGGCGCGCCACGGCTTCGGCCTGCGCGGCATCCTTGCCCAAACCTGTCTCTGCCATCACCGCAGCGATGGTGAAGGGATTTCCCCAGGGGCCGGGGCGCGCTACCGATTGGGCCGGCAGGCCATTGAGCGCCTCGGACACAGCCTGCAGGTCGAACCCTGCCTTGCGGGACAGCACAATGCGGGCCGGTCTCATTTACGCATATTCCGATCGAAGACGAATTTGGGCATTTCCCATTTCAGCACCAATGCCAGCACGCGCAGCGTGAAGCCGACGGCAATGGCAATCAGCACCATCAGATCGCCGGGCATGCCATTGGTCAGCCCGAGAAAATAGATCACCCCGGTGATCAGCGACACGGTGGCATAGAGTTCGCCCTGAAAGATCAGCGGAATGTCGTTGCACAACACATCGCGCAGCACGCCACCAGCCGTTCCCGTCACCATGCCCGCCACTATGACGATGATGGGATGCACGCCCGCCTCCATGCCGATATTGCAGCCGATCACGGTGAATACCACCAGTCCCAGCGCATCGAGCAGGAGGAAGGGCCATTTCAGCCGGTCCACCAATCGCGCGAGGGGAATGGTCAGCAACGCCGCGCCGCAGACCAGCAGCAGCACATAGGGGTTCTTGACCCAGACCAGCGGATAGTGATCGAGCAGGATGTCGCGCATGGTACCGCCACCCAGCGCCGTGACGCAGGCGATCAGGCACACCCCGAACCAGTCCATATTGCGCCGTCCGGCCGCAAGGGCGGCGGTCATCGCCTCCACGGTGATGGCAATGTAAAAGGCGATAGTCAGCATGGCGCATGTTCTCCGATGCGTCGAAACCGGGTTGCCGGACCGAGCTTAGGGCATCAGCATGTGCCCGTCGCCCCTGCCCAAAGCAAGCCCCATGCGCCAGCCCCGCACCGTCCACGCCCTCGAAGAATTCGGCAGAACGCGCCTCAGCAACAGCTTCTTCATGCGCGATTTTCTCTATTCCGAGATTGCCGCCATCAACGGCTTTCAGAACCTGCCCGACGACCCGGACCTCGCCATTGCCGCCGGCAAACGGCTGTGCGAGGACCTGCTCGAACCGCTTCAGCGCCAGTTCGGCCGCATCTCGGTGCGCTCGGCCTATCGCTCGCCCCAGGTCAATAGGTTCGGCAATGCCAACAAGCTCAATTGCGCCACTAATGAAAAGAACTTTGCCGGCCATATCTGGGACCGGCGAGACGACAACGGCCATATGGGCGCCACGGCCTGCGTGATCGTCAACCGCTTCATTCCCTACTATGAGCGGACAGGCGACTGGGAAGCCCTGGCCTGGTGGATACACGATCACTTGCCCTATTCCGATATGGAGTTCTTTCCCAAATTCGCGGCCTTCAACTTGCAATGGCACGAGGCCCCCACCCGCAGCATCTACAGCTTCATCCCGCCCCGCCGCGGCCGCCTGACCAAACCGGGCATGGCCAATTGGACCGGGCGGCATGAGGAGGCTTATGCAGCGATGCTCAAGGAGATCGGCTAGACGAAGTCCTGCCGCATCGGCGTGAACACATCGATGAGCCGTCCCTTCTCCAGGGCAACGACACTGTGCACCAGCCCCGACGGGACGATGAAGCTGCCGCCCTGCCCAACCACTTCGGTTTTGCCATCGATGGTCACCTCGAAGCGGCCTTCGGCGACATAGCTGACCTGGATATGGGGGTGGCTGTGCGGCGCGCCCACGGCGCCCTTGTCGAAGCCGAACTCGACCTGCATCAATTCAGGCGTATGGATCAGCACCCTTCGGGTATTGCCGGGCGCCAGCTCGGTCCATTCAGTGGCGTCGGGTTGCGCAAAAAGCTTCTGTTCAGTCATCTCGTCACCTCGCCAGCCAGCCGCCATCCACCGGAATGACGGCGCCGTGCATATAGTTGGAAGCGGGCGCCAGCAGGAACACTGCCGCGTCGCCAATGTCAGATGGAACGCCCCAGCGCCCGGCGGGAATGCGGCCGAGAATGGCAGCGGACCGGTCCGGATCGTTGCGCAGGGCCTCGGTATTGTTGGTTTCGATATAGCCGGGCGCTACCGCGTTCACATTGATGCCCCTGGCCGCCCACTCATTGGCCAGCAGCCGGGTAATGCCCAGCACTCCGCTCTTGGACGCGGTGTAGCTTGCCACCCGAATGCCGCCCTGAAAGCTCAGCATCGAGGCGATGTTGACGATGCGCGCTTCGCGCTCCGCCTCGATGGCCTTGCGCCCCAGGGACTGGCTGAGAAAGAACATCGTCTTGAGATTGATGTCCATCACGCTGTCCCAGTCCTCCTCGGTGAAATCCACCGCATCGACGCGCTTGATGATGCCGGCATTATTGACCAGCCCATCAATCGGCCCGTGCCGGTCCCAGACCGCCTCGAACATGGTCTGAGCGTCGCTGGTTGAGCCCAGATCCGCCTGCACGGCAAGCAGTTCGGCGCCGATGGAGGTCATCAGCTCCGCTGTCTCGTCCATGGTGGACCGGCCAACGCCGATCACCCGGCCACCGGCCCGGCCGATGCTGAGCGCAATGCCCTGCCCGATACCGGTATTGGCGCCGGTGACCATGATGGTCCTGCCTGCAAGAGAGAAGGCGCTGAGATCCATCAGCGCAAATCCTCCATCGCCACCTTCTCGACGTCGGTATAGTCGACATTGTCGCCGGCCATGGCCCAGATAAAGGTGTAGGCGCCGGTGCCCGCGCCGCAGTGTATCGACCAGGGCGGAGACAGGATCGCCTGCTCATTGCGCACGATCAGGTGCCGGCTTTCGTCCGGCTCGCCCATCAGGTGGACGACGAAGGCATCGGGCTTGAGGTCGAAGTAAAGATACGCCTCCATGCGCCGGTCATGCACATGGGCAGGCATGGTGTTCCATACCGAACCCGGCGCGAACTGAGTCAGACCCACCACGAGCTGGCAGGTCTTGACGCTGTCGGCATTCACATACTGGAAAATCGATCGTTCATTGGCGGTCTCGTTGCTGCCCAGATCGAGCCGCTTGGCGCCCGACTTCTGCAACAGGGTCGTGGGATGGCTGGCATGGGCCGGGGCGCTCAATAGGTAGAACTTGGCACCCTCGCCAGCAAAGCGCACATCTTTCGCGCCCATGCCGATATAGAGCATGTCGCGCGGCCCTACCGCATGATCGGTGCTATCGACCGAGATCGTGCCGGCCTCACCGATATTGACGGCGATCAACTCGCGCCGGTCGAGGAAATTGGCCGTGCCGGTCGGCTTGATCGCTTCGAGCGCCAACGCACCGCCATTGGGCACGGCCCCGCCAACCGCCATGCGGTCATAATGGGTGTAGGTCCAGCGCACCTCGCCGGCGGCGAACAGATCGTCGATCAGGAAATTCTCGCGCAGCTCATCGGTCCCCATGGCCGCTGCCGTGGAGGGGTCGATGGCAAAGCGAATGTCGAAATCGGTGCTCATGGTCTAGTCCTGTTTGCTGGTGCCTTGTTCGGCCAGGCGGGCGCGATAGCGGTCCTGGCTGCGCGAGAGGTGATCCCGCATGGCCTCGCGTGCACCATCGGCGTCGCGGGCGGAGATCGCGTTGAGAATGCGCTTGTGCTCTTCGTGCAGGCCGACCTGATATTCATAGGTCAACACGCTCTCCGTGCCCCAGGGCGAGGCCACGTCGCACGGAATGGTGCGGCTGCCCAGAGCATCGAGCACTTCGAGATAGAATGGGTTATTGGTCGCTGCCGCGATGGCACGGTGAAAGTAGAAATCGGTCTTGCCGGTCGGATTGCCCTCGTCCAGCAGCCGCCCGAATTCATTCCAGGCCTCCTGGATGGCAGCAACCTGGCTGGTGCTGTGGCGCCCCGCGGCAAGACCGGCGGACTCGATCTCGATGCCCATGCGCACTTCGAGCACGTTGAGCGCCACCGAGATCTTGTTCGAGCGCTCACCCGCAATGGCGCTGAAGGCCGAACTGGCCTGCGGCATGACAAACACACCGGCGCCCTGGCGGGGCTGCACCATGCCGTCGGCGGCCAGCGCCGCGATCGCCTCGCGCACCACGGTCCGGCTGACCCCGAAGTGGGTGGTCAACTGGATTTCGGTGGGCAGCTTTTCGCCGGGCCCGAACTCGCCGGCGCCGATGCGCTTGCGCAGCGCATCGATCACCATCTGTGCCAGCTTGGGCTTGCGGGCGGGTACGGATACTTCAATCAGGGCCATTAGATCACCGGAACAGGCTGGGCAGCCACAAGGACAGCGCTGGAATATAGGTCACCAGCCCCAGCACGATGATGCCCGCAATGTAGAATGGCCAGACGCTGCGCATGGCGGCCCAGATGGAAATCTTGCCAACCGCCGCCGCCACGAATTGCACCGGCCCCAAAGGCGGCGTGTTGAGCCCGATTCCCAGATTGAGGATCATGATGACGCCGAAATGCACCGGATCGACGCCGAAGCTGGACACCATAGGCAGGAAGATCGGCGTAGTGATGATGATCAGCGGCCCCATATCCATGAAGGTACCGAGCAGCAGTAGCAGCACATTGATCAGCAACAGCACCATCAAGGGGTCGCTGGTGAGCTGCGTCACCATCTCGGTTAGCATCGGCGCCACGCGCATATAGGCCATCAGCCAACCAAAGGATGCCGCTGCGCCGATGATGAACAGCACCATGGCGGTCGTCCGCACGGCCCCGATGACGCAGTGAACGAAGTTCGACCAATCCATGGAGCGATAGACCAGCAGGGTCACCAGCAATGCGTAGATCACCGCAATGCAGGAGCTTTCCGTGGCCGTGAAGATGCCGGAACGCACGCCACCAAAGATGATCGCGATCAGCATCAGGCCTGGTATGGAAATTACGAAAAACTGCGCAGCCTTCGCAAAGCCGGGGAACGGCTCGGTGGGATAGCCACGCCTGCGTGCCACGATATAGGCGGTAATCATCAATGCCAGGGCGAGCAGCAGGCCCGGAATGATCCCGGCCGTGAACAGGTCGGCAATCGATATGCGCCCGCCGCCCGAAAGCGAATAGATAATCATGTTGTGGCTGGGCGGCAGCAACAGCGCGATCAGCGCCGCCATCGAGGTGACGTTGACGGCATAGTCGGCGCCATAGCCACGCGCTTTCATCTGCGGGATCATGATCCCGCCCACCGCGGCCGCCTCGGCCACGGCCGAGCCCGAAATGCCGCCGAACAGGGTCGATGCAACAATATTGACCTGCCCCAGGCCGCCCCGGACATGCCCAATGATTGAGCCGGCAAACGCAATGATGCGCGCAGCAATGCCGCCCCGCATCATCAGGTCACCGGCAAAGATGAAGAAGGGAATGGCCATCAGCGTAAAGGCTGACACACCCGAATTGAGCTGCTGGAAGACCACCACCGGCGGGCGCCCAAGATAGATGATCGTGGCGAGGCTGGCGATGCCAAGGCAGAAGGCGATGGGCGTGCCGACAAACATCAGGCCGCCGAAAACTCCGAATAGTACCCAGTATTCCATCGAAATCAGACCTCGGAAATGGCGCGTTCAGTGGCTTCGGCATCGACCGGTTCGCCGGCCAGGCGCAGGGTCATGCGCTCCAGGACGAACAGGCATATCAGCGCGCCTGAAACCACGATGGGCAGATAGGTGATGGTCTGGGGCATGCCCAGCACCGGGATGCGCACGCTCGCACCGCGGATCGCCAGTTCGCCCCCGAACCAGACCATGCCGAAACCGAAGCCGAATATGGCGACATCGCTGACGCTGCGCAGCCAGGGTCGGGCGCTGTCCGGCAGCGCATAGAGCAGCACGTCGAAGCCCATATGGAATTTTTCGCGCACCCCGACGGCCGCGCCAAGAAAGATGAACCAGCTCATGATCTGGATCGATGCCGCCTCGGTCCATGACGGCGACGAGTTGATCACGTAGCGCATGAAGACCTGATAGGCGACGAGCGACGTCATGGCGACAAGGCCCACACCGGCGAGCCACAAGGCGGCAGTCGAAATCGCGCCGAACGCGCGGCTGGCTGCCAGGAGGCCGTTCTTCATCGGCTCACTCTCCCAAGAAACTTGGCGCCGGGCCGGCATGATAGCCGGCCCGGCAGGATGCATCAGCCCTCAGTGGCCTGAATGCGGGCGACCAGATCCTGCAGCATCGGATCGGTGACGTACTTCTCGTAGACCGGCTTCATCGCCTCGATGAAGGGGGCCTTGTCGACTTCGTTGATCGTGACGCCGAGCGCCTCCACGGCAGCCTTGGATTCAACTTCCTTGGCAGCCCAGAGTTCGCGCTGATAAGCGACCGATTCCTTGGCGGCTTCGCGCATGGCGGCCTGATCCTCAGCGGTCATGCCGTCCCAGACGATCTTGGAGACCACCAGCACTTCGGGCACCATCAGGTGCTCGTTGAGCGAGTAATACTGGGCGACTTCCGCGTGCCCGGCAGTGTCAAAGCTGGGATAGTTGTTTTCAGCGCCATCGATAACGCCGGTCTGGATGCCCGAATAGACTTCGCCATAGGGCATGGGCGTGGCATTGCCGCCCAGGGCCGCCACCATGTCCACGAACACATCCGAACCCATGACGCGGAACTTCATGCCTTCCATGTCGGCCAGCGTGTTGATCGGCTTCTGGCTGTTATAGAACGAGCGGGCGCCGCCGTCGTAATAGGCCAGTGCAATGACATCCACCGCCTCAAAGGCGGCCAGGATTTCATCGCCGATCGGGCCATCCAGCACATTGTGGAAGTGCTCGGTCGAGCGGAAAATGTAGGGAAGCTGGGTCACGGTCGCCGCAGGCACCTGGGTGCCAAAAGCGCCGATGGAAATGCGATTGAGATCGATCACACCAAACTGGGTCTGCTCGATTGTATCGGCTTCCTGGCCGAGCTGGGCCGAGTGGAACACTTCTACCGAATAGCGGCCATCGGTCTTGTCCGAAAGCAATTCGCCGAAGCGCTCGACGGCCTCGACGGTCGGATAGCCATCCGGATGGGTATCGGATGAGCGCAGCACCGTCTGGGCGCTGGCGGCCGAAACCATAAGCGTGGATGCGACGACGGCAGCAGCCGCCATCCTAGGCAGATGAAACATGGTTGTCCTCCCAATGTGTCTCAAAGGCCGGGTCTCTGGTCCCTCCCGGCCGCAACGGCAGATCGCCTGCCGCCGGCCCGTCGTTTCGTGTTGTCGATCGGCGGGCCTTGTGCAAACTGGTATGGAAGTTGAAAAGACAAGTCAACATACAATAATTCGTATGTTGTATGATGACTTTGCAGATACCCTCCAACCCACTGCTAATAAAAAGAAAACCCCGGGCGCTGACCCGGGGCTTGTGTGAATTTCGGCTGCGGCTGGTGTCTGTCAGATATGAATTGCGCCGTCCCCAAGCGACAGCGCCGCCTCGCGAATGGCTTCGCTCAGGGTCGGGTGTGCATGGGTGGTGCGCGCCAGATCTTCCGATGCACCGGAGAATTCCATCAGCGTCACCAGCTCATGGATCATCTCGCCGGCATTCTTGCCCACGATATGGGCGCCCAGCACGCGGTCGGTTTCGACATCGGCCAGGATCTTGACGAAGCCCTGCGTCGCCAGCATGGCCTTGGCGCGACCATTGGCGGTGAAGGGGAACTTGCCGATCTTGTATTCGATGCCATCGGCCTTGAGTTCGTCCTCGGTCTTGCCAACTGAGGCGACTTCGGGATTGGTGTAAACCACGGCCGGAATGGCGGCATAGTTCACATGGCCGGCCTGTCCGCTGAGGATTTCGGCAACGGCAATGCCTTCGTCCTCGGCCTTGTGTGCCAGCATCGGGCCGGCGATCACATCGCCAATGGCATAGATGCCATCGACAGAGCTCTTGTAGTGCCCGTCGACCCGCACCCGGCCACGCTCGTCCAGCGCCACGCCGGCCAGGTCCAGACCCAACCCTTCGGTATGCGGCTTGCGGCCAATGGCCACCAGCGCGACATCGGCGTCGATCTCTTCGGCCTCGCCGCCCTTGGCCGCTTCCACCTTGAGTTTGAGCGAACCGTCTTCCTGCTTTTCGACGCCTGCGACCTTGCTCGAGAGCTTGAATTCCATGCCCTGCTTTTGCAGCATGCGCTGGAACTGGCGGGCAACTTCGCTGTCCATGCCCGGCAGGATGCGGTCGAGATATTCGACCACGGTGACCTGGGCGCCCAGGCGCATCCAGACCGACCCCAGCTCCAGCCCGATCACGCCAGCGCCGATGACGACCAGCTTGTTGGGCACCTTTTCCAGGTTCAGCGCACCGGTCGAGGTAACGATCTGCTTTTCGTCGATCTCGATGCCCGGCAGATTGGCCGAGACCGAGCCGGTGGCGATGACGATGTTCTTGGTGACTATCTCGGTCTGCGAACCGGTCTGCGGGGTCACCAGCACCTTGCCGGCGGCCGGAATGGAACCGATGCCGCGGAATACGGTGATCTTGTTCTTCTTGAACAGGTAATCAACGCCGCCGACATTGGAAGCGACCGTTTCGCTCTTGTGGTTCAGCATCTGCTTGAGATTGAGCTGAGGCGCAGGAATATCGATGCCCAGCGCCTTGAAGCCGTGGCCGGCCTCTTCAAACATCTCCGAGGCATGCAGCAACGCCTTGGAGGGGATGCAGCCGATATTGAGGCAGGTGCCGCCAAGGGTCGCCCATTTTTCCACCACGGCCACCTTCATGCCGAGCTGCGCCGCGCGGATCGCGCAGACATAGCCGCCCGGGCCCGAGCCGATGATGGTAAGGTCGAATTGGTCTGCCATTGTCCTAAAGCCTCAGATGTTGGTCAGCGCTGCTGAGCGAGGGCAACCCGCACAGCCAGCGCCAGGAATGTAATGCCGGTTACTCGATTAAACCACCGGCCGAAACGGAAAAACGCCTGTCGCACCCTGGGGGTCGTAAAGAAAACCGAGACTAGTGCGAACCAGGCAAAAAGCATGAGGGCCATGCTGCCCACATAGATCACCTTGGTCTGCCCGCCCGTGTGCACCGACACCAGCGTGGTGAACAGCGCCAGGAAGAACAGTACGGCCTTGGGATTGAGCAGATTGGTGAGGAAGCCCAGGGCAAACGCGGACATATCGCCCTTGCGCGCGGCGCCCGGTTCGGACATTTCGGGCGGCTGCGGCGGCGCACTGCGCAGCGCCGCAATCGCCAGCCAGACGAGATAAGCCGCGCCGGCCCATTTGAGGATGTTGAACAGCAGCAGCGACTGCCCCACGATCACGCCGACGCCGAGCAGGGTGTAACTGCCATGCACCAGGATTGAGGTGGCAATGCCGGCGGAAGTGAACAGGGCTTCGCGCCGCCCATGCACCACGGCCTGGCGCAGCACCATGGCGAAATCGGCACCGGGTATGACCGCATTGATGCCGAAGGCCAGCATCAGGCCCAGGAATTCGAACCAGGGGAAGTCCATATGTCGCCACCGCCGCACGATTACGGGCTAACGGTTACACCAGCAGGCGCCCCCGGGCAACGCAGACCATGTGATTGACCCCTGCCCGATAGGCAAGGGCACACGCCCTAGACGGCAACACCCACGAACAGCATGAGCAACCCGATCAGCGAAACCATCCAGAACGACGAGCGCATCAATGGCACATCGATGAAATAGGCTGGCAGATAAGCCCAACGCGCCCAGAACCAGATCTGTGCGCCCCATTGTGTGAGGCTGTCGGACCGGCCGGAGATTTCGGTGGCGACCGCAAGGGCAATGAAGATGCCGTAGGTCTCGAGAAAATTGCGCAGGCAACGATTGCCGCGCGCCGCCCACTTGTTTGGCGGGCGCTCATTGTCCCTCTGCGTGCCGGCATGAATGATCCCGTAGTCCAGGCGATAAGCCGAGGCCTGGACCGTGAGATAGGCAAAGGCCAGCGCGGCGCTCCAGATCAGAAGGGTCAGTTCAACGCTCATGCCATGCTCCTTATGCTGCCGAATCTACGGCCGGCAGCTCGGCATGGATCACACAAATCAATTGAACTGCCAACAGCTTAGCTGAACTGGGCTACGACGCCGAGATTTCCTGGGCGCGCTGGAGGATATCGGGGAGCTGCGCATCGATATCGAGCGCCTCGCTCTCGATCTGCTCAAGAAAGGCGCGACAGAATTTTTCCTTGTCGGAAGCCTGGTTATAGGCCGACATGATCTGGCTGCCGCCATATGTTTCGGCTGCCTGCTGCTGACCCTCGCTGCCGCCGCCCAGTCGCTCGATAACCCGGTCGGCAAGATCGAGATAGCCGATATTCCGAAGATACCAATTGGCTGCGGCATCCTCATAGGCGCTGTCCAGGCCCGTGGTCTCATAGCAATGCGTGGTCATCACATCGACAATGGCCTTCGAGCCATGGAAGGCCATGAGTTCGCCCACCAATGACGAGTCGGCGGCGGCCTGCTCCTGCGCGAGACCGGGCACGGCCATCAGTGCCATCGCCGCCCCAACCATCAGTCCTGTTCTCAACACCACGTCTCCAGAACGCCTTGTTCGCGCGTCAACGCCCCTCTGCATATCGGGGCCAAATGCTAACAGAACCTTACTGTGTGCCTGTGCTCCACACACCATTGGGTGAACACGAAAAAGGCCCGCCGAAGCGAGCCTTTCAAACGCACAAATGTGGCAAGTCTTAGAGATCGAGCACCAGGCGCTCGGGCGCCTCGAGGCTTTCCTTGACACGGACGAGGAAAGTCACCGCTTCCTTGCCGTCGACAATACGGTGATCGTAGCTCAGGGCCAGATACATCATTGGGCGGACAACGACCTGACCGCCGACGACAACGGGGCGCTCCTGGATCTTGTGCATGCCCAGAATGCCCGACTGCGGGGCATTCAGGATCGGCGTCGACATCAGCGAACCGTAGACACCCCCATTGGAGATGGTGAAGGTGCCGCCCTGCATGTCGGCCATGGACAGCTGGCCGTCGCGGGCCTTCTTGCCCAAATTGCCGATTTCCTTTTCGATCTCGGCAATGCTCATCTGGTCGGCATTGCGCACCACCGGCACGACCAGACCCTTGTCGGTGCCCACGGCCACGCCGATATGGGCGTATTGCTTGTAGATCAGGTCATCGCCATCGATCTCGGCATTGACCGCCGGGATTTCCTTGAGCGCATGCACCACGGCCTTGGTGAAAAAGCCCATGAAGCCGAGCTTGACGCCATGCTTCTTCTCGAACAGCTCCTTGTAGGAACTGCGCAGATCCATCACCGGCTTCATGTCCACCTCGTTAAAGGTGGTCAGCATGGCGGCGGTGTTTTGCGCGTCCTTGAGGCGCCGTGCGATGGTCTGGCGCAGACGGGTCATCTTGACCCGCTCTTCGCGCTCGGCATCGTCCGCAGCGACCGGCGCACGCGGGGCAGCAGGTGCCTTGGCCTCGGCAGGCGCCTTGGCTTCGGCCGGAGCTGCTGCCGGCTTGGCGAGGGCGGACAGCACGTCTTCCTTCAGCACCTGGCCGGACTTGCCCGTGCCGGCGATATTGTCGGCGTTCAGGCCCTTTTCGTTGATCATCTTCTGGGCCGAAGGCGCCGGCGCGCGATCGGTGGCCGTGGTCGGCTGCGGGGCCGGCTCTTCCTTGATCACTTCCGGACCAGCCGCATTATTGGCCGGCGCCTCAGTCTTGGCTTCGTCCGCAGGGGCCGAGGCAGCAGCGCCCGAACCCGCCGCGATAGCACCAAGCAGGGCGCCGACATCGACGGTTTCACCGGGCTGGGCGGCAATGGCTTCGAGCACGCCGGCGGCGGGCGCCGGCACCTCGATGGTCACCTTGTCGGTTTCCAGCTCGACGATGGGCTCATCGGCGGCGATGGTGTCGCCCACTTTCTTGAACCACTGGCCGATCGTGGCTTCGGTAACGCTTTCACCCAGGGTCGGGACGCGGATTTCTGTCGACATTGAGAATTGTCCTTCTAGATCGGGTTACTGCGCGAACGCGTCGTCGAGGAATGCCTGAAGCTGGGCCAGATGCGTGCGCATCAGGCCCGTCGCCGGGGAAGCAGCGGCCGGACGGCCGACATAGCGCACGCGCTCGCCGCCACGGCCCATCTGGTCGAACACCCACTCAACATAGGGCTGGATGAACGCCCAGGCTCCCATATTGCGCGGCTCTTCCTGGCACCAGACCACATCCGCATTGGGGAAGCGGCCCAATTCATCCAGCACAGCCTTGGCCGGGAACGGATAGAGCTGTTCGACACGCAGCAGATAGACATCATTGATGCCTTTCTTCTCGCGGTCTTCAAGCAGGTCATAATAGACCTTGCCGGTGCACAGCACCACGCGGCGGATCTTGTCGTCGCTGGTCAGCTTGATCGTGGTCTTGGGTGCGCCGGGCGCCTCGGCATCGTCCCAGAGCAGGCGATGGAAGCAGGAGTCCTGGCCAAACTCAACCAGACCCGACACGGCACGCTTGTGACGCAACAGGCTCTTGGGCGTCATCAGGATCAGTGGCTTGCGGAAGTCGCGCTTGAGCTGCCGACGCAGGGAATGGAAATAATTGGCCGGCGTCGTGCAGTTAGCGACCTGCATATTGTCTTCGGCACAAAGCTGCAGGAAACGCTCAGGGCGCGCCGAGGAGTGCTCGGGGCCCTGGCCTTCATAGCCATGAGGCAGAAGCATCACCAGGCCCGACATACGGAACCACTTGCGCTCGCCCGAGGAGATGAACTGGTCGATCACGACCTGGGCACCATTCACGAAATCGCCGAACTGGGCTTCCCACAGGGTCAGCGCCTTGGGCTCGGCCAGCGAGTAGCCATATTCAAAGCCCAGCACCGCTTCTTCGGACAGCATCGAGTTGATGACTTCGTAGCGGGCCTGCTCCGGATCCAGATTATTGATCGGAGTATAGGTCTTGTTCTCGACCTGCTGGTCATTGAGCACAGAATGGCGCTGGCTGAACGTGCCGCGTTCCACATCCTGACCGGACAGGCGCACCGGATGCCCTTCGGCCACCAGCGTGCCGAAGGCAAGCGCTTCTGCAGTTGCCCAGTCGATGCCCTCACCGCTTTCAATCGCCTTGAGCCGGTTATCCATGAAGCGCTTCACCGTCTTGTGGACGTTGAAGTCTTCGGGAACATGGGCAAGCTTGGTACCGATTTCGACCAGCTTGTCGAGGTCAACACCGGTCTGGCCGCGGCGCGGACCTTCATCTTCGGCCGGCTTGAAGCTCTTCCACTGGCCATCAAGCCAGTCCGCCTTGTTCGGGCGGTAGTCCTGGCCGGATTCGAACTCGGCTTCCAGCGTTGCCCGCCAGTCGGCCTTGATCTTGTCGACCTCGGCCTCGGTGATCAGACCTTCGCCGATCAGCTTTTCCGAATAGAGCTCAAGCGTGGTCTTGTGACCGCGAATCTTGGCGTACATGGTCGGCTGGGTGAAGCTGGGTTCATCGCCTTCATTGTGGCCGAAGCGGCGATAGCAGAACATGTCGATGACGACAGGACGGCCGAACTTCTGGCGATATTCGACAGCCACCTTGGCCGCGAACACCACGGCTTCGGGATCATCGCCATGTTCTGCTATCGCCGCTTCGGCCACAATGAAGGTGACGATCCGAGCATGACGCAGCCGCTCATGTACGAAAAGATCAAGGACCATCCGACGACGCTGCAGGTCTATTCGAACCGGCTGGTCGATGCGGGCCTGATGTCGAAGGAAGAAGTCGATGAGC
>JAVJRP010000018.1:0-116248 GCA_040218355.1 Devosia sp. | reverse complement strand
GGCAATATCGGTGCCCAAGCGTTGGACGTCTTCATAGCGAGAATTCCGCGCTGGAGCAGACCGACCGATTCCCACCCCAAATCAGCCTGAACAACACCGCCTAATCACCCCTCCCCGCCATTGACCCCGTCAGGCTTCCGGGTTCACCTAAGCGCCATGTCGAGAACTGGTTCCCGCCCGCCAAAGGATTGGGCCCAAAGGGCAAATGCCTTTTGGGATGCGGTGGCTTATCATCTCTCGCCGCCGGGCCTCTTGGTCGGGTCGATCTTTTTTGCGCTGTCGCTGACGCCCTCGCTGCTGCCGCGCACCGAGACCGTGCAGGGCATTTTGTCGGGGTGCTGCTTTGCCATCGGCTATGGCTTCGGCAATCTGGCGCATTGGCTTTGGGGGTTCCTTGGGCTCAAGGTGCCGCCGGGGCGCGTGACGCGCGCGCTGGGCCTGCTGGTCGGGCTGGTCTGCCTGGGGCTGGTGCTGGTGGCGCTTTGGTATTCCAACACATGGCAGAACTCGGTGCGCGCGGTGATGGAGATGCCGCCGGTGGAGGAGAACCAGCCGCTGCAGATCGCGACCTTTGCCCTGCCCATTGCCGCAACCATCCTGATTATCGGCAAGCTGCTGGTGACTATCATCCGGCTGATCTGGCACTGGCTGCTGCCGCATATGCCGCGCCGGGCGGCCTTTGTGGTGGCAACGGCCCTGGTGGCCCTGCTGATCAGCATTCTGGTCAACAATCTGTTCCTGCGCTCGGCGCTGCGGGCAGCGGACACTTTCTACGAACGGCTCGACGCCCTGGTGCAGACCGATGCCGAAGCGCCCGGCCAGTGGTTCCAGACCGGCAGCGCCGAGTCGCTGATCGAGTGGGAGACCATTGGCCGGGATTCCCGGGTCTATGTGCAGTCCGGGCCCGATGCGGCCGCGATTGAGGCCATGACCGGCAAGCCGGCGCTGCAGCCGCTGCGCACCTATGTTGGCCTGCGTTCGGCCCCCACGGTGATGGAACGCGCTCAGCTTGCCCTGGCCGAACTGGTGCGCATCGGCGCCTTTGAGCGCTCGGTGCTGGTGCTGGTGATGCCGGTGGGCACCGGCTGGGTCGACCCGGCGGCCATCGACACGCTCGAATATCTCCATGGGGGCGATGTGGCGAGCGTGGCGGTGCAATATTCTTATCTGACCAGCGTGCTTTCGCTGTGGATCGAACCCGAACTGGGCACGGAGACCGCCCAGGCCCTGTTCAACACGGTCTATGATTACTGGACGCAATTGCCGCGCGATGACCGGCCCAGGCTCTATCTGCACGGATTGAGCCTGGGGGCGCTGGCCTCGCAGAATTCGACGACCGTCTATGACGTGCTGGCTGACCCCTTCGATGGGGCGCTCTGGGCCGGGCCGCCCTTTTCCAGCCCGATCTGGTCACGCATGACCGAGAGCCGGGTGCCCGGATCGCCCGCCTGGTTGCCCCGCTTCGGCAATTCCTCGGCGGTGCGCTTCATGAACCAGACCGGCGCCAAGGATTGGGAGGGCCTGTCCTGGGGGCCGATGCGGATCGTCTTCCTGCAATATGCCAGTGACCCGATCGTGTTCTTTTCCTTCGATGCCGACTGGCAGCGGCCCGACTGGCTCAACGCGCCGCGCGGCCCCGATGTCTCGCCTGCGCTCAACTGGTACCCGGTGATCACCTTCCTGCAATTGGCGGTCGATGCGGCGCTGGCGCAAACGCCGCCGGTGGGGCATGGCCATGTCTATGACCCGGCGGACTATATCGACGCCTGGGTGGAGGTCACCCAGCCTGAAGGTTGGACCCAGGGCGGGCTGGAGGCCTTGAAGGCCGCGATCGATCCAGAAAAATACGCCCCGGGCTGAGCAGGCGCGCGCCAGCAAATCTTCAAGACAGGCATTCAGGGGATGCTTATGGTGGCACCAGGGGGTGGCAGATGCGCATTGTCCTGCTTACAGCGCTGGCCATGATTGCCTTTGCCGCCAATTCGGTCCTGGCCCGGCTGGCTTTGGCCGATGGCGCCATGGACGCACTGAGCTATACCGGCATCCGGCTGCTGGCCGGAGCGGCCATCCTGTTTCTGCTGGTCTGGTGGCGCGGGCGCAAGAGCGGGGCGGCCTTTGCCCCTGCAGGCAATTGGCGGCAGGCCGGGGCCTTGCTGGGCTATGCGCTGGGATTTTCGCTGGCCTATGGATGGCTGGGTGCGGCCACCGGCGCCTTGATCCTGTTCGCCAGCGTTCAGGTCGGCATGGTGGCGCGCGCCATAGCGGCGGGGGACCGGCCCGGTCTGCTCGAATGGCTTGGCCTGCTGCTGGCGCTGGGCGCCTTCGCCTATCTGGTTTCGCCCGGGCTCACCGCGCCGGATCCCTTTGGGTCCTTGCTCATGGTGCTGGCGGGCCTCTGCTGGGCCGCCTATTCCCTGCTCGGGCGCGGGTCGGGGCGGCCGCTCGAGGATACGGCGGGCAATTTTCTGCGCTGCGCGCCGGTGGCTATGGTGCTGCTTGTGATCGGTCTTTGGGACAATGCACCCCGATGGGACGGCCTTACCTATGCCATTGCCTCGGGTGCAATCGCCTCTGGTCTGGGCTATGCGGTGTGGTATGCGGTGCTTCCGGCCCTGACCCGAACGCGGGCGGCCATCGTGCAGCTGTCCGTACCGGCCCTGTCGGCCTTCGGCGCCGTGCTGTTCATCGGCGAGGCGCTCGACGCGCGTTTGCTGGTCAGCTCGACGGTCATTCTGGGCGGGATTGGTCTTGCGACGTTGGCGGCGGGCCGGCGCAAGGGAAACTGAGGACGAAACGGATGTCGAGCGCGCCTTCGCCGATGGAACTGGCCCTGGCCCTGGCTGAAGAAGCCGCCGCTAACGGCGAGGCGCCGGTGGGTGCGGTCATCGTGGAGGGGGAGACCGTGCTGGCAGCCGAGCGCAATCGCATGCGGGCGCTGGCCGACCCGACCGCTCATGCCGAGATGCTGGCGATCAGAACAGCGCTGGCGGCGCGCGGTACCGGCCGGCTGGATGGCTGCGACCTCTATGTCACGCTCGAACCATGCGCCATGTGCGCCGGGGCCATTGCCCACACCCGACTGCGCCGGATCTATTTCGCCGCCGAGGACACCAAGGCCGGGGCGGTGGAAAACGGCATCCGCCTGTTCGAGCAGCCCACCTGCCACCATCGGCCGGAGGTGATCGGCGGACTGTCGGCCGGTCGTGCCGAGGCGATGCTCACAGCGTTCTTCCGCAGTCTCAGGCGATAGGCCTGTCGCCGAGAAGTGCTGCGAGCTTGTCGAAGGCCTGCGCCCAGCCGCCTTCGCCCGCGCTGCCGGCAGGAACGCCGGAATGGGTCATCGTCATCCTGGTCGTCTGGCCTGATTGAGCAAGCACGACCGTGACTTCCGTGACGTCCGGATGTCCCTCGGGCATGCCCATGGCCTGGGGCGGGATGATGACACCGTCGGCATCGCAGATGCTTTCGGTATAGACGAGGCGGTTCGGTTTGCGGATTTCCTTGTAGACGCCGATGAACCACATCTGGTGGCGCCCGTCCGGCGTGGCCATGCTGATCTTGCGGGTGCCGCCGACCTCGACGATCATCTCCGCCGTCGGGACCGACATCCCATTGGGGCCATACCATTTCTTGAACTGGTCGGGGTTGGTCCACATCTCCCACACCATTTCGATCGGCGCATCGATCTCACGTGTGATCGTCACCCATTCCTGTCCCATCGCTACTCCCCTTCATCTCTGCGATCTCTTTTGCCATGGCGTCAAACCTGGCGTTCCAAATGTGACGATACTGCTCGGTCCAGTGAACCACGTCCCGCAAACGATCCGGATTGAGCTTGCAGGGCCGAAACTGGGCATCCTTGCTGCGCGTGATCAGCTCTGCCTGCTCCAGCACCCTCAGATGTTTGGAGATGGCCGGCAGGCTCATCGCAAATGGCGCCGCCAAAATGTTCACGGTCGCCTCGCCCTGGGCGAGCCGGGCGAGAATGGCGCGGCGCGTCGGGTTGGCGAGGGCCGCGAATACGGCATCAAGGCGTTGAGCTTCGTCCATGAGGACTATATTAAACCAGTTAGATAATTAAACAAGATGGAAAATAGTAGTTGAGTTCGCGGCGAGCAAAAGCATGCTGATGTTCGCAACTGCGAACATCGTGTTAGAAATTATTGACATGTAGTTCGAAATATTCGATACAGAGGAAAGTGTGCTTTCCATGGAGACGTCGGATGACGATGCGGGAAAAAGTGGCGTGGATCGCGGTGACGACCTCGCTGGTGATTTTTGGCTGGTATTTCTGGAGCGTCTGGGCCGACTTTGCGGCGCGCCAGCTGGACGGGGACGTGCTGTTCTGGCGGTTCCTCTGGTGCTTCGGGATTGCCGTGGTCATCATGTTGCCGGCGGCGATGATCGCGGCGCGTCTGGGCGGGCAGGCATTCGATCCCCCGGCTGATGAAATGGAAGTGCGGATCGAGGCCATCTCGAACCGCTATGGATTGGCGCTGCTCGAAATCCTGCTGGTCGCCACCGTGCTGGCGAGCAAGTGGATCACCGAAGTTGCACGCGCCGATTTCACGATCGACCCTGTGGGCGCGGCGGCGATCATGCTGGTCAATCTGATCCTCTTCGCCACCGCCTTTGCGGCAGTGGTGCGCGAGATCATCATTATCATCCAGTACCGGAAATACGCCTGATGCCGGCGCCGCCCCCCATTTCCAACACCATCCGGCGGCTGCGCTTCGACAACAACGAAATGACCCAGCAGCAACTGGCCGATGCCATCGGTATGACCCGGCAGACTGTCGCGGCCATTGAGCAGAACAAATATTCGCCCTCGCTCGAAGCTGCCTTTCGCATTGCCGAGGTCTTCGGCGTCGAAATTGGCGTGGTCTTCCAGTGGAAGGCCGACGAGAAACAGGGTCGCTAGCGGCCCCAAGGAGCAAGACAATGAAAGCCTGGTTTGCCCGCGATTATGGCGGCCCTGACGTGCTGCGCCTCGATGAGGTCGCCAAGCCTGCCCCCAAGCCCGGAGAAATCCTGGTGAAGGTACATGCCACCACGGTCAATTCGGGAGACCGCCGCATCCGCGCCTGCGATTTTCCGCCCGGTATGAAGCTGCTGGGGCGGCTGGCCCTGGGGTGGAACCGGCCGCGCCAACCGATCCTGGGGACGGAGCTCTCCGGCGTGGTCGAGGCCGTGGGGCAGGGCGTCACACGGTTTTCGCCCGGCGAGGCGGTTTATGCCTTTCCCGGCGGCAGGATGGGCGCGCATGCCGAATATGTGCTGCTCAAGGAAACCGGGCCGGTCGCCCATCTGCCCGAAGGCGTCGACCTGCAGATCGGTGCCGCGCTCTGCTTCGGCGGCACCACGGCCCTGACCTATCTGCGCCGGGGCGACGTGCGGGAAGGGCAATCCATGCTGGTGCTCGGGGGGGCGGGCGCTGTCGGCTCGGCCCTGGTGCAATTGGGCAAGCTGGCGGGGGCGCAGGTAACTGCCACGACCAGCGCGGGCAATCTGGACCTGGTCAGGGCGCATGGCGCCGACACCATGATCGATTATCACAAGACTGATGTGGCCCGGCTGGCCGAGCGTTTTGACATCATCGCTGACACGGTTGAAGCGATGGATTTCGCCACAGCACAAAAGCTGCTCAAGCCCAATGGGCGCTATCTCGCCATTGCCGGAACGCTGAAGGAAATGCTGGGCAGCCTGAGCAAGGGGCCGGAGGGGAAGCGGATGATTGCCGGGCCTGCCGATGAGCGGATCGAGGATATTGTCGAACTCGGGCGCCTCGCCGCGCTGGGCCAGTACCGGCCACATATCGACAAGGTCTATGCCTTTGCCGACATGCCGGCCGCCCATGCCTATGCCGATACGGGCCGCAAGCGGGGCAGTGTCGTGGTGACGGTGGCCGAATAGGGTCAGTCCCTGGGATTGCTGTCGATCGGGGTGATCCGGTTCTGGATATGCGCCTCGATCTTGTGCTCCAGCATGCGCTTGAAGCGGTCTTTTTCCGCATCGGCATGGGCAATGATTTCCCGCACCCGCCAGAATTCCATGGCCCCGATATGGGAAACGCGGGGGCGGATATAGATGTCGGGCGGATAGGCCGCCATCATGTGTGCCGTCAGCGAATGCATCATGATCTGGGCCGAGCCGAACCAGATATCGATCGCCTTGTGATCGGTCTTGGTGATGGTCGCCGAGGGATCCCCCGCCACATCGATGCCGATCAGGAAATCGGTGCCGATATCGGCCTGGTCGAGCGGCAGCGGGTTGACCACGCCGCCATCGACCAGCAGGTGGTTGTTATAGACCACCGGCTTGAAAAAACTCGGAATGGCCAGGGAGCCAGCAATAGCGGGGCGCAACAGGCCTGAATTGAACACCACCTGGTGCCAGGACTGGAAATCGGTGGCCACGACATAGAGCGGCACCTTGAGGTCCTTGAACTCAAGCGGGAAATTGTCCGGCAGGAAAGCGTCCACAACGCTGGTGGCCTCGATCTGCATGGAAATGCCGTTCTTGAGCAGGCCGCCAAGGCCTCGGATCTGCGTGGCCCAAAGCCGGCTGGCAATGGTGCGCAGCGTGCCCAGCACCTCGAAGGAATGTTCGCGCAATTCGCGGCCGGTCATGCCCGCGGCCCAGCCCGCGCCGATCAGCGCGCCGATCGAGGTTCCGGAAATCACCGTAGGCTTGAGGCCGAGTTCGTCCATGGCCTCGATATAGGGAATATGGGTGAGGCCACGGGCCGAGCCGCCGCCCAGGGCCACGCCGATTTTCGGTACGCTGCTCACGTTCATTCTGCCACGCTCCGCACCCTTCACGCGCAGCCTGTCCGCCAGCATCATGCCGCGCTGTTGCAATGGCGTCAGCGGGCGCTGCGGCGGGGCCGCGTCAAAGACGGTTCGCAGCAAGCTTAGCGATTTAAGATTGAAGAATGGTTCAGCCTTCTCGGGCGATTTCGCGCCAGCCGATGTCGCGTCGGCAGAAGCCCTCTGGCCAATCAATTGCGTCCACGCCTCTGTAAGCACTTTCCTGTGCCTCTTTAACCGATGCCCCGAGCGCGGTGACATTGAGCACGCGCCCACCATTAGCGAGTAAACGGTTGCCATCACGCTTCGTTCCGGCGTGGAACACGGTCAGTGCATTATTATCGAGGCCGTCGACCCCCTTGATCTCGCTGCCCTTGCCATAGTCGCCCGGATAGCCCTGGGTGGCCATGATGACCGTGAGAGCAAACTGGTCTTTCCAGGTGACATCGTGGCCGGCCAGGGTGCCGGTGGCGACCGCGTGGAGCAGGGGCACGATGTCGCTCTGCATGCGCATCATCATCACCTGGCACTCCGGATCGCCGAAGCGGGCATTGTATTCCACAAGCTTGGGCCCGGCCTCCGTCAGCATCAGTCCGGCATAGAGGACGCCGGCATAGGGTGTGCCGCGCTGCGCCATGCCGCGCACGGTCGGCTCGACGATGCGGGCCATGGTCTCGTCATAGATTTCGCGGCTCATCACCGGGGCCGGCGAATAGGCGCCCATGCCGCCGGTATTGGGGCCGGTATCGCCGTCAAAGGCGCGCTTGTGGTCCTGAGCGGTGGTGAGAGGCAGAATGGCGCTGCCATCGGTGAGTACGAAAAGGCTGACTTCCTCGCCCTGCATAAACTCCTCGATGACCACGGACGCGCCAGATTCGCCAAAGGCCCCGGCAAAGCAATCGATAATGGCGGCTTCCGCTTCTTCGACACTCATCGCGACAGTGACGCCCTTGCCGGCGGCCAGGCCATCGGCCTTGATCACGATGGGCGCGCCCTGCGTATAAAGATAGGCCAGGGCCGAAGCCTCGTCCTCGAACCGGCCATAGGCGGCGGTCGGGATATCGAATTGGTCGCACAGCGCCTTGGTGAAGCTCTTCGAGCCTTCGAGCTGGCCGGCCTGTTTCGACGGACAGAAACAGGTGATGCCGGCGGCGCGGACATCATCCCCCAGCCCGGCCACGACCTGCGCATCGGGGCCGACCACGACAAAGTCGATGGCGTGTTCCTGCGCCGCAGCGATGACGGCTTCATGGTCGGTGATATCGACAGCGAGGTTGGTGGCGACGTCCTCGGTTCCGCCATTGCCCGGCGCAACGAACAAGGCATCAACCAGTGGCGACTGCGCGATCTTCCAGGCCAGGGCATGTTCGCGCCCACCCGAACCAATGACCATTACGCGCATGTCTTGCCTCCGTGCCGTTTGCGGGCGTGATGCACGAGACAGGCAGGCGAGGCAATTGTTTTTGTAAGAAACCTCATGCCCACGCGACTGTTGATATCGTGAGCGAAGAAGAAGACGAGGCCATCATGCCCGATCAGCCCGACCGGGAGACGCTGTATCGCACCATTGCCCAGGGGCAGGGTGCGGCCATAGCCCGCTTTGCGGCGGCCTATGAGAACGATGCTGCCCTGCGCCAGGATCTGGAGCAGGACATTCACATGCATCTCTGGCGCAGCCTCAAGGGTTTCGCCGGGCAATGCAGCCTGGCCACCTGGACGTTCCGGGTGGCGCACAATGTCTGCGCCCGCCATGTCGACAAGGCAGTGCGGGCGCGCCCGGCCGGAGCCTGGATCGACATCAATGATGTTGAGCCTGCGGATGGGCGGCAGACGCCGGAACAGGCAACCGGCACGGCGCTGACCCTGGAACGGCTCTATGCCCTGATCGACCGGCTGCGTCCGATCGATCGGCAGGTGGTGCTGCTCTATCTCGAAGACGTCGACGCGGCCGGGATTGCCGAGGTAACGGGCTTGTCGTCCGGCGCCGTGGCCACCCGCATTCACCGCATCAAGGCGCTTCTGACGCAAGGCTTTCAAACGGAGGCAGTGGCATGACGGTCTCAACCAATCCCAGCTCACCTGACCCCAAGACACTTTGGAAAGGACAGGACATGGCTCCCCAAACCCTGACACCAGATACGCTCGAAAGCCGCTCGCGGCGGCTGGACAATCGCATTCGGAACCGCAATCGCTTCGAGTATCTTGCCGGCGGCATTGTCATCATCGCCTCGCTGCTGCTCGGCGGCTGGCTGCTGCTGGGTGGCCCGGTGGGACAGCCCGACCTGATGGTGGGCGGCGGCTTTGTTGCCCTCGCATTGGGCGCGCTGGTCTCGATGATCCAGTTGCGGCGCAAGACCGGCGGCACAACGCTGCCGGATGGAGCGCAATCGAGCGTCAACAGCTACCGGGCCGAACTGGTCCGTCAGCGCGATGCGCTGCGCTCGGTGTTCGGCTGGTATATTGCGCCCTTCCTGCCCGGCTTCCTGCTGATCTACGGCGCGAGCCTTCTCGACCCTTCAGCAATACTTTGGGCCGTGCTGTTGCCGGCCGCGATAACGGTGGCATTTCTCGTCTGGGTAGTCTGGGCCAATCGTCGGGCCGCGGCCTGCATCGACCAGGAGATCGTGGCGCTGGATCGGGAAACCACGGGCTAACGCCTATTGACAACTCAACTCAATGCGCAAATATATGCGCATTGAGGTCTGCATGCAGCATGAAACCAATACTGCCAAGATCAAGGCGCGCCTTGAGCGCGAAGGCTGGCAATTGGTGGGTGGCACGAAGCACGACAAGTACCGGAAGACTGGATTGCCCTCAATCATGGTGCCGAGACATCGCATGGTGACGCCAGGTGTCGCGCAATCCATTGCCAAGGCCGCAGGGTGGAAAAAATAGAACGAAGCAAGGCTGACCAATGAGCCGTTATCTTGCAATCATTGAAGAGGATGCTGAGCAGGGCGCGTTCTTCGCCTCTTTCCCTGACGCCCCCGGATGTGTTGCCGATGGGGCGACGCAGGATGAGGTGCTGGACAACGCCGCTGATGCACTGTCCGAGTGGGTGGCCGACGAGGTGGCGGAAGGACGCTCCGCGCCACTCGCCCGCAGCTACGCTGAACTGCTCAAGTCCGGTGACTATGGGCTCGGCCAAGGGGCAATGGTGGCATGGGTGCCTCTGCTTCTCGACACAGGCAAACTGGTGCGGGCCAACATCTCCATGGATGCCGGCCTGCTCGCATCCATCGACGAAGCTGCCGGGCGGCGCGGCGTAACGCGGTCCGCTTTTCTCGTTTCAGCGGCCCGTGACAAGATCAGGTCGGGTGCCTAAAGCTCGGCTTCCTTGAAGATCTGCGTCAGGTCGCCCTTCCATTCGCCGTGGAATTTGTCGAGCCAGCGCTGGGCCGGGGCTTTGCCGCTGCGCACGGTTTCTTCGAGCGGGGCGAGATAGATGGTTTCGTCCTGGCCTTTGGCGTTGAGGCGATTGCGGCGCACCAGGCCCGCTTCGGCAATGCCCACGGCCTGGGCGGCGACGTCGAACAGCGAAGAGCGGTCGAAGGGCGTGTCGAGCCCGAGACGGGGCACTTCGCGGCGCAGATGCTCGCGGTCGTCCTGGCTCCAGTTCTTGACCAGTTCCCAGGCCGCTTCGAGCGAAATGTCGTCATAGAGCAGGCCCGTCCAGAAGGCGGATAGCGCCACCACATGGGCCTCGTCGCCCATATCGGCGCCGCGCATTTCGAGGAACTGCTTGAGGCGCACTTCGGGGAAGATGGTGGAGAGGTGATCTTCCCAGTCCTTGATGGTCGGCTTTTCGCCCGGCAGTTGGGGCAGGCGGCCATCGAGGAAATCGCGAAAACTCTCGCCGGCGACATTGACGTATTTGTGGTCGCGAATGACGAAATACATCGGCACGTCGAGCGCGTAATCGGCGTAGCGTTCGAACCCGAAGCCCGGCTCGAACACGAAGGGCAGCATGCCGGTGCGATCGTCGTCGGTATTGCGCCAGATTTCGCTGCGGAAGCTGAGATAGCCGGTGTCGCGGCCGCTCGCGAAGGGCGAATTGGCGAACAGGGCTGTGGCAATGGGCTGCAGCGCCAGCGAGACGCGCAGCTTCTTGACCATGTCGGCCTCGCCGGAGAAATCGAGATTGGTCTGCACCGTGGCCGAGCGATACATCATCGATGTGCCCAGCGTGCCGGTCTCACCCATATATTTGGTCATGATCGCGTAGCGCGACTTGGGCATGGAGGCGATTTCCTCTACCGCCCAGAGCGGGGTGACGCCCAGGCCCAGGAAATGAATGTCGAGCGGTTCGGCGACTTTCTTGGCCACGCGCATATGCTCGGCCAACTCGTCGGCAGTGCCATGCAGGTCCACCATGGGCGAGCCGGAAAGCTCGAACTGGCCGCCCGGTTCGAGCGAAATGCCGCCGGCGATTTCGTCATTCCGAAGACCGATCGGGTGGTCGCCATCATAGAAGGGATGCCAGCCGGTTTCCTTCTCGATGCCGTCGAGCAGCGCGCGAATGCCCTGTTCGCCCTCATAGGCGACCGGGCGCAGCGGATTGGTGTGGAACACGTGTTTCTCGTGCTCGGTGCCGATGCGCCATTGATCCGCCGGCTTGGCGCCGCGTTCCATCGCCTCGATAAGATCTGCCCGTGAAGAAATCAGGGGCGAGGGGGTGTCGGCACCGGCCATATGGTCCTCATGTTCGAGGGTCTAAACTGGGGCGCGAACATAGCGAGAGCAAGACGGAAAGCAATCGCCTTTTATCGCCAATCACCGATGATCGCCTGTATCACCGCCAATCCGGCCACGGCCGCCGTATCGGCGCGCAGGATTCTGGGCCCAAGGCTGATGGGGACAACGAAGGGCAAGGCGCGCAGTTTTTCCCGCTCGGTGTCCGAAAATCCGCCCTCCGGGCCGATGAGGAGGCCAATGCGCTGCCCGCGTTGCTGTTCCAGCGCAAGCACTGGCGAGGAAGAGGCTTCGCCCTCATCGGCGAACACCAGCTTGCGGTCGCCCTGCGCCGCAACCCAGCCATCAAGCAGGGCATCAAGATCAATGGCCGGCGCGATCTGGGGCACGTTGAGCACCTCGCATTGCTCGGCGGCCTCCACGGCATTGGCGGAAAGGCGTTCGGGCTTGAGGCGGTGAAGCTGGGTGAACTGGGTCATGACCGGCTGGATGGTGCCCACGCCCATCTCGACCGCCTTTTGCACCACATAATCGAGCCGTTCGCTTTTGAGCGGGGCAAAGCCATACCAGAGATCGGATGGCGGGGTTTGCGGGGCGATTTGCTCGATGATTTCCAGCGCGACTGATTTTTTCGAATCGCTGGTCAACCGGCAGAGCCAGGCGCCGTCCCGGCCATTGAACAGTACGACCTCGTCGCCCACGCTCTTGCGGAGGACCGCGGCGAGATAAAGCGACTGGTCCTTGTTCAGGGTCAGTTCTGTTCCTGCCGCAAGATCGGGCTCGACGAACAGGCGGGGAAGGGAGGCGTGGCTACGGGGCATGAATGGTCGCTGGTTAATTGCGGCGCCCAACATAGTTGTTGTCGTCCGACCAGCAACCCCCTCATCCGTTCCTTCGGGCCACCTTCTCCTCGACGGGGAGCAGAAAAGTGGCAAGAAGGCCGAGACGGGTGAGGGGGTGGCTCCAAGAAGCGCCAAGGGTTATGAGGGGCAAAATGACACCAATAGGTGGCCGCATGAATACCCCAGACCCCACCGGCACCGTTGCCGACGCGCAAAAGGACAATTGGCTCGATCGCCATGCGCCCGAGCCGATCAAGCCCTATGGCCGGCTGGCGCGCTGGGACCGGCCTATCGGATTTTACTTGCTGTTCTGGCCCTGCGCCTGGGGTATTGGTCTGGCCGCACTCGCCCAACCGGCATTTGGCTTTGGCTGGTGGGCGGCCGTTCTGATGTTTCTCGGCGCCATATTGATGCGCGGAGCGGGGTGCACCTTTAACGACATCGTCGATCGCGACATCGACATGAAGGTCGCTCGCACCCGCTCGCGCCCCATTCCCTCGGGCCAGGTCACGTCCCGCGAAGCCTTCTATTTTCTGGTGGCCCAGGCGCTGCTGGCCTCGGCGATCCTGTTCCAGTTCAACCGCTTCACGGTTTACGCCGCCATTGCCTCGCTGGTGCTGGTGGCGATCTACCCGTTCATGAAGCGCATCACCTGGTGGCCGCAGCTTTTCCTGGGGCTGGCCTTTTCCTATGGGGCGCTGGTGGGCTGGTCGAGCCAGACCGGGGGGCTGGGCTGGGCACCGGTGGTGCTCTACCTTGGCACCATCCTCTGGGTCATCGGCTATGATACCATCTATGCGTTGCAGGATATCGAGGATGATGCGCTGGTCGGCGTCAAATCCACCGCGCGACTGTTTGGCGACAATGTTCGTCCGGCGGTGGCGGTGCTCTATGCCGGCGCCTTCCTGCTCTGGAATGTGGCCTCGCTGATGGCGGGCGGCGGGGTGATCTTCGCCGGTCTCTCGCTGGTGGTGGCGGGCCTGCTGGCCTGGCAGCTCTGGACGCTGGACAAGGAGATCCCGCTCAACCCGTTTAACCGCTTCTACAACAACCATTATGTGGGTATGGCGCTGACACTGGCGCTGTTGGCCGAGTGGGTGTGGTAGCTGCCGCCAGAAAAGCCGAAAGGGCCAACCGCACCACCGGTTGACCCTTTTCGGCTTGCTTTGGAGAGCAATGGATTTAGTGCGCGTCGGCCTGGCCGGGCTTGCGGCGGTTGAGGAAGCGGGGGCGGCGCGAGGCTTCGGCGGCCAGCTTCCGGCGCGGGGTAGCATTGCCCAGCATCACGCCATCGACCTGCTGGCTGTAGGGCATATAGGCACCGTCGCCGGCCTTGATGAACAGCGGCAGGCGGAGCTTCTTGCCCCAGTTCTGCCATTCGGCGACGACGTTGTGGTTGCCCTCTTCCTCGAACACCTTGTAGTTCAGTTCCGCATCGGAATGGACCAGTTCGATCGAGCTGGTCAGCATGCCGTCTTCGGAAATCGAGGTGGCCACGGCCACGCCGATGAATTCGGTGACGGGCACCTTGATCTTGATCGCCACGCCGCTCTGCTCGAGCATCTTGCGGACCGTGACGGTCTTGACCGGGTCCTTGGGACCATTGTCGTTGGCCGCCATAAAGCGGCGCTCGGCTACGGCCGGGCGGCCAAAGGCCAGAACAACCGACGACCCTTCCATCGCAACGCCATGAACCATTTTTGATGCCTTCCTGTAACTTCGAGAGCTTTTTTTGTGCTCCGTTTGTAGGGGCAATCTACCCCAGCCCCTTACCCACGCCCTTAATCGGTTGGGTTAAATTTATGTTGTTTTCCCGGAGGGTTAGCGGGGTATTGCACCCAGTCAGAAGCGGTTAACCCAGCCTCTTGCACTCCTGTTTACCCTGCCACATTTGCCCGTGAGCGCCGCGCTCTTGTGGAAAAGCGCCACCAAGCCTAAAAGGCCCGCACAATGCCGGCTTTCGCCCCACCCTATGATGATGATCTTGAACTGCTCCGCTCGACTGCGGTGGCAGCGGGCATCATCGCTTCGAGCTATTTCAGGCGCGATATCAAGTCATGGACCAAGGAGAATGCCTCGCCCGTGAGCGAGGCCGATATCGTGGTCGACCGGTTTCTCGCAGCAAACCTGCTGCAGGCGCGCCCCGATTATGGCTGGCTCAGTGAAGAAACGGTGGACAATCCTTCACGCCTGGATTGCGAACGGGTGTTTGTGGTCGATCCCATTGACGGCACCCGCGCCTTCCTCCGCGGCGAGGATTACTGGACTGTCTCGCTGGCGGTAGTGGAAAACGGGGTTCCGGTTGCCGGCGTGGTTTACGCGCCGGCGCGCGACGAGCTCTATGAGGCCCACAAGGGTGGCGGCGCCCGGATCAATGGCAAACCCCTGACCCGGACTCGCCGAGCCGGGACGCCGCCGCTGATTCCCGCGCCCGGTGCCGTGCATCAGGAATTACAGGCCGCCGGGCTCGACTATGCGCGCGGCCCCGCTTTTCCCTCGCTGGCCTATCGGCTGGTGCAGGTGGCCACCGGCAGGCTCGACGCGGCAGTGGCCCGGCGCGGTTCCCAGGATTGGGATATTGCCGGGGCGGCGGTGATCCTGAGTGAATGTGGTCTCGACTTCGCCGATGTCTGCACCGGGTTCCCACAATTGAACAAACGAGATGTGCGTCACGGAGCGCTTGCGGCGCTGGGCGACATCAGCCTAAAACCCCTCGTGCATGCAGCGCTGGTCAAGGTTTATGGTTGCCCTCAGGCCCAGGACAGCGCTGAGCTTGCCCAAACTCAATTGCCTCAAACGCGGGACTGACCGATGGCTGAAACGACCGACAAGCAACTGCTGCACCTGGTAATTGGTGGCGAACTCGCCAGCGCGGACGGCATTACCTTTGCCGATCTCGATCAGGTTGACATCGTGGGTGTCTATCCCAATTACGCGGCCGCCGAAAAAGTCTGGCGCGCCAAGGCGCAGCAGACCGTTGACAGCGCCCAGACCCGCTATTTCATCGTGCATCTGCACCGCCTGCTGGACCCCGATAGCGATAAAGCCGGGGCCTGATCTTGAAGCTTGACCCCTGGTCCGCCATTGGCGGGCTAGCCCTTGTCGCCGGGCTCGGTTTCATGGGCACGGCGCCTTTTATTGCTGACTATGTCGTTATCGTCTGCGGGCTGATCGGGCTTGGGCTTGCCGCTTTCGCCCGCAGCAAGGCCCTCGTCGCGCCGGCCGCCTTGATGATCTATGCCGCTCTGGCGCTGCTGGCCGCGACACTGCCCTTTGTTTATCGTTCATCCATGGACGTGCTGCCCTTGGCCGCCTGCCTTCCCATGCTGGCGGCGCCGGGCATTGCGGCGCTGCTGGAGCGGGGGCAGGCACACCTCGACAGGCTTGGCGCGCACATTTTTCCGCTCTTGTGCCTCTTCGGCGTGAGCAGCGCAGTGGGCATGGGTCTATGGGAAGCAACGGCCACCGGAACGGCGCGCGCCGGCGTAGGGAATAATCCAATCCATTTTGGCGGGATCACCACAATATTGGGCTTTCTGGCGCTGGTCGGCATGGTCTCCAACGCGGCGCGCTGGCGGGTGATCTATCTTGCGGGGCCGGCGCTAGCCATGGTGGGCGTGGTTCTCTCCGGTTCACGGGGGCCGCTGCTGGCCTGGCTGGCGCTGGCTGTGGTCAGCCTGCCGATCCTGCTGATCGGCTTCAAGAGCTGGCGCCTTGCCCTGGCGACCATTGCCGCTGCGGTCGCGGGTGGGGTGCTGTTTGTGGTGCTGGCGGCGGACAGCCTGTTGGTGCAGCGGCTGCTGACGGTCCCGTCCAGCCTGGCCTCGGCCTTTTCCGCTGACGATCCGGTCACGGCCATGCTGGGGTTCATGACAGCCAACGATCCTTATCGTACCGCTCTTTATGAAGCGGGCTGGCGGGCCCTGCAATCCTCGCCCATCGTAGGGATCGGCTATGGGCCAATGATGCCTTTGGTGCGCGAACTGTACCCGGATATGACCTCGCTCCACACGTTGGAAAACTTGCACAGCGACATCGCCGATTTCGCCGCGCTGGGCGGTGCCATGGGCATTGTTGCCTATTTCCTGCTGCTGTTTTCGCCGGCAATCGCGCTGCGAGGCCTGCGCCTGCGCGACTATCCAGGCCTATGGCTCACCGCTGTGGTGCTGATCGTTGGCTATGCGACGCTGGGGCTGACCAATGCCATGTTCGGCGTGTTGCCGCAGACCGCCTTGTTCGCCGTGGCGCTGGGTGGGTTGATGGCGCTGGGCCAGCAGGCGCGGGTCAGGCTACAAGCGCAGCCAGAACTTCGTCAATAGCGCCCGGGCCGCCAATGCGTTCCCGCCCAATGGCGCCGAGGCGCGCCCGCTCATCGGGGGAATTGATGAGTCTCTCAAGCGCCTTGGCCACGGCCTCGGCATCACCCGGAACGGCGATGCGCGCCTCGCCATACAGGCGCTGTTCGTCTTCAAAGCGCGACTGCCGGTCTTTCGGGCTGGTCATGTAGATGACGGGCTTGCCCAGGCCGAGCGCCTGGGTCGTGGCGGTCCCTGCCTGCGAGAGGACAATGTCGGACACCGCGAGCACATTGCCCATGGCCCGGCCGCGCAGCAGATGCACCGTGACATTGCCGTCCGAGAGGCTGCCCAGATCATCGCCCTCGGCACTGAGCAGATTGGTTCGTTGCAGGCCACTGGCCTCGGCCAGATCGGAGACCGGGATTTCCCCTGCCACGGCCAGGAAAGCATCGGGCCGGTGCTCGGCCGGCAAGCGCCGCAGGGCATCCACCTGGCGGGCAAAATTGGCCGGCGTTTCGCCCCGGCTGCCGGGCAGCAGCGTCACTGCGAGCGGCTGGCTGCGGCGGCTCTGGGCGTCATAGTCGCCATAGGGAATCGTATCCATCATCAGATTGCCCGGCGCCGTCGCCTCGACGCCCACCTGGCGCAGAATGTCAGCCAGATTGTCCGCCCGGCAGAAGACCCGGCGGCAGGTGCGGGAAATCACATGTCGTTCTAGGCTCGAATAGAGCCGGGCCGCGCCGGTCTTGTAGCAATCGACGTAATAGAGGCCGCGATGCCCGGTGATCCAGGCCAGCAAGGGCACGATGGCGTCGCCCACCACCAGAATGCGATCATAGCGATTGCGGATCGAGCGCATATAGCGCAGCGCCGGAGGAATGGTGGCCAGCCCGCCCTTGGTCAGATCGCGTCGCAGCGACCCCTTGGCTGTGCGCGCGCCGCCCGATTCAAGCCGGGCGCGGGGCCCAACGATCGGGCAGATGCCCGCATAGGCATTGCCGCTCCCCAGCACGGGCCAGGCTTCGACCAGAAAGCTATCGGTGAGATGTTTGGCGATTGCGGAGGCGATCCAATCCTCGCCATGTCCGTTCGAAATGACCAAGAAGCGCTGACGCGGCGCCGCCTCGACCACTCCTAATGGCCCCGGCCGAAGCGTTCGAGGGCCGCGTTGGCGGCAATGGCGTCGGCATAGGGTTCCTGCCGGTCCACACTCCAATAGAACAGTTCATCAAGCGGTATCGGCTTGCCGGTGATCGCGCAGCGCACAAAGCTGCCGGGCTTGAGCACGACATAGTCGCCATCGAGATAGCGCAGGTTCGCTTCTGCAGGCGCAAACCCCTTGTCGAAAATGTTCATGGTCTCATTCCTCGGCTGACGCGCTGTTATACCGGACTGAAATGCTCATCAAAAGAGGCTTTCCTGTGAACCATCATCCGGGCCGGACCGGGCAGGTTTCCGCTTGGCTGCGGGGGCGCCGGCAACGACAACTCCAACCTCGCCATCGGCAAAGCTCAGCTTGAGCGGATCGCCCGGTCGGGTCGCCGCCTGGCTGGTGACAATCTGGCCGGCTTCGTCCTGTACCAGTGCATAGCCGCGTGCCAAGACATTGCGATAACTCAAGGTTTCCAAAAGCTTGCCCAATTGCTCCCATTGCAAGCGACGCGCCTGGGTTGTCTGGGTCGCGGCGGCGTCGAGCCGGGCGCCAATGGGAGAAAGCCGCCCCTGGGCATGACGCAATTCGGCGCGCAGCGGCTTGTCGGAGAGCCGGGGCATCAGGAGTTCCAGAGCCGTCTGTTTGCGCTCAAGCGCATTGGCGGCCGCCTGGGGCAATTGACGCGCGCGCGGCGCAAAGGTGAGGCGGGCGCGGTCGATTGTCGTCAGGAGGCCCGCCGTCCTGCGGCGTCCTAGGTCCTCCAGGCGTTCGCCCAGTTCGGCATGGCGTTGACGGACAAGGCGCGGCTGCACTGAAGCGGCCAGATTGGAAAAGCGGATGCGCCGCGCTTGCACGAAGTGGCGAAGCGCCCCGGATAGCTGGCTGCTGGCGAGATCCAGGCTTTGCCGTTGCGTCGACACCAGATCGGCCGGGCGTGGCAGGCCAGCCCCGGCGGCCCGCAGCCGGTCCTTGAGGCTGGACAGTTCCCGCCGCATCGCCTGGCGCTGGCGCAGGCCCTGGTCATCGACATAGGCAATCAGTTCCGCGCGGACCGGCACCGAGGCTTCAGCAGCAGCGGTCGGCGTGGGCGCCCGCATGTCCGAGGCATAATCAACCAGCGTCGTGTCCGTCTCGTGGCCGACTGCGGTAATGACCGGGATGTCCGAGCCGGCAACAGCGCGGACCACGGCCTCCTCGTTGAACCCCCATAGGTCTTCGATCGAGCCACCACCGCGCGCCACGATCAGGAGATCGGGCCGCGGAATCGGTCCCTCGGGCAGAAACGCGTTAAAGCCCTCAATGGCATTGACCACTTCGGGGACGCAGGTATCGCCCTGAACGCGCACCGGCCAGACCAAAACATGGCTGGGAAAACGATCATCAAGCCGGTGCAGGATATCGCGGATCACCGCGCCGGTCGGCGAGGTGATGACGCCGATCACGCGTGGTAGATAGGGCAGGGGGCGCTTGCGCTCGCGGGCGAACAGCCCCTCGGCGAGCAGCTTCTTGCGGCGCTCTTCAAGCAGCGCCATCAAGGCGCCGGCACCGGCTGGCTCGATGTTTTCGATGACGATCTGATATTTCGAGGAGCGCGGGAAAGTGGTCAGCCGTCCCGTGGCGATGACTTCCAGACCTTCCTCGGGCTTGAAGGCGAGGCGCGCATAATTGCCCTTCCAGACCACAGCGTCGATGGAAGCGGCATCGTCCTTGAGGGTGAAATAGGCGTGACCCGAGGAGTGTTGCCCGCGAAAGCCGGAAATCTCGCCGCGCACCCGCACATGGCCGAATTCATCCTCGACCGTGCGTTTGACCGCCTGGGCGATTTCGGAAACGGTGAACTCGGCGGCATTGGTCAGAAGCTGGGACATATGCCTCTGGTGCGACAAAGCCGGGAACGGGTCAAGCCGCTACTCGGCAGCTTCAACCTGAGCCGCCCCCTCCAGATTGCCCATGGACTGGACGATGTGGTTGGCCAGCGCGTCATAAATGCCGCCATAGGCGTGGCTGGCGCGGGTGAGGGCGATCTGCGCATCGGCCAGCCGTGGCAGGCCATATTCATCACCAATCACGCGCATGCCGGGCTGCAGGGCGCTTTCGGGCAGGAAGCCTACGGCCAGATCCGACAGGACGGCCGAGGAAATGGCGGTGGCATTGGACGAGGTATAGGCGACGCGATAGTCCAGCCCGCTGCGGTCGAGCTGTTCCATGGCGTCCTTGCGCCAGATGCAGCAATTGGGCCCGCAGGCGATGCCGAGTGGCTCATTGGCAAGGGCGCGGCCGCCGTGACTGGCCACCCAGAACATTTTTTCGGTGCGGAACAGATCGCCGAAATTGTGATCGGTGCCCTGGGTAAAGACGATGAGGTCATAGCGGCCCGCCTTCATCCCGTTAAGCAATTCCTCCGAGGCCATGCAGCTCACGTCCACCGCAATCCGGGGATGGGTGCGCTGGAAGCTTGAGAGAATGACCGGCAGCAGGCGCACGGCATAATCATCCGGCACGCCGAACCGGATGGACCCGGCCAGATCGCTGTCATTGAAGTGGTCAAGGATTTCCGCATTGGTGCGCAGCATCTTGCGCGCCCGCTCATAGAGCACCTCGCCGTGATGGGTGAGACTGACACTGCGCCCGTCACGGGTGAGCAGGGTCTGGCCCAGTCTTTCTTCGAGGCGCTTGATCTGCATCGACACGGCTGACTGGGTTTTGTTCACCCGCCGCGCCGCCTCGGTGAAGCTGCCGCAATCGGCAATGGCGCAGAAACTCTGCAACTGATCGAGGTCAAGAGGGGCAGCCATTGTTCCATCACCCAAATTGATCGAGTGGATGAAATCTATTTGTTGGACGAATGGAAGTCCAGAGCCTTATCTAGGGACCATCGATACAGCGTCGTGTCGATGCCCGCCGGCCTCCCTCCGGCGGCCAGTCCTGTCCATTGGAGAAGAAGATGGCTCTCTCGCTTCCCGGCGAGCGGTCAGTTGTGGCCGGCTCGCACGTCAATCCTGTACGTGCTCTTACCGCCTGGTTCGCCAGCGCGAAGCTGGCGCGCGCCCGTCGCAAGACGCTCCGTGGCCTGCTGGAACTCGATGCGGCCCAGCTCAAGGATCTCGGGATCACCCGTGGCGACATTGTCGAGGCCGGGCAAGCCCGCAATGGCCGCACTCCCGGCATGGTCCTCAACGCCGCCCGGGTCCGCAACACCCGCTTCTGAGCACATGAGAATTCGCAACCATCGCTGATGGCTGCACCGAAAGTTGGGACGATCACTTTTGCCGGTGCGCGTCCCATCTCCCGGGCCGGTTTTCCCACCGGCCCCGTTTCCTGAAAACTTGCCGGGCCATGCAGCGCATGCGCCCGGTTTTTTTGGCTCAGATGAAGTGGACTCCGATCTCGGTTTCGCTGTGCCAGGCCAGTTCGCAATCGAGCTTGCGACCATCGGCCATGGCCAGGACGAAGCGCTGCGGCACGCCAAAGGCGCTCGTCACGGTCAGTTTGGCGCCCGTATCAGAGAGATTGCGGATCACGCAGTCATAGGTCGACCGGCCGTCATTGAAGACGATCTTGCCGCTTTTCAGGGTGCGATGGCGCTGGGCCCCGCGTTCCTCGTCACTCACGCGATTGTGCCTCCGCAATCAGGGCAGGGCTGCAAAGCCCTCGGAAAACCCATCCAGAGACACCGGAATGCCAACGCCTTCCTCCGGGGTCTTGAAGACCACGAAGATTGCATCGGTTCCCTCGGAGAGCACCTTGATGATGTCGTCATCGAGTTCGACTTCGGCGATGCACCCATTGGGCAGGCAGCGCACGAAGGCGACGCGCCCCATATCGGTACCATCGACATTGAGCCCCAATCCGTTGGGCAGCAGGACACCAAGCGGCGCCAACACCCGCAGAAGCCGCGCTTCGCGATCTGCCGTGCGCAAAACAATGACCGAAAGGCCCACATTGGGCTGATCTTCGGCCAACACATTCTGGATGATGGCGCATTGTTCAAAACTGGCGCCCGGCGGCGTGTCACAGCTCATCTGCCAGTCGCCATATTCCGCGCGCACCGTACCCTGAGCCAGGGCGGGCGCCGCCAGAAAGGCCATTGCACATGCACCAATTACACCAAGCCGCTTTGCCCAGACCATCACTTCTTCCAACTCTCCCGTCGAATCGACGTTTTGCGCGTGGGGTCAGCCTGTTTCCGACACGCACTCGAAGCTGTCAACCAAACCCCTGATTTCCGGCCCGTTGTGGGTCGAAACTGCGGCGCACATGAGGCGAGGGCGGCATCAAGCAGCACCAATATGCCGCAGTGCGCACCCCAATGCATAGAATAGACTCGGGGTAAGCAATGTGATTTAGGTCAAGCACGAGTTTTGCGCTCCGAAGTTGAGTCGGGGCGGCGTTCGCTATGCCGCTATTCAACCAATCCTGCTTCGGTGCACGCCGCCAGAACGTGTCGATAGGGGGTATATGGTGACCGGGCAGTTCTTTAGGAAGATGGGTGCCGTTTCCGCGGCCGCAATGGCGCTGGTGCCGGCAATGGCATCTGCCCAGGAGGTCGGCCGAGGCCACCCTGAGCCGGGGCAGTTCCACATGCAGGAATCCGTGACGCCGATCATGGATTCCATCGTTGCCTTCCATGATGGCATCCTGATGTGGACCATCACGCTGATCGTGCTTTTCGTTCTGGCGCTTTTGGTTGTCATCGTGGTGCGGTTCAACGCCAAGGCCAATCCGGTCCCGGCGCGCTTCACCCACAACACGCTGATCGAAGTGGTCTGGACGGTCGTGCCGATCCTGATCCTGGTGGTGATCGCCATCCCGTCCTTCGGGGTGCTGTCCGACCAGATGACCGTGCCCGATGGCGAGCGCAAATATCTGGGCGCCAATATCTTCTCGCTCGGCGAAGTCGAGGTTCCGGAAGCCACCATCACCGTCAAGGCTTCGGGCGAGCAGTGGTACTGGAACTATGAATATGTGGATCAGGGCGTTGCCTTCGACTCCAACATTCTCTCCGAAGAAGAAATCGCCGAGCTCAAGCCCGGCCAACCGCGCCTTCTGGCCGTGAATAACGAGCTGGTCGTGCCGGTTGATACCACCGTGCGCCTGCAGGTGACCTCCAGCCCGACCGGCGTGATCCATGCCTTTGCGGTGCCGTCCTTCGGCATCAAGGTCGACGCTGTTCCCGGTCGCCTCAACGAGACCTGGTTCAATGCGCGCGAAACCGGCATCTATTATGGTCAGTGCTCCGAGCTTTGCGGCAAGGACCACGCCTATATGCCGATTGCCGTGCGTGTGGTGAGCGCTGAAGAATATGAAGCCTTCATCACCGCGTTCGCCGAAAGCCGCAATTATGCCGAAGCAGCCTCCGCGCTGCCGGCTCTCTAAGCGAAGGGTCAGAGGACAAGACAATGGCAAATACAGCTAACCTCGAAGCCCACGCCACCGGGCACGACCACGCCAGCCACGATCACCACACCCCCACGGGCTGGCGGCGTTGGGTCTATTCGACCAATCACAAGGACATCGGGATCATGTATCTCGTGTTCTCGATCGTTGCCGGTGTGATCGGCGGCCTGCTCTCGGGCGCCATGCGCATGGAGCTGCAGGAGCCGGGCATCCAGATTTTCCATGGCCTGGCGGCCATGTCCTACGGCCTTGAGGGTGATGCTGCGCTCGACGCGGGCAAGCACATGTTCAACGTGTTCGTTTCCGCCCACGCGCTGATCATGGTGTTCTTCACCGTGATGCCTGCGACCATGGGCGGCTTTGCCAATTATTTCGCGCCGCTGATGGTGGGGGCTCCCGACACGGCCTTCCCGCGCATCAACAATGTGGCGTTCTGGCTGCTGCCGCCCGCACTGCTGCTGACCGTGCTGTCGATGTTCTTCGAAGGGCCGGCCGGCGCACTGGGATTTGGTGGCGGCTGGACCGCTTACCCGCCGCTCTCGACCACCGGTCATCCGGGCCCCGCTACCGATTTCGTGATCTTCTCGTTGCACGTGGCGGGTGTGAGCTCGATCCTGGGCGCGATCAATTTGATCACCACCATTCTCAACATGCGCGCTCCGGGCATGACGCTGCACAAGATGCCGCTGTTTGCCTGGTCCGTGCTGGTGACCGCCTTCCTGCTGCTGCTGGCCCTGCCGGTGCTGGCCGGCGCCATCACCATGATGCTGACCGACCGCAACTTCGGCACCACCTTCTTCAATCCTGATGGCGGTGGCGATCCGGTGCTGTACCAGCACCTGTTCTGGTTCTTCGGTCACCCCGAAGTGTACATCATGATCCTGCCGGGCTTCGGCATCGTCAGCCACATCGTGGCGACGTTCTCCCGCAAGCCCGTCTTCGGCTACATGGCCATGGCCTATGCCATGGTGGCCATTGGCTTCGTCGGTTTCGTCGTGTGGGCGCACCACATGTACACCACCGGCCTGAGCCTCGACGTCCAGCGCTACTTCGTGGCCGCCACCATGGTCATTGCGGTGCCCACGGGCGTGAAGATATTCTCCTGGATCGCCACCATGTGGGGGGGCTCGATCACCTTCCGCATTCCCATGCTCTGGGCCATCGGCTTCATCTTCCTGTTCACCGTTGGTGGTGTGACCGGTGTGGTGCTGGCCAATGCGGGTGCGGACCGAGCTCTCCACGACACCTATTACGTGGTGGCGCACTTCCACTACGTGCTTTCGCTGGGTGCCGTGTTCTCGATCTTTGCCGGCTGGTACTACTGGTACCCCAAGATGTTTGGCTACATGTACAACGAGTTCCTGGGCAAGCTGCACTTCTGGGTCATGTTCGCCGGTGTGAACCTGATCTTCTTCCCGCAGCACTTCCTGGGCCTGGCTGGCATGCCGCGCCGCTACATCGACTACCCCGATGCCTTCGCGCTGTGGAACCGCGTTTCCTCGATCGGCTATTATGTGACCTTCGTGGCAATGATCATCTTCTTCTACGCCACCTGGGAAGCCAGCCGGAAGAAGCGTCCCGCCGGTGACAATCCCTGGGGCGATGGTGCAACGACGCTGGAATGGACCCTGAGCTCGCCTCCGCCGTTCCACCAGTTCTCGACGCTGCCAAAAATCGAGAGCAAGGACGCGCACTAGGCGCTCCGGACGGACAAGTTCTGCGGATCGCGCCCCGGCGCGGTCCGTTCACCAAGGAAAGACCCGTGGCCTATATCGACAACAGCAGTGATGTTCCCGCCCTTGCCGGCGGTGCGCGCGTCGAGGATTACCTCGCGCTGCTGAAGCCACGCGTCATGTCGCTGGTGGTATTCGTCGCATTGGTCGGCATGCTGGTCGCACCCGGAGGCATCAATCCCTTTGTCGGGTTGATTGCCATTGTCTGCATTGCCATCGGGGCAGGGGCCTCTGGTGCGCTCAACATGTGGTACGACGCCGATATCGACGCGGTGATG
The DNA here is from genome assembly GCA_040218355.1 of Devosia sp. Taxonomy (GTDB): domain Bacteria; phylum Pseudomonadota; class Alphaproteobacteria; order Rhizobiales; family Devosiaceae; genus Devosia. The sequence continues at coordinate 91,046 of JAVJRP010000018.1, read as the reverse complement.
AGCCGCACACAGAACCGACCGATCCCGGCCGGCCGCATGACCGGAGGGGAAGCATTGGCGTTCGGGCTGATCCTTTCGGTATTCTCCGTGACCCTTCTGGGCCTGGCCACCAATTGGGTCGCTGGCGGATTTCTCGCCTTCACCATCTTCTTTTATGCCGTCGTCTATACGATGTGGCTCAAGCGCTCGACGCCGCAAAACATTGTCATCGGTGGCGCAGCCGGAGCCTTTCCACCCATGGTCGGTTGGGCCGCCGTCACCGGCACGCTGAGCTGGGAGAGCTTTGCGCTCTTTCTCATCATCTTCCTCTGGACCCCGCCCCATTTCTGGGCGCTGGCGCTCTACAAGCAGGGCGATTATGGCGCTGCCGGCATCCCCATGATGCCCAATGTGGCGGGTGAAAAATCCACCAAGTGGCAGATTTTCGGCTATTCCATTGCTCTGGCTGCCTCGAGCGTGCTGCCCAATCTGCTCGGCTTTTCGGGCTGGGTCTATGGCGCGGTCGCCGCAGTGACCGGGCTGAGCTTCATCTGGCTGTCGCTGCGCCTGCTGCGTGCCCCCGACAGCGTCTCCATGCGCCGCACTGCGCGAACATTGTTCACCTATTCCCTGAGCTATCTCTTCGTGCTGTTCCTGGCGCTGCTGACTGACAATATCGCCTTGCGGCTGGGAGTAATCTGACCATGGCTGAATCCACCGGCGCCAAGCTCGCCCCCAACGGGATGACCGAAGAGCAGCAGGAAGCCTTCCGCAAGCAGCGCCGCCGTCGTTCGCTGGCACTGGCCGGCGCACTGGCTTTGTTCGCGTTGACCTTTTATGTGCTGACCATCATCAAGATGGGTCCAGCCCTGTTCGACCGGGCAATGTGATGGCCGATACCACCGCGTCCTACCACCAGACCGATCCGGGCAAGCGCAACAAGCGCGTGGCCGTGGTGCTGGCCGGCGTGGCAGCTGGCATGGTGGGGCTGGCTTTCGCCTCGGTGCCGCTCTACCAGATTTTCTGCCAGGTGACCGGCTTTGGCGGGACCACCCAGGTGGCCTCGGACAATCCCAAGGGCGTCATCGCCCGCGACATGAAGGTGCGGTTCGACGTCAATATCGACCACGCGCTGGACTGGACCGTCACCCCGGCAGCGCCGATCACAGATCAGATCGGCCGCGTCGATACGGTCAACTACATCGCGACCAACAATTCCGACAAGCCGATCACCGGTCAGGCGATCTTCAATGTGGTGCCCGACAAAGCCGGCTACTACTTCAACAAGATTGAGTGCTTCTGCTTCACCGAGCAGACGCTTCAGCCTGGTGAAACGGTTGAAATGCCCATCGTGTTTTTCGTCGATCCTGATATCGATGAGAACCGTGAACTCGACACCATCAAAGAGATCACACTCTCTTATACGTTCTACGCTTCAGACAGTGAGGGAAGCTGACCATGGCTGCCATTGAGAAGAACCATGACTATCACATGGTCGAACCCAGCCCCTGGCCGTTCGTAATTTCGGTCTCGGTCTTCGTAATGATGATTGGTGCCATCGCCTGGATGCAGGACTGGACACCCTGGCTGTTCTTCATCGGCCTGGCCGGCGTGCTCTACACTTTCTACGCCTGGTGGGCCGATGTGGTGAAGGAAGCCAATAACGGCGTCGACCATACCCCGGTCGTGCAGATGCACCACCGCTACGGCATGATGCTGTTCATCGCCTCGGAAGTGATGTTCTTCGTGGCCTGGTTCTGGGCCTATTTCGATGGCTTCTTCCGCCTCGACGATATCGAGCAATATGCCCGCGTTGCTGCCACTGGCGGTCACTGGCCCCCGATGGGCGTGGAGCTGTTCGATCCGTTCCACCTGCCGCTGTTCAACACGCTGATCCTGCTCACCTCGGGCACCACCGTCACCTGGGCGCACCATGCGCTGCTGGAGAACGACCGCCAGGGCCTGCGCTGGGGCCTGGTACTGACCGTCGCCCTGGGCATCCTGTTCTCCTTCGTGCAGTATCTCGAATACAGCCACGCTGCCTTCTCGTTCTCAGGCAATTACTATGGCGCCACCTTCTTCATGGCGACCGGCTTCCACGGCTTCCACGTGCTGATCGGTACGGTCTTCCTGGCCGTCTGCCTGATCCGCGCCGAAATGGGCCAGTTTACCCCGGAACGCCACCTCGGCTTCGAATTTGCCGCCTGGTACTGGCACTTCGTCGACGTGGTCTGGCTGTTCCTGTTTGCCTCGGTCTATGTCTGGGGCGCCTGGGGCGTCGCCCTGAGTCACTAAGGCCAGGCGTATGATGAAAAAGGGGCGCGGCATGGCTGCGCCCTTTTTCTTTGTTCGGGGAGTTTTGCGATGACCGAGCCCAATCCCATCCGTGCGGGGCTGACCTGCCGCTGTCCGCGCTGCGGCAAGGGCAAGCTGTTCGCGGGCTATCTCAAGCTGCGCGAGGCCTGTGCGGTGTGCGACCTGAGCTATGACTTTGCCGATAGCGGCGATGGCCCGGCGGTCTTCGTGATTTTTCTGGTGGCGCCGCTGGTCATCATCCTGGCGCTGCTGGTGGGATCGATCTGGACGCTGCAGCCCTGGGTGCATCTGCTGATTTGGCTGCCGGTCACCGTCATCCTGAGCCTGGTGCTCCTGCCCCCGTTCAAGGGCGTCCTGATCGATCTGCAATATTCCAACGATGCCCATGAGGGACGCCTATGAGCCAGAAGGCCACACGCCAATTGCGCTGGACCGATTGGCTGTTCACCGCGCTGATGCTGGTGCTGGCCGTCGTCTGCGTGTTTCTGGGCAATTGGCAGATGGCGCGGCTCGCCGAAAAGGAAGCCCTGGTGGCCGCCGTCGACCAACGGCTGACCTCCGAACCGGCCACCGCGCCGGAAGCCGAAGCGTGGGCTACGCTCGATATGGAGCAGTGGAACTTCCAGCCCGTCACCCTTACAGGCAGCTATCGCTACACGCAGACGGTGACGGTGTTCACCAGCCTTGCCAATGCGCGCGGGCGCTTTTCGGGGCCCGGCTATTGGGTGGTCACGCCGTTCGAGCTGGATACCGGCGGGACGGTCTTCGTCAATCGCGGCTTCGTGCCCCAGGAGTATCAGGAGCAGGCGGCGCTCGGCGATCTGCACGGCGACGATCCGGGCAGCGTCACCATTGCCGGGCTGTTCCGTCCCGGCGAGGCGGTTGGCTTCATGGCGCCGGAGCCCAATATGTCCGACCGCATCGAATGGGTGCGCAATCCCGAGCGGCTGGCGGCCATGGTCGATCCGGCCCTGGCCCCGATCGCGCCCTTTTATGTTGATCTGCTGGCCGCCGGCGCGGGCGACCTGCCCCAGGGCGGGGAGACCGTTGTGCGCTTCACCAACAATCATTTCGGCTATGCGCTGACCTGGTATGGCTTTGCCATTGTTGCTGTCGTGATGCTCGGTTTCTGGCTGTGGCGGCAAAGCCGGACGCCGCTCCCGTCCGCTTGATGCTGGCCAAACCTTGCAGCACCGGTCTGGTTTGACTAGGTTGCGACAATTCTAGAAGGGCTCTTCCCCCCGATGCAGTTTGTTTCCACGCGCGGCCAGGCGCCAGCGCTCGGCTTCTCCGACGCAGTTCTGGCAGGTCTTGCCGCTGATGGCGGTCTTTATGTTCCGGCCGCCTGGCCCCAGATTGGCGCCGACGAGATTGCCGGTTTTGCCGGCAAGCCCTATGCCGATGTTGCCTATGCGATCATCTCGCGCTTCACCGGCGACGAAATCCCGGCGGACAAGCTCAAAGCCATCATCGACGCTGCCTATGCCAGCTTCCGCCATCCCTCGGTGGCGCCGCTGGTGGAACTGGAGCCGGGCCATTTCGTGCTCGAGTTGTTCCATGGCCCGACGCTGGCCTTCAAGGATGTGGCCATGCAGTTCCTCAGCCGGGTGATGGACCACATCCTGGCCGAACGGGGCCTGCGCGCGACCATTGTCGGGGCCACTTCGGGTGACACCGGCTCCGCGGCCATCGAGGCCTTCCGCGGCCGCGACACCACCGACATCTTCATTCTGCACCCCAAGGGGCGCACCTCCGAGGTGCAGCGCCGGCAAATGACCACGGTGCTCGACGACAATGTCCACAATATCGCGCTCGAAGGCACGTTTGACGATTGCCAGGACGCGGTGAAGGCCATGTTCAACAATCACGGCTTCCGTGACCGGGTGCGCCTGTCTGGCGTCAACTCGATCAATTGGGGCCGGATCGTTGCGCAGATCGTCTATTATTTCACGGCTGCCGTTTCCCTTGGCGCACCGCAGCGCAAGGTGAGCTTCACCGTGCCGACCGGCAATTTCGGTGACATTTTTGCCGGCTATTGCGCCCGGCAGATGGGCCTGCCGATCGAAAAGCTGGTGATCGCCACCAATGCCAATGATATTCTGAAACGCACGCTCGACACCGGGCGCTACGAAATGGCGGACGTTGCGCCCACCATCAGCCCGTCGATGGATATCCAGATTTCGTCCAATTTCGAGCGCCTGCTGTTTGAGAGCGCCGGGCGCGATGCCGATACTGTCAATCGCATGATGGCGGGGCTCAAGCAGTCGCGAGGCTTCGATCTGCCCGACACGGCCATTGCCGCCATTCGCCGGGATTTCGCCGCCGGCACGACCGACGAGGCCGCGACCCGCAAGGTGATTGCCGACACCCATAAGGCCTCGGCCTATCTGCTCGATCCGCATACGGCGGTCGGGGTCGGGGTTGCGCGCAGCCAGGCACACAGCCAAATTCCCATGATCACGCTGGCAACGGCGCATCCGGCCAAGTTTCCGGCCGCAGTGGCCGAGGCATCGGGCATCGAGCCCGCTCTGCCCGACTGGCTGGGTGATCTCTACGAGCGGCCCGAACGGGTCACGGTGCTGGACAATGACCAGCGCCAGATTGAAGACTTCATCGTGGCCCGCAGCCGCGCCTGAACGACACGGAAGAGCCGCGGTCGCTTCGGCCGCCGGTTCAGGAGGACCAGTGTGAGCGTAAGATCGACGACCCTCAAAAACGGCATGGTGGTGCTCACCGACAATATGCCCCATCTCGAAAGCGCATCTCTGGGCGTCTGGGTGAAGGCTGGGGCGCGGTCCGAGCGCAAGACCGAGCATGGTATTTCGCATCTGCTCGAACACATGGCCTTCAAGGGCACCGGCTCGCGTTCTGCGCTCGAGATTGCCGAGGCGATCGAGAATGTCGGGGGCGATCTCAACGCCGCGACGTCCATCGAGCATACCGGCTATTTTGCCCGGGTGCTCAAGGACGATGTCGTCCTGGCCGCCGATATCCTGGCCGACATCCTGCAGAACTCGACCCTCGACGAGGGCGAGCTGGCGCGCGAAAAGCAGGTTATCGTGCAGGAGATCGGCGCGGCGCGCGACAATCCGGACGACCATGTCTTCGACCTGTTCCAGGAAGCGGCCTATCCCACCCAGCCCATCGGCCGCACCATTCTGGGCACGGTGGATTCGGTGCGCGAATTCAACCCGGACATGATCCGCAAATATATGCGCCGCAATTATGTGGGTGACCGCATGGTGATTGCTGCCGCCGGCAATGTCGATCATGACGGGCTGGTGCGGGTGGCCGAGCAGCGCTTTGCCGATCTCGTCCCCAATGGCGCCCCTGATCCGCAGCGGGCCGAATATCATGGCGGCCAGGAAAGGCTGATTTCCGACCACGAGCAGGCCCATATCGTGCTTGGCTTTGAGGGGCGTGCTTATAATTCGGACGGCTTTTATGCGGCCCAGGTGCTGGCCTCCATTCTTGGCGGCGGTATGAGCTCGCGCCTGTTCCAGGAAATCCGGGAAAAGCGGGGCCTGTGCTATTCGGTCTATTCCTTCCACTGGGCCTTTGCCGATAGCGGCGTGTTCGGCGTTGCGGCGGCCACCGGGGAAGAGGAAGTGGGCGAACTCGTGCCGGTGGTGATCGACGAACTGCGCCGGGCCACCGAGACCATCAGCGATGAGGAAGTGGTGCGCGTGCGCAACCAGATCCGTGCCGGACTGCTGATGTCGCTCGAAAGCCCCTCGGCCCGTGCCGGCCAGCTGGCGCGCCAGCAGATCCTGTGGGGTCGTCCCATCGAGATGCATGAGACCGTGGAGCGCATCAACCGCATCACTGCCCAGCGGGTGCGTGATGTGGCCGAACAGATTTTCACCTCGGGCACCCCGACGCTTGCCGGTATCGGGCCGATCAGCCGCCTCGCCGATGTCGAAAGCATCGGCGATACGCTCAAGCGCTGATCCCATGTTCTGGCCCTGGTCCTCGCCGGCGCCTCTGGTCACCCTACGCGGGCAACGCGTCTTGCTGCGCTTGCCGCAAATGCGCGACTATGAGGCTTGGCACAGGCTGCGCCGCGACAGCCAGGAATTCCTGCGCCCCTACGAGCCGCGCTGGACCGAGCTTGACCTGGCCCGCCGTGTTTATGCCATGCGCGTGCGCCGCGCCCGGCAGGAGGTGGAAGAAGGGACCGACTACACCTTCTTTATTTTCTTGCATGACGGGCGGCACGAGCAATTGGTCGGCGGCATCACGTTGTCCAATATTCGCCGCCGCGCTGCCCAGTTCGTCAGCCTCGGCTACTGGATGGGGCAGAACCATGCCGGCAAGGGCCTGATGACCGAGGCCGTCGGCGTGGTCGTGCCGTTCATTTTCGAAGCGCTCGACCTGCATCGCATTCATGCCGCCTTCCTGCCCGGCAATATCGCCTCGCGGCGCGTATTGGAAAAAAACGGCTTTGTCGAAGAAGGCTTTGCCGAGCACTATCTGCAGATCAATGGGCGCTGGGAAGATCACGTGCTGATGGGCCTGACGCGGGAGCGCTGGGAACTGGCGCGGCTTGGCCAGCGCCACATCGATCATTCCCGCTTCGCCTGACCATCAATTTCCCTGTGTGTTGCGCCTTGGCAACAGGCAAGGACGCTTGTCGCAAGCGTCAATCTCTCGTACCAAGTGAACGTTCCGCTGGAGGATCAAGAAGACAAGGGCCTGTCCGCACCGCACACGCTGTCACCGGACTGCCGCCATAAAGAAGCCTAGCGCCGGATTTAACTGCTTTTGATGCGTCATTTTCTTGCATTCGCGTTCTGTCTAGCGTTCGCGCTGTTTGGCCTCGCGCCCGCCAAGGGCTTCGAGGTCATCTCGGTTCCCGAGGATGTCAACGCCGTCAACCTGTCCGACGTGGTCGAAATCGTGCCCGGTCAGGATGGGCGCGTGCAATTGTCCACCGCGCCCGACGCCGACGGCATCATCCGCCGCATCGAAGTGCTGGCCAGTGACCCCCAGACCAACCCCTATTTCGCGCTGATCGCGCTGCGCAATGATAGCGACCAGCAGATCCAGCGCCTTCTCGTGGCGCCCTTCTTCCGCCTGCCGGGCTCTGGCGTGTTCCAGCCCGACCTGGGAGAAAACCGCGTCACCGCCATTACCCCCAGCGCCGGTATTCGCCCTGAGCGCCAGCCCGACCCGGAAGCCGATGTCTTCGAGGTCACACTGGACCCCGGCGCCACCATGACGGTGATCGTCGAGCTGGCATCCGACGACTTGGCCGAGTTCTATCTCTGGGAGCCGAACGCCTATCGCGACTATATCAACGCCTTCACCCTGTTCCGTGGCGTGGTGCTGGGCGTGGCCGCGCTTGCCTCGGTGTTTCTCACCATCATGTTCGTGGTCAAGGGACGGGGCGTATTCCCGGCAACGGCGGCCTTTGCCTGGGCCGTGCTGGCCTATCTGCTGATCGACTTCGGCTTGCTGGGGCGCATTCTGGGGCTGTCGGCCAACGGCATGCAACCCTGGCGCGCGGCGGCCGAGGCGGGCATCGCCACGACCCTCGCTGGTTTTCTGTTCATCTACCTCAACCTGCATCGCTGGCATCTGCGGTTCATTCACCTGGCCCTGGGGCTGGCCGCGCTGTTCCTGGCGCTCTTCCTGTTTGCCTTCTTCCAGCCCGCCATTGCCGCAACCATCTCCCGGCTGGTGCTGGCCCTGCTTGGCGTCTCGGGCTTTTTCCTGATCCTGCTCCTGGCCTTGCGCGGCTATGACCGTGCGGTGCTGCTGGTGCCCACCTGGATCATCTATATCGCCTGGCTGTTCTATGCCTGGCTGGTGATCTCGGGGCAGGTGACCAATGACGTCGCCCAACCCGCCGTGGGCGGTGGCCTGGTGCTGATCGTGATGCTGCTCGGCTTTACCGCCGTTCAGCACGCCTTCTCGGAAGGTCAGGTGTCAATCGGCACGCTGAGCGAGGTGGAACGCCGCGCACTGGCCCTGACCGGTTCGGGCGATTTCGTCTTTGACTGGAATATCGAGCGCGACCGCGTCACGGTCAGTGACGAATTGACGACACGACTGGGTGAAAAGCGCGGTGCGCTGCGCGGGGCTATCAAGCGCTGGCTCGACCGGGTGCATCCTGATGATCGCGACCGCTTCCGCACCGCCTTCGATACGCTGGTCGAACTGCGGCGCGGCAAGGTGTCGGCCGATATGCGGGTGGCCGGCCATGATGGGAATTACCGAAGCTTCCGCATGCGGGTGAAGCCGGTGCTGGGCGGCGATGGTCAGGTCAACCGTATCGTCGGGACGCTGCAGGATGTCACCGAGGACCGCGCGGCGCGCGAGCGCCTGTTGCATGACGCGGTGCATGACAGCCTTACCGGCCTGCCCAATCGTCAGCTCTTCCTGGATCGGCTGGAACGTTCGCTGGTGCGCGCCCGCACCCCCGGCGGTACCAAGCCGGCCGTGTTCCTGATCGATATCGACCGCTTCATGGAGCTTGAGGAACGCATCGGGCATTCGGCTGCGGATTCGGTTTTGCTGGCCATCTCGCGCCGCATTGCCCGCATCATGCGGCCGCTCGACACCGTGGCGCGCATCGGTGGCGACCAGTTTGCGGTGATCCTGGCCTCCGAGCAGGCGGCCGCCAAGATCGCCGAGACTGCCGAACAGATCCGCAAGGCGCTCAAGGCCCCGTTCAATTTCGGTGATCGAGACCTGGTGCTGACCGCTTCGATCGGCGTCACCATTTATGACAGCAATCCCTCCACCGCTGCCGATGTGCTGCGCGACGCTGAACTGGCGATGTATTATGCCAAGCGGTTGGGGGGCGACCGGATCGAGGCCTATCGCGCCTCGGCCCGTTCAATTGCCTCCTATAGCAAGGCCAGCGAGGAAGATCTGGAGCGCGGGCTGAAGCAGGGCGAGCTGCATGTGCAGTTCCAGCCGGTCATGGATCTCCAGTCCGGTCACATCGCTGGAGCGGAGGCGCTGATGCGCTGGAACCACCCCACGCGGGGCCTCGTGACCCCCGACGAGTTCGTGCCGCTGGCCGAACGCTCCGGCCAGATCGAAAAGCTCGGGCGGCTGGCCTTCGAGCAGTCAGCCGCTCAGGCCAAGGATTGGCTGACCACAATCGGCCTGCCCGAGGAATTCTTTATCTCGGTCAATCTCTCGCCAACCCAATTGGCGACCGACACCTTGTTGACTGATATGCGCAATCTGGTGGCGCAGGATCGGGATCTGGCCAGCCATCTCAAGCTCGAAATCACCGAAAGCCAGGTGATGACCAATCCCGAGCACTCCGCCTATATGCTCGAGGCGTTGCGCAGCATGGGGCTGGGACTGGCGCTCGATGATTTCGGCACGGGGCACTCCTCGTTGAGCTATCTGCACCGCTTCCCCTTCGACACCATCAAGATCCCTGCGCCTTTCGTGCGGATGGGCAGCGATACCGGCATCGCCCATACCCAGGGGCCGATCATTCGCGCGATTGTGGCCCTGGCCAATGATCTCGATCTGATGGTCATTGCCGAGGGTGTCGAAAGCCTCGACGAGATCGAGCGCCTGCGCCAGCACAATTGCCGCTATGCCCAGGGCTTTGCCTTCGGCACGGCAATTGTCGGGGCCGAACTGGGCAAGAAGCTCGCCACGCAGATGGGGAAGTGAGCGTTCCGCACCCGGCGCGGGGAATTACCCGTGCCCGGCCTCGGTGCTCAATGTGGCCCGCGTAATATTGAGGCTTGCAAGGGCCTTGTCATAGCGGCGTTCCACCGGCACCTCGAACAGCAAGTCGCGCTGGAACGGTACGGTCAGCCAGCCATTGGCGCTGATCTCGTCTTCCAATTGCCCCGGCGACCAGCCGCAGCATCCCAGGGCAAACAAGGCGGCCTGTGGTGCCGGACCGAAGGCCATGGCCTTGAGAATATCGAGCGTGGCGGTCAGGCCGATTTCCTCGGTGACCTTATAGGTGTTGCCGCTGTGGTAGTCGCCCGAATGCAGTACGAAGCCGCGGCCTTTTTCGACCGGCCCGCCGCGCATCACCGCGCGATCGCGAATGTCATCGGGCAGGCGGATGACCGCGTCTGGATCGCCCAGATCGAGCTCGTCCAGAATATCGGCAAAGCGCAGATTGGCCAGTTCGTGATTGACCACCAGGCCCATGGCGCCCTCTTCGCCGTGACCCACGATCAGGATCACGCTTTCGGCGAAGCGCTCATCGACCATGTCGGGCATGGCGACCAGGAATTGACCTTCGAGTGATTTCATGGGGTCAATAGTATGCGCCGGGTTCCGGCCTGCCAAGCGCACGCCTCGTCACATCCTTCACGAAGGCCTGATGCGGCGCTATCTGGCTGTTCATACTTACCTGCGCTAATGCCATGTCATGCGAATTTCCATTGCCCTTTTTGTCTCCGCCTGCCTTGCCTGCCTGCCCGCTCAGGCGGGTGAGACTGCATGGCAGGAGATCGCGCCCGGCGTGGCTGTGCGGCTGATCAGCGCGGGCGCGCCTGATGCCTCCGGCAAGGCGCTTTTTGCGCTTGAAATCGATATGCCGGAGGACACCAAGACCTATTGGCGCGTGCCGGGGGAGACGGGCCTGCCGCTTGAGCTCGACTTTGCCGGATCAAGGGGCGTGACCCTAGCCGGTCAGCACTGGCCCTTGCCTCAGCGCGAGAAGGTCGCCGGCTATCTCGACTATGTCTATTACGGTCACACCGTGCTGCCGCTCGAACTGGCCATAGCCGGCGAGGATGCTCTGGTCGATATCGAAGCCACACTTGGCGTCTGCTCGGATATCTGCGTGCCGGCGCAGGCGCGCCTGACCTTGCCGTTGGCAGAATTGGTGCCCGACAGCGCCAATGCCTTGCGGATCGATCAGGCCCTGGCCGATGTGCCCATCGCCTGGGATGGCGCCGCCCAGCCGATCGGGGCGGCGACGCTTTTGCTTGATGCGGGCGCCATTGCCGTGGAAATCGACCCAAGCATTGTCGATCCTTCCAGTCTGATCGCTGCTACCGACCTGGACGGTCCCCTGTTCGGGGCGCCGCAAAAAAGCCCGCAAGACAATCTAGTGCTGCTTCCCATCCTGGGCAAAACCGACAATAGTGCCCTGGAAGGCATGGAGGTTGAATTCTCCTTCATGTCGCCGAGGGGCGCCTATCAGGTCAGCCGGACACTAGAAACCGGCCCTGATGCGGATGTGGACGAATTGGCCGATTAGGCCAATGGCCTTGTGTCGATGGCCAATGCCGCATATCGCAGGTGCAAGCGTATTGGAGTAGGGCGGCCCGGCCGCCAGTTATGGGGCAAATCCACCGATGATCGAACGCGGCAATCCGGTCCCGTCCGTTGGGACCAAGCTTGTGACGGCGGACGGTGTGCAAAACACCACCAGTGATGCGGCGCTGGGGCAGGGAACAGTTGTCCTGTTTACCGTGCCGGGCGCCTTCACCCCGACCTGTCATGTCAACCATCTGCCCGGCTTTGTCACCAATGCCGCCAAGTTGCGCGCCGCCGGTGTCGACCGGATCGTGTGTGCATCGACCAATGACCACCACGTGGTCAAGGCCTGGGCCGAGGCATCCCAGGCGCTTGACGATATTACCTTTCTCGCCGACGGCAATGGTGCCCTGGCCAAGGCTCTTGGCCTCGAAAAGGACATGAGCGGCGCTGGCATGGGGGCGCGTTTTGCGCGTGCCGCCTTGATTATCCGTAACGGTGTGGTTGATGCTGTGTTCGTGGAAGACGCGCCCGGCGTGACGACGAGCGGCGCACCCGCTATTCTCATGGCTCTCGAAGCCGCTGCATAGTCGCCAGGAGCCAAGCAAGACAATGACCATGACCCTGACGTCCACCCTGCGTTTCTCCGCCCTTGGCGGGCTAGCCGTGCTGCTGGCCGGCTGCTCCATGGGCTCCATGTTCGGCGGCGGCACCGCCTCGAACGCCAATCTGCAAAACGCTGCGGCGACCCCTGAGGCTGTTGCCCAAGCCCAGACCAGCGCCCTGCCGGTCATCGCGACTGAATGCCCGCCGATCCGGGTGCGGCGCGGTGGCGAGGCGATGTATTATTATGGCGGTGGCCGTGTGGGTGACGCCAATGCCCTGCAATATCAGGGCGTGATCGACGAGACCTCCCGCAATTGCGTGGTCTCGAACGGACAGATCACCGTCAACATGGGCGTTACCGGGCGCGTGCTGCTGGGGCCCGCCGGTTCGCAGTCCAGCGTCAACGCGCCGATCCGTTTTGCCGTCGAGCGCGACGGCCAGGCGATCTTTTCGGAAAAATACACGCTGAGCGTGCCACTAACGCCGCCGAGCCAGACCGCCGAATTCGTCAAGGTGGTCGAGAACGTGACTGTCCCCTATCTGGGCGGCGAATCCATCACCATCTGGGTCGGTTTCGACACCCGTGGATAACGGCCCTGGCCCCCCAAGATGAACAAAGGCCCGGAGCTTGGCTCCGGGCCTTTTTGCTATTCAGCGGCCTCTGGCAGGTCCGCCGGGCGTTCCCATTTGAGAATGGGCTGGCGAGCAGCGCGGGTTTCATCCAGCCGCCGGCGTGGCGCCTTCATCGGCGCGGCGGTGAAGCGGGCTGAATTGCCGGACTTCGCGTCCGTCGCCAGATCCGTCATCACGTCGCAGAAGCGATCCAGAGTCTGCTTGCTCTCGCTCTCGGTGGGCTCGATCAGCATGGCGCCATGCACGACCAGCGGGAAATACATGGTCATGGGGTGGAAGCCCTCGTCGATCAGCGCCTTGGCGAAATCGAGCGTGGAGACATCCGTGCCCTTGAGGAAGCTGTCGTCGAACAGGGCCTCATGCATGGTGGGGTAGTCGGGGAACGGCACCGAGAACACGTGCTCGAGGCGTGCCTTGACGTAATTGGCGTTGAGCACGGCATCCTCGGCCGCCTGCGCCAGCCCGTCAGCGCCGTGGCTGAGCATATAGGTCAGCGCGCGCACATACATGCCCATCTGGCCGTGGAAGGCGGTGACACGGCCCAGGGCCTCGCCCTCGACATGCTCGACGAGTTCCAGACCGGCTTCGCCCTTGCGGACGAAGGGGACGGGTGCAAAAGGCGCCAGCGCCTCGGAGAGCACCACGGGGCCCGCACCGGGTCCACCGCCGCCATGCGGGGTCGAGAAGGTCTTGTGCAGGTTGATGTGCATGGCGTCGATGCCCAGATCCCCCGGCCGCACCACGCCCATGATGGCGTTGAAATTGGCACCGTCGCAGTAAAAGAACGCTCCGGCATCATGCACGGCCTGGGCAATCTCGATCACCTGCGGCTCGAACAACCCGCAGGTATTGGGATTGGTCAGCATGATGGCGGCAACCTCGGGCGAAAGGGCGTCCTTGACGGCCTGCACATCTACCGTGCCGTCGTCGCGGGCCGGGATCGGCTTGACGCTATAGCCCAGGAAAGCGGCAGTGGCCGGATTGGTGCCATGGGCGCTTTCGGGAACGAGGACTATTCTGCGATGCGCTTCTCCCTTGGCCTCCTGCGCGGCCTTGATCGCCATCATGCCCAGCAATTCGCCATGCGCACCGGCCTTGGGTGACAACGCAACGGCGGCGGTGTTGGTCAGCGTCATCAGCCAGTACGAAAGCTGGTTCATCAGTTCGAGCGCCCCCTGCACCGTGGAGACCGGCTGCAGCGGGTGAATATCGGCAAAGCCGGGCAGGCGCGCCATTTTCTCGTTGAGGCGCGGATTGTGCTTCATGGTGCACGAGCCCAGCGGATACATGCCGCTGTCGATCGAGTGGTTGAGGCGCGACAGGCGTACATAATGGCGCATCGCTTCGGGCTCGGTGAGACCAGCCAGATCGAGCCTGGTGCTCCGGCCAAAACCGCCCAGGCGATCATTGGCAAGCTTCACCTCGGGCAGGTCGACACCGGAATGCTCGGTATCGCCGATTTCGAACAGCAGCGGTTCGTCCGGCAGCAATGCCGAGCCGGACGCACCTGTGCCTGCGGTGCCGATGCCGGTAGGGCGGCCTTGATTGTTCATGCTCATGCCAGCTCCTCCGTCAGCGCCGCGCATAGGGCGGCGATATCGGCTTCGGTGGTCAGTTCGGTGGCGGCCAGGATAAGGAGGTTGTTGACCTCGGGATCCTCGGGCAGCAGGCGGCTGGCGGGGACACCGGCCAGAATGCCGCGCTTCGCCAGTCGCTCGACCAGACCGGCGGCGGGTTGGGTGACGCGAATGGTCATTTCGTTGAAAAAGGTCTGGTTGAGCACGGTGACGCCGGGCACGCCGTCGAGGGCGTCGGCCAGGCGGATCGCGTTGGCGTGGTTAAGGCGGGCGAGGCGCACGAAGCCGGCTTCGCCCAGCAGGCCCATATGGATCGAGAAGGCGAGGGCACAGAGGCCCGAATTGGTGCAGATATTGCTCGTCGCCTTCTCGCGGCGGATATGCTGCTCGCGGGTCGATAGGGTCAGGACGAAACCGCGATTGCCATCGGCATCGACCGTCTCCCCGCAGACCCGGCCCGGCATCTGGCGGATGAATTCCTTGCGGGTGGCCATGAGGCCCAAATAGGGGCCGCCGAAATTGAGCGCATTGCCAATCGACTGGCCTTCGGCCACGACGATATCGGCCCCAAGCGCGCCCGGCGCTTCGAGCAGGCCAAGCGACACCACCTCGGTGATCACCACGATCAGCAGCGCACCCTGGGCATGGGCGGCCTCGGCAGCGCCCTTGAGATCGCGCAGATGGCCATAGAAATCGGGGGTCTGGATGACGATGGCCGCCGTGTTGCCGTCGATGTGCTCAAGAATATCGCCCTGACCCTCGGGTGAGGGGGAGAGGCAGACCAGATCGGCGTCGTCCTTGAGATAGGCTTTGACCACATCGCGATAATGCGGGTGCAGGCCGCCGGAGAGCACGATCTTGCTGCGGCGGGTAAGGCGGCGGGCCATCAGCACGGCCTCGGCAGTGCCGGTGGAGCCGTCATAGAGCGAAGCGTTTGCCACATCCATACCGGTGATCTTGGCCACCTGGGTTTGGAATTCGAACAGCATCTGCAGCGTGCCCTGCGAGATCTCCGGCTGGTAGGGCGTATAGGCCGTCAGCCATTCCGAACGCTGGATCAGATGGTCGACCGTGGCTGGCACATGGTGGCGATAGGCGCCGGCGCCGACAAAGAACGGGCCGTCGCCGCCCGCCTGGTTCTTGTTGGCCAGCGCGCGCATATGCGCCTCGACCATAAATTCAGGGCTATGGTCGGGCAGGTCGAGCCTGAACGATTTCAGCGCCGATTTCGGTACGGCGGAAAACAGCGCCTCGATATCGGCTGCACCGATGACGCCAAGCATCTCGGCGCGCTCATGGGCGGAATGGGGAAGGTAGCGCATGGACGTCCGGTCTGGTCAGAGGGTCAATTCGGCATAGCCGTCGGCATCAAGCAGCTTGTCCAGTTCGCCGGCATCGCTGACCTCGATCTTGAACATCCAGCCGCCGGCTTCCGGGTCGGCATTGACCATGCCCGGTTCACCGTTGAGCGCATCGTTGACCGCCGTGACGGTGCCCGACACCGGGGCATAGATTTCCGAAGCGGCCTTGACCGATTCTACCACGGCGGCCTCGTCGCCCTTTTTCAGCACCTTGCCCACTTCGGGCAGCTCGACAAAGACGATGTCGCCCAATTGCTCCTGGGCATAGCTGGTGATGCCGACAGTGCCGGTGGAGCCTTCAACGCGGATATATTCGTGGTCGGGGGTGAATTTGGTGGTCATGGCGGGGGCCTCAGACTGACTTGCGGAAATAGCGGTGGGGGACGAAGGGCGTGGGCACGATCTCGGCCGGCTGCGCGCGACCGCGCACCGAAACCTGGAGCTTTGTGCCAATGGCGGTGTGGTCGGGCGAAACGAACCCCAGCGCAATCGCCTTGCCCAGGGAGGGCGCAAAGCCGCCGCTGGTGACCACGCCAATGGCGGCGCCCGAAGCGTCGAGAATTTCGGCACCCTCACGGGCCGGGGCGCCCTGGACGATCAGGCCAACGCGCTTGCGGGTGAGCTGGCCTTCGCGTTCGCTCAGAATGCGGGCCGCGCCGGGAAAGTCGGCCGCCTCGCGACGGCGCTTGGAAACGGCAAAGCCCAGGCCGGCCTCAATGGGGGAGACGGTTTCATCCAGATCATGCCCATAGAGCGGCAGGCCGGCCTCAAGGCGCAAGCTGTCGCGGGCGCCAAGCCCAATTGGCTTGACGCGTGGGTCGGCCAGCAGCGCGTCCCACAGACGGGCAGCATTCTTGGCTGAGCAGAGCAGCTCGAAACCATCCTCGCCGGTATAGCCGGAGCGGGAAATGATGAGCTCCTCGTCATCCCACTGGAACGCGCCGAACTGCATGAAGCCCAGTTCGACCACGCCCGGCACCATGGCAGCGAGCACATCGACGGCCTCGGGGCCCTGGAGCGCCAGCAGCGCATTGTCATCGACCCGGCGGAAATCCGCCTTGTCACCGGCGGCCTCTGCCAGCAGCGCGAAGTCGGCCTCCTTGGTGCCGGCATTGACCACGATGTAGAGGGCGCCGGGGAAGCGGGGCGAGCGGGCGACCATGAGATCGTCAAGGGCGCCGCCGGTTTCGTTCAGCAGCAAGGTGTAGCGGACCTGGCCAGGCTTGAGGCCGGCAATGTCGCCGCAGATCAGCGGTTCGACCAACGCCGCGACGGCAGCATGATAGGCCTCCGCATCGCCGCTGCGATCCTTGAGGGTCAGAAAGCTTGGGCCCATATGGCTGACATCGAACAGACCGGCCTGCTCGCGGGTCCATTTGTGCTCGGCCATGATGCCGGTGGGGTATTGTACGGGCAGGGCATAGCCGCCGAACGGCACGATGCGGCCACCGGCAGCCACATGACGCTCGTAAAGCGGGGTTTGCAAAAGGTCTTCGGAACTGGCTTCAGCCATGGGCACCACTCGGGTTCAAAGGCGACACGTCAAGGCTCCGCCGGAAAGCGGAAATACGTGCCCCCTCTGTCCTTGCCCTGAGAGATTTCCCGGCTGAGCGCCGGTTGCTCCTTCGGAGAGGCTGGATCAGCCTGCTTTCCAGAGTGTTTGACCCAACTGCGGTCCGTTGGCCTGAGAGTTTCCGGGGCGGTTGCTCCTTCGGCGCTGGCGCGTGGCCAGTCTCTCCCGCAGTTGACGGCACCATGGTGGAGATTCACCGGGGCGTCAATTGGGGTTTGGTTTTGTCCCCGCTGCGGAAGCGCACTGGATGGAACACCCTCCCCTTGACGGGGAGGGATGGGGAGGGGTGTTCACGCACTCGGAATCCGGCCCGTGGGACCCCCTCCCAACCTCCCCCGTCAAGGGGGAGGTGCCGCTCTTGTGATTGTTGATGTCTCGAGAGCAGGCCCCAAAAATCAAAAAAAGGCGGGCATCGCTGCCCGCCTTCAAATCTGGTGCGACCGGATCGGTCTTAGTTCAACCGGCCGGCCACATCGGCGATGGCTGCGTCGACGACCTTGCCGCCATTTTTGTTCATCTCGTCGGAGAGAACGCTACGGGCGGCCTCGATGGCGATGTCGGCGGAGCGGGCCCGCACTTCGGCAACCGCCTGGGCTTCGGCCTGGGCAATCTTGTCTTCCACCGCAGCGGTGCGGCGAGCGACGAGATCAGCCAGCGATGCCTGGGCTTCCACGGTCAGGCGCTCGGCCTCTTCCTTGGCAGCGGCAACAATGCCTTCGGCTTCCTTTTCGGCAGCGACGCGCTTCTGCTCATATTCAACGAGCAGGGCGGCGGCTTCCTCGCGCAGGCGCTTGGCCTCGGCGATATCGGTTTCGATCTGCTTGATCTTGCCATCGAGCATCTTGCCGATGATCCCCGGCACGCCGAAGAACACCATCAGCCCGAGGAATACCACCAGGCCGACCATGGCAAAGAAGCTGTTATCCAACCATTCTGGCATCAGGCTTACCCCTTAACCTTGGCTACGGCAGCGCGGACGCTGTCGGCCGGAACGTCGCCAACGATCTGCCCGACCACGGCCTGAGCCGTTTCAGCCGCGATTTCGTCGACATGGGTGAGGGCCTCGGCCTTGGTCTTGGCGATGCTGGCTTCAGCAGAGCTGACCTTGGCGGCGAGATCGGCCTCGGCGGCAGCGCGCTTGGCGCTGAGATCGGCCTGAATGGCTTCGCGCGTTTCGTTGGCAATGCCCTGGGCCTTGGCCTTGGCTTCCGCCAGGGCCTTTTCGTAGGCCGCGATAGCAGCGTCGGTCTTCTGGCGATCCGCGTCGGCAGCCGCCAGATCGGTGTCGATCAGCGTCTTGCGGTTGTCCAGAATGCCGCCAATACGGGGCAGGGCCAGCTTGCTCATCAACAGGTAGAGCGCGCCAAAGGTAATGGCGAGCCAGAGGAGCTGGCTGGGGAAAGTGGCCGGGTCGAAAGGCGGGAACACGTCCGAATGGGCTTCATCGCCATGAGCTTCGGTCGTGGCATGCGTGTCTGCGGTCGGATCGGCGTGGACGCCTTCCTCGACATGCATGGCATCAGCGGCGCCCGCGGCTTCCGTGCCGGTGGCGTCTGCTGGGGTTTCCGCTTCTTGAGCGTAGGCTTGCGTTACCATCTGGTAGAGGTCCCGTTAAATCCGGTCATCCAGTCACGATTGACTGGAGAAGGGAACGCAGCCGAACGTTGCGTCCGGCTGCGGCAATCTTGGTGCAGTCGCGCGATTTAGGCGACGAACAGCAGGATCAGGGCAACCAGGAACGAGAAGATGCCCAGAGCTTCGGTCACGGCGAAGCCGAAGATCAGGTTACCGAACTGGCTCGGAGCAGCCGACGGGTTGCGCAGGGCACCCGAGAGGAAGTTGCCGAAGATGTTGGCCACGCCCAGGGCGGCACCAGCCATACCGAAGGTGGCAATACCAGCACCGATGTACTTTGCGGCTTCAGCTTCCATTTTTATGTCCTTTCAAGCGACTTTTGGGTTCCGGTGGGTCATCCACCGGGAATGGGTGGTTAGTGGGACGGGTGGATCGCGTCGTTGAGATACATGCAGGTCAGGACCGCGAAGACATAGGCCTGGACTGCACCGACGAGAAACTCGAGGCCCGTAAGGGCGATTGCCATCAGCATGGGCAGGATAGCGGCGGCCCAGCCGAAAGCGCCAAGGCCCGCAATCATCATGACCGCAAAGCCGGTGAAGACCTTGAGGGTGATGTGGCCGGCAAGGATGTTGCCGAACAGACGAACCGAGAGGCTGATGGGACGCGAGAGGAAGGAAATGACCTCGATCGGCGTCACGATGGGGAGAATATAGCCCGGCACACCAGCAGGTACGAAGAGCTTGAGGAACTTGGGGCCGTTCTTGACGAAGCCGTAGATGATGACGGTGAGGAACACCAGCATCGACAGGGCGAAGGTGACGATGATGTGGCTGGTGACGGTGAAGAAATACGGCACCATGCCGAACATGTTGGCCGCAAAGATGAAGGTGAAGAGGCTGAAAACCAGCGGGAAGAACTTCATGCCGGCGGTGCCGGCGGAGCTTCGCACCATGCCCGCCACGAACTCGTATAACAGCTCGGCGGTGAGCTGGGCGCGCGTCGGAACCAGCTTCTTGCCCGAGGTGGTCAGCAGCAGGAACAGGGCGATCGTGGCCACCGTCAGCACCATGAACAGGGCCGAATTGGTGAAGGCAAACGTCGTTCCCGACCCTTCGGTGCCGTCACCGCCAACGGTAAACAGCTCGAAGATGTCATAGATGACAAACTGGTGGATCGGGTCAGTACCGGCCATGGAGCCCTCTAAGCGTCATCAATTCTCATTCCGCTCTTCGTCTTCCACCTCGGGGCCAAGATCGGCACCCTTGGGGGCAGGCGAGGCGGCATTCATTTCCGCCACCACTCGGATGACGTTCAGGATTCCAGCGGCAAAGCCCATCAACAGCAGGATGAGCAAGCCCCAGGGGCTGGTTCCCAGGCCAAGGTCGATGAGATAGCCGAGACCGGCGCCCACAAGGACCGCGGCGATGAATTCGGTGCCGATGCGCATGCCGCGCGCCATACCGCTCATCTCCGGGGAAGCATCTCGAGCGGATCTGTTGTCCTCCCGGTCGCGCTCCCGCTTGGCAGAGGCGATACGCGATGCAAGATCGTGCGTCACCCCCCGAGCGTTGTCTGATCGGCCCTGGTCGTCTGGCGAACTGGTCATCCGCTGCTCCCTTTGGCCGGCCATTTTCCGGAAATTCCGGACGCCCTTTTAAGTCGCGCGCAACATAGTGGTGGCCCCAATTGGTGTCAAGGCGCGCGCGGCTTGTGTAAGTGTCTGTTTTAGCAGGGTGATTTGGTGCACGACGGGGGTGCGGCATGCTGTCCACACCGCGATCATGGCAGAGTCAGGGCAGGGTGGGGGGATTCTGCCCCTGCCTGCCCTGGCGAGGGGTGGTGCGGAGCACGACCGGTCGATGGGTCAACTTGCTTCCCGGAAGCTCTCGGCCGTCGTCAAATCCACCGAGACAAGTTGCGATACACCCCGCTCCGCCATGGTGACGCCGAACAGGCGGTCCACCCGGCTCATGGTGATCGGATTGTGGGTGATGACCATGAAGCGGGTATTGGTGCGCTGGCGCATGGAATCGAGCAGATTGCAGAAGCGCTCAACATTGGCGTCGTCGAGTGGAGCATCCACCTCGTCCAGTACGCAGATCGGCGCCGGATTGGTCAGGAACACCGCAAAGATCAGGCTCATCGCGGTCAGCGCCTGTTCGCCGCCCGAAAGCAGCGTCATGGTCTGCGGCTTCTTGCCGGGCGGACGGGCGATGATTTCCAGGCCCGCTTCAAGCGGATCATCGCTTTCCACAAAACTCAACTCGGCCGTGCCGCCGCCGAACAGGGTGGTGAACAGCTCCTGGAAATGCGCATTGACCTTGCCAAAGGCTTCGTTGAGGCGGGCCCGCCCTTCGCGGTTGAGCGCGGCAATGCCGCCGCGCAGCTTGGCGCTGGCCTCGATGATGTCGTCTGGGTCGCGAACCATAGTGTCCAGCTTGTCCTGGACATCCTCGGCTTCCTTTTCTGCCGACAGATTGACCCCGCCCAGCCGCTCGCGCTCGGCCTTGAGCCGGTCGAGCTTCTGCTCGGTCGCATGTTCATTGGGCAGCGCTTCGGCGGGGCGGATGCCTGAGGCTTCGAGCGTCTTGGACGCTGGAATGCCCAGCGATTCCTCGACCTGGCGTTCGATCTGCTGACGCTGGGCGATGGAACCCTTCAATCGCTCCTCGATGCGGGTCAGCTCGATGCGAACTGCGTTGAGCGTATCGCCGGCGGCCTTGAGGGCCTTTTCGGCGTCGCGCCAGGCGGTCTGGGCCGCGCTCAGGCGGTCGCCGGCGGCCTTGTGGTCGACCTGGGCAGTGTCGATCTGGTCGTCCAACTGGGCCTTGCGGCTCTCAAATCCCTCCGGCGCTTCGGCAAGATTGGTAAGCTGGGCCTGAACTTCGGCCATGCGCTGGTCGAGCGTGGTCAATTGCCCTTGCGCGCCATCGCGGCGGCGCTGCCAGGCTGCGCTGTCCCGCTCGAGCTGGTCCAGTCGCGCGGCCCGCATGCGCGCTGCCGATTCCACCGTGCTGAGCTTAAGGCGGGCCTGGTCGGCCTTGTCGCGCAAGGCAGTCAGCTTTTGCTGGCCTGCTGCCGCAGCGGCCGCCATTTCGGTTTCGTCGCCCGCTTCGGCCAGTGAGGTCTCGGCCTCCGCCAGCATCGTCTCGGCTTCGTTGACGCTGGCGGCCAGTCGCGCCTGGGCTTCTTCAAGCGTCGAGCGGCGGGTGGCGAGATCGCCCATGGCGCGCTGCGCCTTGTCGAGTTCGGCCTGGGCCGTGCCGATCGCGTGCTGGGCCTTGCGCCAGTCTTCGCGGCAGGTGCGCTCGCTCTGGCGGGCCGCGTCGAGTGCGGCCACCAGGGCATCGACATCCCGGCGCCAGCTATTGCGCTCGCCCTTGGCGCGCAGGATTTCCTCGTCGAGTTCGGTGAGGCGATTGCGCTGGGCCAGACGCTGCGCGGCGGCGCTCGGGGCATCGGCGGCGGCAACGAAACCGTCCCAGCGCCACAACGCCCCTTCCAGTGTCACCAGGCGCTGGCCGGGCTTGAGCGCCTTCATCAGCCCCGGTCCGTCGACCGCATCGACCAGACCGATCTGGTCGAGCCGGCGTTTGAGCAATTCGGTGCCTGTGACATGGCGCGAAAGCGGTTCGGCACCCTGCGGCAAGGCTGGGTCGTCATAGCCATCAATGGCGATGGACCAATGCATCGGCGCCCCGGCATCGGACGAGGCTTCCAGATCATCGCCAAGCGCGGCGCCCAGCGCGGTTTCATAGCCCGGCTCGACCGAAAGTTCGTCGACCACGGCAGGCCACAGGCTCGCGCCGGTATTGAGCATCTTGCCCAGCGTCGAGGCCTCGGCCTCAAGCCGGGTGACCAGTGCGTCGAGTTCGGACAGGCGCGGACGGGCCGCATCGAGCTTGGCCTGAGCAGCGCCGGAAGCCTCCTCGGCAGCCAAGGCCGCGGTCTCTGCCGTTGCGGTGGCAGTCTGCGCAGATTCAAGGGCTGCTCGCCGGGCTGTGAGAGTCTCGTCGGCTTCGAGCGCCGCAATGACACGGGCCTGATCGGCCTCGACTTCGGCCAGTTGCTGGGCCAACCGGGCGCGGCGATTGCGGGCGTCGCCCAGATTGCGTTCCGCCTGGGCGCGGCGGGCACGCATCTGGGCCAGGGCATCTGCAGCCTCGCGCGTGGCGGCGTCCGCTTCGGCAACGGCGGCTTTGGCCGCCTCGGCCTCAACGCGGGCGGTGTCGAACGCGGCCTGCGCGGCCTGCTGTTCGGCGGTAAGCTGGGTCTGTTCCTCGGCATAGGCAGCCAGGGTCACCTCGGCTTCACCGACCAATTCGCGCTCGCGGGTGCCGTCCGCCGCAATCTGGCGCAGCCGGTCCTCCAGTTCGGCCCGGCGCTGGCCCATGCGGCGCGCTTCCTCGGCCAATTGCTCGCGCAGAATGGTGTAGCGCTGCAAGACCGCCCCGGTGACCGCCTCGCGCTCGCGCAGCGGTGTCAGGGCGGCTTCCGCCGTTTCGACGGATTTTTGCGCATTGAGCTCGGCATGGGTGGCATCGGCCAATTGCCGGATCAGCACGGCCTGCGCCGCTTCGGTTTCCTTTTCCGCAGCGCGCGTTGCCACCCAGCGAATGTGAAACAGAGTTGCCTCGGCGCGGCGAATATCGCCCGAGAGGCCGCGATAGCGATTGGCCAGCCGCGCCTGGCGCTTGAGGGTTTCAAGCTGGCTTTCCACCTGGGCGATGACATCATCGACCCGTTCGAGATTGCCTTCGGCCGCGCGCAGCCGCAATTCGGCTTCGTGACGGCGGGAGTGCAGGCCCGAAATGCCGGCGGCCTCTTCGAGCAGGGCGCGGCGGGCGGTGGGCTTTGCCGCGATCAGCTCGCCAATCTGCCCCTGCCGCACCATGGCGGGCGAATGGGCGCCGGTCGAGGCGTCGGCAAACAGCAATTGCACGTCGCGGGCGCGCACTTCCTTGCCATTGACGCGATAGACCGAGCCTGACTCGCGCTCGATGCGGCGCGTGACTTCGAGCACGTCGGCATTGTTGAGTACAGCCGGGGCGGTGCGGTCGGAGTTGTCAAGGACAAGGGTGACTTCGGCGCTGTTCCGCGCCGGGCGATTGCCGGAGCCGGAAAAGATGACATCGTCCATGCCAGAGGCGCGCATGGCCTTGTATGAGCTTTCGCCCATGACCCAGCGCATGGCCTCGACCAGATTGGACTTGCCGCAGCCATTGGGCCCGACAATGCCGGTCAGGCCCGGCTCCATGACGAGCACGGTTTCATCGGAAAACGATTTGAAGCCGTGCAACTTGAGGCGGGAGAACTTCATGAGTCCCCCCGCCTGAAGGCAATATTAGTTGGCAGGCGCCATCGCGTCGGCTGAGGGCGCCATCGCGTCGGCTGCGGGCGCCATTGCATCGGCTGCAGGCGCCATGGCGTCAGCCGCGGGGGCCATTGCATCTGCAGCGGCTGGGGCAACGAAATCGGCAGGCACAAGCGGGTCGATCTCGGCAGCGAGCTGCTCGAGTGTCTTGCCTCCCGAAAGCGTCTTGCCATTGACATAGAAAGTTGGTGTCCCCGTCAGCCCGAACTCGTCCAGAGCCTGCTCGCGCTGGGCTTCAATCCCGGTGAACACCTCCTGATTCGTCAAGGCGGCCGAGAAGCTTTCCTCTGTAAAACCGAGCTGCTGGGCCACCGTGAAGATGGCGTCGCGCGGCTTGTCGGACATGCCCCACTCGTTCTGGGTCTTGAAATAGGTGGCTATCACATTGTGATAGTTCTCTTCCCCGGCTGCTTCGGCGAGCAGGAAGATGGCTGCGTCCAGCGCATTGCGCGCGAAGGGCCGCACGATAAACTTGACCTTGCCGGTCTCGACATAGGCTTCCTTGAACGGCTCATAGACCGTGTTGTGGAAGGACGCGCAATGCGGGCATGTGGGCGAGGCATATTCGATGACCGTGACAGGCGCATCGGCATTGCCTTCAACCTTGTCCGTGAGACCACCAGCCGGCGCCATCAACGCAGCCTCATCGATCATGTCGCCTTCAGCAGCCTGCGATGCCGAAATGCCCGAAAGGCTCACCGCCGAAGCGGCAGCAGCCAGGATGATTGTTTCGCGGCGGTTGAATTTCACGTCTCAGGCTCCTGAAAATTTTTTGCTGGGGGACACTACACACAGGGATGGTGTCGGCAAGTGGGCACGCTCATCACTTGGGGGTGAACGGCATTATTGTTTCTTCATGTTCGACCTGCGCGAGAGCGCCAGACCCAGGGTCCTCAACGCTTCCCGCAGATCGTCATCTTCGACCATTTCGGTCGCCTTGCCGACCTTTGCGAGTTCGCTCTGGCTCGGTTGATGGGGTTTTTGCACCGTCTGGCCTGAACCGGGGGTGAATGGCGCGGCCGACAATCTGACATCATTGACCAGCACATAGCCGAAATAGCGATTGACCGCTGCGGCAATGGCCGGCGCCTCATGCTGGGCAAACAGGGCCTGGCCCGGGGCGCAGCGCAGATAGAGCGTGGCACCCTCGGCCCCATGATTGCTGCGCGGCCAGCTCAACTTGTCGGGGAGGGTCGTCTGGTCGAAAGGCGGGGGAGCAATGTGGCGCCATTGGGCGATGATGTCGCGCCCGGCAAAGCCGCGCTTTTTCAACACCGGGTCGAGCGCGCCCGAAAGCGCGTCGGAAACCGACAGCGTCCTGTTGCGGCGTTTTGGTTCGGGCAGCTCGTCTTTTGCCATATCCGAGGCTTAGCGCTGCCGAACCGCAGGGGCAAGATATTGTGCCGTGTCCTCGGGGGCTCCGTCGACGCAAACGCTCTTGCCGCGCCCGATGAGAACCCGCTATCCCTCGACCATGCCCCTCGCCATTTCCCAACCCCTTGATTCAACTTCCGTGCTCGCCTGGTACGATAGCCATGCCCGGGATCTGCCCTGGCGGGTTTCGCCGGCGGATCGGCGTCGGGGCATAGGGCCCGACCCCTATCGGGTATGGCTGAGCGAAGTGATGCTGCAGCAGACCACGGTGGCGGCCGTGAAGGCCTATTTTGTGCGCTTCACCACGCTCTGGCCAACAGTGCAGGACCTGGCGGCCACCCCGCTCGACACCGTCCTGCGCGAATGGGCTGGGCTTGGCTATTATGCCAGGGCACGCAATCTGCATGCCTGTGCCAGGGCCGTGGTGGCGGAGCATGGCGGGGTGTTTCCCGACAGCGCCGCCGGCCTGCAAAGCCTGCCCGGCATCGGCGCCTATACCAGCGCCGCCATTGCCGCGATTTGCTTTGACGAACGCGTTGCCGTGCTCGATGGCAATCTTGACCGGGTGCTGGCGCGCTACTATGCGCTTGACGTGCCGGTGCGCGAGGCCAAGGAAGCGCTGCGCGGCGTCCTGCAACTGGCCGTGCCTGAGCGGGCGGGAGATTTCGCCCAGGCCATGATGGATCTGGGCGCCACCATCTGTGCCCCGCGCGCCGCCATGTGTCTGGTCTGCCCCTTGCACGATGGCTGCGAAGCCCGGCAGCAGGGCGAGCCGACGCGCTATCCGATCAAGCCGGCCAAGACCGAGCGCCCGGTTCGCCGCGGCCATGCCTTCGTGATGCGCGACGCGGTGGGCGATGTTTACCTGCAATCCCGTCCGGGCAAGGGCCTGCTCGCTGGCATGACGGAAGTGCCGACTTCAGATTGGGGCGATGACTTAGGGGAGCCGGATTTTCCCGCAAAAGGCGATTGGCGCCGGCATGGACAGGTGATCCATGTGTTCACCCATTTCCGGCTGGAGCTGGAGGTGTGGTCGGCCGTCGTTGCGCCGGACGGCCTCGATGCCGGCTGGTGGGCGCCGCCAGAAGCCCTCAAGGGCGAGGCGCTGCCGACGCTGTTCAGGAAGGTGTTGGCGGAGGCTGGGCTCAGCTGAGCAGCAGGCCCATCATCACGATATCGTCGTGGACGCCATCGCGCAGCAGCGCCCGCCGGCGTCGGCCTTCATGGGCGAAACCGGCCTTTTCATAGAGCGCGATGGCTGGGGTATTGGAGGCATAGACTTCCAGTTCCACCCGTTCGAATTTTCCCCGCGCCGCATTGAGCGCTGCGGTCACCAGGTTAGTGCCGATCCCCTTGCCACGATGGCTGGCCAGCAGCCCCATGCCAAGCCCGCCACAATGCTCCGAATCCTGTTCGTTGCTGCGGCAGATATCGCACCAACCCACGATTTCATCCCCATCGAGAGCAACGAATTGCGGGTTGCCGCCTGCAAGATTGCTGGCAATGAACTGCAGCGAACGCGCCAGCGGCGGAGCCCCGGTGAGACGCAAAAACCGGCGTTCGCGCGCCACGCTGTCGAGTGCGGCGTGAAATCCCCCGGCATCGTCCAGGGTTATGGGGCGGATGGTGATGCTCATTGCTTCCGGCTACCGCGTGGGCAGGAGGAAGGCAACGGCAAACAAAAAGGCCGCCGGGGCAAACCGGCGGCCAGTTTTTAGAGCCTGTGAGCCGATTGGAGGTCAGGATCAGGCAGAAAGCAAATCAAGTTTTTGACGAATGTCGGCGCGCAATGTGTCGATCGGCTCCATTCGTCCGGATTGTTCGTGGTGCCAGAAGGTCCACCCGTTGCATGACTCGGACCCCTGAACCAGCGCGCCGACCCTATGGATCGACCCCTGATGTGGACCCGAGACGAGCGAGCCGTCTGCACGAACCATGGCGGAGAAACGTCGGCCGGCGTCGAAAAGTTGCGTGCCCACATCGAGCACGCCCTGTTCGACCAGCGAGCCGAAGGGAATGCGGGTTTCCTTGCGCTTGGGCGTCACCGATTGCAGCGCTTCGAAGACGCCCGGGCGGATGGTGGCGATGCGCTGCCGGGCACCCGCGATATAGTCGGGCTCACGCTCTATGCCGATGAAATGGCGGCCCAGCTTTCGTGCCACCGCGCCGGTGGTGCCGGTGCCAAAGAACGGGTCAAGCACGATGTCACCGGGCTTGGTGGTGGCATTGAGAATGCGGAACAGCAGGGCCTCGGGCTTCTGCGTGGGATGCAGCTTGCCGTCATCCTCGTCCTTGAGGCGCTCCGAGCCGGTGCAGATCGGGAACAGCCAGTCCGAGCGCATCTGCGTATCGTCATTGGCCAACTTCATGGCTTCATAATTGAAGGTAACGCGGCTCTTCTGGCTTTTGGCCGCCCAGATCAGCGTCTCATGCGCATTGGTAAAGCGCGTGCCGCGGAAATTGGGCATCGGATTGGCCTTGCGCCAGATGACGTCGTTGAGCATCCAGAAGCCCAGATCCTGCAACGCCGTGCCGACCCGGAAAATATTGTGATAGGAGCCGATCACCCACATTGCCCCGTCGGGCTTGAGCACCCGTTTGGCAGCGCTCATCCAGGCGCGGGTGAACTGGTCGTAATGGGCAAAACTGTCGAACTTGTCCCAGTCATCATCGACCGCATCGACCCTGGATTGGTCGGGGCGAGTCAGACCCTGCTCGAGTTGCAGGTTATATGGAGGATCTGCGAAAATCAGATCGACGGAGCCGGCCGGCAAACTATTCATGTGGTCGATGCAATCGCCCACAAGGATAGTGTCGATCGGCAGGCGTGTGGCCTGCCTTTCCGCATCGGCCTTCTTGGCCGTACGCGCGGTACGCAACATACACTTAACCCTAACGCAGTACTAACAAGCCCGTTATAGGACGCCGAGGTTAATGGAGCGTTCGCAAGGGGTTAGCGAGGGGTTAATCCACCGTCTCAATGACCGTTTCGCGCACCAGAAGCGCTGCCACGGGAGCAAAATCGCGCCGGTGGTGACGGCTGGGGCCATGCAGGTTCAGCGCGGCCAGATGCGCCGCCGTGCCATAGCCCTTATGGCCCAAAAAGCCGAACTGCGGCGCATCGCAATCCATGATGGCGCACATGCGGTCGCGCGTGACCTTGGCGATGATCGAGGCAGCGGCAATCGACACGCTACGCCCATCCCCGCCAATCAGCGCTATGCCGGGGCAGGGGAGCTCGGGCGGCACATCGCGCCCGTCGACCAGCGCGCGATCGACCGGGCAGGGCAGGGCCGCAACCGCCCGCGCCATGGCGGCCAGGGTCGCGCCGCGAATATTGCGGGTAAAGATGTCGCCGGGTGGTGCCGAAACTATGGCGACCTGCGCCGAGGCCAAGATGGCGTCATAGAGGGCATCGCGCCGCTCGGCACTCAGCTTCTTGGAATCATTGAGGCCTTCGGGAATATTGCCCGGGTCGAGCCGCACGGCCGCCACGACGACCGGCCCGGCCAGCGGTCCGCGCCCGGCCTCATCGACGCCGGCGACAAATCGTGCCCCGCGCGCCAGCAGCATTTCCTCATGGCTGAAATCGGGAAAACCGGCCTCCGGCGCAAAGAGCGTTCCACTTGCGGGGTCTGATGGGCGACGTCGTGCCATGCTCAGGCTCTACCTCGCAGCCCGGCTTCGAGCGCCTTGCGGTCTTCGGCAAACAGATGGCGGCCGACCTGGTTGGTCTCTCCCACAAAATCGCGCAAGGCCTTGCTCTGGTTCAGGTGTTGGGAAATATCGCCCAGCACGGCCAGCCGCATTTGATAGTTCTGCAGCTTCTGGAAGAAATGGCCGAGTTGTTTGGTGGAAAGATCGAAAAACCCATCCGCAAACCGCACGGCAGGAACCGCGATCAAATCGGTTTCGGTGCCATAGGTTTCACCGAGCAGGTCTAGCGCATCCTGTTCGCTCGCCAGGGCCGGGCCTTCGGCTGAAACGAAATAGACCGTCACTCCGTTGATGCTTTGGGTGGCCATGACAAACAGTCCCACAGTTTCCTGGTGCGGCATTGCGCGTGATCTTGAGCAAGGCTCTGCCAGATGCTTTTGCCGATCACGCATCTGCTGATACAAGAGTCTGGCCGGGGGGCAAAGGCGAGAGAAACTTTGATGCGCAAAGCAACAGGCCTTGCGGCATTTTTGCTGCTGACCGGTGCCGTTTCGGCCGAACCCTTCCACCACCCCTATGGCGAATGGCGTGAATATAATCGCGATTGGCTGGCCGCCTGCCCCGATGCCATCAACGAGGATGCCACCGATTATTACGGCTACTCCTGCTTTGCCAGCACGGGCAGCCAGGAGCTCAACGGCGCGGGACTGCCGGCCTATAAGCTCACCCTGATTCGCAATCGGCTCGATGGGGTGCTCGACATCGCCATAACCGTGTCACCCGGAGACGGCGAATATGATCCCGACCGTCCCATTGCGCTGCAATTTGGCGGTGAAGCGCCTATTGTACTCACCTTGGCCTCGGGGCTCGAAACCCGGCACAACACGATCAATCAGTTCTTCGTCATCGGTCCCCGGCGCACCGACATTCTCGACAAGATGAAGGATCGCAACGCCTTGACGCTGTCGGTGCCGCTGGTGGGGCAGGTCGAGCCGGTAAAAACCTGGCTCTCGCTGCGCGGCGTGCTGGCCTCGCTCGATTTTATGGCCAACTACGCCCGCCGGGTGGCGCAATATTGAGACGCGACGGCTAGAACAGGCTCATCTGCGGGCTCTCTACCGCCGGGGCCTCGAACAGGTCTGCCCGCAGCGGCGGTAGCTTGGCGTCGAGCCCGTAACGCTCGCGGGCCTTTTCGAAGCGCTGGCGCAGCAGGGTGGCATAGGGGCCCTCGCCGGTCATGCGGCTGCCAAAGCGCGGATCATTGTCGCGCCCGCCGCGCGTGTCGCGCACCAGTGAGAGCACATGACGCACCCGGTCCGGGAAATGCCGGAGCAGCCATTCGCGGAACACGTCCCGTACTTCGCCGGGCAGGCGCAGCAGGATCATCTGTGCACTGATCGCGCCCTGGGCCTTGCCTGCGTCGAGAATACGTTCGAGCTCCATATCGTTGATCGCCGGGATCATCGGTGAGGCGAATATGGCGGTTGGAATGCCGGCCTCCGAAAGCAGGCGAATGGCTTCCAGCCGCCGCGCCGGCGAGGAGGCGCGCGGCTCCATTTTGCGACTCAGCTTGTGGTCCATCGAGGTGACCGAAATGGCGACCTTGACCAGCCCCAATTTGGCCAGCTCGGTGAGAAGGTCGAGGTCCCGCACGATCAGCGCCGACTTGGTGGTGATCATCACCGGATGCCTGGTTTCCAGCATCACCTCGAGAATGCCGCGCGTCAGCTTGTGGGTGCGCTCGGCGGGCTGGTAGGGGTCGGTATTGGTGCCCATGGCGATGGGCTTGGCGCGGTAGTTCTTCGCCGAAAATTCGGTCCGCAGCGCCTCGACGGCATTGGCCTTCACATAGATGTCGCGCTCAAAATCGACCCCGGCCGAATGCCCAAGATAGGCATGGGTCGGCCGTGCAAAGCAGTAGGAACACCCATGCTCGCAACCGCGATAGGCATTGATCGAGCGCTCAAAGCCGATATCGGGGCTGTCATTGCTGGTGATGATGGTTTTGGCACGCTCGACATGTTCGATTGTTTCGAACACGGGCATCGGCTCGACGCTGCCCCAGCCGTCATCGAAGCTGTCACGCTGATGCTTTTCAAACCGGCCCACGCGATTGCTCTGCGCGCCCCGGCCGCGAATGCTGTCGGGGCGTTCCAGTTCGCGCCGCGCCAGATCAGCGTCCCGGCTGCGGCTCAGACGTTCAAGGGCTTCAAAAGAGGGCGCCTGATAAAGGGCCATGGTTCTGTCTCCTGCCTCGACGCGGGAGGGAATCGTCTTTCCTCCAACGCATGAGAATGCTATCAGGTTGATAAGAACAGAACAAGAACATGTATGCGGCGACGCAGGCTGCCGTGACTGATATCGGCATGGCGCCCATGCATTACAAGACTTTACCGCAGGCCGATCTGGGCGTAGGAAGCCGCGCCCAACCGGCTCTATCGGCCATCCGCAATTGTGCGCTGCGCTCGTCTCGTTGCAGGCACGCAGGGCCCCGAAATTCATGCTGCTGACACTGGCTGTCGCGCGATTTTTGCAATTCCCGTGTCGAAAGCTGACGGCGCCGGCCGTCGCATGGGCGACACGCTATTCGTGATGAGGGTTACGACAAATGACACTGCAAGCCACTTTGGATGAGACGGCCGAGATCGCGCCGCACCATCCCGACAATGCCGCACGCAACAGGCTGGTCATCGCCATCCTGCTGGTCTCGACCTTTGTCGTGTTTCTCAACGAAACCATTATGAGCGTGGCCATTCCGCACCTGATGGGCGACCTTGGCGTCACCGCCAGCGCGGCCCAGTGGCTGACCACGGGCTTCCTCTTGACCATGGCAGTGGTGATCCCGATCACCGGCTTCCTGCTGCAGCGGATCAATACCCGGCCGATCTTCATGCTGGCCATGGCCATCTTTTCGACCGGCACATTGGCCTGCGCCCTGGCGCCGGGCCTTGAACTGCTGATTGTCGGGCGGGTCATTCAGGCCGTGGGTACGGCCATCATGATGCCTTTGCTCATGACCACCGTGATGACCCTGGTGCCGCCAGAGTCACGCGGCAAGACCATGGGCAATATTTCCATCGTCATGTCGGTGGCCCCGGCCATCGGCCCGACCATTGGCGGTTTCATCCTCGCTAATTTCGACTGGCGCTTCATGTTCTACTTCACCCTGCCCATCGCCATTGCGGCACTGGTGCTGGGCGCGCTGCGCATCCGGAACGTCTCAACCCCCCGCTATGCCCCGCTCGATGTGTTGTCGGTGATCCTGTCGGCCTTTGCCTTTGGCGGCCTGGTCTATGGCCTGTCGAGCTTTGGCGAGAGCTTTGCCCATACCGGCGAGGCGGGTCCGGTGCCGCTCTGGCTGCCGATCGCTGTCGGCGTGATCGCCATGGGGCTGTTTGCCTGGCGCCAATTCGGCCTGCAGCGCGAAGACAAGGCCTTGCTTGACCTTCGCGTTTTCCAGTCGCGCAACTACACCGTGTCGGTCTCGATGATGGCTGTGGCCATGATGGCCCTGTTCGGCACCGTCATCCTGCTGCCCATCTACACCCAGAACGTGGTCGGGCTCGATACGCTCGAAACGGGTCTGCTGCTTCTGCCCGGCGGTCTGATTATGGGCCTGCTCGGCCCGGTCGTCGGCCGGCTCTATGACCGCGTCGGTCCCAAGGTGCTGGCTGTGCCGGGCGCTATTCTGGTCTCGGCCGTGCTTTGGGCGCTGACCACTGTGGGGCAGGACACTGCGCCTTGGGCATTGCTGGCCGGTCATGTGGTGCTCAGTGTCGGCCTTGCGCTGATCTTCACCCCGGTCTTCACCTCGTCCATGGGCTCGGTGCGCATGGAACTTTATTCGCACGCTTCGGCTGTGCTGGGCTCGATCCAGCAATTGGCCGGCGCGGCGGGCATTGCCCTGTTCGTGGCGTTGATGACCATTCGCACTGCGGCGCTTACGGCCGAGGGGGTGGACCCGGTCGAGGCCCTGGCCGGCGGCATCCGCGCCGCGTTCCTGGTCGGCGCGATCATCTCGCTCTTTGCTATCCTCGCGGCCTTCTTCATCCGCAAGCCCGAGGGTGGCGCGCCCGGACATGGCGGCGGTCACTGACGCTACCCTGCAGCAAGGACTTTCCAACTCCCGCCCCCAAAAGGGCGGGAGTTTTTCTTGGCGCCAACCATTTCATTACCAATGCGGGATAGTGCTGGAGCTGGAGGATGTCCGATGGATACCCAAGACAATTTCGCCATCCTGGCGCCGCTGATCCAGCTCTCTTTTGCTGCCGTGTTCTACTGGCTGCAGCGGACCGGCATCGATTCGGCCTGGCGCTGGGGACTGGCCTATGGCTTGAGCGCCCTCGCTGCGCTGCTCTATCTGCCGCCCTTCGATCCCGCCATTCAGACTGTTCTTTCGGACGCCTGCTATCTGGTGTCCTATTCCATGTTTGGCGAGGCGATCCTGGCCCGCCATGGCCAACCCTTGCGGCGCGCGATGCGGACCATTGTGTTGCTCGCCTTTCTCGGGCTGGATCTGATCGCCGTCATGGTCTTCGACAGCCTCGCCCTGAGTGTGCTGGCCATCGATATGGGGGTGGGCGTACTACTCGCTTTCGGCCTGCTCGCCTGGCGGCACATGCGCAGCAGCGTCGATATCACGCTCGGCCTGTGTGCACTGCTGAGCGTGCTGATCAACCTCTTTTCGGCGATCACCTATGGTCTGGTGTTTCCGGCCCAGGTAGAGGTGGCGCAGGTGTTTGGCACTGAATACGCCTATGTCATGCAGCTGACCGGTAGCGTGTTCGGCATCTGGTTCGGCCTGTCGGCTCTGGCCACTTACTCGCTCGACGCCATGGCGAAATATCGCGAGGCGGCGGATCGCGACCCGCTGAGCGGGCTGCTCAACCGGCGCGGCTTCGATGCCGCAACCAAAGCACTGATCGCGAAGCGCCAGCGCGGTGCCCTCCTGACCGTGGACATCGATCACTTCAAGCAGATCAACGACCGCTATGGCCATGATGCCGGTGACCTGGTGCTGGTCGGGCTGGCCGATATCCTGCGCTCGACCCTGCCGGACAAGGCGATCATTGCCCGCTTTGGCGGCGAGGAATTCGTGGTGGTTGTCCCGCAGGCATCCTTGAGCGAAGGCGGCGCGCTGGCCCATGCCATCCGCGTGACCTGCGCCGGCCATGACTGGCGACCGACCGGCATCGACCGGCAGGTCACGATTTGCCTGGGCGTGGCCGAAGCCGGTCTCGATGAGGAGACCTGGCGGCCGGCCTTCAACCGGGCCGATGCGGCGCTCTATGCCGCCAAGGAAGCGGGCCGGAACCAGGTAATGTTCGCCCGCAATGACAGGCTGCAGCCAATCAGCCGCAGCGCGGCGTGACCAGACCCTAGCGCTCGTCGAGCCGGGGCATCAGTTCGACGAAATTGCACGGCTTGTGGCGGTAATCGAGCTGGTGGGTGAGAATGCCTTCCCAGGCGTCGCGGCATGCGCCGCGCGAACCGGGCAGGCAGAAGACGAACGTCGTGCCGATCAGCCCCGCCGTCGCGCGCGATTGCAGCGAAGATGTACCCACGGTGGTCGCCGAATACTGGTGGAACAGCACCGAAAAGCCTTCCATGCGCTTGTCGAACAGCGGCTCGACAGCTTCCGGGGTGATGTCGCGCCCGGAAAATCCGGTGCCACCGGTGGTCAGGATCACATCGACCTGGGGGTTGGCGACATAGGTCTGCACGGCGGCGCGCACGAGCTGGATCTCGTCCCGCACCACCTGCCGTTCGAAGCAGTGATGCCCATCGGCCTCGAGCAGGGATTTGAGCAGCGCCCCGCCGGTATCGGTCTCCAGCGTGCGCGTGTCGGATACGGCAATGACGGCGATGGAAAGTGGCTTGAAGGCCCGGTCCTCAAACTTTTCCGTTCTGAACATCGCCATCATCCTCCAGCGTCTCGATCAATTCCTCAGGCACCGGATCTTCACCGCCAGCCACGAACTCGTCGGCTTCACTATCAGCACGCGGGTCCAGAACAAAGGTCTCGGGTGTCACCTGCTTGTCGCTCATCGCCTGGAACGGCGCGCGCTCGGCAGCGTCCACACTCTTGCGCACCCGCATCCGCAGATAGGCAGCGCCCGCCAGTGCCCCATGGAATGTGGCGGTCACCAGGAACAGGCCGACCGGGTGCCAGGCGCCCATGATCAGCGAGGCAACCGCAGGGCCGATGGCGAGGCCCACCCCCAGAATAAGCAGCATGCCCCCGGCAATCTTGGCAAAATCACCATCGCGGGCAAAGTCATTGGCGTGGGCTACCGCCACCGCATAGATGGGGTTGGCCGCAAAGCCATAGGCGGCAAACAGCACATACATGCCCCAGCCGGCGCCGGGGTTGATCAGCACGATCAGCGCGCCCACCACGGCCGCAAATCCGGCCAGGCCAATCAGCACAAGCCGCCGGTCGATGCGATCGGACAGGCGCCCGAACGGCACCTGCGCCACCGCACCCAGAATTGCCGCCACGGCGAACAGCAAGGCAATGCCGCCCGCATCGAGCCCCTGTTGATAGCCATAGACCGGCGCCAGCGTGCCGAAGGCGCCATTGGCCATGCCGACCGAAAAGGCCGCGATCGCAGCGACAGGCGAGGTGCGATAGAGTAGGCCAATATCCACCCGCGCCGATTGCAGCGGCTTGGGCTGCGGGCTGGAGGTAAGGGCCGTGGGCAGGACCGCGCAGATAAAGCTGATCGCGCCGATGATGAAGGGTATGTAACCCGCCGTGCCGGTGACCGACATGGCGATCTGCCCCAGGGTCGACGCGGCCATGTTGATGGTCACATAGATCGAAAAGATCGTGCCGCGGCTGCGATTGTCGGCCACCTCGTTGAGCCAGCTTTCCACGATCATCGCCGCGCCGGCGAAGCAGAAGCCGCTGAGGGCGCGCAGCAAGATCCAACTGACGTCGTTGATCCAGAGCAGATTGAGCAGAATGGTGACAGTGCCAATCGCCGCCATCACCGAGAAGGCGCGAATATGCCCCACCTTGCGCACCACCAGCGGCACGGTCAGGGAACCGGCCACGAAGCCGATCGACCAACCCGTGCCGATCAGGCCCAGCGCCAAAAGCGAGAAATTCTCTTCAGCGCCGCGAACTGACAGGAGGAGTCCCTGCAGGCCGCCACCGAACATGAGCAGGGCTGACCCCAGGAACAGGGCATAAATCTTGACGACGGAAGCCATGACGCAGTTCGGCCTTCGAATAGAGCGTTGCAAATCACACGAACGCGACCATAGCGCGTTCAGTTGCGCTGGATAGTCCCGAATTCAGGATCAGGCGCGCCCGAGCTCGTCCACCCGCTGCCGGAAGCTCAGCAGGTCGCGCCAGGCCTGTTGCTTGGCCGGCGGATTGCGCAGCAGATAGGCCGGGTGCAGCGTGGGCAGGGCCGGGACGGTATGGGCGCCAATGGTGACGTCCTGCCATTTGCCACGCATCTTGATGATGCCGCTGGTGGTCTTGAACACGGTCTGCATTGCTGGGCCACCCAGCGTCATCACCAGTTTGGGCGCGACCAGTTCCACCTGCCGGTTCAGGAAGGGCAGGCACAATTCCATTTCCTCGGGCGTCGGCGTGCGATTGCCGGGCGGGCGCCAGGGCACGGTATTGACGATATAGACCGATGTTCGGTCCAGCCCGATGGCGCCCAGCATGCGGTCGAGCAATTGCCCCGACCGGCCGACAAACGGCTTGCCCTGCCGGTCCTCCTCGGCTCCCGGTGCTTCGCCGATCAGCATGATTTTGGCGTCTGGATTGCCGTCGGCAAACACCAGTTGCGTGGCGCGGAATTTCAGCCCACAGCCATCATAGCTTTCAAGCGCAGCGCGCAGTGCGTCGAGCGTTTGGGCCGACGCCGCAAGCTGACGCGCCTCGCTTGGGTCGCCGCCAACCGGGCCGGCAAGGGGTGGGGGCGCTGCCGGTGCCTCACCGGCCGGTGCCGCGCGCGGCGGCATGGCCGCTGGCATTGGCGGCTTCTGGGCGAAGCGGTCGACCGGTTCGTCGACCACGGCCAAATCCACCCCGGCGGCCCGATACCAGTCGAGCACCGAGAGCAGTTCGGCATTGTTGAGCGGTCGATCTTGAGACATTGGGCCCGTTATGTCACACCCCGTTCAAGGCGACCAGTCGCCCTCCAAGCCCCAAAGGTGCATTTCCAATGGCAGAAGCCGGCAATCGCGAAACGCTTCCGACAGATGTGCTGATCGTCGGCGCCGGTCCGTCTGGTCTGGCCGCGGCCATTCGGCTCAAGCAGCGTCATCCCGAGCTTGCCGTCACGGTCGTGGAAAAGGCAGCCGAAATCGGTGGGCATATCCTTTCGGGCGCGGTGATGGACCCGGTGGGCCTCGATGCGCTGATCCCCGATTGGCGCCTCAAGGGCGCGCCGGTTGGTCCCGATGTAACCAGGGACACCTATCACTTTCTCACCCAGTCGGCTGATTTCGCCTTCCCCCACGTGCTGGTACCGCCGCAGATGCGGACCATGGATGGCATTATCGTCAGCCTGGGCGATCTGGTGCGCTGGCTGGGTGAACAGGCGGCTGAACTGGGCGTCGATATTTTCCCCATGACAGCGGCGGTCGATGTGCTGCGAAGCGGCGATGGCCCGGTACGCGGCATCATCACCGGCGATCTTGGCCTGGATGCAGAAGGCAATCCCAAGCCCGGACACGCAGCAGGCATAGCGCTTGAAGCCAAGTACACGCTGATCGCCGAAGGCGCGCGCGGCTCCTTGGCCAAGCAGATCATCGGCGATTTCGCGCTCGACAAGAGTGCCAGCCCGCAAAAATTTGGCCTTGGCATCAAGGAAGTCTGGGAAATTCCAGCAGAGCGGCACCAGGCCGGCCGGGTCGACCACTATCTGGGATTCCCGCTCGATAACGCGACCGGCGGGGGCGGCTTTGCCTATCACGCCCAGGACAACAAGCTCTATCTCGGGCTGGTCGTGCATCTCGATTATGCCGACCCCACGCTCTCGCCCTTTGACGAATTCCAGCGCTTCAAGACCCATCCCTCCATCGCCCGCCTGATCGAAGGGGCAACCCGCATAAGCTATGGTGCGCGCGCGCTGACCGCCGGCGGTTTGCAGGCCATCCCCGATCTGGCCTTCGAAGGCGGCGGGCTGATCGGCTGTGCGGCCGGGTTCATGAATGCCCCGCGCCTCAAAGCAATTCACAACGCCATCCTCTCCGGCATCGGCGCGGCAGACGCTGTGGGCGATGCCATTGCCGCCGGGCGCCAGCATGACCGGATTGCCGATCTCGGCCATCACGTCCTCTCGACCGGTATCGAAAAAGAACTGACCGGCGTGCGCAATCTCAAGCCGCTCTGGAACCGGTTCGGCACGCTGCTTGGCGCGTTTCTGGGCGGCGTCGACATGTGGTGCCAGACCGTGCTGCGCTTTTCGCCCTTCGGCACGCTGCGCTGGAACGCGCCTGATTCGGCCAAGCTCAAGACTTTGGATAAAGTCACGCCGCGCCAATATTCCCGCCCCGATGGCACAACGACCTTTGATCGATCATCCTCGGTATTCCTGGCTAATCTCGCCCATGACGAGGATCAGCCGGTACACCTCAAACTGGCTGACCCGTCCGTGCCGGTCAGCGAAAACCTGCCGCGCTATGGCGAGCCTGCGCCGCTCTATTGCCCTGCAGGCGTTTATGAAATGGCCGAGGAAGACGGCGCGCCGGTCTTCCGTATCCACGCGGCCAATTGCGTGCATTGCAAAACCTGCGACATCAAGGATCCGGCCCGCAACATCACCTGGGTGCCCCCCGAGGGCGGCAGCGGGCCCAATTACAGCGGAATGTGACCATGCGAAGCGGGCGCTGCCCTTGCGGCGCAGTCGCAAAACGGACAATCTTTGCGCCCAAACGCAGCCGGCAACGGCATAGGGAGAATTTGAGCACGTGACCCTGCTTTCCAATCGACCGGTATGGCGCCTCGCAATGGCTGCCATGCTTGCCCTGATGGCGACGCCCCTGGCGGCCCAGAGCGAGGCATCTGCGGGGCTGCGGCAGGCCGCGCAGGACATGCTCAAACTGTTCCGGCCCAGCGTCACCGGCTCCTACATGGCCGGGCAGCAGGCGCTCAAGGATCTGCGGACCGACGAAGCCGCGCGCTATTTCTCCGACGCTGCCCAGGCCGATTGGGACAATCCTATTTTGGTCGAGCGGGCCTTTGTGGCGCTCGCGACCGACGGGCAGATCGGCAAGGCCGCATCCACTGCGCGCCGCATGCTCGAACTCGATCCGGCCAATGAGCTGGCCGAACTGGTCGTCGCCTCCGAGGCGCTCAAGGAGCGGCGCTACGATTCGGCCGTGCGGCAGCTCAGCCAGATTTCGCAGGACAGTTTCAGCGGCATCACCGCTGGCATACTTCGTGCTTGGGCCATGGTTGGCGACAATCGCGGCGATGATGCGCAGGCTTTGATGGAGGAACTCGGGGCCAACGGGCTCGACGAGTTCCTGGTGTTCCATCGCGCGCTGATGGCCGAAGCCGCAGGCGATAGCGAACTTGCGCTGGAGCTGGCCGCGCGCGCCTTTGAGGCCGAGCCCTATGTGGCGCGCATGGCCGAAGTCTATGCCCGCATGCTGGCCAATGCCGGACGCTTCGACGAGGCCGTGGATGTGCTCGACGCCTTCGAGAGCGAGGGTCTGACCCACCCCATCATCGAAATCGTCCGCGAATCGATTGAGGCTGGCCGGCGGCCCGGTATTTTCGCCGCCAATGTGCAGATCGGCGCCGCCGAAATGTTCCACGGCATTGGTGTGGCCCTGTCGCGCGATGGCAGCTCCGATCTGGCGCTGGTCTTCTTGCGCCTTGGCGTCTATCTCGATCCGGGCGCCGATGTCATCTCGCTGGCGCTGGGGCAATTGCTCGACATTGCCGGCCAGCATCAGGCCGCCAACCAGATCTACGACGCCATTCCCGCCAATTCGGCCATGAAGCCGATGGCTGTCGTGCGCGTGGCGCAGAATCTGGATGCCACCGGTGATCGCGCCGAAGCCATTCGCCGTCTCAGAAACATCGCCGCGACGCGCCCCGATGATCTCGATGCGGTTTCCGTTCTGGGCGATCTGCTGCGCTATGATGAGGATTATCTGGCGGCCGCCGAGGCCTATTCCAAGGCATTGGAGATTACCGGCGGTGAATCCCCGGCTGATTGGCGCTTCTATTATGTCCGCGGCATCGCCTATGAGCGCGCCAAGGAATGGCCCAAGGCCGAAGCCGACTTCCTCAAGGCCCTCGAGCTCAATCCGGACCAGCCCCAGGTCCTCAATTATCTGGGCTATAGCTGGATCGACCAGGACATGCATCTGGTGCGGGCTCTCGAGATGATCGAGACCGCCGTCGCCGCCCAGCCGCAGGATGGCTACATCATCGATTCGCTCGGCTGGGCTTTTTACAAGCTCGATCGAATGGAAGAGGCCGTGGAAACGCTTGAGCGCGCGGTCATGCTGCTGCCCAATGATCCAGAGATCAACGACCATCTGGGCGATGCCTATTGGAAAGTCGGGCGCAAGCTCGAAGCGCGCTTCCAGTGGAACATCGCCCGCTCCGTCGACGAGGCGGGCAATGTTGCCGAAAGGGTCGGACCCAAGCTTGCCGAGGGGCTGACGCCCGCCTCCGAGACCCAATAGTCCGCACATGGTCGAGGCCATTGTTCAGACGGCGCCAGCCAAGATCAATCTGGCGCTGCATGTCACACGTCGGCGCGAAGACGGCTATCACGATCTCGAAAGCCTGATCGTTTTTGCCGATATTTTCGACGAGCTCGAAGCAACACCGGCGGATGAGGACGGCCTGTCCATTTCCGGTCCGTTTTCGCGGGGTCTTGGCGCCGGGCCAAACAATCTGGTGCTCAAGGCCATTGCGGCCTTTCGCGCCCGCTGGCCGGAGCTTTCGCCACCGGGTCTCAATCTGCAACTGACCAAGAACCTGCCGGTCGCTGCCGGGATCGGGGGCGGCTCGGCCGATGCGGCGGCGGCGCTGCGCATCATGGCAGGCATGGCCGCCGAGCCAGTGCCGGTTGCCGATCTGGCCGATCTGGCGGCCACGCTGGGCGCCGATGTGCCCGCTTGCCTGCTCTCGCGGCCGCTGGTGGCGCGCGGCGTGGGTGAAATCCTCTCGCCATTGCCCGATTTCCCGCAACTCCATGTGGCGCTGGTCAATCCAGGCGTGGCGGTGGCGACCGCCGATGTGTTCCGCCGGCTGCGCGCCCACGATAACTATCCCTTGCCGGCACTGCCCGCGCCCCTGACCCGACCGGCGCAGCTTGGCCTGTGGCTCAACGAGACGCGCAATGACCTGCAGCCGCCGGCGGTCAAGCTGGTGCCCGAGATTGGTATCCTCATCGAGGAAATGGCCGAAATTCCCGGTTGCATGCTCTCGCGCATGTCCGGCTCCGGCGCCACCGTCTTCGGCCTGTTCGGCTCGGAAGGGCAGGCGCATGAGGCGGCCAATCACATTCGGCGGCGATATCCGGACTATTGGGCAGCGGCAGCCGCCATTTCCGTTCCGACTGCTTGAACCCGAACCTTCAGCAAATGTGATTGCATAACTGCTGATCGCCGGTTTTGGGCATTCGCGGCTTCTGCTACTAAATCTTGGGGGCGCATTTATTGGAGGACGCGCCGGCGGCAGTCGGCGATGTTCCATCGTTGCGGATTCCGAGAGCGTGCCTTTTTCGACCCTTTTCAAGCCCGTTGCGGCCCTCGGCCTGACCATCGTGTTGGCGGCCTGTTCGGGCGGCGGTTCGTCGTCG
The DNA here is from genome assembly GCA_040218355.1 of Devosia sp. Lineage (GTDB taxonomy): Bacteria > Pseudomonadota > Alphaproteobacteria > Rhizobiales > Devosiaceae > Devosia. The sequence goes on along the minus strand of JAVJRP010000018.1, from coordinate 49,020 downwards.
TCGAGCGGCGGATCTGGCGGTAGCAGCGCATCGAGCTCGGTGCCGAGCTACGTCTTCACCCCCGCACCCAGTGCCACCTGGGGCACCCGTAGCGTCACCTTCAATGCCGCGCAGGCCGCCGCATTTGCCGCCTCGGCCGAATTTCGCGCCAGCGATGCAAGCTGCGCCACGGTTGGGTGTGGCGTCACGCCGACGGGCACGCAGTCGGCGGCTTTTGTGCTCCATGGCGTCAACTGGGCCCATTCGGCCGGGCTGACCGGTGCGGGCGAAACCATCGCCATCGTCGATGACGGCTTTCGGCTGTCCCATCAGGAATTTGCCGGCAAGACCATCAACACCACCGGCGCGCTGCCCGATGAGGGACACGGCACATTTGTCGCTTCGCTCGCCGCAGGGGTGAAAGATGGCGCCGGAATGCATGGCGTGGCGGCCGGGGCCGATCTGCACCTCACTTCATTCGCGCCAACCGGTGCAGGCTTCGACATTGCCAATGTGACCACGGGCACCCTTGCGGCGGCAGGACTGAATGCAGTCGCACAGAACAATTCGTGGGGGTTCGAAGTCTCGTCACTGACCCTGGACACCTACCTAAAGAACAATCCCGGTGCCACAACCGCTCAGGGTCTCAATGCCGTTCTTAGGAACGAGGGATCGGCCAATTGGCAGAGCTATATCAACGCGTTGGATAGTTTCCAGAACACGGGCGTCATCGTCTGGGCGCTGTCGAACAATAACGGCCTGACCTCGGGCGATGTCATGGCGACCTTGCCCTACTTCGAAAACCGCCTGGCCGAAGCCTGGATCGCGGCAGCCAATGGCTATTTCGAGGTCAACGGCAGCGGCGACATTACCCGCGCGGTTCGGCTATCGGCGGCGTGCGGCCTGGCGGCCAAGTTCTGCCTGGCCGGTGATGGCATCACGACCGCCGCCTGGAATGGCAGCGACACCGACTATCGCAGCGGCTTCGGCACGTCCTTCGTCGCGCCCCAGGTGGCCGGAGCCGTGGCGCTGTTGGCCGAGGCCTTTCCCGACATGACACCGTCCGAATGGGCGCAGCGCCTGTTGGCCAGTGCGGACAATTCCTGGTTTGCCGCCCAGGGCGTCCCGCTTGTCGGCACGATCGACTATGGCAATGGCGTTACCCATGCCTATTCGACCGAATGGGGGCACGGCGTAATGGATATTCGGGCGGCCCTGAGCCCCATCGGCTCAGTCTCGGTGCTGAGTGGCGCCAGCGTTGCCAGCGCGGAACGCCATAGCCTGTCCGAGAGCACCATCGTGGCGCCGGCCAGCTTTGGCGATTCTCTCAACCGCGCGCTCGAGCCGCAGCAATTGGCGGTGTTCGATGCGCTCAACCGCGCCTTTTCCGTGTCTTCGGCCAGCGCCGTGCAGAGCGCACCCTCAATCGTATTGCCGCGACTTCCCGGTCAGGCCAGCATCGACCAGGGGCATGACGGGCTTAACCTCATCCATACCGGTGACCTGGCCGGAACGGTGACCGGCTTTGCCGGGGCGGGTGGCGAGGCATCGGTGCTTTCCATGGCAGGCGAAAGCCTGCTGGTCGCCTCGATCGCCCCGGTTGGTGCGGCAGGCGAACTGACCACCTATGGCTTTGCTGCCGAACATGGTGCGGTGGACAATGGCGCACTGGCCGGGGCCGGCATGACACTCTCCCTGCCGTTTGGCAGCGGGCAGGTTCGCCTCGGCGCGAGCCTCGCTGGGGAGCATGGAGCGGTGATGGGACTCGATGGCGGCGCAGCCTTCGATTTCGGATCCGGCAGCGCAATCGGCGCACTGAGCCTGGGGGTGGAACAGCCGGTGTCGCCGGGTCTGTCGCTGTTCGGCCGCCTCGAATATGGCGCGGTGGCGCGCCAGGGCGGCGGCAGCGGCTTGGTCTCGAATTTGTCGGGCCTGACCTTTTCCGGCATGGAGATCGGCGCCAGTTTCGCCGATGCGCTGGCGGCGGGTGACCGCCTGACCCTGTCCGTGTCTCAGCCGCTGCGCATCGAAACCGGCACCGTGGAAATGACCCGCCCGGTTGCCCGCATGGCCGATGGCAGCATCGTCAACCAGACCGCGAGCGCCGAGCTGGCGTCATCCGGCCGGGAAATCGATCTTGGACTGTCCTACCAGGCCAGATTGCCCAACCAGGCCTCGTTCAGCCTTGGCCTCAAACATGCCATCAGCGCAGGCCACATCGTCGGCCAGAGCGGTTCCGGGCTCATGCTCGGATATCGGCAGGGCTTCTAGAGCTAGCTCGCGCGGCTGACGCTGTGCACCACCACATCAGCGAGAATGGATTTCATCTCGCTGTCGGGCAGTTGATCGAGCGCGGCAATGGCGGCCCGAGCATGGTCCTGCGCCTTTTCCAGCGTCTTTTTCAGCGTCTCGTAGCGGTTGAAGATAGCCACCACCTGGTGCACTTCGAGATCTGTAGCGTCCGCATTGCCCAAAGCCGAAGCGATCAGCGCGCGCTCGCTTTCACTGGCAGCCTGCAACGCCAGGATGACCGGCAGGGTCATCTTGCCTTCGCGCAGATCGTCGCCGACATTCTTGCCCAGCGTGCCCGACTGCCCGCCATAATCGAGCGCATCATCGACAAGCTGGAAGGCATTGCCCAGTTCCAGCCCGTAAAGCGCCAGCGCCTTGCGGCCGGCCTCGTCAGCCCCGCCCGACATGGCGCCCACCTCGCAGGCGGCCTCGAACAGCACGGCGGTCTTGGCGCGGATCACCTCGGCATAATCGGCGGCAGAGGTATCGAGATCGCCCGTCTTGGCGAGCTGGAAGACTTCACCTTCCGCCATCACGGCGGAGGCGGCAGACAGCACCCCGAGCGCATCGACATCACGGGTTTCCACCATCATCATAAAGGCCTGGCCGAGCAGGAAGTCGCCAACCAGGATCGAGGCCTTGTTGCCCCAGACCATGCGGGCCGCCGGCTTGCCACGGCGCATGTCGCTTTCGTCCACCACATCGTCATGCAGGAGCGTGGCATTGTGCATGAACTCGACAGCGGCGGCAAAATTGATGGCGCTGCCATTGCCCTTGCCGAACAGGATTGCGGCGGCGACCGTCAGCATGGGCCGTAGGCGCTTGCCACCACTCTCGATCAGGTAGCGCGCCAGCTCGGGCACCATGTCCACATGGCTCTCGGCGCGCTCCAGAATAAGGGCATTGACGCGCGCCATATCGTCCGCAGTGGCGGCCATCAACCGCTCTACCGGGTTCATCTCTGGCGTTTGATTGATCTGGGGCAGAACTGACACCGCCATAAAGTCCTTGATGCCTGAAGGGCAATTCGGGTTGAGACCGCCATGCCCAGCCATGTATGGTTCGGGCAAAACCAGCCTTCCGGTTGCGATGTCCCTAGACCAGCCTGCCCAGTTTGTAAAACATCAAACCATAACGCGCGACGCCTTTTTGGGCGGGCGGCTCACTCTGTCGCAGCCCCGCAACGGTTTTCGCGCTGGACTGGACAGTGTCCTGCCCGGCGCCGCCGTGCCTGCGGGCACGCGCAATCTGCTCGATCTGGGCGCGGGCGTGGGGACGGCCGGGCTAAGCGCGCTGGCCATGAGGCTCGCCGAAAAGGCCTGTCTGGTCGAGCGGGACGAAGCGACGCTGGCGCTGGCACGGGACAATGTCGACCAGAACGGCCTTGCTGGACGGGCCGATGTGCTGGCCCTCGATATTCTGGCCAAGGGCTCGGACCGGCGCGCCGCTGGTCTTAAGGACAATGCCTATGATGTGGTGATCGCCAACCCGCCTTATTTCGGCGCAGGGCAGGGCACGCATGCGCCGGACAATGCGCGCGCCGATGCGCGCCACATGGACGCGGATAGTCTGGAAACCTGGGTGAAATGCGCTGCGACGGCGGCCAGCGCGAGTGGCACGGCAATCTTCATCTATCCCGCTGAAGGCCTCGCGGCCCTGCTGGCGGCCTTTGATCGTCGTTTTGGCGGCATTGTGATATTGCCGCTTTGCCCGCGGCCACGTGCATCTTCATCTCGCGTCCTTGTGCGCGGCACCAAGGGTTCGCGCGCGCCACTGAAACTATTGGCCGCGCGCGCCCTGCATGGCGACCAGGGCAATGGCTTTGCCCCCGAATTCGACGCCATTTTGCGCGGCACGGCGGCGCTGGACTGGTAATGGCGCCTGGGCCTGCCTAAATGTCCTGAACATCCAGGGGAGCACACATGACCGAGACGCCCGCGGGCACCAAGCGCAATTGGCTGAGCCGACTGATCCATCGCCCGCCCGTCATTCCGGTTGTGCGCCTGCAGGGCGTGATCGCCGCTGAACAGCGCCCCGGCAGGCTCAATATCGCCACGGTCGAACCCCTGCTGGCCAAGGCCTTCACCATCAAATCGGCGCCTGCCGTGGCCATCGTCATCAACTCGCCCGGCGGTTCGCCGGTTCAAAGTCGGCTGATCTCCAAGCGTATTCGCGATCTGGCCAATGAACACAACAAACCCGTGCTGGTGTTCGTCGAGGACGCCGCCGCCTCGGGCGGTTACTTCATCGCCGTGGCCGGGGACGAGATCTTCGTCGACCCGTCCTCGATTGTCGGCTCGGTCGGCGTCATCATGGCGACCTTCGGCTTTGTCGGCGCCATCGACAAGCTCGGCATCGAGCGCCGCGTGCATACCGCAGGCCGGAACAAGTCCACGCTCGACCCCTTCCTGCCCGAAAAGGCCGAGGACGTGGAGCGCATCAAGCGTTTCGAACTCGATATCCATCAGGTCTTTATCGACCACGTAAAGGCCGGGCGCCGCGGTCGGCTCAAGGCCGATGACGATACCCTGTTCACCGGCGAATGGTGGACCGGCCTGAGAGGCGTGGAACTGGGCCTGGTTGATGCCGTCGGCGATCTGCACACCGTCCTGCGGCAGCGCTTTGGCACCGAAGTGGTGCTCAAGCCCATCGCGCCCAAACGTCCCTTCTTCGCTTTGCCTCGGCTGGGATTTTCCGCTCAGGGCATGGTAGAGGACGTCACCACGTCTTTCGAGGATCGCGCCTGGTGGGCGCGGATCGGTCTCTAGGTCTTAAAGCATGCTCCTGCGCATATTGCTCTTTGTCGGCCTCGGCCTGCTGATCTATTTCGGCATTCGCCGCATCTGGAAGGATTGGACAAACAAGTTCAATCACGACGCCGAAGAAGCCAAGCGCATCGCCCGCGAACGCGATCGCGCCGAACGCGCCAAACCCGGCGTCATCGACCTCAAACGCGACGACGACGGAACCTATCGGCCAAAGGACGGGGATCGCGACTAGCGCCATTGACCACTCCAGCGCACCCCACTAGAGCTTTGTCCGCTTCATTGCAGGACTTTTGACATGACCTCACGCCCCGCCCACATGGACCCGAAGAATTCCTTCCAGGGTCTGATCCTGACGCTGCAGCAATTCTGGGCTGAGCAGGGTTGCGTGATCCTGCAGCCCTACGACATGCAGATGGGCGCGGGGACCTTCCATACGGCGACGACTTTGCGCGCCCTGGGTCCCAAGCACTGGAAGGCGGCTTATGTGCAGCCATCCCGCCGGCCCACGGATGGGCGCTATGGCGAAAACCCCAATCGGCTCCAGCACTATTACCAGTTCCAGGTGATCCTGAAGCCTTCGCCGGACAATATCCAGCAGCTCTATCTCGACTCGCTGGCCGCCATTGGCCTCGACCAGAGTGTGCATGACGTGCGTTTCGTCGAGGACGACTGGGAAAGCCCGACCCTTGGCGCCTGGGGGCTGGGCTGGGAATGCTGGTGCGATGGCATGGAAGTCAGCCAGTTCACCTATTTTCAGCAGGTAGCCGGCTTCGAGTGTGCCCCCGTGCCGGGCGAGATCACCTATGGTCTTGAGCGCCTCGCCATGTACGTCCAGGGCGTCGAGAACGTTTATGACCTCAACTTCAACGGCCGCGGGGGGGACGAGAAAGTCACCTATGGCGACGTCTTCCTGCAGAATGAGCAGGAAAGCTCGAAATACAATTTCGAGGCGGCCGACACCGAAATGCTGTTCCGCCATTTCGAGGATGCGGAAAAGGAATGCCGCGCCATTCTCGAAAAGGGTGCCGAGGGCAATCGCCAGACCATGGCGATCCCGGCCTATGAGCACGTCGTCAAGGCCTCGCATAATTTCAACATGCTCGATGCGCGCGGCGTGATCTCGGTCACCGAGCGCCAGAGCTACATCCTGCGCATCCGCGAGCTGGCCAAGGCCTGCGGCCAGGCCTGGCTGCAAACCGCCGGCGGCGGCGCGGAGTAGCCCCGCCGCCTTGTCTCAGGGGTCACGCCAGGCCGTAAAGGATCGGCATGGGCGAGACGCCGTTGGCGGCGAAATTGTCCAGCACATAGCTCTTGAAGGTCGGGCGCAGCGCAAGGTCCGGCACAATGTCGTGCCAATGGTCCCAGCGGCAATGGTTGATCAGGCCATATTCCGACCCCTGACCTGCCTCCGGCACCAGTAACTCCGAATTGTCGAGCCCGGTGCGATCTTCGAACCAGCCGGCGGTATATTCCCAGATCGGGACGAGCTTGTTGGGCTCTTCCCCATGGAAATAATTGAACAAGAACACCCCGTCGCGCGAGAAATCGACCGAGCCGATCCGGCGGCCATTGCGTGCCCGCGTTACGTGCAGATAGTCCGACCGGGCCTTGAGCCCCGCGATCAGCTCGGCATAGGTCGGCGTGCCCTGCAGCGTCTCCGCAGCAGCGGGGTCGGTGGTTTCGATCAGCACAACCAGGTCGAAAGCCGGCTTGTGCACGCCCTCGGGATGGTGCGCGCCAGGAGGCATAAGTCGGGCTACGAAGACCGTGGCCCGTACCACGCTTGCGTCCTGCTCAAGCTCTTTGGCCAGTTTCAGGGCCAAGGCCCGCGCCTCGCGCTTGCGCCGGCTCTCCGGGCCCAGACCGAAGGGCCGGATCGGGTCGATCTCGGCTGCGATGTGGATATAGCCCGCCGGTTTGGGTGCAATCAGATGCACCTTGGGAAAATTGAGATGGGCATTGACCACGGTGATGTCCGCATCCTGCGGATGGTTCATGCTGTTCATGGCGAAACTCCTGACTTGAGATGAACGGCGAGAAAATGGGCGACATGCCGCTCGGCCATCTGCCGGGCGCGGTTGAGATCGTCGGACGTGGCTGTGCTGCCCATCAGGGTCAGGCGGATGGTGGCGAGCGGGGCGATGGCCTCCCAGGCCAGCCAGTCGGCATCGAACCGGTCGTCAAAATGTCCGCCCGCCTGCCAGGCCCTGAACAGCGGGGTCAGGCGCTCCGCCACAGAGTCGACGGCCCGGCCTGCGCCATCGGCACCATCGCGCAGCATCATCGAGGTGAATTTACGCACCTCCGGCTCGGCCCAATGCGCCACGATGCGGCCGAATAGGCCGGGCAGCGCCTTGTCCGGAGGCGCGGCGGCCATGGATGCCGCATCGAAGCCGGAGAGCTTCAGTACGCCCGGACCGGCCCGCTCCATCAACACATCGAGTATGGCTTGCTTGCCTTCGAAATGGCCATAGATCGCGCTGTCCCGCACGCCGACCGCTTCAGCGATCTGCCGCACACTGGTGGCGGCAAAGCCTTGTGCCGCGAACAGGTCAAGCGCTGCGGACAGCAGCTTCTCGCGCGTATCCGGACCTTCTGATTTTCGGGGGCGGCCCCGTCTGTTGGGTTGCGTTGTCATGGCTATATATTTAATGAGCGCTCATTAAATATACAAGCACAAAATTGCCGGTCACATGCCTTGAGGCGTGCGACCGGCTGTTTATGGCCCCAAACGGGCGCTGGTCAGTCAGCCAGGGCGGCGCTTTCCACCTTCAACACCGTCAGCTTGTGCCGCTTGTCGGCGCGGTCGTGCCAAGTGATCGACTGGCCGGCCTTGAGGCCGATCAGCGCGACCCCGATCGGGGTCATCACGGAAATGCGGCCCTCCTCGATATTGGCATCCACCGGATAGGCCAGGGTCACGGTCTGCTCCTGCCCCGAATTGGTTTCGAAGGTCACGCGCGAGCCCATGCGCACCACCCCATCGGGCAGTTTTGCGTCATTGACCACCTTGGCGCGATCAAGCTCGGTGAGCAGGATCTCGGCCAGATCCGGATTGCGGTCGAGACCGGCTTCACCCAGTGCGTAGAGCTTGGTGTGGTCGGTCTGGCCAAGCGTCAGGGGCGGGGTCAGGTCGCGGCGGATCTCAGTCATTTGAGGGTCCTTTCTAAAAGTCGGGCCGCGCGCGCAAGGGCGCCGCGCAGGCGGGTGGTATGAATCTGATATTGGAGAACGGTGCGCCGGCGGCGGAACAGAAGTGTTCAGAAGCCCTAAGCAGGCTCCGGCGCGGGCATGCCTAGGGTAGATAGCTTGCGTGAAGAAAGCTGCAGCGATGCCATTGGCGCGTGTTCATAGACTAAAAGCTAGGGATTGGCGGCGGGAAGTCAAGCCCACCGATCAAACCGGCGTTGCAAAGCCCCGGCCACAATGCCAGTTTGCGCCGCACATTGCTTGAGGGAGCGCAATCATGGAATGGGTCATTCTTCTGCTCGTGGTCGGCATCGCCGGCTACGCCGTCGTCATCTACAATTCGCTGGTGTCCAACCGGCAGATGGTGCGCGAGGGCTGGTCGGGTATTGATGTACAGCTCAAGCGCCGCACCGATCTCATTCCCAATCTGATGGAAACGGTGAAGGGCTATATGGCCCATGAGCGCGAAACGCTTGACGCCGTGGTCAATGCCCGCGCCAAAGCAACCAGCGCCGCCGCTGCCGGCCCGGAGGCCCGTGCCAAGGCCGAAGGCGAGCTATCCGCAGCCCTTGGGCGCCTGCTGGCCATTGCCGAGGCCTATCCCGATCTCAAGGCCAATACGACCTTTCTCGAGTTCCAGACGGCGCTCCAGGGCGTCGAGGACGAAATCCAGATGTCCCGCCGCTATTACAATGGCGCGGTGCGCAATCTGAACATCCAGGTGGAAAGCTTCCCCTCCAATCTGGTCGCCAATGCCTTCAAGTTCGAACAGGCCGAGTATTTCGAGCTCGAGAACGAGGCCGAGCGGGCTGTGCCGCAGGTGAAGTTCTAAGCCCCATGCCTGTTCTGCCCCGCCTGATCGCTGTTCTCGCGCTGTTTTTGGCGCTGGCCATGCCCGCCCTGGCGCGCGAGGAAATCCGCGCCTTTGCCGCCGATGTCGAACTGTTGAACGACGGATCGGTCGATGTGCTTGAAACCATCGACGTCAATGCCGAGGGCAATCAGATCCGGCGCGGCATCTATCGCGACATCCCGGTCACCATGATCGGGGAGCGCGGTAACAAGATCCGTATCACGCTCGATGTTGACGCGGTAACGCGGGGCGGCCAGCCCGAAATGTTCCGCGTCGAGCGCATGGGTGATTTCCAGCGCATCTGGATCGGTGACCCTGACGTCTTCCTGCAAAGGGGCGAGCATCGCTACACCATTGCCTACACCATGGACCGCATGGCGCGGCCCACTGCCGATGGTACAGGTGACGAACTCTATTGGAATGCCACCGGCAATTATTGGGATTTTCCCATTCTGACTTCGGTGGCGCGCGTGCGCCTACCCGAGGGCGCGGTGATCGAGGACATGGCCACCTATACCGGCGTCGCCGGGGCCACCGGCCGCGACGTCTCCATGACCCGCGAAACCGACAACACGGCCATTTTCCGTACCCAGCGGCAACTGGACCCGGGCGAGGGCATGAGCTTTGCCGTTTCCTTCCAGAAGGGCGTTGTGACCTATCCAGAGGGCGTGGATGCTCTCCTGCAAACCGCCTCGGATCTGCGCGAAGTCTGGCTGCCGGTCCTCGCTGTCCTGCTGCTGCTGGCCTACAACTTCACCGCCTGGCTGCGCGTCGGCCGCGACCCGCCCAAGGGCACCATCATTCCGCTGTTTCATCCGCCGCGCGGTTTCTCGCCCGCACTGACCCATTTCGTGCACAAATGGGGGTTCTCCAATTCGGGCTGGACCGCCATGACGGCAGCCATCTTCAATCTGGGCGTCAAGGGGCTGGTCACCGTCCGCAATCCGGGCAAGACCCTGACCGTTGCGGTGACCGGCAAGCAGCCGGAGCGAAAACTCCCCGTCGGTGAACAGGTCTTGTTCTCTTATTTCGACGGCAAGGGCGCCGTGACCTTCGACAAGGCCAATGGTAAGGATCTTGGCACCAAGCGCACCGAGTTCACCAGCGCCATCGAAAGCGAAAATCGCAAGGTCTGGTTCAACCACAATTGGGGCTATGCGGGCCTCGGTTTCCTGTTCGCCGCAGCCATGATCGTTGCCATGGTCGTGTTCGATGTGCTCGAGCCGATCTGGCTGTTCATTGCCTTGTTCGCCGGCATTTTCCTCGGTGTGATCGGCAGCGTGATCTTCGGCGCCGTAAAAGCCGGTGGCGCTTTTAATCGCTTTATCGCCCTGCTGTTTGTGGCGGTCTTTGCTTTCAATTTTGCCGGCGGGGCCTTGGAGACCTTCACCGGCTTCACCATCAATTCCGCTGCGCTCGCGGCCGGCTCCATGGTGCTGATCTGCGTGGTATTCACAGTCCTGCTGCGCGCCCCGACCGTGCAGGGGCGCAAGCTGATGGACCAGATCGACGGCCTCAAGCTCTATCTCGAAACGGCCGAGAAAAACCGGCTCAATATCGTCGATGAACCGCCCATGACGATCGAGCGCTTCGAGCGGCTCTTGCCCTATGCCATCGCGCTGGGCGTGGAAAAGCCCTGGTCCGAGCATTTCGAAGGCGAGCTGGCCCGTAATGCAGTGTCTGACGCGGATAAGGGCAGCTATTCGCCGCACTGGTATTCAGGCAGCCGCTCGTTCAATTCGGGCAATATCGCCCGGGCCGTTTCGGGCGCCTCGGCCGGCATGGCCGCTGCCATGGTCGCCGCCCAGCCGGTCCAGGCCAGCTCGTCCGGTTCGGGTGGCGGCGGCTCTTCCGGCGGCGGCGGTGGCGGCGGTGGCGGTGGCGGCTGGTAGACATCCTGTCGCCCCCACGCTAAGCACGCACACGCCTTCAAACACCGGTTGCCTTCCATGCCCGAACTGCTGCTCGAACTGTTCTCCGAGGAAATTCCCGCCCGCTTCCAGCGCCGCGCGGCCGAGGACCTCAAGAAAGCCGTGACCAACGCGCTGGTCGATATGGGCCTGGTCTATGAAGGCGCCAAGGCGTTCGTGACCCCGCGCCGTCTGGCCTTGTCGGTTTCTGGCCTGCCGGCCCGCTCGCCCGATACGCGCGAGGAAAAGAAGGGCCCCAAGGTCGGGGCGCCGCAGCCAGCCATCGATGGCTTCCTGCGCTCGGCAGGCCTGAGCTCCATCGATCAGGCCAAGGTGGAAAGCGACCCGAAAAAGGGCGAGTTCTATGTCGCCGTGATCGAAAAGCCGGGCGCTGATGCCGTTGACCTGCTTTCGTCCATTCTGCCCAAAGTGTTGACCGATTTCGGCTGGGCCAAGTCCATGCGCTGGGGCTCGGGGAGCTTTACTTGGGTGCGTCCGCTGCGGGCCATCACTGCAACCTTCGGCACCGAGAATGACGAGCCCATCGTCGTGCCCTTTGCGGCGGCAGGCCTGGAGTCCGGCCAGACCACATTCGGGCATCGCTTCCTTGCCCCCGATGCGATCCGCGTCAAGCGCTTCGATGACTACCAGATCGCGCTGGAGCGGGCCAAGGTCGTTCTCGATATCGACCGCCGCAAGGACATCATCCGCACTGACGCCGACAATCTGGCCTTCGCCCAGGGCCTTTCGGTCATCCATGACGAAGGCCTGCTCGAAGAAGTGGCCGGGCTCGTCGAATGGCCCAATGTGATGATGGGTTCGTTTGATCCCGAATACCTCAAGCTGCCCGAGGAAGTCATCATCGCCACCATTCGCGCCAATCAGAAATGCTTTTGCCTGCGCGATGGGTCAGGCAAGCTGGCGCCCAATTTCATCATCACGGCCAATACCATCCCCGCCGATGACGGCGCCGTGGTGATCGCCGGCAATGAGCGCGTCATCCGCGCGCGCCTGTCAGACGCGGCCTTCTTCTACCAGGGCGATCTGGCCATACCGCTCGAACATGGCCTGCCCAAGCTCGAGGACATGGTGTTCCACGCCAAGCTGGGCAGCCAGTTCGCCATGGTCGAGCGCCTCGTGCACCTGGCGGCGCAGATTGCCCCCAAGGTCGGCGCCGATGTCGATTTGACCAAGCGGGCTGCCATGCTGGCCAAGGCTGATCTCGTCACCGGCATGGTCGGCGAATTCCCCGAATTGCAGGGTCTGATGGGCCGCTATTATGCGACCGCCCAGAAAGAGCCCGACGCCATCGCCTCCGCCATCGAGATGCATTACAAGCCGCTTGGACCGACCGACCGCGTGCCGACCGAACCGGTGTCGATCGCCGTCGCGCTGGCCGACAAGCTCAACGTGCTCTCCGGCTTCTGGTCGATCGACGAAAAGCCGACCGGTTCGCGCGATCCGTTCGCGCTGCGCCGCGCCGCGCTGGGCGTCATCCGCATCATCACTGAGAACGGGCTGAAATTTCCGCTTGAGGTCGAACCGGATCTGCTCAGCTTCTTCCATGATCGCCTCAAAGTGTCGCTGCGCGACGCCGGTGCCCGCCACGATCTGCTCGATGCCGTCATCTCGGCCGACAGCAACGACATGCTGCAGATCACCCAGCGCGTCGAAGCCCTGTCCTCGCTGCTGGCGACCGATGATGGCGCCAATTTGCTGGCCGGCTACCGCCGCGCCGCCAACATTCTGGCCGCGGAGGAAAAGAAAGACGGCAAGGCCTATGCTGGTGCGGTCGATGAGGCCGCACTCAAGCTGCCCGAGGAAACAACTCTGGCGTCGGCCGTTGAAGCCGTGAACGGCGCAGTTTCCGCGCTGGTGGCCAAAGACGACTACAAAGGCGCCATGGCCGAGCTGGCCACGTTGCGGACGCCGGTCGACGCTTTCTTTACCGCCGTTCTGGTCAATGATGAGGACGCCGCCGTGCGGGCCAACCGCCTGAACCTGCTGGCGCGTCTGCGCGACACCATGCATCTGGTGGCCGATTTCGGCAAAGTTGCAGGCTAGGAAAGCACGCTCATGTCGGTCGGTCTTCTCGCTCTCCTCGATGACGTTGCCGGCCTGGTCAAGGTCGCCGCAGCCTCGCTCGACGACATTGCCGGGCAGGCCGCCAAGGCCAGTGCCAAGGCCGCTGGGGCCGTCATCGATGACGCGGCAGTGACCCCGAGCTATGTCAAGGGCTTCAAGGCCGAGCGGGAATTGCCCATTGTCGGGCGCATCGCCTGGGGATCGGTCAAGAACAAGCTGATCTTCCTGCTACCCGCCGCCTTGCTGCTCTCGGTCTTCCTGCCCTGGTTGATCACGCCACTTTTGATGATTGGCGGCGCCTATCTCTGTTATGAGGGCGCCGAAAAGGTGTTTCACCTCTTCGCGCCGCACGAGGCCGAAAAGCACGAGGCTTCGATAGAGCATACGGCCATCTCGCCCGCTTCGCTCGAAGAACAGAAGATCGCCGGCGCCATCAAGACCGATTTCATTCTCTCCGCCGAGATCATGACCATCATTCTCTCGGCGATTGAAGTGGATGATTTCTGGAGCCGCGCCGCCATTCTCGCGGTCGCGGGCGTGGGCATTACGGTGCTGGTCTATGGCGCAGTGGCGCTGATCATCAAGGCCGACGATGTGGGGCTCTGGCTCGCAAAATCGGCGCGGACTGGACTTGGCCGAGCGGCAGGGCGCGGCATCGTGGTCGCCATGCCGGTTTTCATGCAGGCCCTGAGCCTGGTCGGCACCGCCGCAATGACCTGGGTCGGCGGTTCCATCATCGCCCATGGCCTTTACGAATTTGGCATCTCCGGCCCCGAGCACATCATCGAAGCCGCTGCCCATTGGGCCGAGGGCGCGTTCCCTGCCGTTGCCGGTCTCGCCGGCTGGCTGGCCACCGCTTTGGTCGATTTCATCATCGGCCTGGCGCTCGGCGCCCTGCTCATTCCGGTGGTGGGATACGCCATCAGCCCGGTTTGGGGGCGTATCAAGGGCCTGCTACCCCAGCGGACTAAAACGGCGGGGTAAATCCCTCGGCCTTTTTGCGCTTGAATGGGGCCATGCCTTCACGAGCCAGCTCGTCCGCGCGTTCGTTCAATTCGTCCCCGGCATGCCCCTTGACCCAGTGCCAGGAAATCTCGTGGCGCTTGGTGGCCTCGTCGAGCGCCTGCCACAGCTCGACATTCTTGACCGGCTTCTTGTCAGCGGTGCGCCAGCCATTGCGCTTCCAGCCATGAATCCAGCTCTGGACCCCGTTCTTGACATATTGGCTGTCGGTATGGAGATCGACATTGCAGGGGCGGCTCAGAGCATTCAGCGCCTCGATGGCTGCGGTCAGCTCCATCTTGTTATTGGTGGTCAGCGCCTCGCCGCCCTTCAATTCCTTGCGATGCGGGCCGAATTGCAGGATCGCGCCCCAACCGCCTGGGCCGGGATTGCCCGAACAGGCGCCGTCAGTGTGAATGATTACCCCATCAGACATGGTCTGGCCGCCTGTAGATATGGAACTGGCAGGTGAGCCCGTTCGGCTCGACCTCGACATGCGTTTCCTCCATGCCGATCTTTTTGAGGATGGCGAGGGAGGGGGCGTTTCTGGTGTCGGCAAAGCCGATGAAATGGGGCGCGTCGGTTTCCCGGAAGATCCAGTCCCGCAATCCGCTCGCCGCTTCCGTCGCATAGCCCGCCCCGTGGTGCTCTTCAAAGAGGGCGTAGCCTATCTCGGGTTCTCCGGTGCGGGGATAAATCCCATATCCGGCGCGGCCAATGAACTTGCCGTCGCTCTTGCGGGTCAACCGCAGCTTGCCCAATTGCCGGGTCTCGAACAATTCGATCCAGCCGCGAAGCGCCGTCTGGGCCTGTTCGCGCGTCCAGGGCGCTCCGCTCAAGCTCAGATAGCGCGACACATTGGGATTGCCGTGCAATGCCAGCAGATCGTCAAGCTGGTCCATCCGCCAGCCGGACAGTACCAGCCGCTCGGTTTCGAACAGATCAAGGCTCATCGTCCGGAGGCCGTTTCCAGATTGCGCAGCACGCGGGGAATATTGAAGGCGATGTTTTCCTCGGCCGTGGTCTTGGTCTCGACCTTCACGTCATAGCGCGCGGCGAAGGCATCTATCACTTCCTCGACCAGACTTTCTGGGGCCGACGCACCGGCGCTCACGCCGAGCGAGGTGATGTCGCCATACAAGGACCAGTCGATTTCGCTGGCCCGGTCGACCAATGTTGCGACCTTGCAGCCATTGCGCAGGGCGACTTCCACCAGGCGCTGCGAATTGGACGAATGGGGCGAGCCGACCACGATCATGGCATCGACCAGCGGTGCCACCGCCTTGATGGCCTCCTGGCGGTTGGTCGTGGCGTAGCAGATGTCTTCCTTGTGCGGACCATTGATGGCCGGGAAGCGTGCCTTGAGGGCGGCGACGATTTCGCGCGTGTCATCCACCGAAAGCGTCGTCTGCGTCACGAAGGCCAGCGTCTCGGGGTCCTTCGGGGTAAATATCTTGGCATCTTCCACGGTCTCGATCAGCGTCACAGCGCCGGCCGGTAGCTGGCCCATGGTGCCGATCACTTCGGGGTGACCGGCGTGTCCGATCAGCACGATTTCGTGTTCTTCCTCATGGTGGCGCGAGGCCTCAACATGGACCTTGCTCACCAGCGGGCAGGTGGCATCGAGGAAGAACATATTGCGCGCCTTGGCATCCGCCGGCACGCTTTTGGGTACGCCATGAGCCGAGAACACGACCGGCGCTTCGGTCTCGGGAATCTCGTCCAGTTCCTCGACAAACACAGCGCCCTTCGCCTTCAGGCCCTCCACCACATATTTGTTGTGAACGATGGCGTGGCGCACATAGACCGGTGCGCCGTATTTTTCGAGCGCCAGTTCCACGATCTGGATCGCGCGGTCCACGCCGGCGCAGAATCCGCGCGGGGCGCAGAGCAGAATGTTAAGGTGCGGCCTTTTTTCCATGCCAGATCAGATGCTTTCCCCGCACTTGCAAGTCAAGTGCTGTTGCAGCCGGGGCAGGGCATAGGCAATATGCGCTCGAGTAAGTGACCGGGACGGTTCCAGGTGAGTTTGGCGCAGGAAATGTTTGCGATTGCCCCGGCGACGGGGAAGGCGAACCTGAGCGCTGGTCAGCTCAAGCTGCTCACTGGCAAGTCCCGCTGGATTTTCCGCGTCGGCGAAGCCGGTTTCCCAACGGTTCCCACCATTGCCATCACCCGCGCCGCCTGGGAGGAACTGCAGGCCGAACGCACACGGCGCGACACCCGTTTGCGCACCCATTGGGTGGCGTGCCTGTTCAAGCTCGTCGCCAAGGATGGACCGGCCCCGCAATTGGTGGTGCGTACCTCGGCTTCTTCGCACAACAGCGGCCTGGCTCCGGCACGGCTGGGCATCGCGGCACCCACTGCCCCCGAGGATTCTGTCGACCCCGCCCGGCCCCTTGCCAAGGCCATCAAGCAGGCCTTCGAAAGCTATGGATTTTTTGGCGGTGGCTGGATCGCGCCGCGCAATGAGGATGACCGGGCTCGTCAGATCGTTCTGGTGCAGGCCGTGGCGCAGGGCGATATCGAACAATTCCTGACCCGCAATGCCTCCACCGGCGCCATGGGTCCGGCGCCCTTGAATGGCGCGCCCCTGCCGCGCCTGCCCGATGATGTGAACGCGCTGGTCGACCTGCTCGATGCCAAGGCGGGGCGCCACATGGCGTGCCTGGTGGCCATTCACCGGGGCAAGGTGACCTTCCTCTCGGCGCGGCCCGTGCAGGCCAGCGCCGGAGCCGATCTCCAAGCTGCGGTGGATCGGGTCGAACGCAAGGTCTGGACGCCCCAGGGCGCCGTATCGCGCGTCGACCCCGGCCGGCTCGCGCTTATGCTGCACCCGCGATTGAAGGCGCCGGAGGAGGCGACACCCATTGCCATGGGGTTGGGCGTTTCGCCTGGCGCGGCCAGCGGCATCATCACCTTCAACCCCGATGACGCGGCGCGCCTGCGGGCCCGGGGCAAGCATTGCATCCTGGTGGTCAATGAAACTGGCCCGGCCGACATTGAGGGCATGAAGGCAGCCACCGGCATTCTGACGGCGCGCGGCGGCATGTCGAGCCATGCCGGCGTGATTGCCCGTATCACCGGCAAGCCCTGCGTCGCCGGAGTGCGCAGCCTTACGGTCGATACGCTCGAAATGGTCTGCCGTATTGGTGAGCGCGAATTCCGCGCCGGGGACCGGCTGACCATCGATGGCACCGACGGCTCGGTCTATCTCGGGACTTTGCCATTGGCCCAACCCCAGATTGGCGGCGCCATCGGCACGCTGCTGGGCTGGTCCGACGCCAGCCGCAAGATCGCCGTGCGCACCAATGTCGAAACGGTCGAATCGGCGCAGACAGCCCTCAGCTTTGGTGCCGAAGGCATTGGCCTGGCGCGTTCTGAGCACATGTTCTTTTCGCCCGAGCGCATGGTGGCGCTCAGGCGCATGATCCTCTCGGAAGACGAAGATGCCCGCTCCCGTGCCATTGCCGGCCTGGTCGATTTCCAGACCGGCGATTATTCGGCGCTGTTCTCAGCCATGCAGGGCTTGCCGGTCACCGTCCGCCTGTTCGATCCGCCTTTGCATGAGTTCCTGCCCCGCACCGACGAGGAAATCGAGGAAACCGCGGCCTCGCTCGGCGTGGCCGTGCGCGCCCTGCGCTTGCGGCTAGAACGCATTGCCGAAATCAATCCCATGCTGGGCCATCGCGGGGTACGCCTGGCCATCACCTATCCCGAAATTCTGCAGATGCAGATGCAGGCCGTGATCGCCGGTGCCCGTGCGGCCAGCGAAACCCAGACACAGCCGGTTGTGGTAGAGGTCATGGTGCCCTTCGTTTCCACGGCCACCGAAGTGTCCTGGGTACGCGAGCGGATCATGACCATTCTCGACAATGCCGGTATGGGCCGGACTGATCGCATCCGGGTTTCCTTCGGCACCATGATCGAGCTGCCGCGCGCCTGTCTCCGCGCTGGTGACATCGCCTCCATGGTCGACTTCATTTCCTTTGGTACCAACGATCTGACCCAGACCACTTTCGGCATCTCGCGGGACGACGCGCCGACCTTTCTCGCCGCCTATCAGCGCAAGGGCGTCTATGAACGCGACCCCTTTGTCACCATCGACGAAAAGGGTGTGGGCGAAATGATCGCCATTGCCATCGCGCGTGGCAGGGCAGCCAATCCACGTCTCAAGGTCGGCATTTGCGGCGAGCACGCAGGCGATCCGGCTTCCTTGCGCTTCTTTGCCGGTTTGGGCGTCGACTATGTCAGTTGCTCACCCTATCGTGTACCGGTGGCCCGGCTGACCTTGGCCCAGGCTTCGGCTTAAATAGCTGCCATCGCATACCTATATGCGATGGTAAGACAGAACCGGCCGCAACGTGCCGGGACAGACGGGAAGGGCCTAGCGTTCGTGAGAAGTTTTGCACTCATTCTGGCGCTGCCAGTGCTTTTGGGCCTTATGCAGCCAGGTTTGGCACAATCGGGTGCGCAATGCGCACCCATCGACAATGATGCCGAACGTCTCGTCTGCTATGACGACATCTTCCGCCCCGGCGGCGTCATCCCCGAATCGACCAGCGTCACTCTTCAGTCCGAACAGCTCATTCCCGCCCGCCCCACCGGCCGTGCCCCGGCAACGATCACGGTCTTTTGCGAGGCCGATATTCTGCAGGTCGCCTTCGGCTTTGCCGGCAATTCCATGTCGGCGCTCGGCAGCGATACCGGCATCACCCTGCAATATGACCTGCAGCGCGCCAGAAGTTCGACGCTGCCGGTCAATGAGGACAATACCGCGATCCTGATCGACAACACCCGCGACGCGCGCACCTTCCTTGATGGGCTGATCGGGGCGACCAACCTGACCGTTCGGGTGACCCCGGCCACCACGCGCTCGCTCACGGTACGCTTCCGCGTTGCCGATTTTGCCGACGAAGTAGCGCCGGTCATCGCCGCCTGCGGGCAGTAGCCGTCGCCGCCCAATTTGCCGCACCCCACGCCGCAACACGGCCACAAACGCGCCCTTTGCGCGCCCCGAACCCCATTTACCCAGCGCTAACCTTAATAACCGATCATCACAACCATCGGCATTTGAGCGTCACATTTGCCGGGCTTGAGTTGTGTTGCGTAGCGTTGAGTAGAGTATATGGCCCTTTCCCACCGGCCGGTGGCGCCCAAGCGTCCGGTCAGAGCGGTTAGCCGAACAGCGATCCTCGCCCGAGGGGCGATGATGTTGCTTGTTGCCCCCCTTGCCTATATCGGTCTCGCCGGCGCAGCGATCGGACCCGGTTCGGCATCCCTGGGCAATGCAGGCCTGCCCGGACAGGCCGAACCTGTTGCCATGGCACAAGCCAGCCTGAGCTATAGCGGCGTTGATCCCATCATCACCGGCTCGGTCAATCATCTGTTTGAAAGCGCCAGCTTCACCGGCCCCAATCGCGCCCAGAAAACCGACCGTCTGCGCCCGGCGGTCGATGCCCTGGCCATTTCGAAAAGCTTCGAGCAGGCGCGCCTGCAGATTGCCGCCCTGCGCGCGCCGGCTGATGCGGCCGCCTTGGGCCAAACCAGCATTGCCGTTGCGGGCGACACTGCAGATGCCGAGTCCGGCCCGCGCATGTCGGTGGCGTCGCTTCATCCCAATGCCGCTGCCGCGCTCGATGCCATTGCCGGCATCGCGCCCAAGGCCGAGGGCGAAACCCTTGCCGACGTCACCTTGCCCGAATCGGTGCCCGAACAGTTGGCCTATGCCCGCGCCAGCGCGCCGGCGACCGTCACCGAGTTGCAGGGCGAGCCCATGGCGGGCCTGTCCGACAAGGAACTCTGGTGCCTGGCCACCGGTATCTATTTCGAGGCGCGCGGCGAAGTCTATCGCGGCCAGGTCGCCGTGGCCCAGGTCATTCTCAACCGCGTCAAGGACCACCGCTATCCCGACACCATTTGCGGCGTCGTGTTCCAGAACCAGAATCGCCGCAATGCGTGCCAGTTCTCCTTTGCCTGCGACGGCATTCCCGAGACCGTGACCGAGCGCCGCCCCTGGGATCAGGCCGAGGAAATCGCGGCCAAGGTGACCAGCGGCGAGCTCTATCTGACCGAGGTGGGCGACGCGACCCACTACCACGCCACCTATGTCCGGCCGGCCTGGGCCCCGCGCATGACCAAGGTGACGCAGATCGGCCTGCACGTGTTCTACAAGTTCAAGCGTGGCTGGCTGTTCGGCTAGCCGCAACAGACCATCAGGGCAGGGCGGGTCCGCTCAGGCGGATGATGGAATTGCCGGCACGGCTTCTGAAGTTGTACCAGTCACCATTGGTCCAGAACCGTACATAAGTGCCCGTGCCACGGCCCACCGCGGTCACCTCGATACCCGGATAGAGCACATGCTTTGAGGTCAGGCCATCGGTGGAATAGGTGCCCGTGGCCGTGGTGGTGATGCTCACATGGCTCACCCGCCCGGCTTCGATCTTCTTTACCGTGGTGCTTGAAAGCGGGTCAGTCGACACCCAGTCGGCATACTCGACCTCATACTCCCGGCCGTCGAACTTCACCAATTTGCTGGTATCAAAGCCGGCCGGCATTTCGTCGGCAAAAGTCTCCAGCACGAAGCCCGGTCCGATGGCGGCCAGGGCCGTCGCGCAGATCGCGCCAAGGGTCATCCCCATCAGCATATGGCGTGTCGGCAGGTTCATGGCAGGCGCTCCGGACTGTTCCACTTCGGCACACTTGGCTTAACGAAGCAGTAACCATGAAGTGTCGGAGGCGCACCGTCATACTTAATTTATGGTTAATGTGCACAGACCAGTCAGGTCGAAGAAATATCGCGGCTAATCTGTTCGAAAGCCCCAATAAAACGCTCATGCGCCTGTTGGGTCGGCCAGGGGCGGATGAGCTTGTCGAAGGCCTCGACATCGAAGGCGGACTGGCTGGGCACGCCGAACAGGCGCCGGGCCTCGGGCGGGTCGAATCCGGCCAGATTGGTCGCTTCGAAAAAGGCCGCTTCCTGGTCCGCTTTCTTCACCAGCCTGTTGACTGCAGCCGGCATGGTTGCAGGCAGCGAGAAGCGCAGGAAAATGGCGGCCAGCAGGCCCTTTTCGACATCCTTGTAGCTGCCCCCGATCACTGCCTTGAAGGGCGAGATGATGTCCCCCACCACATATTCGGGGGCGTCATGCAGCAGGCACTGCATTTGCGCCACGGCCTCGACCTCGGGATTGGCTGCCCGGAACAGTTCGAGCACCAGCACCGAATGCTGCGCCACCGAAAAGGGATAATCCCCGATCGTCTGCCCGTTCCATCGCGCCACACGCGCCAGACCATGGGCGATGTCGGACAACTCCACATCGACCGGCGAGGGGTCGAGAATGTCGAGACGACGCCCGGACAGCATACGCTGCCAGGCACGAGTGCTTTGGCGGGACATCGGCATCAGACGAAGCTAGTGGACTGGTGCCACCAGCTTTAACAGATCAGCGCGATTCGAGAATGGTGACTACTCGCTTTCCGAAACCGCCTCGCCCAGGCGATAATTGGCCCAGACCGGCAGGGCGATCTCGACCGGCTTGCCCTCGACCGTCACCGCGCCGGGATCGGTAATCCGATCAAGCCGCACGATGGCCACCGCCATCCCGTCCACCACCTGGCCGATTGATCCGGCCTCCTTGCCCCCTGCGACAACGGCGCTGCCGGCCGGCGCCTCCACGCCCGAAACGATAACAGGCCGTCGGCGCGCCGTGCCGCGATGCTTCATGCGCGAAACCACTTCCTGCCCGACATAGCAGCCCTTGGCGAAGTCGATGCCTTCGAGAATGTCCATGCCGATATCGTGGGCGAAAGCGTCATTGGCGGGAAAGTCATTGCCCTGATGGACGATACCCGTGCCAATGCGCTGCTGATGGTAGAACGTGTCGTTCTGCACCCAGCCTTCCGTTGCCTCTATCGGGGCGATGATCCGCCAACCCATATCGATGGGGCCCAGCCGGTCGGTATGGCGAAGCCCCTCGGGCGCCTCGCCCTGCGCAAACCCCACGCGATGGGTATCGCGCAGATCATCGATCACGACCTGCGCCCGCAGGCGATACATCTTCATGCGCTTGAAGAAATCATCGGCGACCGACTGGTGCACGTCGAGCCAGAGGGCGTCGTCCGCATGTCCGGCAAGGCCCTCGGCCAGGATCTTGCCCTGCGCAGACAGCAGCGCCCAGGCCGCAGCCACCTCGCCATCACCGTCGCCAGTGCTGGGAATTTCACCGGTCACGACCTCATTGAGCAGGCGATGCGCCTCGGGGCCGGAAAAGCGGAACAGCGCGCGGTCTGCGCGCAGATGGATGGTCATGAGACTTGCCTCGTCGGACGCCCGTGTTAAACCGGCCCTGAACATGGACCAGCGGCGGGACGAAAGACATGGCGCAGTACGACACGATTTTCAAGAATGCCACCGTGGTCAATCAGGATGGCGAGGCCCTGGCCGATATCGCGGTCAAGGGCGGCAAGATTGCCGCGCTCGGCTCCGTCGCGGGCAGTGCGGCCGAAACACTCGACTGCAAGGGCCTGCATATCCTGCCCGGCGTCATCGACACCCAGGTGCATTTCCGCGAGCCCGGCCTGACCCACAAGGAAGATCTCGAATCCGGTTCGCTCAGCGCTGTCATGGGCGGGGTAACGGGCGTATTCGAAATGCCCAATACCAACCCGCTGACCACTACGCGCGAAACCTTCGAAGCCAAGATCGCCGCCGGGACCAATCGCATGCATTGCGATTTCGCCTTCTATATCGGCGGCACGCACGAAAATGTCGGCGAGCTGCCCATGCTCGAAAGACTCCCCGGCTGCGCGGGGGTGAAGGTCTTCATGGGCTCGTCCACCGGCTCGCTTCTGGTGGCCGATGACGATGGCGTCGAAGCCATTCTGCGCGCCATTTCCCGCCGCGCCGCCTTCCACTCCGAAGACGAATTCATGCTCGAAGAGCGCAAGGGCCTGCGCGTTGAGGGCGACCCGTCGAGCCACCCGGTCTGGCGTTCGCCCGAAGTTGCCATGAGCTGCACCACGCGGCTGGTCAATCTGGCCCGCAAGACCGGCAAGCGCATCCATGTGCTGCACATCTCGACCAAGGAAGAAATCGTCTATCTGGCCGACCACAAGGACGTGGCGAGCGTCGAGGTGACCCCGCACCACCTGACGCTCGACGAGACCGCCTATGAACGCCTGGGCACCTATGCGCAGATGAACCCGCCGGTGCGGGACGCGGACCACCGCGAAGGCATCTGGAAAGGCGTTGCCAATGGCGTCGCCGATATTCTGGGTTCAGACCACGCGCCGCACACGCGCGAGGAAAAGGATCATCCTTATCCGCAGAGCCATTCGGGCATGACCGGGGTGCAGACCCTGGTGCCCACCATGCTCGACCACGTGAACAATGGGAAGCTCAGCCTGCAGCGCTTAGTCGACATGACCAGCCACGGCCCGAACCGCCTGTTCGGCATCGCCGGCAAGGGCCGCATCGCGGTGGGCTATGACGCGGACCTCACCATTGTCGACATGAAGCGCCGCGAAACTATCACCAATGATTGGGTAAAAAGCCGCGCCGGCTGGACGCCCTATGACGGCGTCACCGTCACCGGCTGGCCGGTCGGCACCATCGTGCGCGGCAATAAGGTGATGTGGCAGGGTGAACTGGTGACGCCCTCAAAAGGCCAGCCCATGCGGTTCCTCGAGGCATTGCCGCAGGGGTAGGGCTGCAGAAACTCCAGCGCCTACTGCAGAATCCGATCCAGATTGTATTCGCCATTGCGGATGCGCTCGGGGAGCTGCGCGATCAGGTCGGCAGTGGCCTCGTCGCCATGCATCTTGACGAATGTGGCCAGCGCCGCGAACAGCGAGGCATGCGCCAGCGAGGCGGATTCAAGCCCGTCTTCTTCGGCGCTGTTCCAGGCCTCCGCCAGATATTCCAAGGCCAGTTGCCGTTCCGACTGGCTGCGGTCGAACGGGCCGATCCCCGATGCGGGCGAGAAGATGGTTTTGGGCGTGCTCATGAAGCGGGCATAACATGGCGCGCGCGCCACTTCTTGGCAGAAGTAAGCCGAAGGTTAACAGCCGGTAGGCAATTGCATGGACCCGCCCGCTGGCCTATTCGGCAAAGCGCGTATGGATGTCCCGCGCCAGCTTCTGTGCCTCGTCCAGCAGCCGCGTCAGCGCCTCGCGTGAAGAGGGGGTGCAGTGCCGGTGCAGGCGGGAAAAGGCAGTGTATCCGGTGTTGAACGCACCGGCCAGGCGCTGCCGCCGGTCATCGTCCGGCTCATCCAGTTCGATCAGCTCGGAGGCCTGCTGCCGCCAATCCTCTGTGCCGGTTTCGCACAGCGGTTCGAGAAAATAGAGGCTGCCCATGATCTCGGTCAGTCGCTCCATCTGGCGTTGGTAGAGCGGGTCGATGGCCTGGGCGGGTGAGGCGAGCAGGAGGGCGAGGGTAATCCCACACAACCATCCACGCAGGCGAGAACCCCCACCCTTGATCCCTCCCCACAAGGGGAAGGGAGACGATGAACACTGATGCCGCAGTCTTGCGCCTCCCTCCCCTCGATGGGGAGGGATTGAGGGTGGGGTGGGGCTGCGGGCAGGATCACGTGGGTTCAACTCGTCCATGCCCGCCTTCTACCAGCTTTGCCCCAACACCTTGAAGCATTCTCTGATCACCTCATCGAGCCGTGATGTGGTGCGCAGCGCCGGCAGCATGCCCGGGTCGGCCCATTTATGGTCGCTGATCTCGTCGGACGGGCGGATCACGCCGGAGAAGTCCGTCGTGGCGAACACGGCCAGCCGATAGGTGCCGTCGCGGCCCAGCGCCTGCACCATGGCGAGTTGCGGATTGCGGATCGTGATCCCCAATTCCTCCTGCACTTCGCGAACGGCGCATTGCTCTACGGTTTCGCCCGGGTCCATCCGTCCGCCGGGAAAGGTCCACAGGTTCTGGTAGGGCGCAAAGGCCCGCTTGATAATCAGCACCTTGCCGTCGCGGACAAGGGCAACGCTGGCGGCGTTGGGAAGGTCTGTCATGGATGGAACGGGGCCCGCCGGTTTGCGATTCGTGAGCCAGGAGCTTACCTCTCCTCAGGTAAAGGAGACATGCCATGTGCGGACGCTACGCCTCGACCCTGCCGCCCGAAATGATGGAAGAGCTGTTCAAGCTGCTCAACAGCGTCGAAACCGTGCCGCGCTACAATATCGCGCCGACCCAGCCCATCGTCGCCATCTGGGAAGCCGAAGCCCGGCGCGAGGCTCATCTGGCGCGCTGGGGCTTTGTGCCCCATTGGGTCAAGGACCCACGCGACTTCCCACTGTTGGTCAATGCCCGCGCCGAAAGCATGGCCGAGAAGCCGGCCTTTCGCGACCGGGTCAAGCATGGCCGCTGCCTCGTCCCGGCCAGCGGCTATTACGAGTGGCACACCGGCCCGGACAAGAAAAAGCAGCCTTATTACATCACCCGCGCCGACGGGCAGCCCATGGCGCTGGCCGGGCTCTATTCGGTCTGGATGGGTCCCAATGGCGAGGAAGTCGACACGGTCGCCACCATCACCGTCGCCGCCAACCCGCAACTCTCCGCGATCCACGATCGCATGCCCGCGATTATGCTGAGTGAGGACCAGCAGGACGCATGGCTCAATGTCCGCGAGGTCCGCGCACACGAGGCCGCGCAAATGGCGCTGCCACTCGAAGATGGGGTGCTGAAATTTCATCCCGTCTCGACCCGGGTCAATTCCGCCCGCGACGATGATCCAGGCCTGATCGAGCCGGTGGACCTGACAAAACCGGAGGCGGCGGAGGCAAAGCCCAAGCCGAAGAAGGCCGCTGGCGGCGGCGGGCAGATGGATCTGTTCTGAGCCGCCGGCCTTCCTTCTGCCCTTGCGGGAGAAGGTGCCCGAAGGGCGGATGAGGGGGCCTAAACCCCGATCTCGAAATAGCCCAGCGCGTCGCCGATAGATTCTTCCTCATAGTGCAGGTGGCTGAGCAGCACTTTTTCCAGCGCCCGGAACACGGTCACGGCATCCTCGAAATTGGATGGCCCCGGTGCATCGGCCAAGGCGATCAGCGCATCGATCAGGCGCTCGAGCAATTGGTGCACCACCACATGCTCGGCCTGCAGACGGTCGGCAATGGCCTTGAACGCCGGCCCCTGCGCCGCAATGCCGGGGAAGATCGCATAGTCTTCTATAGAATGATGGCCATGCACGAACTGGCAATATTGCCCGCACAGCGTGCCGAAGCGCCGATAGTTCGAGACCATCACAAGGTCGGCGGTCTCGGACCTGATCTCTTCCACGCTCGCCTTGCCTTCCGAAGCGCGTTCGATCAGCCGGCCGAGCACCACCATGTTCTCGCGCAGATGGTCATGGATTTGCTTGAGATGTTCACCGGGCGCCTTCTGCGCGTCGGTGACGCCTTCGAGCTTGGGAATGGCAGGACGCGTGGCGTCGTCGAGGAATTGTATGTCTTTGAGCAGCATGCGTTCATCAATGGGGTCCAGGACCACCTCGGCGCAAGAACGCACATGGAAGTGACTGGGTCACATCAGGCGAGCATCTTCCCCGGATTCAAGATTCCGTTCGGGTCCAAAGCCGTCTTGATCGCCCGCATCATTTCGAGCGCCACCGGATCCTTAACCTGTTGCAGGAGCTCTGTTTTAAGCTGCCCGATGCCATGTTCGGCCGAGACCGAGCCGCCCAGTTTCAGCACCACCTCATAGATGATCCCGTGCATGGCCTCGTCATACTGCGCCATGAAAGCCTTGGGATCGGCGCCGACCGGCATCGAGAAATTGAAGTGAATATTGCCATCGCCCATATGCCCGAAGGGCACGGGGCGAATGCCGGGCACGAATTTTTCCGCCGCTGCCGAGCCCTCGGCAATCAGCGCCGGGACGGCGGCAATGGGCACTGAAACATCGTGCTTGATCGACGCGCCCTCGCGGCTCTGGCACTCGCTCATCTGTTCGCGGAAGGCCCACATGCGGGTGCGGTCGGCCAACGCCTCGGCCATCACCGCGTCGGAGATCAGCGTCTTCTCGAAAGCGGCCTCCAGCGCTGCTTGCAGGGTGCCCGGTTCCGTCCCGGCCATGCGGGTCAATTCGATCAGCGCATACCAGGGCGAGGCGCTCGCGGTGGGGTCCTTGTCCAGCATGCCGTGGCGAAGCTGGATGTCGAGGCCAATCCAGGGGATCAGTTCGAAAGCGTTGAGGCGCGACCCCACGCGATCCCGCATCAGTTGGAACAGCGCCAGCGCCGCCTCGGGCGAGGCCACATTAACGATGGCTGTCTCATAGTCCTCGGGCAGGGGATAGAGTTTCAGGCTCGCCGCCGTGATGATGCCGAGCGTTCCTTCTGCGCCAACCAGCAGATCCTTGAGATCGTAGCCGGTATTGTCCTTCTTGAGCGCATTGAGGCCCTGATAGAGCCGTCCATCGGCCAGCACCGCTTCCACTCCCATGGTCAGCTCGCGCGCATTGCCATAGGCCAGCACATTGACGCCCCCGGCATTGGAAGAGAG
This sequence comes from Devosia sp., assembly GCA_040218355.1. Classification (GTDB taxonomy): domain Bacteria; phylum Pseudomonadota; class Alphaproteobacteria; order Rhizobiales; family Devosiaceae; genus Devosia. Next base: position 21,430 of record JAVJRP010000018.1, on the reverse strand, counting down.
CACGCCGCCAATTCGCGCCGAGCCCTGCGACGCCAGCCACAGCGGGAACATCGCCCCCTCGGCCTCGGCCGCCTTGTGGGCGTTTTCAAGGATCACCCCGGCCTCGGCGGTCATCACGCCGGCAGCGGTATCGATGGAGCGGATGCGGTCGAGCTTGCCAAGGCTCAGGATCACCTCCTGGCCCGAAAGCGGCACCTGCGCCCCGACCAGCCCGGTATTGCCGCCCTGCGGGATGATCCCGACATGGTTCTGGTTGGCCCAGGCCATCACCTTTTGCACGGCCTCGACACTGGGCGGCGTCACCACTGCCGTAGCGGTCTGGTGGAAGCGTTTGCGTGGCTCGTTGAGCCAGGCTCCCATCTTTTCGGTGTCGGTCACGATCCCATCGCTTCCCACGATCCCGGTCAGGGCATCACGGATTTCGCTGGCGGTGAGGGACATGACAGAACTCCAAAACAGATGAGCTATGAAGGCGTTGCGCTTGCTTGGCCAGCCTAGGGTGTGCCACAAGCAAGCCGTAGACTCCAGACGAACAAAGGCCGTGCCTGTGGGCACGGAAGTGTCCATGACTGCCCCCTCCTGGCCAGATTTCTACTTCGCGCGCCACGGCGAAACCGACTGGAACCGTGAACAGCGCTATCAGGGCAGCCGCGATATTCCGCTCAACCGCACCGGCCAGTTGCAGGCCGATGCCAATGGCCTGCTACTGCGGGATTTGCTGGAGCGCGACGGTGTGGATCCCGCCTCGCTCAACTGGTTTGCCTCGCCGCTGAGCCGCGCTGCAGAAACCATGGACCGCATGCGCGCCGCGTTCGATATCGACCTGCCGCCCGTCATTCACGACAAGCGGCTGATCGAGATTTCCTTCGGTGACTTCGAAGGCCGCCTGCATGCCGAGATCGCCCGCGAATATTCGGCCCTCGCACCCGGTGAGCGCGACGAGAGCTATTGGCGCTTCCGCCCCGAGAATGGCGAAAACTATGATGATGTCGCCGCCCGCCTGCTCGATTTCGCACGCGAACTGACCCATCATGCGGTGGTCGTTGCCCATGGTGGTGTGCTCCGCGTGGTCCGGCATCTGGTTGAAGGAACGCCGCGCGGCGACGTGCTCAACTGGCCGCCGCCGCAGGGGGTGATTGCCCATTTTGCGGGTGGGCGGATGACCTTGCACGCCGCCGAAAACACCTGGGACGAGCCGGTCGATTGACCTGACGCCCCGGCCTGCCTAGAACGCTCGAAACCACGGGGCCGCGCCATGTCTTTCAATACGTTCGGGCATCTTTTCCGTTTCACCACCTGGGGCGAAAGCCACGGGCCGGCGCTGGGTGTCGTTGTCGACGGCTGCCCGCCGGGCCTTGCCCTCACCCCCGAAATGATCCAGCGCGATCTTGATCGGCGCAAACCCGGACAGTCCAAATTCACCACGCAGCGCCGCGAAGCCGATGAGGTGAAAATCCTTTCGGGCGTGTTCGAGGACGAACGCACCGACGGCCCGCGCACCACCGGCACGCCGATCTCGCTGATGATCGAGAACACCGATCAGCGCTCCAAGGATTATTCGGAAATCCGCGACAAATACCGTCCCGGCCATGCCGACTACACCTATGACCAGAAATACGGCCTTCGCGACTATCGCGGCGGTGGCCGCACCTCGGCCCGTGAGACGGCTGCGCGGGTTGCAGCCGGTGCCGTGGCGCGACAGGTACTCGCTGGCGTGACCATTCGGGCCAGCCTGGTGCAGATGGGCCCGCACAAGATCGACTACGACAATTTCGATTGGGACCAGGTGGGGCAGAACCCGTTCTTCTGCGCCGACCCCAAGGCCGCCGCGCTCTGGGTCGATTATCTCGATGGTCTGCGCAAGGATGGCAATTCGGCCGGCGCCGTGATCGAGGTGGTTGCCGAAGGTGTTCCGGCCGGCTGGGGTGCCCCGATCTATGGCAAGCTGAGTGCCGATCTGGCCTCGGCGATGATGAGCATCAATGCCGTCAAGGCTGTCGAAATCGGCGCCGGCTTCGAGGCGGCTGGCCTCACTGGCGTCGAAAACGCCGATCAGATGCGGTCGGGCGACGAGCGCCCCTATTTCCTCTCCAATCATGCCGGTGGCATTCTGGGTGGCGTCTCCAATGGCGACCCGGTCGTCTGCCGCTTCGCGGTCAAGCCGACCTCGTCTATCCTCACCCCGCGCCAAACGGTGACCACGGCCAATGAGGACGTCGATATCGTCACCAAGGGCCGCCACGATCCCTGCGTCGGCATCCGCGCCGTGCCGGTTGGCGAAGCCATGATGGCGCTGGTCCTAGCCGACCACATGCTGCGCCATAGAGGCCAGACGGGTCGTGAAGGGGCCATGGGGTTCCAGCGGAACTGAGGTTCGGCGATGAGGCCCATGTTCATCGCCTCCCTCCCCTTGAGGCGGAGGGAGGGCGTTGGGGCTTAACCCAGGCTGAGCCGCGTCCCGAACATCCCCCGTCTCACCTTTAACATCCCCAACCCCTCCAGAAATTCCACATGCGCCATGATGGTCATGCGTGCTGCAAGGCGCACTTTGGCGGGTTGGGTGGGGTAGATAGCGTCGACCACTGCGCCAACGCTCCGCGCACCCTTGCCCACGGCGTCGAGAACCTGCTGGTTGCGCATTTCCCGATGCGCCTTGAGTGCGGCAGCGTGCGCCGGGCCATCTGAGATTGCGCCGCCATGTGCGGGGAGATAGCGCCGATAGGGCAGGGCAATGAGCTTGTCGAGCGAGGAGAAGTAATCTGCCATCGAGCCATCCGGCACCGAGACCAGCGTAGAATTCCACCCCATCACATGGTCGCCGGAGAACAGCAGATCGCTGCCCGCAACTCCGAAGGCGAGATGGTTGGCACAGTGCCCCGGCGTTGCGTGAACACTCAGAGTCATATCGCCAGCCGGGATTGTCTCGCCATCGACCAGGGTTCGGTCCGGCACCAGGTCCCAGTCGCAAGACTTTTGGATCGGGTTGCTTTCGAATCGGCGCAGGGGCCGCGACAGCCGGTGCGGTCCGCCAAACCAGAGTGGTGCACCCAGCTTCTGCGCCAGCATTTTTGCCGATGCGCTGTGGTCGCGATGGGTATGCGTGAGCAGGATGGCCGTGACCGGGCGTCCGCCAATGGCCCTGAGCAGGGCAGCCTCATGCGCCGGGTCGATTGGGCCCGGATCGATCAGCGCAAGCTTCTGATGTCCCACAAGAAAACTGTTCGTGCCGGTGAATGTGAACGGCGATGCATTGGGCGCGGTCACCCGGACAATGCCTTCGGCGACGGTGATGGGTTGACCCGTTTGGGCATCGAATTGGGTGTCGAAGTGGAGTTCTGGAGCGGTGGGGGCCATTGCGTGCCGTGTAACGAAACCGTAATAGACTGTGGTCCGGACCCGACCACCCGGGAGGGGGTTGGTCCCTATCAATTACGGAAGGTATGAAATGGCTGTGACTTTGACCACGCCCAACACGCTGCTCGGTGCATTCCAGCCCAAGGGCAACGTCGCCAAGCTGGCAACCAATGCCGCTATCGTCCTCATTGGCACTATGCTCATTACCGCTGCTGCCAAGGTCAACGTCCCGGTCTGGCCGGTTCCGGTGACCCTGCAGAGCTTTGCCATCGCCGCGCTTGCCGCTGCTTTCGGCATGCGCATTGGTGTTGCGACCGTTGCCGCATACCTCATTGAAGGGGCCATGGGCCTGCCCGTATTCGCCACCGGCGGTGGCATGGCCTATCTCGTCGGCCCAACTGGCGGCTTCCTCATCGGCTTCCTCGCACAGGCCGCCATCATTGGTTATGCCGCCGACCGTGGCGCATCGAGCCGGCCTTTCACCCTGTTCGGGGCCATGCTGGTGGCAACCGCCGTACTTTATGCCTTCGGCTTTGCCTGGTTGGTGACCATGGCCGGTCAGGCCGCATGGGTCGACCAGACCAATGTCGTCGCTTCCGCCTTTGCCAAGGCCGTGCAGCCTTTCCTGGTCTGGGACACCCTCAAGATGGCCTTCGCGGCCCTGACGGTGACCGGCCTGTGGAGCTTCTTCGGCGCCAAGCGCTAAGCGCAGACGCCGCATAGACAACAAGAAGGGCCGGTCGAAAGACCGGCCCTTTTTTGCGTTCTGAGTTGGCTGTTTTCAGGCGGCCGCCACCGCCAATCCGTTGGCGTCGAACAGCAGCGCCCTGGCGGGATCGACATCGAGCGCCAGGCTTTCGCCGCGCTTGAGTGCTTGGTCGCCATCGAGCACGGCGAGCCATGAGGCGCCCGAGGGCAGTTCGAGATTGACGATGGTCTCATTGCCCAGCCGCTCGACCAGCCCAACCCGGCCGACGATCGCGCCCGAGGTGGCAACCACCAGATCGTGCGGGCGCACGCCAAGCGTCAGCTTGTCACCAGGGCGAACCTTGCCCGCGGGCAGGGCAACGGGCACGCCGACCACATCGGGCCCGCTCACATTGACCGTATCGCCCGCAATCTTGTCGGCATTCACCTCAACGAAGTTCATCTTGGGTGAGCCAATGAAGCCGGCAACGAATAGATTAGCCGGGTGCATGTAGAGCTCGATCGGGCTGCCGACCTGCTGCACCACGCCGCCATCAAGCACCACGATCTTGTCGGCCAGCGTCATGGCCTCGACCTGGTCGTGCGTCACATAGATCATGGTGGCATCCAGATCATTGTGGAGCTTGGAAATTTCCATGCGCATATCGACGCGCAGCGCGGCATCCAGGTTCGAGAGTGGCTCGTCGAACAGGAACACTTCGGGCTGGCGCACAATGGCGCGGCCAATGGCAACGCGCTGGCGCTGCCCGCCCGAAAGCTGGCTGGGCTTGCGATCGAGCAGATGTTCCATCTGCAGGATGCGCGCCGCCTCGCGGACCTTCTGGTCCCGCACGGCCTTGGGCGTCCGCGCCAGCTTCAGCCCGAAGCCGACATTGTCATAGACCGTCATGTGCGGATAAAGCGCATAGGACTGGAACACCATGGCGATGCCACGGTCGCGCGGCTCGACCGCGTTCACGACCCTGTCGCCGATGACCAGCTCACCGTCCGTTATGTCCTCAAGGCCCGCGATCATGCGCAAGAGGGTGGATTTGCCACAGCCCGACGGGCCAACGAACACCACGAATTCGCCATGCTCGATGGAAAGGTCAACGCCCTTGATGACCTCGACTTTGCCATAGCTCTTGCGGAGCTGTTTCAGTTCAAGCCCGGCCATGGTCGGCCTCCTTGCAGTGTGTCGTCATGTGCCCTTACCCCTTCACGGCGCCGGCCGTCATGCCGGCCACGATCTGCCGGTTGAAGAACATGAAGACCAGCAGCGGCGGAATGGTGATGAGCAGGATATTGGTGAACAGCAGATTGTAGGCCGTGCTGAACTGGCTCTGGAAATTGTAGAGCGTCAATTGCACGGTCGCGTTGGCATTGCCCGGCAGATAGTAGAGCGGGTTGGTGAAGTCGTTGAAGATGCCGACCGACTGAACCACGATATTGGTGACGGTGACCGGCCAGAGCAGCGGCAGCACAATGCGGAAGAACACATCCAGCGGCCGCGCTCCATCGATAATGGCCGCTTCATCGAGATCGCGCGGAATGGTGGCGACGAAAGCGCGATAGAGAATGATCGAGAAGGGCAGGTTGTAGGCCACTTCGATCAGGATCATGCCATGCAGCGTCCCGAACAGCTTGAGCCCCTGCAACAGCCAGATCGTCGGCACCACGGCGGGCGGCACCATCAGGCCGGCCAGGACCAGGAATTCGATCAGCCCATTCCAGCGTGTCTTGCGACGGGCCAGGACGTATCCAACCATGGCCGCAAAGATCACCAGCAGGGTCACGCTGACCACTGTGATGATGCTCGAATTGATGAAGGCGGTGATCATCATCCAGTTGCGGGTTTTGACCACCTCGACCACGTTCTCCCAGAAATGGAAGCCGGTGGGCAGGGAAAAGTCCCGCAGGGCCGATTGCTGCCGGTCCTTGAACGCCATCAGGATGATGAAGATGAACGGAATGACGAACACCACGAAGGTGGCGGAGATGGCGGCCGTGCCGCCCAGGATCGAAGTGCGCTTTTTCATTCGTGACCCTGCTTGCGATTGAGGAACATGGTCAGCGGCACGACCAGCAGGGCGATGAGGATGAACAACACCACATTGCCCGCGGTCGACAGGCCATAGAACCCGGCCTGGTACTGCTTGTAGATCACCGAGGCGATGGTGTCCGAGGCAAAGCCGGGACCGCCCTTGGTCATGGCCCAGATCAGATCGAACGTCCTGAGACCGCCGATGAAGCTGAGCGTGATAACCGTCGAGGTGGCCGGCCGGCAGAGCGGCAGGGTGACGTACCAGAAATTCTGCCAGGGCGTGGCGCCGTCAATGCGCGCGGCCTCGTAATAGTCCTGCGGAATGGCAACCAGGCCCGCGATGTAGATCACGGTGGCCAGACCCACGCCCTTCCACACATCGACCAGCGCAACTGAATAGAGCGCTAGGTTTGGATCGGTCAGCCAGCCCGGCCCGGCAATGCCGAACAGCGCCAGTGTCTCATTGATCATACCCTGGGTGGGATGCATCAGGACGGTGAAGGTGATGCCGACGCCAACCGTGGAGACCAGCACCGGAAAGAAGATAACCGAGCGCAGATAGCCACGCCCGACGATCTGGCTGGTCAGCATCACGGCCAGCAGCAGGCCGACCACGACCTTGAGGCCGGATGTCACTGCGGCATAGATCACGGTGTTGATCAGGCCCTTGATCAGGAAGGGTTCGCGCAGGAACTGGGCGAAGTTTTCCAGGCCAATGAATTCGGAGTCGAACAGCGTCCAGCGCGTCAGGCTGAAATAGAGCGAGGCAAAGGTCGGCACCAGGAACAGCACCGAATAGATGATGGCGGCGGGGGTGAAGAACCATCCCGGATAAGGCGAACGCTTGATGGCCCGCGTTTCGGCCCGGTTGGGTGAACCTGCCATGGTGGAAGCGCTCATGTCTCCCCCTCCTTCAACACTGAAAATGGTCCGGGATGCTGCAGTCAGCACCCCGGATCACAGGGACTAGTGGCTCTTACCAGCCTTCAAGGCCAAGCTGCTGAGCCTGCTTGCGCACGTCCTCATCATAGAGGGCTGCTGCGCTGGCGGCATCACGGCTGCCCGTACCCACTTCGACCAGGATCTGCTCGAGGGCAGGGCCCTTGACCGGCGAAAGGAACTCGAGCGCCGGAGCGTTCTGGCCACCTTCCTGGAAGTAGGGCAGCATGTCGGAGACGGAGGGCGGCACGTCGGCCGGTAGCTCACAACCAGCAACCATGTAAGGGCCTGTCGCGCCAACGGCCTCGTTGCGGACGTCACAGCCTTCAGGGCTGGCGACAAACGACACGAAGTCCTTGGCAAGGTCCGGGCTGGCCGTATTGGCAGCCACATAGACCGAGTCCGGCATCCAGGTGGTCAGGCCGTTGCTTTCGGCGCTGTCGCCCGGCTGGGCAAAGAAACCCACATCATCGAGATAGTCCGGGGCGGTCTCGGCGATCGCGCCGACGGCAAAGGTCAACATGGGATAGTGTGCGCCTTCGCCCATGGCGATCATGCGCACGCCATCAGCATAGGTGGCCGCACCGAAATCTGCGTTGAAATAGCCGGCCTCGGCCACTTCCTGCAGCTTTTCAAAGCCGCGCAGCGCCGCAGGGGTGGTGGCGAACTTGGCTTCATTGGCCGTGAACTTCTCGGCAAAGTCGGGCGCGTCGGCCAGCACGTTGTAGAAGTCGGACAGCACGAAGAGCTGGCTGGTCCAGGTATCGGCATAGGTCTGGATCACGGCGACCTTGCCGGCTTCCTTGATCGCTTCATTGTTGGCCATGAATTCGTCCCATGTGGTGGGGATTTCGAGGCCAAGTTCTTCATAGATCGGCTTGTTGTAGAAAATGCCGCCACCCATGGCCGGAGCGAACGGGGCGCCATAGACTTCGCCGCCAGCGGAAACCACGCTCTTGAAGCTGTCCTGCACACCGTCCTGGAACGCCTCGTCGGTCAGCGGCAGCAGGTTCTGGGTCGGGTTGATCGCCTGGAACAGCGAACCCGAATTATACGAGAACACATCCGCCATGGCGCCGGTGGCCAGGCGCGTCTTGACGATATTATCGCCCTCGCCGCCACCCGGACGCACTTCGATGTCAATGGTAACATCGGGGTTCATGGCCTTGTAGGCCTCGGCCCAGGCTTCCATGGTGGCAATGGACTGCGGGCCATTGTCGACAAGGATCGACAGATAGCCGGACTGCTGTGCCTGGACGGCACTGGCCGTCATCAGCATCCCCAGCGTGCTGGCACCCATCAGGGCAATGAGTTTGGTCTTGGTCATGGTCTTCCTCCCATTTGGTCGCTATTGCGGACCGGTCCTAAGAAAGTTACGCGCCGTTCAGGGCGTGTTCGCATTCACCAGCGACCTCTGGCGCTCCTCGCGCCTGGGTGCGGTGTAGTTGAAAGTGACGACGTGGGTCCCCGCGTCCAAGGCGGTGTCGGTCCCGGCCGAAATGGCCGCGCCATCCAGCGTTGCATCGCGATACTGCTCGGTCAGGCGCAAGACGCCCTTGCTGCCGGCAGGCACCTCGATTTCGTAGCGCACAGCCTCGCCATTGATGGTCCACTCGGCGCGGATCAGTCCGGCCGGGCTATCGTGATGCGCCTTGACCGGTGCGAGCTCGGGCAGAATGACCGGCTCGAAAACCACGGTCTTGAAACCGGGATCCGTCTCGTCCGGGCGGAACCCGGCTACCCCTTCCAAAAGCCACTGGCACACGGCGCCATAGGCATAGTGGTTGTAGGAGTTCATCTGCGGATTATAGATGCTGCCATCGGGCTGGATCGCATCCCAGCGTTCCCAGATGGTCGTGGCGCCCATCTTGACCTGATAGAGCCAGCCCGGAACCTCTTCCTGGAGAAACACTTCGCTGGCCAGACCCCATTCGCCAATCTTGATTAGTGCTGGCAACAGGGCAGGGGTACCGATAAAGCCGGTCCCGATGCGGCGCTCTGCCCGCTCTATGGTGTTCTTGAAATAGCCCTTGGCCGCCTCGAATTTGTCAGCCGGGATCAGGTCGTGGACGATTGCCAGCGCGTAGGAGGTCTGGTCGTCATAGGCCAGCCGCCCAGACGGCGTCACGAACTCATTGGCGAACGCCGCCTTCACCTGGTCGGCCATCCCGGCCATGCGATCAGCAGTGTCGGTCTTACCCACGATCCGGGCAATATCGCTCACGGCCTTGGCCGCAATATGGAGATAGACGGTGGCGGCGGCATCGTCGCCCATGGTCGGCAGCGGCTTGGCGCTCGGGCCCTTTGGCTGCAGCCAATCGCCGAATGAGAAGCCGCGCGCCCCCCATTCGCGCGGCGGCGACACGATTGGGCCATCGCTGATCGACCACACGAAGTCGACCCACTTGACCATCGCGGGCAGCACTTCTTCGAGAAAAGCCGTGTCGCCATAGTGCAGATAGAGCTGCCAAGGCACCATCCAGATTGCGTCGCCCCAGCCGGTCGAACCGTAAAAGCCGGGATAATTGGTGGGGTCGAGCCGGGTCGGATCGGGACAGACATGGGGCACCGCGCCGTCTTCGCGCTGGTCGACCATCAGGTCGCGCACCCATTTGTGGAAGAACCCCTGCACCTCGCCCAGATAGGCGGCGGTTCCGGCGAAGACCTGCGCATCGCCGGTCCAGCCCAGGCGCTCGTCACGCTGCGGGCAATCGGTCGGTACCTCGATGAAATTGGCGCGTTGGCTCCAGAGTGTATTGAGGAACAGGCGGTTCACCAGCGCATTGCCGGAGGTGAAGCCGGACTTCACCTCGGTCACCGAGCTGATCGGCACCGACACGATGTCGATCAGCGTCGCATCACCCTCAATGGTCACGCGGACATAGCGGTAGCCTTGGAAGGTGAAATAGGGGCGATAATGTTCCTCGCCCGCGCCCGCCAGCACATATTCGATACGCGCATCGGCCGTGCGGTAATTGCCATTGTAGAAATTGCCGTCCTGGTCGAGCACTTCGGCATGCTCGATCGTGATCGTCGCGCCAGCGGCACCCTTGACTGTGATGGCAACATTGCCGCCAGCATTCTGGGCGAAGTCATAGACCGTGCGGCCTTCGGCATCGGTCCAGCTCTTGGCAACGGCTAGGGGCTCAAGCTCGCGCACGGGCGTCGTTTCATGCGGCACCAGCACTGCGGTGTCGAAGTCCAGCATTTCGGTGCCCGCCGAAACCTTCGGGACAATTCGCGCGTCAAACACTTCGCCAAAATAGATGCCCGACTTGCGAACGGGCAGTTCGCCGCTTTCCCAGCCGGCATCGGTGACCAGCAGTGGTTCCGCAGCGCCCGGCGCGGCGTGCAGCTCGGCAATGGCCGCAATCTTGTCGCCCCAGGTGTTGAAGATGGGATGCTTGCCCCACATCATCTGCGAGCGCAGCCAGCCATCGGCCAGCCAGATTTCGATCCGGTTCTCGCCCGGCACCAGCAGGTCGCCGACATCATAGGTCTGATAGCTCAGACGCGCATCATAGCTGGTCCAGCCCGGCGTCAGCAGGTCGTTGCCGACGCGCTTGCCATTGATGAAGGCGCGATACAGGCCCAGGGCGCTGATGGTCAGCACTTCAGACCCACCGACGCCGTCCAGCGTGAAGGATTTGGCAACAAAGCTGGCCGGGGTTCCCACACCAGCATCGGCGAGCGGATGGATCATCCGCGCGGTCCAATTGTGCAGGGCTTTTGCTGCACCCTGGGTGTGAACTGCTGCTGCGTCGGTCACGCTGGCCTCCTCGCCGATAAAGTCGCCTGTAGCGATCTTGTAGAATGTTCTACGTGTATCGTTCTACGTTTTTCATCATTTGGCAATAGGCTTTCTCGACTGTGGATCAGCGCGTATAAGGGGCGCCGGTCCGGTACAAAATCGGTTGGAATAACAGGATCTTGGGAGAGCCGGATGGCGCAGGCGGGGGAGGGACGACGAAATGGGCGGGTAACAATCCGTGAAGTCGCGGAGGATGCCGGGGTCTCGGTTGCGGCCGTCTCCAAGGTGCTGCGCGATGCCTATGGCGTTTCCGACGCGCTCCGCGCCAAAGTGCGGGCCTCCATGGACAAGCTCGGCTATCGCCCCCTGGCCTCGGCGCGCGGTATGCGCGGCCAGACCTATACGCTGGGTCTGGTCCTGCCCGATTTGCGCAACCCGTTCTTTGCCGACATCATGACCGGCGTGAACAATGCGCTGGAGCGCACCCAATATCAGGTGATGATGGGGATCAGCGCGTCCACGGCAAAGCTGGAAACCGGCGTGGTCGATTCCATGATCGACCGTCAGATGGATGGCATCATCCTGATTGGCTCCACCGAAACCCGGGAAAGCCTCAATACCATCGCCGCCAAGAAACCGCTGGTCGCGATTGGCCATCACGATCCATCGGCCGAAGCCTTTGACACGGTCAATAACAACGACCAGCAGGGCGCCTTGCTCGTGGTCCGGCATCTGGTCGCGGCAGGCTACCGCGACATTGCCATGCTGAGCCTGCAGGGCGAGCCATCGTCCATTCTCTCGGAACGCGAGATGGGCTACCGCCGGGGCATGATCGAGGCCGGCCTGGGCGGCGCCATCAATATTGCGCACTCCCCGCAGATCATGCGCGACGTTCAGTTTGCCACGCGCCGGCTGCTGCAGGGCCCCAAGCGTCCCGACGCCATCTTCTGCTGGACCGACTTCATCGCCCTTGAGGTGATCAGCGTCGCCACCGAACTGGGCCTGCGCGTGCCCCAGGACGTCGGTATCGTGGGTTACGACAACACCATGTATTGCGACTTCGCCCAGAACAGCCTGACCAGCATCGACCAGTCCGGCGAACTGCTCGGCCTGCAGGCGACACGGTTGGTGATCGAGCGGATCAATGGCCGCACCGAGGTCGAGCACTTCGTGGTGCCGCCGCGGCTCGTCGCCCGCCGCAGCACCAGCCGCAAGGAAGGCTGATCCCAAGGGCCGCAGAGCTGCCCGCCCAAAGAAAACCCCGACATCCGAAGACGCCGGGGTTGATTGGTCCGAGTAGCAAGATTCGAACTTGCGACCCCCTGCTCCCGAAGCAGGTGCCAAGAGAGAAAAGCCCGGAAAATCGGGCTTTTTGTTTTCAGAAATACCCCGGTAGTCCGCTTTTGTTCCGCTAACCCTGTCGGTGGACTGTCGGTGGAGATCGAGCTACCGGACGAATGTATCTCGGCCTCTCGCGGGCATCGGAGCCTCGATGCCAAGGTTGCCGCACAGCGTCCGGATATTGGTGCCGATGAGGTCCGCGAAGTTTTTGTCGTCATACTCCACGGCTTCGATTTGCCTATTCAAGGTAGCGATGACCTTATCGAGAGCCGACGTCAAAACGCGCCGGCGTCCGGCAGCAGAGGTAAAGCCGAGATCCGTCATGAACTGATCGATTGCAGCGGAGGTGAGCTCGTCGAGGGACGTAGCTTTGCCAAGGTAGTAAGCGAATTCGTCCGTGGTGCGACGGTCTAGCATGGTCGGCATGACATCGTAGCGTGGCGTTGTCATGAGCCTGCCGCCCGGTAGGTGGAAGAGGGCAAAGTTCTTCGCGTGACCATCAACGTTGCCCAGGAGGATGTCGAACAACGTGATGCGCAGGAACTTGAGACGTTCACCGGCGGGATCGGTCATCCGATCCAGGACGCCACGAATTGCCGGGATATTGTAGCCGGCCGCACCGCGTTCTGGACGCTGATATTTGTGACGCGCGGGTAGCCCGAGGGCCTGGCAGAAGTCTTCCTGGTGCAATCGTGTGACTAGGCCATCGGCCACCTTGCGATCAAAGCGTTCCACCACAAGCACGGGTATGCCGGCAATCTCCATCAGGCTGCTCGACGCTGTATCGAAGCCCGCGTTGGACGACATCAGCATTGCCGCATGCTCCCGGCCTGCATCACGCTCGTAGCGCTCTTGGGGCACCTTGAGGATATGTGTCGTGGGCGCGCCGAACATGGGTTCAGCGAACCGGCCATCTGGCAGCCGTGTTACTGCAATCTTGCTCTGGACCCCCGCCAGCGGTGAAGGATCAGCCAGGTCCTGTGGGAGGGGTTGGCGGCGATAGAGGGCCTCGACGATCTCACAGAGCTCGGCCTCGGCGTATGGGCGATAATCCTGGGCCAGTCGTCCGGGCACTTTTGTCGGTGGTGATCCCTCGGGTAATGCGGAGACGGCGCCGGCGCAGTCCTTCCCCATATGGAACAGGATCCCGACGATGTCGTCATTGGCCAGCCGATACTTGGCGATGATGTCCGCGCGGGCTGAATCGCGCTCCTGGAGCAAGTTGTCGAAGTAGGCCCGGGTGTCGAAGTCGTTGAACTGCTTTTTGGACAGTGGAAGGGCCAACGAAAGTGGTAGGGCATCCTCCCGCGACGCATATCCCCGAGTGTATGAGAATGTCGTTGCACCCGTGGCCCAACTAGAGGACAGAAGGCCGATGGGCTCTTCGAAGCCGTCGAGGCGAATATCAAGTTGCATCAACGGGCCTTCACTTCCAGGTCGAGACCCAGAGCCGTAAGCACCTGCAGCATTTTCCCAAGTTGGACGGTGGCCTTGCCGTTCTCCAGATCGGAGACAAACCGTCGCCCAACGCCGGCAATGTCCGCGAATTCCTGCTGAGTATACCCGCGTGATTTTCTAGCGAGCGCGATGATCGCGCCGAGGTCGCTGCCGGAGCGGACTGGTCCTGATGGAGGGTTTGGTTGGTCCGACATTCTCAAATGCTCTCGTGTTCCCGATCGGGGGCAATACCTGCTTTGCCAGGGGAAAGCAAGGCTCATGATCCCGCTCGGGAACGGCGCCCCTTCATTTGCAGTAATGTTCCCGATCGGGAACGTCCACATCATCTCCGAAGATGACATCGCTATAAATCAAGCAAGTTCAACACAGTAACTAGCTTGAGAGATGCCTATGACCGCAAGGAAATCTTACGACGGAACCCGTCTGACCGCATTAATCGAGAAGCGCATTCTCGAACTGCGCCCGACCAAGACCCAGGCCGAAATAGCTGCCGAGGCAGGATTTTACGCGCCAGTGGTGCGGAAGCGGCAACTAGTTTGCGCTCATTCTGTCGAGCTCCCCATCCGGTACCGGCCTGCACCGTTAACTCAGCTGGATTGTGCGCTGCCCTCCGAAGGTGCAGGCCGCGTGGTCGCGTTCTGATTGGGCCACGCCTCATCCACTTCAATTACACCAGACATTGGCATACGCTGCGGTCGACATCTGGTCGTTGTGGGGCTTGGCCGTGGTTGGCAGACAGAGAAAATTGGCTAAGACCGACAAGCTTACGGCGAGGGTGCAGTCGCTAGTCGAGGCCAGTTTGGCCGACAATACACACCGCACTTATGGGAGCGCAATTCGGCTGTTTCGCTCATGGTGTGCTGAACACAGGTGCAACGCTTTGCCCACGACGGCCGAGGTAGTGGCTGAATATGTCGCATCGCTCATCGCCGCCGGCAAGCGAGGTTCTTCAGTGAAGATCCACGTCTACGCTATTGCACATTTACATAGGAGCAACGGGCATTCCAGCCCCACAGACAACTACCTAGTTAAGGCAGTTCTGAGAGGATCCATGCGTTTGCGCGGAAGCCTCGTTGATCAGAAGCTGCCGGTCATGGCCGCTGAATTCAAAAGCATACTTCAGCACATTCCAGAGACGCTGAAAGGGCGTCGAGACAGAGCGATGCTGGCCCTGTGTTTTGCAGGAGCGTTGCGGCGGTCAGAAGTGGTTGCCCTACGTTTTGAAGACATAACGTTTTCGGACCAGGGGGCGACGATCTGCTTAAGAAAGTCGAAAACCGACTTCCAAGGATTAGGTGTCCAAGTTGGTGTGCCCAACGGGCCAGAGTTGCAGGCCGTGTCTGCGCTGAGAGACTGGCTGGATGCAGCGAACATAACTAAAGGGGCGGTGTTTCGACCTGTCTATCGCAACAGGGTATTGCCACGGGCGGTTGAACCAATGCTGGTCTCTCGCATGTTAAAGGCCTACCTACAGCAGGCCGGCATCGACCCGGCTCGATACGGTGCGCATTCACTGAGGGCAGGTTTCATCACAAGCGCCGCAGAAGCTGGAGTCAGCTTGGATCGTATCATGGATCATTCAAGGCATATCGAACCAAGGCACGTGCGAGCGTATGTGCGGCGGGCAAATTTGTTCCAGGATCATCCGGGTGATACTTTCCTGTAGATGTCCAGCGACGCCGTTGCCCTGCGGGCTTCCAACCGGGTTGAAGAGCAATTCAATGCTGAGTGCCGCGGCCACTTGCGCAGTTTGCCTGGCGATATGGGCGCTGCCATCGTCCGAGAGCCACTCCAACCGGTGGTGGTACCTTGAGAGCCTGGAAACGGCGCTCGACGACAGCGATCATCAGATCACAGACCATCTCGCCGGCATTGGCGACGGCCGATCAGGCGATAATCTCCCGGTCAAAAGCGCCGATGACGAAGAGGATGCGCACCACCTCGTCATTACGGGCGTGGATCTCCGGATGATCTGAGCACCAGCGGACAATGGAGAGCAGGGCAACGATAACACCGTCGCGGGTCCGCCTGGGCCGCAAAGCCATGTGCTATTGAAGGGTAAGCCCATTCTGCCGCATGTCCTTGTGGACACGCTTGGTGTTGACGGTTGGCCTGCCGCCGAGCCGTAACCTGCCATTTGTCTGCGAGTTGAGCGTTTGTCGGAACATGCTTCGATGCTTCGGGTGACACGACCATTCACTTCCGAAAAGAACTCCCATCCAGCACTCGCGGCATTCGCGGCGCTTGTCGGCAACGGATGCGACTTGGCCAGAACCTCAGCAAGGTGGATGGGGATCCTGAAACCGAGCGTAGATTAATCTACCGTTGGAAGTTCTCCACCGCAACGACCGCTATAATGGCCGGCAGGATCAGGTCCTTCGTTAAATGCCGAATTGGTCAGCCACGCGGTTGCCCGGAGCCAGCCTAGCAGCAGGAAAGCTGGGCATCTTCCGGTGCCGCAATCAAGGATGTCCAGTGTACGCCCAGACACCGTACCGGATCCTGTTAACCGACACAGCATCCCAACGGACAAGACCTATGCTTGATACTCTCCCCTATGCCCCCGACACACAGGCCAAGACACGCTTTGCCTCCAGCGCACGCACCCATTCACGCAAGCCGTCTTGGAAAGCTGCTGGTCAGTTCGATCGCCTGGGAGCGGCCTACGAGGTGATGCAGGCTCGTGGAGCCAAGACCTTTACACTTCGTCTGGGTCCTGACGCCCTCGAGCGGGTGACCGTGTCCGCCGACCCAGCACGCGTGATGAGCCGGCGCATTGCAAGGGCGTTCGAGCGCGCCGGTGTCCAGGTGCCGTTCCTGGCCTTCTCGCTTGAGGTGACGCCGAATGAGCGCAACCAGCTCCACCTTCATGGAGCAATTGATCTCTCAGGGATATCTGAGGACCTTGCGAAGGACATTCTTCGTGACGCTGCCGACAGGATCGAGGGTAGGGCCGGTTCACGGCAGATCAAGATAAAGCCCTTCGACATGAACAAAGGTGGGCCCATGGGATGGGCAAATTACACCCGGCGCGGTTATGCGCGGACGCGCAGGGTGCTCGGGCAGGAGCGGGTCACTTACATGCCTGATTTGCTTCGCCGCCTTGCGCGGACGTCATGGGATGGTTCCCGGCAGATCAAGTCAGTCACACACCTGCATTAGTCGCAATCCAACGCTCAACGGCTTCTCGCGTCGCCAGGGCTCTGACCCTGTTGTTCCGACCCAGTGCCCCTGCGAGCGAAGCATCGAGCCTCTTGATGCCGAGTTCATCTGCGAACGCACCGTAGCTAAGCCCGCGCCGACTGAGTATTTCGTCAATCCTGCGCTTGGCCCATCCGGCCAGGCGCAAGTCGGTCGTCCAGACAGGAGCCGGCGCGGCGACCAAACTCCCAGATGGCGCTGGTAAGGTTGTTTTCGCCCACTTTAGGAATGCGACCCTTTGGGCCTGCGTGGCGTGCGTCCAGGCATTCTTGAGTTCGTGCAGACGGGTACGGCTCCCACCAAGACCTGCCAGCCGACGAGCCTGGGCAACAGTGATGAGGCCATCCGACACCTGTCGATAGAGGGCGGGCCAATCACGTTTCAGCCGTCCCAGATAATATTCGTTGGCTCGCTTGCCCGACAATCTCAGATCCCCAACGCAGAAGATCGGGAGTGTGAAGGCGACCTTCTGATGGAGCGTGCGTAGCGCAGTGGGCTGAAACTTGAAAGGCGGCGTGACGACAAAGGTGCGCCCAGCACTCGAGGGACGCGATTGCTATAATGAAGATGTCCAACAGAAAAGGAACATCCTTTGAGTAACATCTATGCAATTCGGTCTGAGCTCTATCACAACATCGGTGTTCTGACCGACCGGGAGATTATTGGTCCAAAAAGGGCGGAGGATGAAACGCCCCTGAAGGAGTTTATTCGTCAGCATTCAACTGATCGCTTAGAGCAGCACATGCGCATATTTATTGGACCGTATTGGCCAATTGAAATTCTAGACTCGATGAGCCGGTGGCTGACGGTGGTCTTTCCTGTCGATGCGCTGCGGGCAAGTGGGGCCTTTGGAACGGCCGTAAAGGTTAGTGACGCGTTGCGCTGGCTCGCAGAGGAGGACGTGAGGCGGGCAGACTACCTGGTTCACCTGGCAGGCGCCCTGGATGCTCAGCCTTCTCCTCGCCCGGCGATCACCGATCCGACTGACGATCGCAACCAGCTCCTGCTGGACTATATGTCACTGACGAGACAGATGATCGCAAGTCTGCCGTCATGGTCAGACAATACACTGCATACGGTAAAATACTGCGCGCGGGCGGCTGCTCAGGGTGCCGAGTGGGGAACCACCATGATGCCATTGACCATACCGTTCCCGTCTGACCTTCTACCGGCTGGCCAGAAGCTGACCAAGGACGGATACGACGGGATGATACTGCGGACAGATTGGCTTCTGCGCAACGCCGTCAAGCGGGCCAACTACCTTTCGGACGACGAACGCAAGCAGATTATGGCGTCACTCATGTTCTATCCGAGTCCGAATCTCACTTTCAGCCTCAGCGTCAGCGGTAACGAAACCGATGTTGGTCCCCTGTCGGTTGTGCGGAACTGTTCCGTTGACGACGTTGCAGATGTTCTGGGCTCGGTCCATCTCGACCACCTCGAAGAAACGGGCAGGTTCTCCCAGGATCCAGAAGAGTTTCCATTTCGGGTCTATCGGTCCTCCTCGCCACGCGACGATGATGAACCGGAATTCTACCTGGTATCCGATCAGGTCATCTACCACGCCTGATGACTGGCACGAATGCGCAGGGGAGTGCGGCATGACTGTGCCCCCTTGCGCGGACACTCGCCGGCCGCTGAGCACGAAACGGATATGCGATTGCCGACTCAGGGAAGCTCACTGGCGCGAGTTTTGGCCTGTCGAGCAGCGACGCATCAGTCGCGCTCTACCGGCCGCCACTGAGCTCCCCTGCGCGCGGATCTGAATATCCGCAAAAGCTCCATCTCTTGGGCTCGTACATTCCTGGTGGGCGCTCTCACGACTTGCCGGACCAGGTCGTCCCAAACGCACAAAAGTCCGCATTCTGTCTATTGATATAACCTTACAGATATACAGGTATTATATATTACATATAGACAGACGATGGACGGAGAAGGAGTGCTCCCGGTAGGTCGTCCAGAATGCCGGCGAGACACAGAGGGGGCTGCACCGGCAGGTCAGGGAGGCTTGCGGGAAACCGGATTGATCTCCTTGCAGGCGCGGCGCGGCTGGCAACCTCCTCTCCCAATATCTCCCATATTTGCCCTTCCCCTCTCTGCATCTCTCGCTGCGCTCGCCCGACGGGGTTGGTCTGCTCTATGCGTTCCCTCTCGGGTGCATGTGGTGCTCTCTGGTCTCTATGCTGCCGTTCGGTGTCATGCCTCTCTAGCTCTATACCTCGATAGCTATTTCCCCTTAGAGGCCTTTGACGTTCTGTCTCCTTGCGCAGAAATCACCGGTGAGCGCTTCTGAATCCTGTTGCGCTATTCGGTGCGTCTCTGGTGTCTATGTGCGCCAGGTGAGCGTTTCTGGTGCTTTGGTGCGCGTCCGCGACCGGTGTGCTTAGTTGTCACCGGCGCGAAAATGCTGTTTTGGGGCGAAAAGTGCCAACTTAAGGGAAACTTAGCGTCAACTTAGGGGTGTCTGGAGGGCTGAAATCAACCCGTTTTTGGTTGACCAAGTTGGCACCGGAGAGGTGTTTGGGCCGCCTAAGTTGGCATAAGTTGGCACTTTGGTTGACAGAAGTTGGCACTTTTAGCCGAACCGACCCCATTCTTCTGGTCTTGGCTCAAGGGTGATCCAGGGCTCGGGCCCGATGACCGGCTGAACGAGTATTACATCGGCTGGCCGTCTGTGTAGTCGGTAGGGCTGACACGCTTAAGCGTTGATCTGCTCCCCGTCGATTTCCTCCAATGCCCCCCAGTCAGTGCGTGCGAGCTATCAGGACGTTCTTCTCAATGTGCCAAAGCTAGAGGCACTAGAGAGAGGAGGTTAGGAATTCGCATATCGGTGGACACCCTGTCGATCCCCATGCTGTCCCTCTCATTTCCCTAGGACTTCGCTCTGCCCGCCAGGCTGCATGGGGCAGGGACCCTGTGCCGGATGACAGCCAGTCCTAACCCGGCGGTTCGCGCAAACGCGCATGGAGAGTGCCATCCAGATCAACCACCTCAACCGTTGGCAGTTCTCGCAGCAGGCTGCTGATGTTCCGCCGGCTGTACAGTCGCGGGTCGAAACCTGGGTCCGTCCTCTTGAGAACCTTACTCAAGCCGTTCAGCGCGATCAGGCTCCCGTCCGGTGCGAGCTCCTTGAGCGCCCTCAGTACCTGCTGCTCTGCATCGGCGGGCGAAAGCACCCATAGCTTGCGACGCGGCACCTCTATGTCGGGCTGAGGAGACAGGGACGTCAGGTTCCAGAACTTGGTGCACGCCTCTCGAAAGGCCAGGGAAGTTGATCCTCGCCCAAACCCAAGTACCGTCTTGCCATCCTGGAGGATACGCCGCGCCAATGGCACAAAGTCGGTGTCATTGACGATAAGCACAAACACATCGACCCGATTGGTTAGCAGCACTTCGACGGCATCAATCGACAGAGCTATGTCATTGGCGTTCTTTCCCGGTCGCAGGGTGGGAAGATGGCGAGCTTCGCCGTTGTAGCGATCCAGAAGGCTAGCCCAGGCGCCGGCAGCTCGTCCGTCGTGGTTCCCGTAAGCGCGCAGAAGGCGGATGCGCCCATACAGTTTGACGGCATCAAGTGCGCGCTGTGCGTCATTGGCAGAGACGCCATCGCAATCAACGAAGACTGCGATCTGGGCCTCTGGCGCTTTGCGCCCGAGGCTATCTAGCCAATGCTTGCAGTTATTCCACATGGGATGCGCCGTCCCTGTCCTCGGCCCTCCAAGTCGCCGCGAGCATCTTGATAGCGTTCACGCGCTCAATGGTAGGCATCGGCAGCTTGCCATCCGGGGTGAGTGCCATCTTCCAGATCATCTGCACCAGCCGGTCTCCCGGCTGGCGTCCTGCCGTTTCATAGGTGGCCATGGCTACTTCCCAAAGATGGCGCGGATGGCAGAACGCGCGCGAGTTGTGATGACAGGATCGCTGCCTTCGGACGCGTCGCGTATCTCCTTTAGCCATCCTGTTTCGTTGCGGCTTACGACCGTTTCAAAGATGGCATCGAATGCGCGGGCCGTAGCGGAGCCGGCCCACTGTTCGAGTGCCAACTGGAGCAGGCGCGCCGGATCCACATCGAGCGACTTGGCCAGGGCCGGAACCCGATCCAGGGGAATACGCGTGGCGCCAGACTTGATCATGCTGATCATGTTGGGATTGGTGAAGCCTGCCTCGCCGGCAATTTCGGCCTGGCTCTTTACCGGGCGGACCTCGAGAATGCGCTTCTCGAGGTAAGTAGTAAGGCGGGTTGCAGCGTATGGCTTGGATGCGGGCATGTCTCGTATCTCTGAATTGTCGAACATGCTCTATTTGTAGCGAGACCAAATATGGGAGTGTTTTGGTCGTGCCCGAACCGTGATTAAGTCCTTTAGAGCTACCTGCCACTAGGCAGCCAACAGAACCACCATGGTGTCCGTTCGAGACCCTGAATTTCAGCAAGCTCAGGCTGTGCCCGCCGGTTTCCAAGTATGTCTACCGAGCTACCACGGCATCTATGCATAGTAAGACAGCCCTGAGAAATCCTTGAACCGCGCCGGGACTGTCGGAGGCTCTAACTCCCAAGTAGGATAGAGCCTGATGAACAAGGCAACGAACAAGTTTTCCCCCGAGGTGCGGACCCGGGCGGTGCGGATGTTGCAGGAGCATGGCGGGGAGTATCCGTC
>JAVJRP010000009.1:0-34996 GCA_040218355.1 Devosia sp. | reverse complement strand
CATGGCGTCATTGGCCGCATCCATCACCTGCCCGCCTTCTTCGGCGGTGCGGGTCACCTGGGAGGCGCTGGCGCTGGCCTGCTTGGCCCGCTCGGCATTGCTCAGCACGGTCGAGGCAAGCTGCTCCATGGCGGCCGAGGTCTCCTCGATGGTCGCCGCCTGCTTGGTGGTGCGTTCGGACAGGTCATTGGCACCGGAAAGGAGTTCACCTGTCGCCGATTTGAGCGAGCCGGAGGTGCGGCGCAACTGCATGACCACTTCGGTCAACTTCTCGCCCACCGCATTGATGTCGGATTTGAGCTTGGCAAAGGCGCCCTCATACTGCCCGGTCATGCGGCGCGTCAGATCGGTATTGGCCATGGCGCCGAGCACCTCGCCCACTTCGGCCACGCTGCGATCGAAGGTTTCGACCAGGTTGTTGACGCTGCCGGCCAGGCTGTTGAGCTCTGCATCGGGGAATTCGGCATGCACGCGCTTGGTGAAATCGCCCGAGACCGCAGCATCGACCACTTCGCCGAACGCAGCCTGCAGCTCGGTCATCATCAGCCGGCGCTTTTCTTCATCGGCCACGATGCGCGCCGCTTCGGCTTCGGTCATCTGGCTGACGCGCAGGCCGTTCTCGCGGAACACTTCCACCGCGCGCGCCATGGCGCCCACTTCATTGCCCTTGTCGGTAAAGGGTACATCGACCTCGTAATTGCCCTGGGCCACCAAATCCATGGTCGCGGCCAGCTTGGGGATCGGCCGGGTAATCAGGCGCGAAGCGACAAAGCCGATGGCGCCAAACGCGACAATAGCGGCACCGCCAACCACGCCGATCAGGCCGAGCACGGCATTGGCTGCCGCTTCCACCCTGGCCATGGGCGTGCCCACAAAGATGGCACCCATCACCTCGCCGCTGGTCTTCTGGATCGGCTGCAGCGCGGAATAATATTCGACCCCGTCAATATTGACCCGGCCCAGCACCATTTCGCCGGCATTGAGACGGGTCACGACATCGCTATCGGCCGCCAGCGTTCCGCCCACGGCGCGGGTCTCCGCATCGGCCATCAGGCTGGTGGTCTTGGCAACCATGTCGCCGGTTGCCGAATCGGTGACATAAATGGCCGCGTCCTGCTTGGTGACGCGGGTCACCGAGTCGATCACTTCGGTATCGTAGAAGGGCGGGATGGCCCAGCTCTGGAAGGAACCGATGGCGCCGTCTTCGCTCCAGGTCAGCACGGAACCGGAAATGCGGCGCTCGAGAATGGTGGCGGCCACGCCCAGATTGGTCTCCTGCTGCACTTCGCTGTCCGCCATGGACTGTGCATGCAGGTTCAAATAGATCGCGGCCGAAACCGCGGCGATCGAGCCAATGATAGACAACATGACCAGAACCATGATGGTCGTGGTCATGCGCACATTTCCCAAAAAGCGCGCAATTTGCTTCATAGCGGTTCTCCCCCGTTCGGACCCGGCCTTCCTTCTGGAAACACTTCCGGAACCGGCCCACAGGCGAAACACGCTATGAGAAACTATTTACCGAAAACTGTACGGATTTTTCCGGAATCGATTTCAGCGGCCAATCCGCGACAAAAAATCGAGCAATTCGGTATTTTTTGCCCGGTTTGAGAGCAGGCGCGGGTCGGAATCAGGCTCCCGCGCCTTTCATCCGCACCGCACCCGCATCTGATTCTGTCCGCCTGGGTGCGCCTAGAACTCGCTCCAGTCCGGCTCAAGCGCGGCGTTTCCCTGTGCCAGATAGGCCCTGCCGGCGGTCTTCACGCGCGCCGTTGCGCCGGGCGCTATCGGCCTGGCCGTCGCTGCTTGTGGGACGGGCGCGGCCATTTCACCGACATGGAACACATCGACGATCCAATCGAGCTGGGTCGCCTGCGCCTCGGTCTGCTCGATCGCCGCATTCATCTCTTCAACCAGCGCGGCATTGTGCTGGGTCATCTCGTCCATGGTGCGGACCGCCGTATTGACCTCCTCAATGGATGAGGCCTGTTCGCGGCTTTCACTGGCAATCGAATGCATCAAGTCATTCGAGGTGCGCGCCGCCTGGAGAATGGCGGTGAGCTTGGCGGCCGCATCGGCCACCAGGCGAGAACCACCTTTCACCTCATTGGCGCTCTGCTCGATCAGCGTCTTGACCTCGCTCGAGGCCTGCGCCGCGCTTTGGGCCAGGCGGCGCACTTCCACGGCCACCACCGCAAAGCCCTTGCCCGCCTCACCGGCCCGCGCGGCTTCCACCGAAGCATTGAGGGCCAGCAGATTGGTCTGGAAGGCGATATCGTCGATCATGCCGATAATATTGGAAATCTTGCCCGAGGAGGTCGTAATCCGCTCCATGGCATCGGTCGCCTCGGCCATCACCTGCCCGCCATGCTCAGCGGTCTGGGTCACCTGGGCTGCACTGCGGCTGGCATCCTGCGCCCGCTCGGCATTGGTGAGGACGGTGGTGGCAAGCTGCTCCATGGCGGCCGAAGTTTCCTCGATGGTCGCCGCCTGCTTGGTGGTGCGCTCGGAAAGATCATTGGCGCCCGAAAGAATTTCGCTGGTCGCGGTCTTGAGCGTCCCCGAAGTGGCGCGCAACTGCCCGACCACTTCGTTCAGCTTGTCGGCCACCGCATTGGTATCGTCCTTGAGCCGCGCCAGCGCGCCCTCATAGTCCCCCTCCATGCGGCGAGTGAGATCGGTGTTGGCCAAGGCACCAAGCACCGAGCCGACCTCGCTGACGCCGCGGTCGACGGTGGAGACCAGATTGTTGACGCTCGACGCGAGCACATTGAGTTCCTCGTCCGGGAACTGGGTTGCCACGCGTTTGCCGAAATCGCCGGCCACGGCAGCATCGACCACAGCGCCAAAGGCATCCTGCAATTCGGCCATCATCGTGCGACGGTTCTCCTCATCGGCAATGATGCGCGCCGCCTCGGCCTCGGTCATTTCGCTGACGCGCAGGCCATTCTCGCGGAACACTTCCACCGCGCGGGCCATGCTGCCCACTTCATTGCCCAGATCGCGATAGGGCACGTTGGTGTCATAGGCGCCTTCGGCAATCGAGCCCATGGCATTGGCGATGCGCGGAATGGGCCGAATGATGACCAGGCTCACCACATAGCCGATGCCGGCCAGCACCAGCCCGGTGGCCAGGGCGATCACGGCCAGGAACCCCATCATGTCGGTGACCGATTGCTCGATGGTCGCCACCGTCTCGCCGACAAACAGCGCGCCGGCGAGCGCCCCATCCTCCCGATTGACCGGGAAGTAGGCCGAATAATAGTTCTGTCCGGCCAGCGCTTCCTCGCCAAACCAGCCCTCGCCCGCGCTCAGCGCCGCCAGCACCGACCCTTCGGGATCGATGACGCGGCCCTTCAGGCTTTCCCCATCCGCGCCATGCAGCGTGGTGGTGTTGTTGACCAGTTCGCCACTGTCCTTGTCGGTGATGTAGATCGCCGTCTCGGCCCCGGTAACGCGCGCAATGCCATCGACCAGCTCGGTATCGAAAAAGGGCAGCAGCGCCCAGCCAGTCACCTGGCTCATGGCGCCATCCTCGGTCCAGTGGACCACCGTGCCGCCCTTGTTGTTGGTGGCGGCGGCAAAGATGGTTGCCGCCGTTTTGAGATTGGTCTCCTGCCGATCCCGCCCCTGCTGCATCATCGTGGATGAAAAGCTGAGATAGACCGCCATGGCCACCACGCCGATGGAGACCACGATGGCTGCCATCACCAGACCCGAGATCTGGAACCGCAGACTCAGACGACCGAACAGACGAGAAACCAACCCAAACATGCTTGCCCCCAAGCGTTGCACCTTGGGGTCAGCATAGAAGCCTCAAATTTAATCAAGTATTACAGATACTTACTTGGTGCGCATTTTCATTTTGCGGGTCCCGTACTGTAAATATTCCGCTTAAATGATCCGATAATGCCACTCCTTTACAGCTTTGGCGGGCATTTTCAGAAAAGCCACCCCATTCTGACACCTGTCCCCGGCGGCGCCTGGCTAGAATTCGTTCCAATCGGCATCGATTGCAGCATTGCCCTGGCTGAGATAGGTGCGGCTCGCCGCCTTGAGTCGGGGGCCGGGCCTGGGCGCAGGGGGCGTGTCCGCGACGGCCACCGGATCGGCAGCGCGGAGCGGGGCATCCACCTGCGCGTCCACCTGAAACACATCAACGATCCGGTCGAGCTGGGTCGCCTGGGCCTCGGTCTGCTCGATGGCCGCATTCATTTCTTCGACCAACGCGGCATTGTGCTGGGTCATCTCGTCCATGGTGCGGACCGCTGTATTGACCTCCTCGATGGACGAGGCCTGTTCGCGGCTTTCTGAAGCAATGGAGTGCATCAACTCGTTCGACGCGCGGGCCGCCTCGAGGATGGCGTCGAGCTTGGTGGCGGCATCGGCCACCAGGCGCGAGCCGCCCTTGACCTCATCGGCACTCTGCTCGATCAGCGCCTTGACCTCGCTCGAGGCCTGCGCTGCGCTCTGGGCCAGGCGGCGCACTTCCACGGCCACCACCGCAAAGCCCTTGCCGGCCTCCCCGGCCCGTGCCGCCTCCACCGACGCATTGAGCGCCAAAAGATTGGTCTGGAAGGCGATGTCGTCGATCATGCCGATAATATTGGAGATCTTGCCCGAGGAACTGGTGATCTTTTCCATGGCGCCGGTGGCATCGGCCATCACCTGGCCACCCTCTTCGGCCGTGCGCGTGACCACGCTGGAGCGCTGGCTGGCATCCTGCGCCCGCTCCGCATTGCTGAGCACGGTCGTGGCCAACTGTTCCATGGCCGCAGAGGTTTGCTCAATGGTCGCCGCCTGCTTGGTGGTGCGTTCCGAGAGGTCATTGGCGCCCGAAAGGATTTCACTGGTGGCGGTCTTGAGTGTGCCTGAAGTGGCGCGCAATTGCCCCACCACGTCGCTGAGCTTTTCGGCCACCGCATTGGTGTCAGATTTG
Source organism: Devosia sp. (assembly GCA_040218355.1). Lineage (GTDB taxonomy): Bacteria > Pseudomonadota > Alphaproteobacteria > Rhizobiales > Devosiaceae > Devosia. The sequence goes on along the minus strand of JAVJRP010000009.1, from coordinate 30,057 downwards.
AGCTGCGCCAGCGCGCCCTCATAGTCTCCCTGCATGCGGCGGGTCAGATCGGTATTGGCCAGAGCGCCAAGCACTGAACCGACTTCGCTGACGCCGCGCTCGAAAGTCGCCACCAAATTGTTGACGCTGCTGGAAAGCGCGTTGAGTTCGGGATCGGGGAATTCCACATTGACGCGACGGCCAAAATCGCCGGCTGCAGCGGCATCGACCACCACGCCGAATGCATCCTGCAATTCGCCCATCATGCGCTGGCGGTCTTGCTGGTCGGCCACGATCCGCGCCGCTTCGGCCTCGGTCATCTGGCTGACCCGCTGGCCATTCTCGCGGAACACTTCGACGGCACGCGCCATGGCGCCGATCTCGTTGCCGCGGTCGACAAAGGGGACCTCGACTGCATAGTCGCCCGCGGCAATGGCATCCATGGTTTGTGCCAGCCTGGGGATGGGCCGGGTCAAGAGGCGCGAGGCCAGGAGCCCGATCACGCCCATGACCACGAGCAGTACACCGGCCATCGCGGCCAGGCCCGGCAGGGCTGCATTGGCAGCCGCATCGGCCAGCGCCACGTCCTTGCCCACCCAGAAGGCGCCGAGCAAAGTGCCATCGAGCTTGTAGATCGGATAGGCCGCCGCATTATACGTCGTGCCTTCAAGTCTCATTTCGCCATGGAACGCCGCACCCGATGTCAGGGTGGCGGCGGCCGGGCTGGCCGGGTCGAGCACAAAGTCGATTGTGCGCTCGCCTTCGGCCTCGGCCTCAAGACTGGTCGACTTGGCGATGAACTGCCCGGCCTCGTCGAGGCTGAACACGATGGTTTCGCCACCGGTGACCCGGGTTACCGAATCCACCGCGCCGGTGTCGTAGAAATTGGGAATGGAATAGGTGGTGAAGCTGACAATGCTGCCATCCTCCTCCGACCAGGTCAGCACCGATCCGGACAGGCGCTTTTCATAAACCGTTGCTGCGGTCTTGAGATCGGCATCCTGCTGCGCAATTGCCTGCCCCACGGCCTGCCCGCGCAGGCTGAGATAGGTGCTCACACTATAGGCCACGATGGTCACCATGATGCTGGTCAGCAGCAAGGCGGCAATGGCTGTGGTCATGCGCATATGGCGCCAGCCCGTCAGAAATTTCATGGATTCCCCTCCCAACCCCGATGCCGAGCTCATCTTCCCCGGCAGCGACACGCTACCCCGTGGAGGCTTAACGACAGGTTGATCTTGTATGGTAGTGGTCTGGACCTGAAAAAGGGCGCCCGCAAGCGCCCTTCTCAGAAGTGGATCAGAACTCGCTCCAGTCGGTATCGACGGCCGCATTGCCCTTGCTCAGATAGGACTTGGCGGCGGTGCTGAGCTTGGCCTGCAAGCCACGCGCTCCCTGGGCAATGGACTTGACCGGGCCTTTGGCCTCTGCCGGAGCCGCAATGACTGGCGCCGCATTGCGCTGTTCCAGCGCGAAAATGTCGACGATGCGGTCAAGCTGGGTGGCCTGCGCCTCGGTCTGCTCGATCGAGGCATTCATTTCCTCGACCAGCGCCGCATTGTGCTGGGTCATTTCGTCCATGGTGCGGACCGCCGTGTTGACCTCATCGATGGACGAGGCCTGTTCGCGGCTTTCGCGGGCGATACTGTTCATCATTTCGCTTGAGGAGCGGGCCGAGGTGAGGATTTCTTCCAGTCGCCCGGCCGCGTCGGCCACCAGCTTGGAGCCGCCCTTGACCTCGTCGGCGCTCTGCTCGATCAGCGCCTTGACGTCGCTCGAGGCCTGCGCCGCACTTTGGGCCAGGCGCCGCACTTCCACGGCAACCACGGCAAAACCCTTGCCCGCTTCCCCGGCGCGCGCCGCTTCCACTGAGGCGTTGAGGGCGAGTAGGTTGGTCTGGAAGGCGATGTCGTCGATCAGCCCGATAATGTTGGAGATTTTGGCCGAAGATTGGGTGATGCGTTCCATGGCCGCTGTGGCCTGGCCCATGACCTGGCCACCTTCTTCGGCGGTATGGGTCACTCCGGTGGCAACGCCCGAAGCCTGCTTGGCGCGCTCGGCATTGCTCAGCACCGTGGCCGCGAGCTGCTCCATTGCGGCAGAGGTCTCTTCGATGGTCGCAGCCTGCTTGGTAGTGCGTTCCGAGAGATCATTGGCGCCCGAGAGGATTTCGCCGGTGGCGGTCTTGAGCGTGCGCGAAGTGTCGCGCAACTGGCCCACAATATCGGTGAGCTTGTCAGCCACCGCGTTGGTGTCGGCCTTGAGGCGCGCAAATGAGCCCTGATATTCGCCCTGCATGCGCTGGGTGAGATCGGTGTTGGCCAGCGCCGAAAGCACCGTGCCGGTTTCGCTGACGCCCCGGTCGACCGTCTCGACCAGACCATTGACCGAGCGGGCCAGCGTATTGAGTTCGTCATCGGGGAACTCGGCCGTCACGCGCTGGGAGAAATCCCCGGCAATGGCGGCGTCGACCACCTGGCCAAAGGCGCGCTGCAGATCTTGCATCATGGTGGCGCGCTCGGCCTGGCTGGCCACGATCCGGGCGGCCTCGGCTTCGGTCATCTCGTTGACCTTGAGGGCGTTTTCACGGAACACCTCAACCGCCCGCGCCATGGCACCGATCTCGTCGGCCCGGCGCGCACCCTTGACTTCGACCTCGAGATTCCCGCCAGCCAGTGCGTCCATGGTGTCGGTCAGGCGCGAAAGCGGCTTGCTGATCGAGCGGGCAAAGAAAAAGCCGGCGACCGCCGCAATGGCCAGCAGGATCCCGCCCACAAGCAGCGTCATATTGCGCATCTGCACAACGGCGGCGTAGGCCTCGTCTTCCGGCTGCACGGCAGCAATGGCCCAGGTGACGTCATGCACGCTCACCGGCTGGGCCCGCACCACCATCGGCGCGCCGCGATAATCGGTGCTCAGGCCTTCCCCGTTTTCGCCGGCAAAGGCCCCGGCAATAACATCGGAAGTGAGGCTGGTGGCCAGCACATCGGCTTCTTCGGTGCGCGGGGATTCAGAGCGCAGCAGACCATCCTGACCCACTACCACCACTTCGCCACTCCGGCCCAGTCCCGAAAGTCCGGAAACGGCGGTGCTCATCACCTCGGGTGAGATCGCCAGCACCATGACGCCGGTACTTTCCTCGCCGCTGTAGACCGGCATGGCCATGAAGCTTTCCGGCGTCGCGGTGGGACCATAGACCGAAAAATCGACAAAGGCGGCTTCACCCGGGCCCAGATCCTTAGCCGCGGCGAAGGCCTGGCCCAGACCCGAAGCGGCCGCGTCCCCGTCATTGACGACATTGGTGGCAAAATCGGTGTTCTTGGCCACCGAATAGACCACGTCACCGGCCGCCGAAATCATCAGCACGTCGGAATAGCCGCGTTCGAGCATGAGCGTGCGGAAACCGGGGTGATAGCGCTTGTGCACCGGATCATAGCTCGCACCCATGATTCCGACGCTATCGACCGCCGCGCGATCCTCGGGATTGGGGCTGTCGGTCACATAGGCCTTCTGCAACTGCGCTGCGGCCCGCTCCTTGAGCCCCATGCGCAACTCGTCCAGCGAACGGGTCATGTTCTGCATGGCCGTCACGGTATCGGAGCGCTGCACGAAAAGCCGCAGATCGACCTCGGCACTGGAATAATAGTCGCTGACCAGCGCGCTGGCGGTATTGAGCGAGGCCTGCATGGACTGGTCACGCTGTTCCTGCACGGTCCCCAGGCCGATCAGATAGCTCGCAATACCCACGCCGGCGCTGACCACCAGCGCCGACCCCACCAGGGCCAGCGGCAATTTCTGGGCAATCCTGAGCTGCGGAATGATCTTCATTATGATTTTGCTCCCCCAACGGCGACTGCTCCCCCAAAGGCAGCAACAGGCCGGGCGGCCCATGCGCAGGCAGTCACGCAACGCGAACGCGTTGTCATGGAAACGATACCGGCACAGGCTTAATCACTTCTTACGGACAAGTGCGGATCGCCCAATTATTAGGCAAACGATTGTCAGGGCAGCATTTTCTTCAAATGCAAACGCCCCCGCTGCGACAGCGGGGGCGTTGCCGGATTTCAAGAGGCGCGACCGATCAGGTCAGCGCGCCGATCACCGCCTCGATCCGCTTCTTCATGGTCGACGCATCAAAGGGCTTGATGATGTAATTGTTCACGCCAAAGGAAATGGCTTCCTTGACCTGTTCCTTGTCTGAGCGGCCCGTCGCCATGATGAAGGGCATGGCCTGTGTCCGCGGATGCTTGCGGATCACCTTGAGCAGGGTCAGCCCGTCGATATCTTCCATGTTCCAGTCGGAAATGATCAGATCAACATTGGACTTTTCAAGCTTGCCCAAGGCATCGCGCCCGGATTTGGCTTCGATGATGTCTTTGAACCCGAGCTGGGTCAGGATGTATTTACAGATCCCGCGCATGGACTGCTGGTCATCAACGATCAGGACGCTCACAGCGCTCGCTTTTGGCATGGTTGTTCTTACCTCTACGCGCCTGCGGCCTTCGGGCCGCACTTGACTCAAACTCTATGGGTCAAGCGTTACAATTCTCTCAACTGCGCCATTGGCATTCTCGCTTGACCGTTCAAGCAGCGGATTTGAGCTTGACCAGCGCATTGGCCAGCTTGGCGGCAATCTGTTCCACCGGCGCCTGCTCGACCACCGCACCTTCCTCGAAGGCAACGCGCGGCATGCCATAGACCAGTGCCGAAGCCTGGCTCTGCCCCACCGTATAGGCGCCCGCATCGCGCATGAGCTTGAGGCCCCTGGCACCATCGCGGCCCATGCCAGTCAGGATGGCGCCGACCGCCATCGGCCCGACCGTCTTGGCCACTGATTCGAACAGAACATCGACGCTGGGCCGATGCCCGCTTTCCAGACCATCCTGGCCCAGGCGGCATTTGAGCTGTCCCGAGGAGCGCTCCACCCGCAAATGATAGTCGCCGCGGGCCACATAGGCATGGCCGGGCTTGAGCACCATGCGGTCCTCGGCTTCCTGCACGGTCAGCGCACACAATTCATCCAGCCGCGCGGCAAAGCGCCCGGTAAAACCGGCCGGCATGTGCTGGGCAATGACCACCGGCGGACAATCGGCCGGCAGCTCGGACAACACGGCGCGGATGGCTTCCACCCCGCCGGTCGAGGCGCCAATGGCGATCAGCGCGCCCTCGGGCGCAGCGGCGGTCTTTAGCGGCATCTTGCCGGTCTTGGGTATCTCGGCCCGGCTGGCCGAACGGCCGCGCACATCGGATTTGGCCGCAGCCCGGATCTTGTCGCGCAGGCCGACGCCGAACGCATCGAGCCCGCCGGCAAATTCGGCACTGGGCTTGGCAACGAAATCGACAGCGCCCAGTTCGAGGGCCAGCAGAGTTTCGCTTGCCCCCTTCTTGGTCAGCGTCGACACCATCACCACGGGCGTGGGCCGCAGGCGCATCAGTTTTTCAAGGAACGCCAGCCCGTTCATGTTGGGCATTTCGATATCGAGTGTCACCACATCGGGATTGAGAGTCTTGATCTTCTCGCGCGCATCAATGGGATCGGTGGCGGTGCCCACCACATCGATATCGCCATCCCGCGTCAGCATGCGGGCGAGAACTTCGCGGATAAGCGCCGAATCGTCGACGACCAGAACCTTGATGCTCATCATGCAGCTCGCTTGTTCAGTTTTTCACGCGACTGGTAGATCGTCTTGCCCACCAGCCGGAAGCCCTCGCCACCTGAGCCCAGGTTTTCCGAGTGACCGATGTAAAGGAAGCCTTCGGGCGCGAGCATTTTGGAAAAGCGTCCAAACATTTCGCCCTGGGTCGGCTTGTCGAAATAGATCGCCACATTGCGGCAGAAAACGGCGTCGAACGGCCCCTTCATCGGCCAGGGGCCAATCAGGTTGAGCGGCTTGAACGAGACCAGTTCGCGCACATTGGCGGGAATGCGGATCGACCCTGTCGTGCGCTCGAACGGACGCGCCCGTTCCGCGGAAAGACCATTGAGCTCGGTTTCCGGATAGACCCCGCCGGCCGCCTTGGCCAGCACCGCGGTGTCGATGTCCGTGGCCAGGATCTTGAAGTCCCAGCGTTTGAGCTCGGGAAAGGCGGCAAGCAAATCCATGCCGATGGTATAGGGCTCCTGGCCTGTCGAGCAGCCGGCCGACCAGATGCGCAGCCGCGTGCCGCGAGGCCGTTCGGCGATCAGCGTGCCCACATAGTCCCGCAAATGGTCGAAATGGTGATCTTCGCGATAGAACCGCGTCAGATTGGTGGTCAGCGCATTGACGAAATCCTGCCCGTCCTTCGCCGATCCGCCGCGTTCCAGATAATCGACATAGGCGTCAAAGCTGGGCAATTGCAGTGCGCGCAGGATCTTGGAGAGTCGGGACACGACCAGCGTGCGCTTCGCATCGCTGAGCGAAATACCGGCGACGGAATAGACCCGTGCCTTGATACGAGCGAATTCCCGCTCGCTGAGGGCGTATTCCCCCTGTTCCATGCAACCACCCTTTTTGTCCCGGACTTCTTCCGGATTAACTGGCGGCGCGCTGGTCGAACGCGATCTCCTGATCGGCTATCTCGACCACCGGCCTTGGCGACGTAAAAGACCCCGAACGGGGTGCCTTCGTCTCCTCTTCGGGCGTGATACTGACCGACCCATTGCTTAGATTGCGTAAATTCTCTTGCAGTTGGGCGGTGATTTTTTGCAAGCCCCCGGCCTCGTCGAGTCCGATCCGGGCCTGCGCCCGGCCCTTGTCAGCGATCACGCGAATATCCTTGGCGCTGCGATTGGTGACCTGGGCCAATTGGCGCACCTCATCGGCCACCACCGCAAAACCTGCACCCTTCTCGCCGGCGCGCGCCGCTTCCACCGCTGCATTGAGCGCCAAAAGATTGGTGCGGAACGAAACATCCTCGATCCCGGCGGTCATGGTGTCGATTTCCCGGGCCATCCGATCGATCTCGCTGACCAGCGTGCGGGTGCGGCCCGCCGCCTCTTCGGCCTGCCGGGCGAGGGACTGCGCCGCCTCATTGCGCGTCCTGGCAGCGGCCAGTTCAGCCTCAAGCGCGGCCATCTTTTCCACGCCCGCAGCCAGGGCCGCACGCGCCGTTTCCGCCGATTTTTCGGTAGCGGCCGCCCGCGCCTCGAACTGGGCCAGCAAATCCTTGACCGAAGCGAGCCGGGTTTCGAGCGCCACGCGGGCCTGGGCCTCGTCGCGCTGCTGCTCATCAAGGCCCGAGAACAGCTCGATCACCATCTGCGCCTCGTCCGAAAGCGGCAAATCCTTGACGGTGGAGGTCTTGCCTTCCATGACGGCACGCAATTGGCTCACGCCATCGTCCAGCGCCGCAAGGGCCGTGTTGATCTCCCGCAGCACAGGCTGATTGGCCACCGCGTCATCTTCGAACCGGAAACCGGTGCGCCCCTGCCGCAGCGCTTCGAGCATCAGGTCGAACCGGTCATCCTCGATGAAATAGCCCGCCGGCTGCAATTCAAGTGCATACCGCCCCGATGGCAAGGCCAGGCGCTGCGCTACGAAGCGCCGCTGATCGAGCAGCACCAGCGCTTCCTCCGGTGCTCCGCCACCGGTTTCGAGATAGCCCGTACCGAACAGTCCATCAAGGGTTTCGCCTTCCCTGGCCCCCGGCGCCAGACGCTCCATGCCGCGGCTGGCTGCCAGGATGACGCCATGCTCATCGACCACCAGAAGCGGCGCCTCGAGCATGCCGATGGCGGCCCGGAAATGGTGGGCCTTTTCCAGCCGCTTGCCCAGGCGCGCCACAATACCGCCTATGGACAGGGCTTCGCCGGACCGATCGGAGAGGCCCGCCGCCTGGACGACAGCTGCCAGACGCTGCGCTTCGCGTTGATCGAACAGATAGCCGCAGACCAGGCATCCGGCGATGCCAAGACCGACAAGGCTTCCAATCGCCGTAAACCAGGTGGCGCCCGGCCCGATCGCCAATAGCAGCCCGCCCGCGCTTGCGCCCAGAAATGTCCAGAGACCGGATGCGGCCAGCATGAGACGCAATCCCCGGCGGGGGGCACGCGAATCAACACTAAAAACGGCACGGTCCGACATGGCCGGACCCTATCCGAATAATGGTTAATCAAATCTATAAAGCCAAGCGCAGCGGTAAGACTTTCGTAAGTCCGACTGGTGCGCGCCAAGAAGCGACCAAGAAACGACCGACAACTAGAACAGTTCGATATCGTCCACCGGTGCCGGCACGACGACGCGGCGCCGGGCGATCGCCAGTTCTTCCTGCGCCACATTGGCCCCCGCATCGCTGTCGAGCCGCTTGACAAAGGCCCGCCCGGAATGGGGTTTGAACAGCACGCGGCGGGCAAAACTGCCCCCCAGATCCTCGCTGGTGGACACATAGCCCTCATCAATCAGGAACTGGCGCACGAATTCGATGTTCTTGGCGCCGACATCATCGAGCGCGGAATTGATCTTGCCGCCCCCGAAGATCTTGATTTCGAGGTTGGCCTTGCGGCCCGAGCCCTGTGAAAGCACCTTGTTGATCAATTGCTCCATGGCAAAGGCCCCATACCGGGCCGACGCCCCATAGCGGTCCCGGGCCGACCCCGACTGCTCGGCGAGCAGGAAATGGTTCATCCCGCCAACCAGGGCGACCCGGTCCCGGACACAGGCCGAAATGCACGACCCCAGGACGGTCGAGAAGGTCACGTCCGAAGCGTTTGAAACATGGCAATCGCCTTGGTGAACCGTCGTTACCACACCGCGGTCGAACTCGGGTGGCAGGGTATTGGTCGGGGGCATGTCGTCTTGGTCTACCTCTGCGGGCGAATTGGTTCGGATGTTAGAGGTAAACTCGTTAGCCAATTGCTAACCACGACCTACGAGTTCGCTGGCGATGTCCAATCGAGCAAGGAGAGGTTTAGAAATTGCGCTATAGGGTTGTCCGATCAGGGCCAGGGAATATTCAATGTCACTGCAGAAACTCGCACGAGAATTGGACGAGACGGCGCGGCAGACCGCTTCCATGCTAGAAGGCATCACGGAAGCGCTCGAATTGCTCGCCGACACGCAAGTCAGCAAGGACCCGAGCGTTCGGGAAGCCGTGCAACTCATCATCACCGCCCTTCAGGGCCAGGACCGGATTGAACAGCGTTGCCACAACATGGCCCTGGCCGTGCGCCAGTTTGCGCTTTTGCCGCCCACCGCCCCAGACAGTGTCTATGACGAAATCTGGGCCAGCCTGACCCTGGACGAATTGCGCGTACCGGCCCTGTCCGGCATTGCCGCCCATTCCAGCCATGGCGACGCCGAGCTGTTCTAGGTCTTTCAACCCACTCTGTTTTTTGCTCTTAGATTTTTATTACGCTGGCGCCTCGTGCGCCTTTTTGCGTTTCTGAGAGGTACGAACCTCAGGCAATTGGGGCGACCTGCCCCGCTTGCCCGCTAGATCAGCAAATCGACTTCTGCGCCATTGATGGGCGCTTCGGCCGACCTGATGGTGGGCACGGGTGAGGCGGCATTGTGCGCTTGAGCCTGTTGAAGTTCAGCACGCAGACGGGCGACCTCGAGCAGGTGCCCGGCTTGCGGGGCCCCGCGCTCATGCACCATGCGGTTGATCATCACGGATGGGGAAATGCCGACGCCGGTTCCCATCGCATCGGCCTCAGGCCTGCTTGTCGATCTTGAGGCCCTGGCCCGGCGGTGGCGCCGGTGGATTGAGGGCCGTCTGCATCAGCGAATTGAGCAGATTTGACTCCATCTCATGGGCCTTCTTGAACACGGCAATCTGCACCGAATTCTGCGTCAGCGCCGTTTGTGCGGTCAGCAAATTGGTGGAAAGGTCGGTGTTCAACGGTCCGGTCCTGATGGTTGCATCGCCGTTACACTAGTTAAGCCGGGTTAAGATTTTGTTGGCTGATTGCCCGCATTTGCGAACAATTGGCACTAACGCCCGCCAAACAACGGCACCTTGCGGCTCTTGAACAGGGGCGCCAGCACAAGCCCGGCGGCAAAGCCGCCCAGATGCGCCCACCAGGCGACCGGCTCGTCCGAGCCCATCACGACAAAGAAAAGCTGGGTGGCGATCCAGAAGCCGAGCATCCAGAAGGCAGGCACGGGCAGCGGAATGAGCCAGACAATGCGGGCCAGCACGAAGACCCGGGCATGGGGATAGAGCAGGATATAGGCCCCCATGACCCCGGCCACGGCACCCGAAGCGCCGATCAGCGGGCCATTGCCATCAAGATTGAACAGCAGATGGGCGAGGGCCGCCAGAACCGCGCAGGCGAGATAGAACACCAGAAATTTGAAGTGCCCGAAGGCGTCTTCGATATTGTCGCCGAACACCCAGAGAAACAGCATGTTGGAGAGCAAATGCATCCAGTCGGCATGCAGGAATGCATAGGTGACCAGGTTCGCCCAGTCGGGCAGCCAGGGTACGGGCTGGGGATAGAGATCGCGGACCACGATCGGGATCATGCCGAAATCGATGGTCGCCTGATCGAAAGCTGCCGGGGGCAGAACCGACTGGACCAGGAAAAACAGCATTGTCACGCCCATCACCCCATAGGTGACGAAGGGGAAATCGACATGGCGGATGGGGTTGGTGTCATGCAGGGGCAGGAACAGGGCCAGTCTCCAATGCTGCGCGAATAGAGCTGGGCGGCTCAGCCTTTTTGAACGTCACCATAATTGCCCGGCACCCACAAGACATCGCCCGCGCCATTGTTGTTGGCCACCCGGCCAAGCACGAAAAGCAGGTCCGAGAGGCGATTGAGATAGCGCAGCGTTTCCGCGCTGGTGTCGGGTTCGGCCTCGAGCAGCGCTGCAACCAGCCGCTCGGCCCGGCGGGTCACGGTGCGGGCCAGGTGCAGTGAGACCGACAATGGCGTGCCGCCGGGCAGGATGAAGCTGGCGAGGGGTGTGAGAGTGGCGTTGAACTGGTCGATCTGCTGTTCGACCCAGATGGTCTGGACCGGCCGGATGCGCAGGCTTGGATGGTCGGCATCGGGCGCATCGGCACCTGGTGTCGCCAGGTCCGAACCAAGATCGAACAAATCATTCTGGATGCGCGAGAGCACAGCATCGATCCGCGGCCGGGTGGAAGAGGTCAGGCGGGCCTGGCCGATAAAGGCATTGGCTTCCTCGACCGTTCCATAGGCCTCTACCCGCAGATCATGCTTGGTGCGGCGCGGACCCCGCACCAGACCCGTGGTGCCGGCATCGCCGGTGCGGGTGTAGATGGTGTTGAGTTTGACCATGTTGCCCCCAGCCGCCGGCCTAGCCGCGGCCAAAGAAGAACAGGGCGCCCAATAACAGGACCAGGGCGACGGCCTGGCCGATGACGCGCAGGCGCATCAGGCGCTGGCTGGTATTGCCGGGGCCACCCTTGAGCATGTTCCAAAGGCCCATGCCCAGAACGATGACGACGAAGAGCAGGGCCAGGGCGATGGCGATATTAACGACGGTTTCCATGATAGCCTTAACGTAAGGGAGGCGAGATTGGATCGCCCTTGATATAGGCGGTGAGACCCTCCGCCACAGCATCATAAATGGCACGAATTCTGTGCGAGGTGAACAATTCCCTGTGCGTGGTGAGCCAGATAGGCAGCGGCGGGATCGCCAGGTCCAGCGGCAGTACCACCAGCCCCGGCGTGTGGCGGGCGAGGTTGAGCTGGGCAAAGCCGATACCAAGGCCCACCCGCAGCAATTCCCACAAATGTGGCTGATCGTCCGAGCGCACGGGGAAGTTGTCGCGCGTCACCTCGAACCCCAGGGACCGGGCATGGCGAATGACCGCATCGGAGCGGTCAAAGCCCAGCAAGTCGTGTTCCCAGAGCTGGTTGAGCGTGGTGGGCGTGCCGCGCCGGGCCAGATAGCTCTCATGGGCCACCGGAACCAGGGGAATATCACCCAGATGCCGGGTGACCAGCTCGAGCTGGGTGGGCCGGAACATCCGCACGGCGATATCGGCCTCGCGCATCAGCAGGTTTTCCGCTGAATCGGTCGGGACCGATTCAATGGCGATGCGCGGATGCATCCGCCTTATGCCGGCCAGAATATCGGGCAGCACATAATTGGAAATCATCGTGCTGGCGGTCAGCCGCACCGTGCCGCCGGCCTCGTCCTGCGCGCCGGCGGCAAGAATGGCCGCCTCGGCCAGCGCAGAGCGGGCGCGATCGACCGACCCGTAGAGCCGCAAGGCGGTGGCATTGGGCTTGAGGCCGGTCAGGCTGCGCTCGAACAGTGGCAGACCCAACGCGGCTTCGAGGGCCTCGATATGGCGTCCAAGAGTGGGCTGACTGAGCCCGAGCTGGCGTGCAGCAGCCGAGAGTGAGCCCTCGGCAATGACCGCCGCAAAGCTGCGCCACAGGGACCAGTCGGGGTTGCTATTCATTTTTGAATGTTAGACCGAGAAAATTGCGCAATCGCTATTCAGCACCGTAGCGCCCATCTTGCTCTCCAGCAACAGCAAGGAGCACATGATGCAAACGGGAACAGTCACGGTACTGGGCAGCAACGGTCATATCGGCAATGCCGCCATGATCGCCTTCCGCGATGCGGGCTGGGCGGTCACGGGCCTGGGGCGCAGCAATCGCAAGCCGGTGTCGGGCACGCAGTTCTTCAAGGGCGACGCCGACGAGGTCGCGGTGGTCCGCGCGGCCATCGCCGAAGCCGATGTTGTCGTCCATGCGCTGCATTTGCGCTACGACCAATGGGGCGACGGGCGGGCCGAGAAACAATTGCAGGTGGTGCTCGACGCCATGGCGGGCAGCGGCAAGACGCTGTTGTTTCCCGGCACGATATACAATTACCGCGCCGGCGACCGCACCCTTGCCCCCGGCCTGCGCCAGAGTGGGGAAAAGCCGCGCGGCGAGATCCGCATCCGGCTCGAACAGATGCTGCGCGACACGGCGGCCAGCAGTGGATTTCAGGTGATTATCCTGCGCGCTGGCGATTTCTTCGGCCCCGGCAATCGGGACGAATGGTTCGATGCCGCCATGCTGATGGATTACGCCAAGGGTCGGCTCTACCATCTGGGCGACCTCGAAACGCGGCATAGCTGGGCCTATCTGCCCGATCTGGCGCGAGCTTTCACTGTTCTGGCCGCGCAGCGCGGCGAAATGAAGGGGTTCGAGAACTTCCATTTTGCCGGCCATTGGGTGAACCATGGACAGGTCATGGCTGCGACACAAAACGCCTTGCCCCGGCCCGTCAAGGTCGCACCGCTGCCCTGGTGGATGCTGCGCGCCGTGGGGCTGTTCAATCCGGTGATGCGCGATGTCTATCGCATGCGCTATTTGTGGCGCAACGAGATGGAACTGGTCGACCCGCGGCTCGATGCCCTGCTGGGCCCGGGCTTTATCACGCCATTCGAGGTGGCGGTGACCGAGACGGTGACGGAACTGGTGGCTGGCCGGTCGGCCGAAAAACAGGCGGCCTGAGCGTGGGAGTTCGTGCGATGAAAGATGTGATTGTCTGGCAACGGGTCGAAGGCGGATTGGTGTTTATCGCCGCGCTGGTCCTCTACGCACAGGTGGAACCGGTGCTGCCCTGGTGGGGTGCGCTGCTTGTGTTCTTTGCGCCGGATCTGAGCTTTTTTGCCTATGGCGCGGGGACCCGGTTCGGCTCCTGGATCTATAATCTGGTCCATGTCTATGCGCTGGGTGTGGTGCTGATGGCGCTCGGAGGATTGCTCGGCTCGCCTTTGCTGGCCGCGCTGGGCGCACTCTGGCTGGCCCATTCCGGGTTTGACCGCATGCTGGGCTATGGCCTGAAGGCCCAGACCAGTTTCAAGGACACCCATCTGGGACGGCTGGGCAAGGCCGGCTAAAGGCCGACCGCCCGCCGCACATCGTCCGGTGTCCAACCCTGGGCTCGCAAATCCGCAAGGCTCTGCGAGCCCTTCGACTTGGACAATTTCTGCCCGTCATCGCCGAGCAGCAGGCGGTGGAAGAAATAGAGGGGCGTGGGCAGGCCGAGCAGCATTTGCAGCAGCACATGAATATCCGTGGCCGCTTCCAGATCGCGGCCCCGGGTGACATGGGTGATGGCCTGGGCGGCATCATCGACCACTACGCCTAAATGGTAGCTGGTGGGCGTGTCCTTGCGCTGCAGCACCACATCGCCCCAGCGCTCGGGCCGGGCATAGCGGATTTGCGGCCGGTCCAGAATGCTTGGGCCGACGACGGAAAACGTCAGCAGGCCAGTCCGCGCCATGGCGGCCTCGGTATCGAGGCGGAACTGCACCGCCTCGCCCCGTTCGAGCCTTTCGATGCGTTCGGCATTGCTCATGTGCCGGCACGTGCCGGGATAAAGCGGGGCGCCATCAGGATCGGTGCCGGTGGCGTTTTGCGCGATATCGCTGCGCGCGCAGAAACAGGGATAGAGCAGGTCCATAGCGCGCAGCCGATTGGCGGCCTCGGCATAAATTTCAAAACGCTCGGACTGGCGGAGCACCGGCTCGGGCCAGGAGAGGCCAAGCCAATTGAGGTCCTCGAAGAGAGCCGCCACGAATTCCGGCTTGCACCGGGCAATGTCGATATCCTCAATGCGCAGCAGCGCGGTGCCGCCCAGCTTGCGCGCCGCGTCCCAGGTGACCAGCGCCGAGAGGGCATGGCCCAGATGGAGCGGGCCGTTGGGGCTGGGGGCAAAGCGCAGGATGGGTTTGGACATTGAGCGCAATTTCGGCGGCGAAGGGTTCTTCTCTTCTTATGCGCCATGACGCCTGAACGAAAGCCCTGGGGAGCGACACCACATCGGTGACGACGCCTTCAGCGTTTCGTGAGGGCGCGATGCTTTGCGCTTTATTCGCGGCTGTGCTACACGCGCGCACTTCCCGCATTTTTGTCGAGCCCTATGTGCCTGCCATGAGCCTTGCGCTGAATATTGACCATTCCAGTGCCGTCCGCCCCGCGCCGACCATGCGCCCCTCGCTGATCGGCCTTTCCAAGGCAGGACTGGCCGAGACGCTGGTGAGCCATGACGTGGTGGCCGAAAGGGAAGGGCGCATGCGCGCCAGCCAGCTCTGGAACTGGCTCTACGTGAACGGGGTCACCGATTTCGAGCGCATGACCAATGTGGCCAAGCCCGTGCGGCAGAAACTGGCCGATACGTTCAATCTTGATCGCCCCGAGATCGTTTCCGAGCAAGTGTCGGTCGATGGTACGCGCAAATGGCTGTTCCGCTTCCGCGATCCGGCCAATCCGAACCTGCCCGCGGTCGAGGTGGAAACCGTCTATATCCCGGAAAGCGATCGCGGCACGCTCTGCGTCTCTTCGCAGGTGGGCTGCACGCTGACCTGCTCGTTCTGCCACACCGGCACGCAGAAGCTGGTGCGCAATCTGACGGCCGGGGAAATCCTGGGGCAGATCCTGATGGCGCGCGAGCGCCTGGGCGATTTTCCCGGCGGTTCGCGTCCCGATGACGGGGGCCTGGTGCCCGGCGGAGAATCCCGCGCCATCACCAATATCGTGATGATGGGCATGGGCGAGCCGCTCTATAATTACGAGAACGTCAAGCAGGCGCTGCTGATTGCCTCGGCGGGTGATGGCATGTCCATTTCCAAGCGTCGCATCACGCTCTCGACCTCGGGCGTCGTGCCTTATATCGAGCCGACTGGCCGCGAGATCGACGTCATGCTGGCCATTTCGCTCCATGCCGTGCGCGACGATCTGCGCGACGTTTTGGTGCCGATCAACAAAAAATGGCCGCTCAAAGAACTGCTTGAAGCGTGCAAGAATTATCCGGGCCTCTCCAATGCCCGGCGCATCACCTTTGAGTATGTCATGCTCGACGGTATCAATGACAGCGACGCCGAGGCGCGCGAACTGGTGCGGCTACTCGCCGGCATCCCCGCCAAGATCAACCTGATCCCGTTCAATCCCTGGCCGGGCTCGAACTATGGCACCTCGCCCTCATCGCGCATCGAGCGCTTTGCCGATATCGTCAACAAGGCCGGCTATGCCAGCCCCGTGCGCACCCCGCGCGGCCGCGACATCTTTGCTGCCTGCGGGCAACTCAAGAGCGAGAGCGAACGGCTTTCGAGGAAAGACCGGGACGCCCTGCTGACGCTGTGATGCCGGCACTGGTTCCCGAGCTTTCGGTCTCCGACATTGCGGCCAGCCGCCGCTTCTATTGCGATGTGCTGGGCTTTGCGGTGCGCTATGAGCGTCCTGAAGAGGGCTTTGCCTATCTCGCATTGGATCAGGCAGAACTGATGCTCGATCAGATCGACGAGGGCCGGGACTGGATCACCGGCCCGCTGGTGCCGCCGCTGGGACGGGGCGTCAACTTACAGATCGAAATTGACGCCATCGACCTGATCTGTGCGCGGCTCGAGGCGGCCGGTATCGTCCCGTTTCAACCCGTCGAAACCAGAACCTATCGCACGGCCACGGACCAGGTGACGCAGCGCCAATTCTGCGTGCAGGATCCCGATGGCTATTTGTTGCGGTTCTGCGAGCGGGTGTGATGCGGCCCTCGGCCCGCAAAATCGAACAGGCCATTGCCGCTGCTGAAGATGCGGCGGCAAAGCGGCAGCCACTCATCTGCCCCTTATGCGACCGGCCTATTCCGCCCGAGGCAAGATCTAGTCGGCATCACCTCGTGCCAAGGCTCAAGGGCGGCACGCATCTGGGCACGGTGCGCCTGCACCAGATCTGCCACAACGCCATTCATGCCCGGTTTTCAGAGGCGGAACTGGCCGATAGGCTCGCCGATATCGACAGCCTCAAGGCCGACCCGGAAATAGCGGCGTTTGTGGATTGGGTGAGAACCAAACCACCGGCTTTCCATGCGCCGACGCGGAGAACGCGCAAGCAAAAGGCATAGGCGCTACTCCCCTGCCACCCAATCGATACGCCACTGTCCGCGACCTTCGTCGCTCAGCAGGTCAGCAAGCAGGGGCAGAACCGTGCGCATTTCTTCTTCCAGCACGAATGGCGGGTTGACCACCACCATGCCGGTGCCGTGCAGGCGCGGCGGGCTGGAGGGGGCGCGGATGGTGAGTTCGAGGCGCAGGATCTTGGGAATGCCGGTCTTTTTGAGGGCTTTGACATAGGTCTCGACCTCGCCCGGCTCCTTGATCGGATACCAATAGGCGTAGGTGCCGCCGGGCCAGCGCTTGATCGCTTTTTCGAGGCTCTGCACCATGCGGTTGAACTCGCCCTTTTCTTCAAAGGGCGGATCGACCAGCACCAGGCCCCGCTTTTCTTTTGGCGGCAAATGAGTGCCCAGGGCCGCCCAGCCATCGAGCGTGGTGACGCGGGTCTGGAAGTCGCCGGCAAAATTCCGCCGCAAGGCTCCGGCGTCGCTGGGATGCAGTTCGAGTGCCATCAGCCGGTCCTGGGCGCGCATCATGTGCCGGGTGATGAAGGGCGAGCCAGGATAATAACGCAGTCGCCCGTCGCGATTCTGCGCCCTGACCGCGTCGAGATAGGGCGCCAGCAGGTCAGCAATTGGTGCGGCCAATTCCGCCGCCATCACCCGGCCGATACCGTCCTGCCACTCGCCGGTGCGTTCCGCCTCGCTCGCATTGAGGTCGTAAAGGCCGACGCCAGCATGGGTGTCGATGACCCGGAAGGCAGCGTCCTTGCGCATGAGATAGGCGAGAATGCGGGTGAGGATGGTGTGTTTGACCACGTCGGCGAAATTGCCGGCATGAAAGGCGTGCCTGTAATTCACGTCACTTCCGTCCTTCTGCGAGAAGGATGGTCGCGGCGAAAGCCATGAAGACGGCGGCAAAGCTCCAGTTGAGCGCCTTGCCGACCCAGGCGTTCTCCTTGAGCGTCCGGGTCAGCCATTCGGCAAACAGCACGATGGCCACCACGATGGGCAGCGAGACGATGACGAATTCGACGCCCAGAAAGATCAGCTTGCCGGCCGCATCGGGATCGGTTGCCGAAACGAACTGGGGCAGGAAGGTCACGAAGAACAGCGCAACCTTGGGATTGGTCAAATTGATCCCGAGGCCCGTGAGGTATGACTGCCGCCAGCTCGGCTGCTTGCCGCCCTGCTTGACCACCAGAATGCCACCGCCATCGCGAATGGCCTGAATGGCCAGCCAGACCAGATAAAGCGCACCGACAATTTTCAGCACCCAGAAGGCAGCCGGCGCCGTCACGATCAAAACGGAAATGCCGAAAGCCACCAGCATGGTGTGCACGCCAATGCCGGTAATGGCGCCCAGCACCGTGGCATAGCCATGACTGCGACCCCAGTTCATGGTGCGCGAGACAAACAGCGCCATGTCCGGCCCCGGCGTGACGGCCAGAACGAAGGCGGCCAGGGCAAAGGCGAGGATGACGGGCAGGTCGGGAATGAAAGCGGGCATGGCGGGCTCAGTCTGTTTTGGCCGGACAATCGCACTAAAGCGTGGCCGTGAACAGGGCGGCTAAACCGGCAATGCGCGGCCGGCCTTGATGGTTTCCATCGGCACATCGGTCTTGACGGACTGGACCGATGGAATGCGCATCAGATGATCGGACTGGAACCGCCAATAGGCATGGAGATCGGTGGTCACGATCCGCAGCAGCGCATCGCACTCCCCGGTGGTGAGATAGCATTCGACCACTTCGGGATAGTTGCGCACCGTCTCGGCAAACAAATTTGTGGTCTCGGCATGCTGGGTCTTGAACCAGATGCGGGCAAAGACGGTCAGCCCCAGGCCCAGTTTCGGTCCATTGAGCACCGCCACATATTGGTCGATGACCCCTTTTTCCTCGAGCAGCTTGACCCGCCTCAGGCAGGGGGACGGCGACAGCCCCACCGCATTGGCCAGTTCGACATTGGACATGCGGCCATTGCGCTGCAATGCTCTGAGGATCCGGCGGTCGATGGCATCAAGCGTTTCTGGCATTTTCCGCTACTCCAACTTTCTGGATTGGCACGATGTGCCACAAATTGCGTCATCGTCGCGATGATCGCAAGTTCATTGCGCGATTTCGAGCGTATCCTGTCACCATTAGATCCTTGGGGAACACATCATGGCGAATGAGATCAAAAAAGTCGTGCTGGCCTATTCGGGAGGCTTGGACACCTCCATCATCCTGAAATGGCTGCAGGAAACCTACAATTGCGAAGTGGTGACCTTCACCGCCGATCTGGGCCAGGGCGAAGAGTTGGAGCCGGCGCGCAAGAAGGCCGAGATGTTCGGCATCAAGGATATCCGTATCGAGGATCTGCGCGAGGAATTCGTCTCCGACTTCGTGTTCCCCATGTTCCGCGCCAACGCGATGTATGAGGGGCTCTATCTGCTCGGCACCTCGATTGCCCGGCCGCTGATTTCCAAGCGCCTGGTCGAGATCGCCCAGGAAACCGGAGCTGACGCCATCTCTCATGGCGCCACGGGCAAGGGCAATGACCAGGTGCGGTTCGAATTGACCGCCAATGCGCTCGACCCATCCATCAAGGTCATCGCCCCCTGGCGCGAGTGGGATTTGCGCAGCCGCACCAGGCTGCTCGAATATGCCGAAGCCAACCAGATCCCGATTGCAAAGGACAAGCGCGGCGAAGCCCCCTTCTCGGTCGATGCGAACCTGCTGCACACCTCCTCCGAGGGAATGGTGCTCGAAGATCCCGGCGTGGAAGCACCCGAATATGTGTTCCAGCGCACGGTCGACCCCGAAAAGGCGCCCGACGCGCCCGAATACGTCAAGATCGGCTTTGAAAAGGGCGATGCAGTTTCGGTCAACGGTATCAAGCTCAGCCCCGCGAGCCTGCTCGAAAAGCTCAACGAACTGGGCGGTAAGCATGGCGTGGGGCGTCTCGACCTGGTCGAGAACCGCTTTGTCGGCATGAAGTCGCGCGGCATCTACGAGACCCCGGGCGGCACGGTACTTTGGCACGCCCATCGCGGCATTGAATCGATCACGCTCGACCGCGGCGCGGCCCATCTCAAGGATGAGATCATGCCCAAATATGCCGAGTTGATCTATAATGGCTTCTGGTATTCGCCCGAGCGCGAAATGCTGCAGGCGCTGATCGACAAGAGCCAGGAATTCGTCGCCGGCGAAGTGACCATCAAGCTCTACAAGGGCTCGGCCAATGTGGTGGCGCGCACTTCCCCTTATTCCCTTTATTCGGAAGATCTCGTGACCTTCGAGGAAGGCGCGGTGGCCTATGACCACAAGGACGCCGAAGGCTTCATCCGCCTCAATGGCCTGCGCCTGAAGACTTGGGCCGCCCGCAACGCCAAGGCGCGGAGCTAGAGGCCACGGGGCGGGCTGCAGTCCGCCCCATCTCTGCCTGGAGACAGTCATGCCTGGTCGCATCGTCATCCTCAACGGCGCCCCGCGATCCAGTAAATCCACTTTGGCACGGGCCATCCAGGCGGATATCGCCGGACACTGGATCAATTGGGGTGTGGACGCCTTCAACGGCACGCTCCCGCCGTCCCTGGTGCCCGGCATCGGCCTCCGCCCCGGCGGCGAGCGGCCCGATCTCGAACCGGCGGTTCAGCGGCTCTACGCCAGTTATTTTGCCATGCTGGCGGCGCTGGCCGGCCAGGACTTCGATGTGGTGGCAGATCTCGGCATGCATGCCGATTACGCGGCGCCATTCGACCCATTCGTGGTGATGCAGCAATGTCTTGCCGGCCTGCCGGTCCTGCTGGTTGGTGTTGAATGCGATCTTGCCACCATTATGGCGCGGCGGCGGCTCGATACCGATGGCCGCCATGTTGCGGGCCCGGCTGTGCCCCCACCGCTCCATCGCTGGCAGGCCATGCATGAGGGGCGACACTATGATCTTCGCCTCGATATGGGGCATTTGACTGCGGCTGCGGGAGCGGCGCTGGTGGGTCAGGCGCTGCTCGCGATGCCCGGTAGATGAGCGTTCAAACAGTACCCGCCCGTTCGGCAATTTTCATTCGAGCATGCCTATTTAATCCCCCGTTAAGCGACGCTGATTAGTTTTTCGCCAGCGTCGCGGATTGGCTTTTGGACTGGGGGGTTCGATGCGCTCGGATGACGCCGAAAATATAGGGGATGTGGCCGAGACACTGCTGCTCGATGCGGCGCTGGAAAGCATTCCTTATGGCTTTTGTGTCTGGTCGCCGCAGTTCCGCCTCGTCATGTGGAACAAGCACTATCGCGATTTCTATGGCTTCTCAAAGGATGCCATTCACCGCGGCATGACGCTCGAAGACGTGGTGCATCTCTCGGCGCGCCTGGGCAATCACCCCGGCCAGGGCCCCGAAGCCTTTTACGAGCATTATACCAGCGAACTCCTGGCCAATCGCAGCGGCGCCCGCCACAAGGCGCAGGAAATGGTGCATGGCGGCCGCATCATCGAAACCGCTCACGTCTATTCGGAAAAGCTGGGCTGGGTGGTGACCCATGAAGACATCACCGACGAGATCGCCCGCTCCGAAAGCCAGCAGAAGCGCAAGCTGGAACTGGAGCGGCAGAACATCCGGCTCGATGCGGCGGTCAACAATATTTCGATTGGCCTGTGCATGATGGATGCGCGCGGGCGGCTGGTGATCTGCAACGAGCCCTATGCGCGCATTTACAATCTGCCGATCCATCTGCTGAAACCCGGTAGCCAGCTCGAAGACATTCTGAGCCATCTGTTCGACGAGGGCATGTCCACCGGCGGCACCAAGGATGACTATGTCGCCTGGCGCCGCGATGTGATCGCGCGGCGCGAATATGGCAAGAATATTCACGAGCTCAACAATCGCACCATTCTGATGCAGCATCATCCGATGAAGGATGGCGGCTGGGTGTCCACCCATGAGGACATTACCGAGCAGCGCCAAGCCGAGGCTCGCATCCAGCATCTGGCGCGCCATGACGCCCTGACCGATTTGCCCAACCGCATCGAGTTTCTCGAACAGATGGCGCGGGTCGAAGCCGGTCTCAATCGCGGCGAACAGGCTGCGGTGCTCTATATCGACCTCGATCATTTCAAGGCGGTCAACGACACGCTGGGCCATGCCGTCGGCGACGAGGTGATCAAGCAGGCGGCGGTGCGCCTGTGGGGCACGACGCGGGAAACCGACCTGCTTGCGCGGCTGGGCGGCGACGAATTCGCCCTGCTGCTCCGACCTATCGAGGGAAGCGATCTGGCGGCCAAGGTAGCCGACCGGATTGTCAAGGCGATGCGCGCCCCGATGAATATTGGCGGCCAGCAGATCGAGATCGGCGCCTCGGTGGGCATTGCAGTTGGGCCGGGCGATGGCACCAGCACCGATCAGCTGGTCAAGAACGCCGATCTGGCGCTCTACAAGGCCAAATCGGAGGGGCGCTCGACCTATCATTTCTTCGAAACCGGCATGGATGCCGAACTCCAGCAACGCCGGTCCATCGAGGCGGGCCTGCGCATGGCCATGCAGCGCGAGGAATTGCGCCTGATGTTCCAGCCACTCCTGGGGTTGGCAGAAAACCGCGTCACCTGTGTCGAGGCGCTGCTGCGCTGGGACCATGATGATCGCACCATCTCGCCGGTGGAATTCGTGCCGGTGGCCGAGGAAACCGGCCTGATTGTGCCGATCGGGGAATGGGTGCTGCACGAGGCCTGCAGGGCGGCGGCCACCTGGCCGGGCGATGTACGGGTGGCAGTCAATCTCTCGCCAGTGCAGTTCCGTCACAAGGATCTAGTGGGGCAGGTCAAATCGGCCCTGCTGGCTGCCAGGCTCGAACCCACCCGGCTCGAACTCGAAATCACCGAAAGCCTGCTGCTGACCGAAAACGAAAGCACCATTGTTGCCCTGCATGAGCTGCGCGGCATGGGCGTGCGCATTTCGATGGATGACTTCGGCACTGGCTATTCTTCGCTCAGCTATCTGCGCAGCTTCCCTTTCGACAAGATCAAGATCGACCGCAGCTTCATGGCCGATCTGACCACCCGCGCCGACAGCCAGGCCATTATCAAGGCTGTTATCGGGCTGGGGCAGTCGCTGGGCATGTCGACCACCGCCGAAGGCGTGGAAACCGAGGAGCAATTGGCCATGGTGCGCGAGCACGGCGCCTCCGAGGTGCAGGGATTTCTGTTCTCCCCGCCTCTGCAGCCGGCGGCCCTGGCCAATCTGCTGCATTCGGAAGCCGCCAAGGCACTGGCCAGCCGCAAGGCCTCGTAAAGCGCGCTTGTCGCCGCCGGAGCCGGCTGGCAATCTCGGGGCCATGTCAATGCAGAATTTTGCCAAGCTGATCGCCATTGCCCGTCGGGAAGCCGGCGCGGCGCAGGCCGAGGATGTGGTGCAGGATGCCCTGCTCGCGGCCATCGAGCAGGGTCGGGCCGATCTCGACGACCAGGCCAATCTGCGTTGGCTGAGTGGCGTGGTACGCAACAAGGCCCGCATGAGCGCACGGACGGCCCGACGGCAGCGCCACCGCGATGGGCTGTGGCAGGCTGGACGCACCGAGCCCGTCACCGAAAATGCGGCACCTGCGGACGTGCTGGCCGGCCTGCCCCAGGCGCTCCGGGTCATCGCCGCGCTGGTGCTGACCGGACACAACCGGCGCGAGATCGCCTATTTGCTCAACCTGCCCGACACCGCACTGCGGCAGCGGATCAGCGCGCTCAAACGCCATCTGGTGGCCAGGGGACTAGCCGCCCCGCACGAATTGAGCGGGCTGCATCTGGATCTGGCCTATGGACGCATTCGGGACGTGCTGCTGCCGGCACTGCTCCGCCATGGCGGCAGCTTTGCCAGCCACGATCCGGACGGACATTTATTTGTGGTGCGCCGCTCACAAAACGGCCCCCCACGGCAATGACATCATGTCGAAACCCAACAAAGGAATGCGCCGTGAAACTGAAACCGAAAAATGTCAGCATCGTCTTTTATGTCAGCGACATCGCCCGCACCGAGACCTTCTACAACCAGACGCTTGGCTTGCAGCTCGAACGACAGGAGGGCGCCGAGCCGTTCTGGTTGCAGGCGCAGATCGAGAACGGGCCGGGCCTGATCTTCTTCCAGATGGAGGGCAAGCGTGGCGACACCCCCGCTATCGTCTTCGACCTCGATGAAGGCGGCATAGATGATGTGGTCGCCGAACTGGCCCGGCAGGGCGTCAATATCGTCACCCCGGTTTCCGAGGCGCCGGGCGGCTGGAGCGCCGACTTTCTGGACCCCGATGGCTTTGGTCTTGGGCTCTGGCAAGCGGAGGACCTGCCGCGATCGCTGAAGTAAACCGGACCGGCTGACCTGCCCTCACCTCTCTCCTCCGGGGCGAGGTGAGGGCAAGACAAGCGCGTCCGGTTGTCGGCGCGCAACCCCGCCCTGCGTCTCCTGCGCTTGTGGAAAACACCGTTCTCCTGTAAGGCAGCGCCGAATGCGCCCAAACCGGGTTTCCTCCGGGCCGGGTGCCGTGTTTATTCCTGCATGGTTCAGCCGTTTGTCGCCGCCCTATTAGCGGCCCGAGGTATTGGGATCATGCCAAAGAGGCCTGACCCACATATGTCCCTGCGCAATATCGCCATCATCGCACACGTTGACCATGGCAAGACCACGCTGATCGACGTGCTGCTCAAGCAGTCCGGTTCGTTCCGCGAAAACGAACGCGTCGAAGAACGCGCTATGGATAGCAATGATATCGAGCGCGAGCGCGGCATCACCATCCTGGCCAAGGTCACCTCGCTGACCTGGAATGATACCCGCATTAATATCGTGGACACCCCCGGCCACGCCGATTTCGGCGGTGAGGTGGAACGTATTTTGTCCATGGTCGACGGTGTGGTGATCCTGGTGGACGCCGCCGAGGGCCCGATGCCGCAGACCAAGTTCGTGCTCGGCAAGGCCCTGGCCCAGGGTCTCCGCCCGATCGTTGCGATCAACAAGATCGACAAGTCCGATGAGCGGCATCTCGAAGTGCTCGAAGAAATCTTCGATCTGTTCATCGCGCTCGACGCCACACCCGAGCAACTCGATTTCCCCGTCCTTTACGGTTCGGCCAAGCAGGGCTGGATGGCAGAAGATCCTGCCGGCCCCAAGGAAACCCTGGCGCCGCTGCTCGACAAAGTCGTCGAGCATGTGCCCGAGCCGCAGGTGGAAGAGGGCGCCTTCCGCATGCTGGTCACCACCATCGAGCGCAACCCGTTCCTGGGCCGCATCCTGACCGGCCGCATCACCTCGGGCTCGGTCAAGGCCAATGACCCCATCCACACCCTCAATCGCGAGGGCAAGGAAGTCGAAAAAGGCCGCGTCTCCAAGGTTCTGGCATTCCGTGGCCTTGAACGCACCCCGGTGGATCAGGGCGAAGCCGGCGACATCGTCGCCATTGCGGGTCTCGTCACCTCGACCGTGGCCGACACGCTGTGCGCCACTTCGGTGACCACGCCGATCGCTGCCAAGCCAATCGATCCCCCGACCCTGTCGGTCACCTTCCGCATCAATGATGGCCCGCTGGCCGGCCGTGAAGGTGACAAGGTGCAGTCCCGCGTCATTCGCGAGCGCCTGTTCCGTGAGGCCGAGGGCAATGTTGCCATCAAGGTGACCCCGGGCGACGACAATGACAGCTATGACGTTGCCGGTCGCGGCGAACTGCAGCTCGCCGTTCTGATCGAAAACATGCGCCGCGAAGGTTTTGAGCTCACCATTGGCCGCCCCAAGGTGCTGTTCAAGGAAGAGAACGGCCAGCGCATGGAGCCGGTCGAGGAAGTCATCATCGACGTCGATGACGAGTTCACCGGCGCCGTGGTGCAAAAGCTCACCGAGCGCAAGGGCGAGTTGACCGATATGCGCCCCTCGGGCGTCGGCCGCACCCGCATCCAGCTCCTGGTCCCCACCCGCTCGCTGATCGGCTACCAGCCAGAACTGCTCTCGGACACCCGCGGCACGGCCATCTTCAACCGCCTGTTCCACTCCTTCGTGCCGTTCAAGGGCGATCTGCCGGGCCGCCGCACCGGTGTGCTGATCTCCAACGGCACCGGCCAGTCCGTCGCCTATGCGCTGTGGAACCTGGAAGACCGCGGCTCGATGCTGATCGACGCCGGCGTCGACATCTATGAAGGCATGATCATTGGCGAGCACAACCGTGAGAACGATCTCGAGGTCAACGCGCTCAAGGGCAAGCAGCTCACCAATATTCGCACCCAGTCCAAGGACGAGGCGGTGCGCCTGACCACGCCCAAAAAGCTCACTCTCGAACAGTCGCTGGGCTACATCGCCGAAGACGAATATGTCGAAGTGACGCCCAAATCGATCCGCCTGCGCAAGATCTGGCTCGATCCGAACGATCGCAAGCGTATGAGCCGGGCCGCCAAGTCGGCCTGATTTCCACACACACTCGGTTGTCATCCCGGCGAAAGCCGGGATCCATCCTGAGATAACGCCACGTTCAGGATGGGTGTGTAGACCTCAAGATGGGCCCCGGCTTTCTCCGGGGTGACATCGAGCACTTAGCGGGGAAGCATGACCGACTGGATCATCCAGACCATTACCGAACTCGGTTATGTCGGGATCTTCCTGGTCATGCTGGCCGAATCGATCTTTCCGCCCATTCCCTCCGAACTCATCATCCCCTTTGCCGGTTTTGCGGCGGCCAGCGGCCAGCTCAACCTGTTTGGCGTGCTGGCGACGGCCACCATCGGGGCAGTGGTGGGCATGCTGCCCTGGTATTTTGCCGGACGGCTGTTCGGCCTCGACCGCGTCAAATGGCTGGCTGACCGCTATGGCCGGCTCCTGACCATGAATGCCGAGGAAATCGACACCGCAGTGGGCTTTTTCCGCCGCTTCGGGCCGATCATCGTGCTGTTCGGCCGCCTGATGCCGATTATCCGCACGCTGATCTCGATCCCCGCGGGCCTTGCCGTCATGTTGCTGCCGCTGTTCCTCCTGGCCTCCACCACGGGCGCATTGATCTGGAACACCTTTCTCACGCTGGCCGGCTATGTCCTGCATGAGCACTACGAAATGATCGAAGTGGTGCTCGATCCGCTGAGCTATCTTGTGCTGGCCGCCGTGGTCTTGATCTACGTCTTCCGGGTCATCACCTGGAAGCCGGCCAAGCCCGCCGAATAAGTCGCGTTTTGCAAGGCGGTTGCAATTTGCAACGGGCCGGATCGTCGCAAAATGCGAATATTTACAATCATTTAATCTTCCACCCCGGTTTTCCGGGCCCCGCGAACTGGCATGCTTTGTGCACTTGTGTACGGGTCCGGATAGAAGAGTTCTGCGTACCGGGCCAAAGTCATTCGGGGCATCGCATCGCGTTTTTGATGCGATGCCCCAATGCTTCGAGCAGCCCGCCCTTGCCCCCGGCGCCAGCAGCCACTAGATAAATCGAACCGTTTTTCTGCTGCGTTTGCCAACGCCTTACCGGAGACGCCCATGCGCGCCGTGCTCGACATCATCCTGATCCTGCTGCAGCTCTATTGGTGGGTGCTGCTCATCATGATCATCATGAGCTGGCTGATCTCGTTCAACGTGATCAACACGCGCAATCAGTTCGTGGCCACGGTCTGGCAGGTGCTCAACCAGCTCACCGATCCGGTGCTCAAGCCCATCCGGCGCTTCATGCCCAATTTCTCGGGCCTCGACCTGTCGCCGCTGATCGCCTTCCTCCTGATCTTCTTCATCCAGTCGATCATCGGCTACTACATTTATCCTGCGGTCATCCGCGCCGGCATCTAGCCTGACTTGGGTGCATTGCCCGGCTTTGCCCGGCAGACGGATAGCGGCCTTCTGCTGTTCCTCCGTGTCACGCCCAATGCCGGGCGTGACGCTATCGACGGCAGCCAGACGCGCGATGACGGTTCCGTGGTCCTGCGTGTCCGCGTGGCAGCCGTGCTCGACAAGGGCCGCGCCAATGCCGCCGTCATCGCCCTGATCGCCAAGGCGCTGGGCGTGCCCAAATCCTCGATTGCACTGGTCAGCGGCGACACCGGCCGACTCAAAACACTGTCCGTATCCGGCCCTGCCGACGCGCTTGCAGCGCGGGCGCGTGCACTGCCCGCTTAGGGCTTGCGACAAAACATCGCAACTCCCATTGCTTAACGAATTATTCCCGCTAAGCTCCCCTTTCAGAGGGGGCCCGATGGAGGGCGGGGATTGGACCGGGCAAAAGGCCCGGCCGGTGCCAGCGCGGGCCCTCGGAGGAGAACATTTCGAGGGACTTCTTATGGATCTGGCACTTTGGCTGATCGTTGTGTGCGGCGGCCTGTCTATCGTCTATGGCGTGGTGACCACTCAAGGCCTGCTCAAGGCCGACGCGGGGTCGGCGCGCATGCAGGAAATCTCGGCGGCCGTGCGGGAGGGCGCTTCCGCCTATCTCAAGCGCCAATATACCACCATCGCCATTGTCGGCGTGGTCATCCTGATCGCCGCCTACTTCCTTCTCGGCATTTATGCCGCTATCGGCTTTCTGATCGGCGCGGTGCTTTCGGGCGCGGCCGGCTTTATCGGCATGAATGTGTCGGTCCGGGCCAATGTGCGCGTCGCCCAGGCCGCCGTCAGCTCGCTGGCCAAGGGGCTGGACCTGGCCTTCAAGTCCGGCGCGGTCACCGGCATGCTGGTGGCAGGGCTCGGCCTTCTCGGCGTCACGCTCTATTTCATGGTGCTCACCGGCATGGGGTTCGAGCCCACCAGCCGCACCGTGATCGATGCGCTGGTGGCGCTGAGCTTCGGCGCATCACTGATTTCCATCTTTGCCCGCCTGGGCGGCGGTATCTTCACCAAGGGTGCCGATGTCGGCGGCGATATGGTGGGCAAGGTCGAGGCCGGTATTCCCGAGGATGACCCGCGCAATCCCGCCACCATCGCCGACAATGTGGGCGACAATGTCGGGGACTGCGCCGGCATGGCCGCGGATCTCTTCGAAACCTATGTGGTCACCATCGTTGCCACCATGGTGCTGGCCGCCATCATCCTGCCCGAGCAGTTCCGGCTGATCGGCATGGTGCTGCCGCTGGCCATTGGCGGGGCCTGCGTCGTCACCTCGATCATAGGCACCTATTTCGTCAAGCTCGGCTCTGACAACAACATCATGGGTGCGCTCTATAAGGGCGTCATCGCCACGGGCGTGCTCTCGCTGGTGGCGCTGCTGCCGGTGCTCTGGCTGATGTTCGGCGACATGAATGTTTCCATCGAGACCACCAGCAAGACCTTCACCCCCTGGAGCCTGTTCTGGTGCGGCGTGGTTGGTCTGGTCATTACCGGTCTGATTATCGTCATCACCGAATATTACACCGGCACCAACCGCCGCCCGGTCAATTCGATCGCCGAGGCGTCGGTCACTGGTCACGGCACCAATGTCATCCAGGGTCTGGCCGTCTCGCTGGAATCCACCGCCCTGCCGGCGCTGACCATCATTGCCGGCATCATCGTCACCTATTCGCTTGCCGGGCTCTTCGGCATTGCGGTGGCAGTGGCGACCATGCTGGCTTTGGCCGGTATTATCGTGGCGCTCGACGCGTTTGGCCCGGTCACCGACAATGCCGGTGGCATTGCCGAAATGGCGGGCCTCGACAAGGAAGTGCGCCAAAACACGGACGCGCTCGACGCAGTGGGCAACACCACCAAGGCGGTCACCAAGGGCTATGCCATCGGTTCGGCGGGTCTCGGGGCCCTCGTGCTCTTCGCCGCCTATACTCAGGACCTGATCTACTTCGCCGGGCTCGAAGATGCCCCGGCCATCTTCCAGGGCATGGGCAATCTGAGCTTCTCGCTGGCCGACCCCTATGTCGTGGTCGGGCTCTTGTTCGGTGGCCTCCTGCCCTTCCTGTTCGGCGGCATGAGCATGACGGCGGTGGGCCGCGCGGCCCAGTCCGTGGTGGTGGAAGTGCGCCGCCAGTTCAAGGAGAAGCCGGGCATCATGGCGGGCACCGACAAGCCCGATTACGGCCGGGCCGTCGACATGCTGACCAAGGCGGCAATCAAGGAAATGATCGTGCCGAGCCTGCTGCCGGTGCTCAGCCCCATCGTCGTCTTCTTTGTCATCATGTGGATCGCCGGCCCCGCTGCGGGCTTCTCGGCCGTGGGCGCCATGCTGATGGGCGTCATCGTCACCGGCCTGTTCGTCGCCATCTCGATGACGGCGGGCGGCGGTGCCTGGGACAATGCCAAGAAAAGCTTCGAGGACGGCTTCACCGACAGCCACGGCGTCACCCACCAGAAGGGGTCCGACGCCCACAAGGCGTCCGTCACCGGCGACACCGTCGGCGA
>JAVJRP010000014.1:0-210770 GCA_040218355.1 Devosia sp. | reverse complement strand
ACAGTTGCGGGAGGAGCCGGTGAGACTGGATTCGCTCCAGGGCTCGCCTGCCAGTCGGGCCACCTTGCGACGAGCGATCAATAGGGGCCACGACAGCAGGAGAAACCCGGTGTCCCGAGGCGGCGACGTCTCTATTTACTTCAGTTTACTGAGACGCACGCGCCTCGGGACACGTCCAATCGCGAAACCGGAGACCGCCGCGTCGTCCGGCCCTTCGGCATGCCGTGCGCCATGCGGAACGATGTTTGAAAGGCGGGGTCCTTAAACCCGGTTTACCCCCGGCATGCCGTCGAGCACCACGAATTCCTGGAACTTTGCCGCGCTGGCCGCCGGGTCCTTGCGATCGGAAACGGCCACCAGCTCCACCCGGGCCTGGTCGGGCGCCACATGCATCAGCGCATAGCCATGCTTGCGTGCCTCGCCGAACCGGATATGCGGATTTTCCGCCATCACGGTTTCAAAGGCGCTGGCCGAAGGGGCGTTGGAGGTGATCGAGCCGGTAACGAATTCGCTGGCCACCAGCGTCTGGTCTTCCGCCTTTACATCGGCGGCATAAAAGCAGTGCAGGTCACCCCCGATCACCACCGGATTGGCGCGTTCGGCACTGCGCAGCGAACTGAGCAACCGCCCCCGCGCCGAACGGAAATGGTCCCAGCCATCAGCGCTGTAGCGCGTGCCCGGCCCCAGTTCGAGATCGCGCGCAGACAGCAAGGTGGGCTGCCCGATGATCGACCATTTCGCCTGGCTCGCCTGCATGGTGTGGTCGAACCAGGCTTCCTGTTCCGCCCCCAGCATGGTGTAGCGGTTCATCTCCGCCGGTTGCGGGGCCTCGGGCGCCGGGTCGCGATATTGCCGCGTGTCGAGCAGGGTGACGTCGAGCAGGCTGCCGAAGCGGTGGTGTCCATAGATGCGCAGTGCTTCGAAACTCGGCGCGGCCAGAGGCGGCACCGGCATATGCTCGTACCAGGCCTGATAGGCCGCCGCCCGGCGCCGCAGAAAGGCTTCCGCGTGCCGGTCGGTGGGGGAGGCGTCCTGGCCGTAATTGTCGACCACCTCGTGGTCGTCCCAGGTCACCAGCCAGGGGAAAGCGGCATGGGCGGCCATAAGGTCCGGGTCGGACTTATAGAGCGCATAGCGGTCGCGATACTCGAACAGCAGCGAAGGCGCGCCCGTCCCATGGCTGCGCACATGCTGGGCGCCATAGCTCTTCTCGTAGATGTAATCGCCCAGGTGCACCACGAGATCGAGATCGCGCCCCGCCATGTCGCGATAGGCGCTGTACCAGCCCTGTTCATATTGCTGGCAGGCGGCAAAGGCGAAGCTGAACCGGCCATTATCGGCGCCCGCCGCCGGCGCGGTGCGGGTGCGTCCCACTGGGCTCAGCGCATCTCCGGCCCGGAAGCGGTAGAAATACCAGCGATCGGGCTCAAGCCCTTCGACCTGCACATGCACCGAATGGGCCAGCGTCTCGTCCGCCGTCACGATCCCCGATTGCCTGACCTGCGCGAAACCCTCATCGACCGCGATTTCCCAGGCCACATCAATGGGCGGATATTGCGGGGCAGGGGCAAAGGAAAAGGCATCGGCTGGGCCGGGCGCGGCATCGGCAAAGATCAGCCGGGTCCACAGCACCACGCCATTCGGCGTCGGACAACCGGAGGCGACCCCCAGCGCAAACGGGTCGGTATCGAACTGGGCTGCCCGCACCGATCCCAGCATCGGCCAGACCGCGGCTGCCGCCAGTCCCGAGGCCAGGAAATGTCTTCGGTTCGGTTGCTGGCTCATCATTTGTCCTCCCCTGGCTGCCCACGCGTTATGATGCGCCTTAGGCCCACAGCCCATGACAATCGAATGACAATATGGGCGGTGCAATGGTGCAAAGCCGGATCGTGATGGGAGAAAAACAAAAAGGGTCCCGAAGGACCCTTTGTCACCAAGGCGTTGCCACACCTTGGAAATTGGAGCGGGCGATGGGATTCGAACCCACGACCCTAACCTTGGCAAGGTTATGCTCTACCCCTGAGCTACACCCGCACTCCAGACCGCTGCACTTGGCAGTGCGGCGACGCCGGCCTATATGCCCAATCGCCGATCCGATTGCAACCCGGTTTTTTGCCTTTATGTCATCTTCGCGAAATGCTGTGGGAATCGGGGGTTGCCAGCGAGGTGTCTGCGGGCGCAAAAAGACCGCAAACGCTGCGTTTCCTGCCAGTCCAAGAGTGGAAATAATATGACCCTGTCTTTTGATGGCGCTCCTGGCGCCGCCCCGGTCCCCGCCGATCTCATCCGGGATGGCTCCGATGCCGGCTTCAAGGCCGATGTCATCGACGCCTCCATCGATGTGCCGGTGCTGGTCGATTTCTGGGCCCCCTGGTGCGGCCCTTGCCGCCAGCTCGGACCGGCCATCGAAAAGGTCGTCACCGAGAAGGCCGGGCAGATCAAGCTGGTCAAGATCAATATCGACGAGCACCCCCAGATCGCCGGCCAGCTCGGGGTCCAGTCGATCCCGGCCGTGTTCGCCTTTTCCGGCGGCCGACCGGTCGATGGGTTCATGGGCGCCATGCCTGAGGGCGAAGTGCGCCGCTTCGCCGAAAAGCTGATTGCCGCCGCCCCCGCTGGCGCGGCTCAGCCTGCCGGTGGCGACGATTCGCTCGAAGCACAGATCGCCCAGGCTATCGAGACCGCACAGGCCGCTGTGGCGGCCGGGGAGCTGGGCCAGGCGGCACAGATCTTCGGCATGGTCCTCCAGCATGCCCCCGACAATGTCGAAGCTCTGGTCGGGCTCGCAGATGTCTATCTCAATGCCGGTGAAATCGAGCAGGCCAAGTCAACGCTCGACATGGTGCCCGAGGACAAGCGCACGGGCGATGCCTATGGCGCGCTGGCCAATGCAATCCGCCTCAAGGAAGAAGCCTCTGGGCTGTCTGGCGCTGCCACGCTCGAAGCGGCCATTGCTGCTGATCCGGACGATCACCAGGCCCGCCTTGATCTGGCCGTGGTGCTCAATGCCGAAGGCAAGCGGCTCGAAGCGGCAGAGGCGCTGGTGGCCAGCTTCAAGCGCGATCGAAGCTGGAACGAGGACGCGGCGCGCAAGAAGCTGCTCGAATTGTTCGAGGCCTGGGGCCCCAAGGATCCCGCCACGCTCAAGGGTCGCCGCATGCTCTCGGCCGTGCTTTTCTCGTAACAGGAAATTTGATGCCCAAACGACCGACCAGCCCGGCCGACCTGCCCAAATCCGTACCGGTGTTTCCGCTCAGCGGAGCGCTGCTGCTGCCCTATTCGCATCGCCCGCTCAACATTTTCGAGCCACGCTATGTCGAGATGGTGGATGCAGCCCTGCGGGGCGATCGGTTGATCGGGCTGATCCAGCCCGAGGACACCAGCGAGGAGAGCCCCAAGGGGCACGCCCCGCTGCAATCGGTAGGGTGTCTGGGCCGCCTGACCCATTTCGAGGAAAGCGGCGATGGCCGCTATTTCATCATTCTCGAAGGGGTGACCCGTTTTCGACTGGTGCATGAACTGACCGTGCTCACCCCCTATCGGCAGGGCGTGATTTCGGCCGAAGGGTATGAGGCCGATTTTGCCCGCAATCACGGAGAAGAGGCGGTCGATCGCACCCGCTTCGTCAAGATGATGCGCGATTATGCCGAATTCGCCAATTTCGAGCTCAACTGGGAAGAGATCGAATCCACCGGCACGGCGGACCTGGTCAATTTCTGCTGCATGGTCTCGCCCTATGGCGCGGCGGAAAAGCAGGTGCTGCTCGAGGCCAAAACACTGGAAGAGCGCGCCGAAACGCTGATCGCCATGACCGAATACGAAATGGCGCGGGGCGGCTCGGACGGCGCTGCGCCGCTCAACTGATGGGCAATGAACCGCTCGATCCGCGCCATGTGCTCGACGTGCATACGCTCGAAATGCTGGTCTGTCCGCTCACCAAGACGCGGCTGATCCTGTCGGACGACAAGTCCGAGTTGATCTCGGTCGCCGCCCGGCTGGCCTTTCCCATTCGCAAGGGCGTGCCGCTCTTGAGCCTTGAGGAGGCCCGCGCGGTCGAGCCCGAAGAATTGCAGCACCATTCCAGGTAGCCCATTTATCCACGCGCTCGTTGGATGGGCTATGCTTGGCGTCAGATGGGCAAGCCACTGAGAAGTTTTGGTGCGCCGCCGCCAATTCCGGAGGCGGCCCGGATGAGTGCCGATTTCACTGGCCCGGCGCGATCGACCAGCCCCAGTCCGAAATCGCGCAGGGCCCGAACCGGGGCTATGTCGTTGGAAAACAGCCGGTTCATCCCATCGGTCACCACGGCCATTGAGGCCGTATCCAACCGGCGCCAGGCCTGATAGCGCTCCAGAACGTCCGGCGCTCCGTGATCGAGGCCCAGCCGCAGCGCATCCACGATCACCTCCGCCAGGGCGGCCACATCCTTGAGGCCCAGATTGAGCCCCTGGCCGGCAATCGGGTGCACGACATGGGCGGCATCGCCGATCAGCGCCAGGCGCGGCCCGACAAAGCTGCGCGCCAGCTGCAGGCGCAGCGGAAAGCCCATCAACTTGTCTTCCAGCGTGACCCGGCCCAGCGTCGAGCCCATCACGGCCTCGATGTCCACGGCCAGGTCTTCGGGGGACATCGCCAGGAAGCGCGGCGCAGCTTGCGCCGTTTCGGTCCAGACCAGCGAAGACCGGTTGCCCGGCAAAGGCAGGCTGGCAAAAGGCCCTGCCGGCCGGAAATGTTCATAGGCGACGCCATCATGGGTCAGTTCATGGGCAATCGTGGCGACCAGGCCCATCTGCCCATAATCGTGCCCGATGGTGTCGATGCCCGCCCGCTGCCGCAGATTGGATTGCGCCCCGTCGGCCGCAATGATCAGCGGCGCCGCAAGCACCCGGCCGTTGCCCAGTGTCAGGCGCCCAAGCGCACCCTCGGCGCTCCAGTCGCTGATATCGGCCGGCGCGATCACCGTGATATCGTCTTGGACCGCGCCGAGAAGCGCTGCGCCGCTGGCCTGATTGGGCACCATATAGGCAAAGGCCTCGCCCGGTGCCACGTCGCCATCGAACCGCAGGAACAACGGTCGCGCCAGATCGCCGGTCCCCGAATCGGTAATATGCATGCTCGCAATGGGCTGGGATTGACGCTCCATCTCATCCCAGACGCCCAGCGCCTCGAATACCCGGCGCACGCCGGCGGCAATGGCCGAAGCGCGATTATCCCGCGGCACGGAAAGCGGCCGCCGGTCGACCAGCGCCACCTGAATGCCGGGCGCCGATCTGACCAGCGCCAGTGCCATGGTCAGGCCCACCGGGCCACCCCCTACGATGATGACGTCATGCCGCTCGGCGCTGGATTTGGACATGCTGATCTCCTTGCCCGGCATTTTCCGTCCTGACCGCTTGTGAGGCAAGCGCATCATTGCCGCGGCATAGATGCCTAAACGGCGTGCAATTGAAGGTTTATGGAAAGTTAGTGCACCAAAATTAGGCAAACAGTGCTCGCCTTGCTATCGCCACAAAGTCGGACGGGCTCAGGGCTGTTGAGCAAGTCATTGAAAATGAACAATTAAAATTCTGGCGGCGCAATCTGGCACGGGTCTTGAGTCCTGTTGGGCATCGAACACCCAAGGCAGAAAGGGGGCAAGCATGAAACTGGTGGTTGCAATCATCAAACCATCAAGGCTCGAGGAGGTGCGCCAGGCGCTCAACTCACTCGATGTCCACGGCATGACCGTGACCGAGGTGAAGGGCTATGGCCGTCAGAAGGGTCATTCCGAAATCTATCGCGGCACCGAATATGCCGTGCACTTCCTGCCCAAGCTCAAGGTCGAGATTGCCGTCGATGACGGCATTGCCGACGCGGTGAGCGCGGCCATCCGCGATGCCGCCCAGACCGGCCGCATCGGCGACGGCAAGATCTTCATCCTCGATCTTCTCGCCGTCACCCGCATCCGCACCGGTGAAACCGGCGCTTCCGCGCTTTGACGCCACCGATTTCAGGAGAAAAAAGACAATGACAGGGTTCAAGACTCCCCTAAAGATCGCGGGTGGCGTGGCGCTGGCCTCGCTGCTGCTGTCGCTTCCCGCCCTTGGCCAGGACGCAGCCCCCGCCGAAGAAGCTGCCGTAACGCTGAGCGAAGGCGTTTCCGCCGACGTGGTGTTCATCCTCAACTCGTTCCTGATGATCCTGGGCGGCATCCTGGTGTTCTGGATGGCCGCAGGTTTCGCCATGGTCGAAGCGGGCATGGTCCGCACCAAGAACGTCTCCATGCAGCTCTTGAAGAACGTCTCGCTGTTTGCCGTGGCGTGCTTGATGTACTACGTCATCGGCTACAATCTGATGTATCCGCTGGGCAATTGGGCCATGGGCTCGAATGAGACCGGCGGCTATCTGGGTGCCTTCGGCATCGCTATTCTCGAAGCCGTGGGCATCACCGCCGATGGCGCCGACGACTTCTCCTACGCAGCCACCAGCTCGGACTTCTTCTTCCAGGTGATGTTCTGCGCTACTACCGCCTCGATCGTTTCGGGCACGTTGGCTGAACGCATCAAGCTGCTGCCCTTCCTGATTTTCACCGCGGTCCTGACTGCGCTGATCTACCCGATCCAGGCCTCCTGGAAGTGGGGCGGCGGTTTCCTCGACAGCCAGTTCGGCTTCCTTGACTTTGCCGGGTCCACCGTTGTGCACTCGGTTGGTGGCTGGGCCGCTCTGGCCGGCGTCATCCTGCTCGGCGCCCGTCGCGGCAAGTACAATGCCGATGGTTCGGTCAACGCCATGCCCGGCTCGTCCATGCCGCTGGCCACGCTCGGCGTGTTCATCCTGTGGATGGGTTGGTATGGCTTTAACGGTGCTTCCCAGCTCGCTATGGGTTCCGTGGGCGACGTGGCCGATGTCGGCCGCATCATGGCCAACACCAATGCCGGTGCCGTCGGTGGTGCCCTTGCGGCCCTCATCCTGACCGCCATCATCTACAAGAAGGTCGACCTGACCTTCGTGCTCAACGGTGCGCTGGCCGGTCTCGTGGCGGTTACCGCCGAGCCGCTGACCCCGGGCCTAGGCACCGCAACGCTGATCGGCGCCGTTGGCGGCCTGATCGTGGTGTTCTCTGTCCCGCTGCTTGATCGCCTCAAGCTAGACGATGTGGTCGGCGCCATTCCGGTTCACCTGCTGGCCGGTATCTGGGGCACGATCGCCGTGGTCTTCACCAACCCCGATGCGACACTGGGTGGTCAGCTCATCTCGATCATCATCGTTGGCCTCTTCGTCTTCGTGGTGAGCTTCGTGGTCTGGTTCATCCTCAAGTCGACCATGGGCCTGCGCCCGACCGCCGAGGATGAGGATCTGGGTCTCGACAAGGCCGAGGTCGGCGTCGAAGCCTATCCCGAGTTCAAGTAACTCTTGCTCTGGATGGCTGGCCCCCTTGGGGCCGGCCATCCGCCGCTTGCCAGCGGCGTGCAGCCCGCGTCCCTCTTGGCCCGCCATAGAGGCTTCCCACTCGCAAAACGCGCGGACTGCACACCCCTGGCAAGTTGCCCAAGAAATAAGCATCGCACGAAAATTCTGCACGGAAATTGAGCAATGAGTTGCCCATTTCCAAGTCGCTTTGCGCGCCGACATCGCAACTATCTGTAACAAAACATGAAATCGCTGCCGGTTCATTTGGCACGGGGTTTGACTCTTCTGTGACGTTCCAGCACGCGCCGTCACGGCGCCAAAGGGGGTCACATGAAACTGGTGGTTGCCATCATCAAGCCGTCCCGCCTCGAAGAGGTCCGGCAGGCGCTCACATCGCTCGACGTGCACGGCATGACCGTCACCGAGGTCAAGGGCTATGGGCGTCAGAAGGGGCATTCCGAGATTTATCGCGGCACCGAATATGCCGTGCACTTCCTGCCCAAGCTCAAGCTCGAAATCGCGGTCGATGACGATCTGGCCGACCGGGTCGCCGCCGCCATCCGCGAGGCGGCCCAGACCGGCCGCATCGGTGACGGCAAGATCTTCGTACTCGACCTCTTGGCCGTGACCCGAATCCGCACCGGCGAAACCGGCGCTTCCGCGCTCTAAGCCGCTTCCCAACCCGGAGACAAAAATCAATGAATCTGTCCAAAGTTCTGGGGGGCGCAACCTTGGCCTCCCTCCTCATGGCTCTGCCGGCTGTCGCGCAGGACGCCGCAGCCGAAACCGCCGCCGCGGTGGTCGACAAGGGCGACGTGGCCTGGATGCTGGTCTCGACCATGGTCGTTATCGTCATGACCGTGCCAGGCTTGGCCCTGTTCTATGGTGGCTTGGTGCGCGCCAAGAATATTCTGAGCGTCTTGACCCAAGTGTTCATGGGCTTCTCCATGATCGCCATTCTCTGGGTCGCCTACGGCTATTCGCTGGCCTTTGCCGGCCCCACCGAAGGCGGGCTGTCGGCCTTTTTCGGCGATTTCTCCAAATTCTTCCTCTCCGGCGTGACGCTCGAATCCACTGCTGCGACCTTCTCGGCCGGTTATGAACTGCCCGAAATGGTCTTTGTGGTGTTCCAGCTCACCTTTGCCTGCATCACCTCGACCCTGATCGTGGGCGGCATTGCCGAGCGCATGAAGTTCGGCGCACTGATGGCGTTCCTGGCGATCTGGTTCACCTTCTCCTATGTGCCCATGGCGCATATGGTCTGGTCCGGTCCGGGCCTGCTGTTCAATATGGGCGCCTATGACTTTGCCGGCGGCACCGTTGTGCATATCAATTCGGGTGTGGCGGCTCTGGTCGCAGCCCTGATGCTGGGTGCGCGCAAGGGCTATCTCAAGGAACCCATTCCCCCCCACAATCTGGTCATGACCTATATTGGTACCGGCCTGCTCTGGTTCGGCTGGTTCGGTTTCAATGCCGGCTCGAACCTGGAAGCCAATGCCTTGACCGCAGTGGCCCTGATCAACACCGTTCTGGCGCCGGCCGCCGGTGCCCTGGCCTGGGCCCTGGGCGAGCGGATCACCCGCGGCCATGCGTCGGCACTGGGCGCGGTCTCGGGTGCTGTGGCGGGTCTTGTCGCGATTACCCCGGCAGCTGGCTTCTCCGGCGTCGGTGGTGCCATCGTGCTCGGCGGCGTAGCTGGCCTGGTCTGCCTGTGGGCCGTGGTCAATCTCAAGCCCATGCTCAAATATGACGACAGCCTCGATGTCTTTGGCATTCACGGCGTTGGCGGCATTGTCGGTGCCCTGGGTACCGCCATCGTCGCCAACCCTTCCTTCGGCGGCTATCCGCTCGATGGCTACGACATGGGCGGCCAGTTCATGGTGCAGCTCACCAGCGTCATCGTGGCGGTGGTCTGGTCCGGTGTGGTGGCGCTGATTGCCATGCTCATTGTCAAGGCACTGTTCGGTGGTGCCAAGGTCTCTGAACAGGCCGAAAGCGATGGCCTCGACCTCTCGACCCATGGCGAACGCGCCTACAATTAGCTCCATAGTAGCGGGCGGCATCTCGGTGCCGCCCGTTCCTTTTGTCCATTGGGCGATGGTTAGCACGCGATTAACCACACCCGGATAGCATGACGCCATTACGGCCCACTGCGATGGTTTGCGGGCCGACAGTGAGTAATGCGTTTCATGCCCAGCCATCCCATTCCGACCCTCGACGAAGTCCGCAGCCTGCCTGCCCGCGCCGCCCGCAATCCGGGCCGTTCGGCCAAGGCGCCGATGCCGCCGCCAGCCATCGCGATTCGCATTCCCTTGCGGATCGCCGGCCTGATCGTGCTGGGGCTGTGCGCGATTGTGCTCGCGGCACTCGCATCCTGGTCGGTCGACGACCCGTCTTTGTCGCTGGCGACCGCCAAGGGGCCCGCCAACTGGCTCGGCTATCCTGGCGCCGTCATTGCCGATCTGGTGTTCCAGTTCCTCGGTCTTGCGGGTCTGGTCATGGTGGTCCCCCTCGCACTTTGGGGCTGGGCCATGGCCCGCCGCCATGTGGTCACGCGTGCAGGGCTTCGCCTCGGCGCCTGGCTCGGCGCGGTCCTCCTGTTCGCCGGGGTCTTTGCATTTGTTGCCATGCCCGAAACCTGGCCCCTGCCCACCGGGCTGGGCGGCCTTGCCGGCATGCTGTTCACCAATCTGGCCGGCCTGATTGCCGGCGGCGACCCGCAGCCGCTGACCTCGACCCTGTTTGCCATTATTCTCAGTGCGCCCGCCCTGGCCCTGTTCTGGATCGCCATGGGCCTGGGCACGTCCATTCCGGCCAAGCCCGCAAAGCCTTCGGCGCGGCAGGCCGCCGAAGACGATGAGCGCGAGCCCAACCCGATTGTCGAAGTGGCCATGGGTGCGGTTGTGCACATGGGCTATTCCCTGCGCACCGCCTTCCGCCGCGCCAAGGCCGAGCATGCGGCGCGCCGTGCCGCCCAGGACAGTGCCGATTTCGAACATGGCGCCGAGCCGCCCATGCATGCGCCTGAGCCTCAGGTCTATGCCGATCGCGAACCGGTTGCCGCCGCGCCGCCGCGCCGCATTCATTCCCCGACCCAGCATGTCGAGCCGAGCTTCGAACCCACGGCGCGCGTTCTGGCGCAATCGGATTATGACGACACCGCCATCGATTATCCCGATGAGCCGGAAGAGGACGATATTCCCTTCGTCCCCGATTCGCGGATGCCGGCGCGCACCCAGCGCGGCGATTCGCGCTTCCATCCGGCTGATCCGGCCGCCCCGCGCGTCACTGCGCCCGCGCCGCGCCCGGCGCAGGGCCAGCGTGTCTTCCGCGAGGCGCAGGGCTCGCTGCTTGAGGAGCCTTCCGGGTTCGAACTGCCTGAGCTTAGCCTGCTGGCCGAACCCAAGCGCGGTGGGCCGATGCCCGAGCATGCCCCAGAGCGGCTCGAGGAAATGGCCCGCCAGCTTGAGGCCGTCTTGGCCGATTTCGGCGTCAAGGGCGACATCATCAATGTCCGCCCCGGCCCGGTGGTGACACTGTTCGAACTTGAGCCGGCCCCCGGTATCAAGTCGAGCCGCGTCATCTCGCTGGCCGACGATATCGCCCGCTCGATGAGCGCCATCTCGGCCCGTGTTGCCGTGGTGCCGGGCCGCAATGCCATTGGTATCGAGCTGCCCAACCAGACCCGCGAGACTGTTTATTTCCGCGAAATGCTGGCCAGCTCCGATTTCGAGAAGATGAAGGGCAAGCTGCCGATCTGCCTGGGCAAGACCATTGGCGGCGAACCCGTCATTGCCGATCTGGCACGCATGCCGCATCTGCTCATCGCCGGCACCACCGGCTCGGGCAAGTCGGTGGGTATCAACACCTTCATTCTCTCGCTGCTCTATCAGATGACGCCCGAGCAGTGCCGCATGATCATGATCGACCCGAAAATGCTCGAGCTGTCGATCTATGACGGCATCCCGCATCTGCTGACCCCGGTGGTCACCGATCCGAGCAAGGCGGTTGTGGCGCTCAAATGGGCGGTGCGCGAGATGGAAGACCGCTACCGCAAGATGAGCAAGATCGGTGTCAGAAACATCGACGGTTTCAACCAGCGCGTGGCCGAGGCCAACAAGGAAGGCCGCACGATCACCCGCACGGTGCAGACCGGCTTTGACCGCGAAACCGGCGAGGCGATCTTCGAAAGCGAAGAATTCGATCTCGAGCCCTTGCCCTATATCGTGATCATCGTCGACGAAATGGCCGACCTGATGATGGTCGCGGGCAAGGATATCGAGGGCGCCATCCAGCGCCTGGCGCAGATGGCGCGTGCCGCCGGCATTCACATGGTCACGGCCACCCAGCGTCCGTCCGTTGACGTCATCACCGGCACGATCAAGGCCAATTTCCCGACGCGTATCTCCTTTATGGTGACGTCCAAGATCGACAGCCGCACCATCCTGGGCGAGCAGGGCGCCGAACAGCTCCTGGGCAATGGCGACATGCTCTACATGGCCTCGGGCGGCCGCACCAAGCGCCTGCATGGCGCCTTCGTCTCGGACAATGAGGTGGAATCGGTCGTTGCCCATCTCAAGAGCCAGGGTACGCCGGACTATCTCGACAATATCACCGAGGAAGACGAGGGCGGCTTTGGCGAGGGTGGCAGCACCAGCGACGAGAGCTATCCCGGCTCGGGCGACGAGCTCTACGACAAGGCCGTCCATATCGTGATGACCGACAAGAAAGCCTCCACCTCCTATATCCAGCGGCGCCTGGCCATCGGCTACAACAAGGCCGCCACGCTGATCGAACGCATGGAAAATGAAGGCGTCATCTCCCCGGCCAATCACGCCGGCAAGCGCGAGATCCTGGTGGGCGACAATGCCGACGGATACTGATCCGCGCGCCTGACCATTCGCATGGCCGTGACAAATCCCCGCCGGTGCCGCAAGGCGCCGGCGGTTTTGTCTGAAATGGACGTATCCCGAGGCGCGTGCGTCTCAGTAAAACTAAGTAAATAGAGACGTCGCCGCCTCGGGATACCGGGTTTCTCCTGCTGTCGTGGTCCCTATTGATCGCTCGTCGCAAGGTGACCCGACTAGCAGGCGAGCCCTGGAGCGAATCCAGTCTCACCGGCTCCTCCCGCAACTGTTCGCTGCAGTCCGCCCATCGCGGGAGAGATGAGAGGAGGATAAGGGCGGTTTTGGTGACGGGGATATCTATTTGCCTGGCCGGTCAAACCGGACGCCTGGGCGACCGCGATCGCGCGCGGCAAGAAGGCGCGTACAAAGGGCAGCTAAGCGCTCTCGGCTTGGTGAAATCAACCACGGCGGAACTTTCCACCTGTTGCCG
Source organism: Devosia sp. (assembly GCA_040218355.1). Taxonomy (GTDB): domain Bacteria; phylum Pseudomonadota; class Alphaproteobacteria; order Rhizobiales; family Devosiaceae; genus Devosia. Next base: position 198,044 of record JAVJRP010000014.1, on the reverse strand, counting down.
CAATTGCTGCCTAGGTTAGGCTCTACCAAACGACCCAGCGAGGAAACCCCGCCCATGATTCGCCGCACCGCTCTCATGCTCGGCCTTGCCGCCGCCCTCTCGCCCGCATTGCCGGTGCTGGCCCAGAGCCGTGCGCTCTCGGCTGAAGAGCAGCAATTGATCAACGAAATCAATGCGCACAACTCGGCCATCCGCACCATGGTGGGGCGCTTTTTGCAGATCGACACCAATGGCGGGCGCCAGGAAGGCACCTTCTTCATCGAGCGGCCCAACAAGGTGGCGTTCCGCTATGCCCCGCCCAGCCGCGAGGAAATCGTCTCGATCGGCCGGGGCTTTTATGTCGTCGACCGGCGCGAAGAGACCTATTACGCCTATCCGCAGGATTCGATCCCGCTGCGCCAGTTCCTGGGCGACCAGATCAATCTGCTCAACGCCAATGTCATCGACGTTACCAACACCGATGGCTACCTCTCGATCACCGTGATCGACGATACGGTTGCCGGCACGGTGCAGGTCTCGCTGATCTTTGATACCGAAACCAAGGATCTGGCGCAGTGGACCCTGGTCGAGCCCAATGGCTCGGAGCTGACCTTCTCGCTCTATGACGTCGAGAAGGGCGTCGAGATCCCCAACCACTTCTTCACCTTCCCCTCGACCTATTCGGGCCGGGAGCCGGGGACGTAAGACGGGGTCAGCCGGGCGCTAGAGGCCAAAGACCAGAATAGCGATCAGCCCGGCGCCGCCCACGATGATGCGCCACCAGGCAAAGGGCGCAAAGCCGTGCCGGGAGACGAAGTCGAGCAGATATTTCACCACCAGCGCGCCGACCACAAAGGAGGCCGCAAAACCGATGGCGATGTTGAGCCCCAGGCTCAGATCGATCAGCTCGCGGCTCTTGTAGAGGTCGTAGCCGAAGGCCCCGGCCATGATCGGCAGGGCGATGAAGAAGGTGAATTCGGCGGCCGAGCGCTTCGAGGCACCGAACAGCATGGCCCCCACCACGGTCGAGCCGGAGCGCGACACGCCCGGCACCAGGCTGAGCATCTGGAACAGGCCGATGATCAGCGCCAGATGCCAGGGATAGCTGTAGATGTCGTCATGGCGCACCTTTTTCGGCATGCGATCCACGATCAGCAGGATGATGCCGCCGATCAGCAGGGTGATGCAGATGACAATCGGGGTTTCATAGAGAATCTGCTGGATGAAATCGCGCGCCAGCACGCCCACCACCACAGCCGGCAGACAGGCCAGCACCACGGCCAGCGCAAAGCGCCAAGCATAGGCCTTGCCCGTAAGCGCATCGCGGATCAACACGCCCAGTTTGGCAAAATAAACGGTGATCACTGCCAGAATCGCGCCGAGCTGGATCAAGACAATGAAGGCCGCAGGTTGGCTCAGACCGAAGAAATGACCGGCCAGCAAAAGGTGGCCGGTGGAGCTGACAGGCAGGAATTCTGTGAGCCCTTCGAGGATTCCGAGGATCAGGGGCACAAAAAGACCTTGATCGGCGTTCATTTGATCCCCTAACTCGTTCCAAGGCCAGACTTGTCCCGTCTCATAGCCGTGTTCGCCTGGCGCGCCAAGGCCGTGACGCGTGACCCCGGGCCGCAACAATTGTAGAGCCCGTTCATGCCAAGCCTTGTGCATTACCCCCTCGATCCAGCCTCCCGCCTCATCCGGCTGATGTGCGCCGAATATGGGGTTCCGCTGGATCTGGAGGAGACCAAGCCCTGGCTGCGCGAAGAGGCGCTGCTGGCCATCAATCCGGCCGCGACCCTGCCTATTCTGTTCACTGACAATGACCTGCCCATCGTTGGCGTCATGGCCACCATTCATGCGGTAGAGGATTTCTACACGCCCGCTTCGGTCGGCGGGCTGTTTCCGGCCGATCCCATGGATCGCGCCGAAATGTGGCGCCTGGTCGAGTGGGCGCTGGTCAAGCTTAATGACGAGGTGACGCGCTATCTGATCGAGGAAAAGATCGCCAAGCGCGACCAGCGCGGTGTTACGCCCGAGCCGTCTGTCCTGAGGGCCGCCAAGTCCAATCTTGCCGAGCATCTGCTCTATTTCAACTGGCTGCTGGCCAGCCGCAACTGGGTAGCGGGCGAGGAAATGAGCCTGGCCGATTTCGCCCTGGCCGCGCATTTCTCAACGCTCGACTATCTGGGCGATATCGACTGGTCCAAGGTGCCGCCCGAAACGCGCGACTGGTATTCGCGCATCAAGTCGCGGCCGGCCTTCCGCACCCTGCTCAACGACCGTGTCGTCGCCATGCAGCCCGCCAAGGGCTATGCGGATCTGGACTTTTAGTCCTATCTGGCGGCATGGCCCAAGCAAGGACCGATACGCTCATAACCGAACTCAAGGCCCGCGCCGAGACGCTGGGCTTTGACGCCTTTGGTATTGCCCGGGCAGATGCGCGGCCCGATCTGCCGGAAAAACTGCACACGGCGCTGGCCGAGGGCTGGCATGCCGACATGGAATGGATGGCCGAGACCGAAGACCGGCGCGGCGATCCGCGCCGCCTCTGGTCTGAAGCCCGCTCGGTGATCCTGCTCGGCGTCAATTACGGCCCCGAAATCGACCCGATGGACTTGCTGGCCGAAAAGCGTGTCGGCAATATCTCGGCCTATGCCCGCAATCGCGACTATCACGACATCATCAAGGGGCGATTGAAGGAACTGGCCGGGCTGCTGGCCCGGCGCGCCGGTGTCGATGTGAAGGTGTTTGTCGACACAGCGCCGCTGATGGAAAAGCCGCTGGCCGAGGCAGCGGGCCTGGGGTGGCAGGGCAAGCATTCCGTGCTGGTCAGCCGGACATTCGGCTCCTGGCTGTTTCTGGGCGCCATCCTGACCGATCTCGACCTGCCGCCGGACAAGGCCCATGCGGAAAGCTGCGGCTCCTGCACCAAATGCCTCGACATCTGCCCCACCAATGCCTTTCCCGCCCCGTTCCGGCTCGATGCGCGCAAGTGCCTGGCCTATTATTCGGTCGAGCACAAAGGCCCTATTCCGCGTGAATTTCGCAAACCCATGGGCAATCGCATCTATGGTTGTGATGATTGCCTGGCAGTGTGCCCCTGGAACAAGTTCGCCTCCGTAAGCCGTGAGGCCAAGCTGCGCAGCCGGCCCGAATTCGAGCGCCCGGCGCTGGCCGAACTGGTGCAGCTCGATGACGCGGGCTTTCGGGCGCTGTTTGCCGGCTCGCCGGTCAAGCGCATCGGGCTTGCGCGATTTCTGCGCAATGTGCTGATTGGCATCGGTAATTCGTCCGATTCTGATCTCTTGCCACAGGTGCAGACGCGGCTCGACGATCCCTCGCCGCTGGTCCGCGGGGCGGCGATCTGGGCGCTGCGAAGGCTCGATCCAGAGCGGGCCGAGGCTCGGCGTCTGGACAGCCTGGCGCAGGAAGGCGATAGCGCGGTGCGGGCAGAATGGGACGGGGTGGTATGAACCAGGCATTTTTCTTCGGATTGGGCTTTTCCTCGATCAACGCGGCAGGAGCCATGCGTGAGAACGGTTTCGCCCACATTGGCGGCACGGTCCGCTCGCCGGAAAAGGCCGCGCAATTGCGGGCCGACGATATTGACGCCGTGCTGTTCGACGGCACTGCGCCTGGCCCCGAAGTGGGGGGCGCGCTGGCGACGGCCAGCCATGTCATCTTGTCGATCGCGCCCGATGAAGCGGGCGATCCGGCGCTGTGCCATCATCGCGCCGGTCTCGACGCGGCGGGCCAATTGCAATGGCTATGCTATTATTCCACCGTTGGGGTCTATGGCGATTTCGACGGGGAATGGATCGACGAAACCGCCCCGCTGGTGCCGCGCAACATGCGCTCGGACCGGCGCGTGCTGGCCGAACAGGCCTGGCGCGACTATGCCGCTGAACGGGGCGTGCCGCTCTGCATCTTGCGGCTGGCCGGCATTTATGGCCCGGGCCGATCGAGCTTTGACAAGCTGCGCTCCGGCACGGCCCGGCGCGTCATCAAGCCGGGGCAGGTGTTCAACCGCATCCATGTCGCCGATATTGCCCGCGTCACGGCGCTGGCGGCCGACCAGCGGCTGGATGGCACCTTTAACCTCGCCGATGATGAACCGGCCCCGCCCCAGGACGTCATCGCCCATGCCGCACAGATGATCGGCCTGGATGTGCCGCCGGACCTGCCCATCGAGACGGCCGAGATGACGCCGATGCAGCGCAGCTTTTACCGCGACAACAAGCGTGTTTCGAACCGGGCCATCAAGGCGGCGCTGGGGATCGAACTGCTCTATCCCACCTATCGCGCGGGCCTGGCCCAGATTCTCGAAAGCGAACAATGACCCCGAAACCTGCCAAATCCGCCCCGGCCCGCAGTGTGCTGGAGGGCCGTTATGCGCGGCTCGAACCGCTTGCCCTGTCGCATGCTGCAGATCTCTTCGAGGTCGCAAACCTGCCCGGCGGCCCGGAGCGGTTTCGCTGGCTGTTCAGTGACGCGCCGCAGAGCGTGGCCGCGACAGGGGCCTGGATCGAGCAGGTCAATGCCGGGCAGGATAGCTATGTCGCCATTCTCGACAAGGCCAGCGGCAAGGCGCTGGGCCAGCAGGCCTGGATGCGCATTCGCCCCGAGCATGGCTCGATCGAGATCGGCGGGGTTTATTGGGGCCTGCCCATGGCCCGCAGCCGCCTGGCCACCGAGGCGCTGTTCCTGTTTGCCCGCCACGCCTTTGATGACCTGGGCTATCGGCGTTTCGAGTGGAAATGCAACAATGCCAATGAACCCTCCAAGGCGGCGGCGACGCGCTTCGGCTTCACCTTCGAGGGCGTGTTCCGCCAGGACATGATCGTCAAGGGGCTGAGCCGGGACACGGCCTGGTTCTCCATGCTGGACGGTGAATGGCCGGCCCTGCGCGCCGAATTCGAGCGCTGGCTGGCGCCCGACAATTTCGATGCTGACGGCCAGCAGAAGACCCGGCTGGCCATGCGCGGCTAGATCATCCCCAGCACGGCCGCCCGCAGCCGCGCCAGATCCTCGTCCCGGCTCAGCCGGTGATCGCCATCGGGAATCAGGGTGAAGGTCACCGGATCATGCAGGATATGCGTCAGCAGCTTCTGGGCGTGCTCGGGCGGCACGTCCGGGTCCTGCCCGCCTTGCAGGATATGCACCGGGCAGCCGGTCTCGATTACGCCATTGAGCAGCAGATGGTGGGCGCCATCCTCGATCAGCGCCCGCGTGTAGCGATAAAGGCCATCGCCATAAGCACTCTCTCGCTCGTAATAGCCAAGGGTGTCGAGATCGCGTTGCTGCGCCGCGCTCATGCGGGCCGCGATGCGCACAGTGGCGTCGGTGGCAGGGGCGAGCAGCACCAGCCCTTTGAGCGGCATGCCCTTGGCCAATTGCCGCCGGGCCAGCAGCAGGGCGATCCAGCCGCCCATGGATGAACCACACACGATCTGCGGACCGGTGGTTATCGCCAGCACGGCCTCGGCTTCCTCCAGCCAGCGGCTGATCGTGCCCTTGTCGAAATCGCCGCCAGACAGGCCATGACCGGAATAATCGAACCGGGTGACCGCAAACCCCTTCTCGGCGCCCAGGGCATCCAGGCTCATCGCCTTGAGCCCGCTCTTCACCGAGCGAAAGCCGTTGAGCCAGAACAGGCCCGGTGCGCCGCCGGCGCGCTGCTCGACAGCGATTTGCCGGGACTGGGCGCCTGTGCCGACGGTGATGCGAGAGCTGTGAATGGAACTCATGAGGGGCCTGATTGCGTTCTTGGTTCGTGTCGGAGGGGGCTCCGGCGCATGGCTTTGAAAATTTGCTTGGACGCGCCAGTTGACTTTAGAGGCCGCTACCACGATTTTAGGGCCGAATTCACCCCCTTGCCCCAATAGCACAAGGAACGCTTGCCATTCGCCGTCCCATGAGACCCGTTGCGCCCCAGAAAGATGGGCCGCTTGCCAACGAGGATATCACTAGCCCCGACGTTCAGCTCATCGATGCAGAAGGTGAAAACCGTGGCATCGTCCGCACGCGCGACGCTATGGCCGAAGCGCAGGAGCAGGGGCTCGACCTCGTCCTGATCGCCGCCAACTCGCAGCCGCCCGTGGCCAAGATGCTTGATCTCGGGCGCTACAAATATGCCGCACAGAAGAAGGCGGCCGAAGCGCGCAAGAAGCAGAAGGTGATCGAAGTCAAGGAAGTGCAGATGCGTCCGAACATCGACACCCATGACTACGAGACCAAGATGAAGGCCGTGCAGCGCTTCTTGGGCGAAGGCGACCGCGTCAAGGTAACCATGCGCTTCCGTGGCCGTGAAATGGCCCACCAGGATTTGGGCATGCAGCTCCTGCTCAAGGTGCGCGAGCAGACCGAAGAGCTGGCCAAGGTCGAAAGCCAGCCGCGCTCGGAAGGCCGGCAAATGGTCATGGTGCTGGCGCCCAAATAAGGCGACCAAGTAAGGCGCCCCAAGTAAGGCGACAGAACATCTGGAATGAAAGAAGCGGGCCAATTGGTCCGCTTTTTTGTTATGCGGCATTAACGCGTCGTCAGGCGCTGGCTTTTCTTCCCGGTTGATTTGCGCAATGCTCGGCACACGTGTTCGAGCATTTGCGACAATCCTGCGTGGGGGAGCGCATGAGACTGTTTCGAATAATTCTGCGCCTGTTCTTGGCACCGAGGCGACCGCCTCGGCGGACCGTGCCTCCGCTCGCGCCGCAAAAGCCCAGGGAAATGCGCGTCGTGGTGGCGCGGACGACGCAGACTGCCGCTCAGCCGCTCGAAAGGGTGCTCAGAGGACCGTGCTGGGTCATCGATGGCGACACCATCATCATCGACAAGATCCGCATCCGCATCGCCGGAATTGATGCGCCCGAGCTCGATCATCCTTTTGGCAAGCAATCCAAATGGGCGCTGGTGAAACTGTGCAAGGGGCAGGTGGTAACGGCTCGGATCAAGCCCGAGCTATCCTATGACCGCATGGTCGCCGAATGCTTCCTGCCCGACGGGCGCGATCTGGGGGCGGAAATGGTCCGGGCCGGAATGGCGCTCGACTGGCCGAATTTCTCCGGTGGCAAGTACCGGCATCTCGAACTCGCCGATGCGCGCAAGAAATTGTGGCGCGCGGCGGTGCGGCAACGCGGCATGATGGGAGCGGTGGAACGGTCCCCGGATTGAAACAGCATGAGCGGGCGGGCAGTGGCCCGAACTATGTCTTTCGATTGCCCGTTGTTCCTCGCGCCACCGCGCTGACAATCCGTTCGGAGCTGCCGGCCTGCCGTGATAGGGTCGCCTAGCGCGTTGCGCCCGCATGGGTGGCGCGACGACACCGATTGGACACGCATCATGCAATTTAGAGAATGGCCACAACCTGGCGCGCATTGGCGCCGGGGCAGCCCCTTTGCCTTGGGCGCCCGTGGGTGTTGGCCCGAAATGTGCCGGCCCCTAGCGGGGCTGACGCGAACATGACCATCCTCAAGGTGCGCCATATCACCCACTACACCTATCATCAGCCGGTGGGGTTCGGAGCGCATCGCATTCTGTTCCGGCCACGGGACAGCTACGACCAGCGCCTGCTGCAGTCGAGCCTGGCTGTCTTGCCTGAGCCGAGCGATCTGCACTGGATCCACGATGTTTTCGGCAATTGCGTTGCCGTAGCCCAGTTCCGGACGATGTCGACCCAGTTGCGGTTCGAAACCAGCATCGTGCTCGATCACACCCGGCTCATGCCCCTCGAATTTCGCGGGGAAGCTGGCGCGGCCAAGTGGCCCTTCGACTATGACGACGAAATCCTCCCCGACCTGGCCGCCCTCCGGGTTCGGCAGTATGCCGATGACGGGGGCGTGACGATGGCCTGGGCACGCCGGTTTGTCGATGGCGCCAGTCCGCGCGATACGGCCGACATACTGGAACGCATGACCCACGCCATCCATGCCGATTTCACCTATCGGCGGCGGATCGATCGCGGCACGCAGACGCCGGCCGAAACCTTGGCCAGCCAATCGGGCTCCTGCCGTGATTTTGCCCTGCTGATGATGGAGGCAGCCCGCGCCCTTGGCTTCGCCGCGCGCTTTGTGACGGGCTATATTTATGTGCCCATGCGGGCCGGCGCGGAAAATCTGGGGGGCGGTGCGACCCATGCCTGGGCGCAGGTCTTCCTGCCCGGCGCCGGATGGGTCGAGTTCGATCCGACCAACGGCATTATCGGCAACAGGGACCTGATCCGGGTGGGCGTTGCGCGCGATCCGGTTCAGGCCATTCCGCTCTGGGGCACACATACCGGCCAGGCCAGCGATTTTGCCGGAATGACCGTTCAGGTCAACGTAACGGACATGCAGGACACACAGGACATGCAGGACACCGCGGCAGCGCCTTGACGCCAGCCGCGCCTGCCCGGACATTTTTGGAACAGGACGCCGATATGTTGATACGCCTTGGCTACGACATCACCGTCACATGCCCCCAGCCGACCCCGATGATCTCGATGATGTCTGCCGAGCGGGCGCGGGCGTCCGATATTCGCGTGGCCGAACGCCTGGTCACCACTCCCAATGTCGATACGACCAGCTATGTGGACCTGTTCGGCAATGTCTGCCGGCGCTTCGTCGCGCCCCAGGGCGATTTCACCATCTGGAGCGACTGTACCATCGAGGATGACGGCCTGCCCGACCCGGTCGATCTGTCAGCGGCGGAGGTGCCTGTGCCCGAGCTGCCCGACGATTGCCTGGTCTATCTGGCTGGCAGCCGCTATTGCGAGACAGACGAATTGAGCCAGGTCGCCTGGGACCTTTTCGGGCAGACGCCGCCGGGCTGGTCGCGGGTCCAGGCCATATGCGATTTCGTCCATGGCAGGCTAGCGTTCAACTACAAGACTGCCAGTTCTACCCGCAGCGCGCACGACGCCTATCGCGAGGAAATCGGGGTTTGCCGGGACTATGCACATCTGGCCATTGCGCTGTGCCGCTGCATGAACATTCCGGCCCGCTACATCAATGGCTATCTGGGGGATATCGGGGTGCCGATCGGATCCCCGGATGACTTCTGCGCCTGGATGGAAGTCTATCTGGGCGGACGGTGGATCACCTTTGATCCGCGCAACAACAAGCCCCGTATCGGCCGGATCGTGGTCGCACGCGGGCGCGACGCCGCAGACGTGCCGCTGCTCACCTCGTTCGGCCCGCATCAATTGGCCGCTTTCCGCGTCTGGACATATGATGTGAGCAATCTGGCCCCGGCGTGACCGCCAGCCCCCGGTTCAGGTCCTGTTGAACCGCCCTAAGCCGCCAGGTCGGCCACCACGGCGTCGAGCACCGGAAAGCCCTTTTCGGTTACCCTTATATTGCCATTGGGCAGGGTTTCGACAAAGCCATAGCCCTTGAGCGCGGCGATCTGGGCTTCGGAAATACCGCGGCCGGAGATCGACATGAAGCGGGTGGGCGAAATGCCTTCTTTCAGGCGCAGGCCCATGACGAGGAACTCGTCGCCCTGCTCTTCCCAGGTCAGCACATCGTCCGTGGTCATGCCATGGCCGAACTCATTGACCAGCTTGAGCCATTCAAAGGGCAGCTTTTCGGTGGCCGTGGCATGGCGTTGGTGGTTGACCATCAGCCGGCCATGGGCACCGGGCCCGATGCCGGCATATTCGCCATAGCGCCAATAGAGCATGTTGTGCCGGCTTTCCTGGCCGGGCACGGCATGGTTGGAAATTTCATAGGCCGGCATGCCGGCCTCGGCTGTCAGGTCCTGGGTCAGCTCATAGAAATCGGCGGCCAGATCCTCGTCCGGCATTTTGAGCTTGCCGGCCTGATGCAGGTCGAAATAGCGCGTGCCTTGCTCGATGGTGAGCTGGTAGAGGCTGAGATGCCCACGGGCCAGCCAGATGGCCTCCTTGAGCTCGTCTTCCCAGTCTTCCAGCGTCTGCTTGGGGCGGGCATAAATGAGATCGAAGCTGGACCGCTCGAAGACCGATTGGGCAATGCGTACGGCCGCAACGGCCTCTTCGACGGTGTGGCGGCGGCCAAGCTCGGCCAGCGGACCGGGGCGCAGCGATTGCACGCCCAGCGAGACCCGGTTGATACCGGCGGCACGAAACCCCTTGAAGCGCTCGACCTCGACACTGGTCGGATTGGCCTCGAGCGTAATCTCGGCCTTGCTGTCGATCTGCCAGGCCCCGGCAATGGCGTCCAGGACGGCACCAACGGCCTTGGGGCTCATCAGCGATGGGGTGCCGCCACCAAAAAAGATCGACTGCACCAGCCGCCCGGAGGACAGCGACGCCATGTGGGCGATCTCGCGTTTGTAGCCTTCGACAAAGGCGTCTTCATCAAAGGGTCCGCGATGGACGTGGCTATTGAAGTCGCAATAGGGGCATTTGGCCGCGCAGAAGGGCCAATGGACATAGACGCCGAAGAGATCGTTGGCGCTAGCCATGGTCAATCTGGTTCTCCACGAATTGCGCAAAGGCGCGGGCGCGGTGCGACAGGCCCTGTTCGCCCGGCGACCAATTATGCTTGGCCTCGGCCGCCATCTCGCCAAAGGTGATGTCGTAGCCATCGGGCATGAACATGGGGTCGTAGCCATGGCCCAGCTCGCCCCGTGGCGGCCAGACCAGCGTGCCCTCGCACTTGCCGACATAGAGCATGTCGCGCCCATCGGGGTGGGCCAGGCACAGTGTGGCATTGAACGAGCCGCGCCGTTGACCGGGCGAACTGGCGCCAGCCGCCTGCAGGGCGTCTTCCACCCGCTTCATGGCGTGGTTGAAATCGCGCGGCACCCCGGCCCAGTCGGCCGTATAGACACCCGGGTCGCCGCCCAGCGCATCCACGCAAAGGCCCGAATCATCGCTCAGCGCCAGCATATTGGCGCCCCTGGCGGCGGCATGGGCCTTGGTGCGGGCATTTTCGGCGAAAGTCGTGCCAGTTTCTTCGGGCTCGGGCAGGCCCAGTTCGCCCGCCGAGACCAGTTTGAGACCAAACGGCTCGAACAGCTCGCGAAATTCCCGCAGCTTGCCGGCATTATGCGTGGCGATGCAGAGGCGATCGCCAGCATGGAGGCGCGGGATGCTCACTTGCTGTTTCCTTCCAAGGCGCGGCGGATGTCGTTCCAGATGGAGCAATTGGTGGCCTGAAAGTCCCCCTCGCCGGTTCGGCTGCGCCGCGCCATTTCTCCCTGGGGGGGAGAGGAATAAGAGGCATGCGCAGGGCCATGCTTCTCCCTCTCGGTGAGAAGCTGGCGCAAAGCGCCGGACGAGGGGGATTTCTTCAGCCAGCCAATCATGCGCCCAGCACCGATTTCTGCATGACGCTCAATTCTCCAATGCCCTTTTCGGCAAGCGACATCAGGCTGTCGAGTTCATCGCGGGAAAATGGCGCGCCTTCGGCGGTCCCCTGGATTTCCACGAACTTGCCGGCGCCGGTCATGACGAAATTGGCGTCGGTCTCGGCTTCCACATCTTCGAGATAGTCGAGATCGAGCACCGGGGTGCCGCGATAAATGCCGCAGGAGATGGCGGCGACGCTGTCGATCAGCGCCTTGCCCTTGGTCAGCTTGCGCTCATTCATCCAGGCAATGGCGTCGCAAAGGGCCACATAGGCACCGGTGATCGAGGCGGTGCGGGTGCCGCCATCGGCCTCGAGCACATCGCAGTCGCAGGTGATCTGCACTTCGCACAGGGCTTCGAGATCCACCACGGCGCGCAAGGACCGGCCGATCAGGCGCTGGATTTCCTGGGTGCGGCCCGATTGCTTGCCGGCGGTGGCTTCGCGGCGGGTGCGCGAGCCGGTGGCGCGGGGCAGCATGCCATATTCGGCGGTAACCCAGCCCTGGCCCTTGCCGCGCAACCAGCCCGGAACGCTGGTCTCGACCGATGCCGTGCACAGCACCTTGGTATTGCCGAACGCGACCAGGCACGAGCCCTCCGCCTTCATGGCCACATTGCGCTCAAGGGTTACTGCCCGCATATCGCTTGGCTGTCTGCCGGAAGGCCGCATCGTGATTCCAGTTTCTGTTGCAGTTAACCGCGTCTTAACCCTCATGCGGCCCGCTCACAAGCGCCCGACGCTTGGCGGATGGGGAACAAGGGCCTAAATGAAGGGTCAGGGTTAAAGTCGACGAGTTTAATCAAACCATTATGACCAGACCGGCCGAAGACTTCCTCTCGGTACTCAACGCCCGCAGCCAGGACATTTTCCGGCGGCTGGTAGAACGCTATCTCGATACCGGCATGCCGGTGGGGTCGCGCGATTTGTCGCGCCTGCTGCAGGTCGAGCTGTCGCCCGCCTCGGTCCGCAATGTCATGGCGGACCTCGAGGATTTGGGGCTGATCGCCGCCCCGCACACCTCGGCGGGCCGCGCCCCGACCCAGCAGGGGCTGCGGTTCTTTGTCGATTCCATGCTCGAGATCGGCGCCGTCAATGAGGTGGAGCGCAGCCAGATTGCCCGCCATATCGAGGGCACGGCCGGCAATGCCCAGGTCGAGGACGTGCTGACCGAGGCTTCGTCTTTGCTCTCGGGTCTGAGCCAGGGCGCCGGGGTGGTCATCGCCGCCAAGGCCGACATGGTTCTCAAGCACATTGAATTCGTGCGGCTCGACGCCACCCGCGCCATGGCGATTCTGGTGGGCGATGATGGCCAGGTGGAAAACCGCATTCTCGACCTGCCGCCCGGCTATACCGCCAGCGCGCTGCAGCAGGCCGGCAATTACCTCGCCAATTATGTCGTGGGGCGCACCCTGGCCGAGGCCCGCAAGGTGCTCAACGAGCGCCGGGCCGAGCAGCGTGCGGAACTGGACGAGCTGACGCAGAAACTGGTGGATGCCGGCATTGCAACGCTCGCCGAACCGGGGGGCAGCAGCGCGCCCACGGTCATCGTGCGCGGCCGCGCCAACCTGATCAACGACACCATGGCCAGCGATGAATTGATGCGCATGCGCCAGCTTTTCGATGAGCTGGAAAGCAAGGACGGGCTGCTCGACCTGCTTGGCGACGCCGAACGCGCCCAGGGCGTGCGTATCTTCATTGGCTCCGAAAACAAGCTGTTCTCGCTCTCGGGCTCCTCGGTGATTCTCAGCCCCTATAAGGACGCCAATGACCGCATTGTCGGCGTGCTTGGGGTGATCGGGCCCACCAGGCTCAATTACGCCCGGATTGTGCCGGTGGTCGACTATACTGCCAATGTCATCTCCTCGCTCATGGCAAGGAAGCGCGGCAAATAAGCGGCTGACGCTTGAATTCAAGCCGTCATTGGCCGATATGGCGGGCAAGAGTTTTTCATTGAATACGGAAGAAGACCGAATGAGCGACGAAAACGCCGCCCAGGGCGAAACGCCGGAAACCGAAAACCCGGAGACCGAAGCTGCACAAGTCGATCCCGTCGAAGCGCTGATGGCCGAAAATGCCGAGCTCAAGGATCGCGTGCTGCGCAGCCATGCCGAGATGGAAAATCTGCGCAAGCGCACCGAGCGCGATGTTGCCGATACCCGCACCTATGCCATTGCCGGCTTTGCCCGCGACATGCTGACCGCCACCGACGCGCTGTCGCGCGCCCTGGTGGTGATTCCGGCCGAAACCCGCGAAACTGCCGATGGGGCGCTCAAGAGCCTGATCGACGGCATCGAGCTGGCCGACCGCGAAATGCAGCGCCTCCTGGCCAAGCATGGCGTCAAGCCGATCGAGGCGGCGGGCCAGAAATTCGATCCGCACCGGCATCAGGCCATGTTCGAAGTGCCCAATACCGAAGTGCCCGAAGGCACGGTGGTGCAGGTGGTGCAGGAAGGCTTTGCCATTGGTGATCGCGTGCTCAGGCCCGCCATGGTCGGTGTCGCCAAGGGTGGCGCTGCCGCCGCGCCGGCGCCTGAGGCCAATGGCGATGCGGACGGCATCGACAAAAGCGCCTGAGGCGAACAGAACTGAGAATTAGAAAAGGGCGCCACAAGGCGCCCTTTTTGTTGCAGCGTGCGTCGTGTTCTCGCCTGAGGCTGCTAAAAGCTCAGACGCCCAGCACACCGTCGACATCTGATTTCGTGGGAATGGCCGGTTGGGCGCCGGGCTTGAGACAGGCCAGGCTCCCCGCCACGGCCGCCCGGCGCAGCGCGGCTTCGAGCGAATAGCCGGCGTCGAGCCCGGCCGCGAGATAGCCGCAGAACGTATCGCCGGCGCCGACTGTGTCGACGGGCTTGACCTTGTGTGCGGCAACCGAAATGGGACCATCGGGCGTGCGGGCGCGGGCGCCCTCGGGGCCAAGCGTGACGACAATGGTCCGGCCCGTGCGGTTGACCCAGTCCTGCATGGCCATGTCGAGTTCCGCGATTGGCCGGCCGGTGAGCAGCGAAAATTCGGTCTCATTGGCCACAACGATATCGGCCAGCGGCGCCAGCTTCTCCGTATCGGGCAGGAAAGGCGCGGTATTAAGGATCGAGCGCGCGCCCGCCTGCCGGGCGATTTCCAGGGCCTTGCGGGTGGCGGCCAGCGGCACTTCCTGCTGCACCAGCAGCGTGTCAGAAGCCGATAGCCTGGCTAGGCCGCGCACCGCATCCTCCGCGCTGACCGTGCCATTGGCGCCGGGCAGGATGGCGATGACGTTCTCCCCGCCCGCATCGACAAAGATCATAGCAATGCCGGTCGCTGTCTCGGCCTTGCGCAACTGGCTGAGGTCGACCCCGCCATCCTTGAGCAACGCGGTCGCCAGATCGGCAAAGGCGTCGTCCCCCACGGCCGAGACATGCAGCACCTCGGCCCCGGCGCGCCGCGCGGCCAGCGCCTGATTGGCCCCCTTGCCGCCCGGCGCCATCGAGAACGTGCCGCCGGCGACCGTCTCGCCCGGCTTGGGCAGGCGGGTGACAGTGCCGATCTGGTCGAGATTGGTGGAGCCGAAAACGGTGATCATTCAGAGGATCTTTTCTATCGTGTTCCAGTTGCGCATGGTGTCGAGATTGGACGTGCCGATCCTGGCATAGAGGGGCTTGAGCACCTCTTCGACATGCTCGGTATAGCGCCCATTGGGCTGGCGGTAGGCAGCAATATAGATTTCGCGCGGATCAATGCGCAGGATTTCGGTGTTGCCCGGCAGGCTGTTAAGCACGATGCCCTCGGGCAGCGGCTGGTCGAACATCAGCACATGGCGGGTGAAATCGGCCTTGCGGTCCACCATGCCGAAGGGGTGATCGTCCAGCATGGCCTCGAGCTCGTCGCGCGCGCGCAGCACCACGCCGACCGGAAAACCGAATCGGGCTTCGATGGCCTTTTCAAGCCTGGGCCTGATGGTGTCTTCCGCGCCGCTGGCACAGAGCCGCGCATTGCCACTGGCGGCGATGGTCTTGACCTCGGTAAACCCGGCCGCTTCGAGACAGTCCTTCAGTTCGGCCATCTTCATGCGCCGATTGCCCAGATTGATACCACGCAGGAAAGCGCCCCAGATCTGGCTCATGATTTTGCCTTTTGCGGATAGATGGTCTCGCCGCGCGCCAGCATGGCCACATAATCTGCGATGCGCTTTTTGCGGCCGGCCTCGGTCTTGAGCGAGATGGTGCGGAAGGTCAGGGCAAAACGGTTCTGTGAGGACAGCCCGTCATAGGTCTTTTGCGCGGCCGGATCGGCGGCAATAGCGGCCAGCAGATCGGCCGGCGGCGCCTGATTGGTCTTGTAGGCCGCGTCCCAGCGACCGTCTGCCTTGGCGGCAGCCACATGTTTGAGGCCATGTTCGGTCATCAGACCCTGTTCGACCAGCCGGGCGACATTGTCGCGATTGATCTGGCTCCACACCGATTTGGAGCGACGCGGGCAATAGCGCTGCACGAAGCTTTCCGCGTCCCAGCTCTTCTTGATCGCGTCGATCCAGCCCCAGCACAGCACCGCATCGATCGCTTCCACTGCCGTGATGGTGGGTTTGCCCGAGGCCTTCTTGAAGATGCGGATCCAGATCTCGTCGGCTTGGTCATGGTTCTTCGCCAGCCAGGCATAGAAGGCGTCGAAATCGACAAATTCGCGCAGCTTGTCCGTGGGAACGCTGACCGGTGCCATGGCCTTAGGCCGCTGGTGCCGGTTTGGGCGCCAACAGGCCCGAAAGCGCACTGTCGAGGCGCTCGTCCTGGGGCAGGGTGATGCCGAAATCGGTGGTCAGGACCTGTTTGATCTCTTCGAGCGTCGCCAATTCGCGATATTCGGCTTCCTCGCCGGTGGGTTGGCGCGTGTATTTGGTATTGTGCAGCTTGAAGCGCTTGCCGCTGGGCGCCAGGGCCACCCGCAGCTCATGGGTGAAGGGCGAGGCCGGGTCGGTTGCCGTCTGCTGGTTGATCGGGGCGATATCGTCTTCGCTGACCTGATCGAGATTGAACACATAGACCGGGCGCCAGTCATCGGCGAGCTTGACTTCCAGCGTCCAGTCCGGATCGCCGCCGGTCAGGCGGAAGGTTTCGTGCGGCGTTGTCTGGGCGCTCTCGGCCCGCAGACGCAACGGGGTGGTCAGCGTGAGCCCGCCAAAACCCACATCGGCAATGTGGTTTTGTCCATTGATTTCAACGAGTAAGAGCAGGTGGCTCGGTGGCAGGCTGGCGCCTTCCGGATTGGTCCAGACCACCCGCGCCAGCAAGGGCCGCACGGTGTAATCGAGGTCCTGGAGCATGCGCATGAACAACAGATTATGCTCGAAGCAATAGCCGCCGCGCCGGTCGGTCAGGAGCTTCTTCTCAAGGCTCGGCTGATCGAGCCGAACGGGCTCTCCCAGCAGGGGCCCGAGATTCTCAAAGGGAATGGCGGCCGGGTGCAGCGCATGCAGCAAATCCAGCGTGGAGAGTGTCGGCGCAATGGAGCCGGCAAATCCGATTCGCTCGAAATAGCCTTTGAGATTGACCTTTTCAGGCATTAGCCACCCATGCCGCTATTGAAACCGAGGCACAATATGGTCACGCCGAACGCCTTTGTCACTGGCTGGCCGACAATTGGCCACACCCCTGAACCGCACTCAGGCCTGCGCCCTGCGCACGCGGATCACCACGTCGACATGGGACACTTCCATGCCATCGGGCGCCTTGGGCAGTGCCTTGAACTCGACGGACTCGGCCGGAATATCGATCATCCGCTGCTCATCCTCGACATAGAAATGGTGATGGTCAGAGGTGTCCGTATCGAAATAGGAGCGCGAAGCGTCGATCGCCACTTCGCGCAAGAGGCCTGCCTCGTGGAACTGGTGCAGCGTGTTGTAGATGGTGGCCAGCGAGACGTTCACATCGGCCGAACTGGCCTCGCCATGCAATTGCTCGGCACTGACATGGCGATGCGGGCCGGCGAACAGCAGCTCGGCCAGGGCAACGCGCTGCCGGGTGGGCCTCAGCCCTGCCATGCGCAGGACGGCCGTCAGGCACGGCTTGCGGGAGGGAACGGGCCGGGCGGCGGTATCGCGGTCGGGCATAGGGCCTTTAAGTCTCGTCATTTAGGTCCAGAATTGAACCCATCTTATAATGGTCGGCGCCCGTTCATACAAGCGCGGCGCCGGGCGGGCACCGGGATCACGCCTTTTGGCTGGCTTGACCCTAAACCGGCGCCCCTATACGAGACGAAGCTTGAGCGAGAGCGAGGAGCTTTGATGGCTGAGCGGCAGCACGCATTCGATTACGAAGAATTGTTGGCCCATGGACGCGGCGAATTGCCGGGACAGGGCGATGCCCGCCTGCCGGCCCCGCCCATGCTGATGTTCGACCGGATCACCTCGATCACCGAGGATGGTGGCACCTATGGCAAGGGCCAGGTGCGCGCCGAGCTCGATGTCCATCCGGACCTGTGGTTCTTCAAGTGCCACTTCATCGGCGATCCGGTGATGCCCGGCTGCCTGGGCCTGGACGCAGTCTGGCAGATGACCGGCTTTTTCCTGTCCTGGATCGGCCAGCCCGGCAAGGGCCGCGCGCTGGGCGGCGAAATCAAGTTCACCGGCCAGGTGACCGACGACGTCAAGCTGGTTGAATATGGCATCGACCTTAAGCGCGTCATGCGCTCGCGCCTGACGCTGGGCATTGCCGATGGCTGGGTCAAGGCTGACGGCAAAGTGATCTACGAAGCCAAGGATCTGCGCGTTGGTCTGTTCACAGAAGCCCAATTGCACGAGCAGAAGACCGCCTGACGGCCTTAATGCCGGCCCGAAACGACTTATATAAGTGCGACGCCGACCCCGACGCGAACGCACGAAACGACTGAAACGAGGACGAAATGAGACGAGTTGTCGTAACCGGCATGGGTATCATTTCTTCGATCGGCAACTCGCTCGACGAGGTGACGGCAAGCCTGCGCGCCGCAAAGCCGGGTATCGTATTTGCAGAGGACTATGCCGAGCTTGGCTTCCGCAGCCAGGTCAAGGGTGATCCGCGCCTCGACCCGTTCGAGCAGCTCGACCGCCGCGTCACCCGGTTCATGGGCAAGGGCGCGGCCTGGAACTATCTGGCCATGCAGCAGGCCATTGCCGATGCGGGACTGGAAGAGAGCGATATTTCCAACCCCATGACCGGCATCGTCATGGGCTCGGGCGGCGCCTCCACCCGCACCATTGTTGAAGCCGCCGACATTACCCGCAAGAACAATTCGCCCAAGCGCATCGGGCCACTGGCCGTGCCCAAGGCCATGGGCTCGACCGCTTCGGCAACGCTGGCCACGCCCTTTGGCATCAAGGGCATCAACTATACCATCACCGCCGCCTGCGCGACGTCCAAGCATTGCATCGGCAATGCAATGGAACAGATCATGCTGGGCAAGCAGGACATCGTCTTTGCCGGCGGCCATGAGGATCTGGACTGGACCCTTTCGGACCTGTTCGACGCCATGGGCGCCATGAGTTCCGACTTCAATGACAACCCCGCCAAGGCCTCCCGCGCCTATGACGCAGCCCGCGACGGGTTTGTCATTTCCGGTGGCGCCGGGGTGCTGGTGCTCGAAGAATATGAACACGCCAAGGCGCGTGGCGCGAAAATCTGGGCCGAGCTGGTGGGCTATGGCGCCACCTCTGACGGGCTCGATATGGTCGCGCCCTCGGGCGAAGGCGCCGAGCGCTGCATGCGCATGGCGTTGCAAAACATCAAGGCGCCCATCGACTACGTCAATCCGCACGCCACCTCGACCCCGGTGGGCGATCTGCGCGAGATCGAAGCGCTGCGCGCGGTCTTTGGCAATGAGGACAAATGTCCGCCGATTTCAGCCACCAAGTCGCTGACCGGCCATAGCCAGGGCGCCACGGGCGTGCATGAATCGATCTATTCGATCCTGATGATGGCCAACCGTTTCATCGCCGAAAGCGCCAATATCGAAACCCTCGATCCGGCCTTTGAAGACATGCCGATCCTGCGCCAGCGCCGCGACGACGTCGATCTGGGCTATGTGCTGTCGAACAGCTTTGGTTTTGGCGGGACCAATGCGGCTCTGGTATTCAAGCACCCGGATGCTTAGCAGGCGATCCGCATAGCGGAAGAAAGGCTCCAGTGGAGCCTTTCTAGCCAATAAGGCCATGAGAGCAACGCTCGAATGGCGGTAGCCTTCTTCTCCCCCTCGGGGAGAAGGTGGCGCGTAGTGCCGGATGAGGGGGGTTTTTCCAACGCCTTTGAGATGCGGATACATCCCCCTCACCGACTCGGCTCCGCCGAGCCACCTCTTCCCGAGGGGGAGAGGAACAGGCCGAAGTGCGCCGGCTAGTATCCCAACTCCGAAAAGCTGGCCTCGCGCGCATCATAGACCAGCAGCCGCCCCACTAGCGGTGTTCCGACACCTGTGGCCAGCTTGATGGCCTCCATGGCCATCAGCGTGCCGATGACGCCGGTAACCGGACCCAATATGCCGTTGAGCTCGCAGGAGGGCAGGGCGTCGTCGTCAGCTTCGTCGGGATAGAGCGCGCCATGGGTCGGGCCGCCCAGATGCGGCGCAAAGACGGTCACCTGGCCGGAAAACATCGAAACAGCACCCGAGACCAGCGGCTTGCTGAGCCGCTCGCACGCCGCTGCGACGATCCGGCGAGTGACCAGATTATCGGTGCCGTCGAGCACGATGTCGGCATCACCGATCAGGTGATCTGCATTGGCCTCGGTGATCGCCTCGGCGTGGAGGCCCAGGGCGACATGCGGATTGAGCGCGCCTGCAAAAGCGCCCGCGCTTTCCGCCTTGCCGGTGCCGATGGTGGCGGTTGTGTGGATGACCTGCCGTTGCAGATTGGAGAGCGAGACCGTATCCGGGTCGACAATGGACATGTGACCGACGCCCGCTGCGGCCAGATAGGCGATGGCCGGACTGCCCAGCCCGCCGGCGCCCACGACCAGCACGCGTGCGCTTTTCAACTTCTGTTGCGCCGCCCCGCCAAACCCCTTGAGCACCAGATGGCGCGCGTAGCGCCGGGTTTCCTCGGGGGTGAGCGGGCCCTCAGAGGCCAAGGGGAACCGCCAGGAAGCGCCGGTCCGGCCCTTCAAAACCGCCCGGATAGACCGAGATGATGGCCACCGCGTTGGAGAGCGTCGTGCCCTGGAACGGCATCACCACCGAATGAATGCGATAGTCGGTCGGGCAACCGCGCGAGCGGGGCAGATTGCCGTCGCGATAGATCAGCCGTGTCGTGCCGCTATCGGCAATCGAGAGCTCATAGCCCTTGGGCGCCACGCCGAACCACTCGGCACACGGGCTGGTGGCCGCCGTGTCAAATGTGTCCAGCGTGAGGGTGTAATCGCCCGACACCGCGCCCGGCCAATAGGCCGGCGCCCCGAAATTGAGGCTTGCCGCATCCGTGTCGGGCACGCCATCCCCGATCAGCGCGGCGATTTCCACCGGCACCTCAATCGAAAAGCTCTCGATATGGCTGGTGGCCTTGTCGGCGACCGCCGCCCGGATGTCCACAAGGCTGGTCTCTTCGCTTTCCGCCTGCAGCCGCACCGGCGTGCCCACCACCCAGCTATCGGTATTAAGGTCCACGACATAGAGGTTGGAATAGGCAAAGCCCGACCCGTCCTGAATGCCGAATTCCTCAAAGGCGAAATAGCGGAAGTCGGGCGAGAACCCGACATAATCGATCAGGGCCCGATCACCGGCCATGGCCGGTTGGCTGAAGCCCCAGAGGGCCAGCGCACTAACGGCCAGTCGAGCCGTGGCCACCAGTCCCGCGTTCGGTTGCATCAAGTTCATCCACTTCCACCAGTTCCACGGCGCTGACCTGCGCCACCACCATCTGCGCTACGCGCTCGCCACGGCTGAGCGCAAAGGGCAGTTTGCCATGGTTGATCAACATGATTTTGACTTCGCCGCGATAGTCGGCGTCAACGGTGCCAGGCGAATTGAGCACCGTGACGCCGTGCTTGGCGGCCAGGCCCGAGCGGGGCCGGATCTGCGCCTCATAGCCTTCGGGTAGGGCAATGCTGAGCCCGGTGGGCACCAGGGCATAGTCGCCCGGCGCGATGGTCAGGGTCTCCTCCGCGGCGATGGCGGCGCAGAGGTCGAGCCCGGCCGCACCGGCTGTCTGCTGGCGCGGCAGGGGCAGGCCCGCGCCATGCGCGAGCCATTTCACATTGATCCGGACAGTCACGGTGCGCGCACCACGGCAAACAATTCATCGGGCAGGCCGGCATCGCCATTGATCAGCGCGAGCATGTCGATGACCTGTTCAGCGCGGGTCTTGTCGTCCGAGATGGTCATGTTGGTCTCGACAATTTCGGCGCCGGAAATGCCGATGGTCATGGTGCGTCCCTCAAAGAAGGCCTCGACCATCTGGCGGGTCTGCTCGTCCATATCGTCTTCGCCACCCAGTTCGGCCTGCATGTCCGCCGTGGGCAAGGCCACGCGAACCAGGCCGGGACCGGCTTCGGTGAAGGTCATGCCGCCTTCATCCTGCCCCAGATCGAGATCGGCGAAATTCCCCTCCTCGGTGATGATGCAGGTGGCGCTGCCATCGCCATTCTCGGTCAGTTCACCCTCGGCGCAGAAACTGTCGTCCTGCTCCTGGCCGCCTTCGGCGCTCATCTTGACCATGGAATAGACATCGGCACTCATGACCTGGGTCATGGTCGCCTTGGCCGTGCTGGGGCTGGTAATGGCCACATCGATATTGACGTCGATGCAACCGGCCAATCCTGCCGCCAGCAAGGCGGCCGCAGCCAGCTTGCCGAAAAGTTTGACGCTCATGAAGCTTCTCCCGTGCTTGCCGGCGGCCGTCGCCGGTGAACGCAATCTATGTGCCGATGCGCGCCGTGAACAGGTCATTGCGCAGCCTTTTGGGGTCAGCCCCCAACAAGCACGCGCCAGATCAGGGCCAGGATCAGCCCCAATGTGGCGATCAACACGACCAGCGCGGTGTTGCGCATCAGCTTGTCGCGCGGGCGGTTGACCATGGCGCGGTGCTCGGCCAGGGCCAGCTCGGCCTGGGCAATCAGCCCCGGCACCCGTCCGGCCGCCTCGCCAATCCGGCTCAGATGCCCGGCCAGTTCCTCGATGCGGCCAAGCGGACCTTCTTCGCGCCGCAGCCATTCCCCGACCACGGGCTCGGCCACCGTCCAGATGTCGAGGTCCGGGTCAAGCGTGCGCGCCACGCCCTCCACCAACACCATCGACTTTTGCAGCAGCACCAGTTCGGGCCGGGTCTGCATGTCGAACAGATCGGTGATGGTGAAGAGCTGGCCCAGCACCTTGGCCATGGAAATGTCGGCTGCCGTACGCCCATGCAGCGGCTCGCCAATCGAGCGGATGGCCAGGGTAAAATCCTCGACCGACTGGGTCCTGGGCACATAGCCCACATCAAAATGGCGCTGCGCCACCAGGCGATAATTGCGGGTGATGAAGCCGTAGAGAATATCGGCGAGAAAGCGGCGCTCGTCCTTGCCGATCCGGCCCATAATGCCGAAGTCGACGGCGATTACATCGCCGCTCGCAGGATCGGCAAACAGATTGCCCGGATGCATGTCGGCATGAAAATAGCCATCGCGAATGGCATGGCGCAGAAAGCTCTGCAGCAATTTGGCGGCCAGCGCCTTGCGGTCGATCCCGGCCTTGTCGATGGCTGCATGATCGCGAATGGGAATGCCATGCATCCAGCTCGTGGTCAGCACATTCTGCGCCACCTGGTCCCAATGCACTTGCGGAATGACAAAGCCTTC
Organism: Devosia sp.; assembly: GCA_040218355.1. Taxonomy (GTDB): domain Bacteria; phylum Pseudomonadota; class Alphaproteobacteria; order Rhizobiales; family Devosiaceae; genus Devosia. Next base: position 174,982 of record JAVJRP010000014.1, on the reverse strand, counting down.
GTCATTCCGGATGTTCTCGGCCATTTCTGAAATGGCGGCGGCCTCAAGCCGCAGATCCAGTTCGAGCCGCATGGAATGGTCAAGCGTGCGTACGACCTCGGTGGGCTTGAGACGCCGGCTGGCCGGTGACAAGGTTTCCGCCAGTTTGGCGCCGGCATAGAGGCTGTCGGTATCGGCATGAAAGCGCTCGGCAATGCCCGGGCGCAGCATTTTTATCGCGACCAGCTTGGGCACTTCGCCCGGCGCGCGCAGCCGCGCCTTGTGCACCTGGGCAATGGAGGCGGCAGCAATGGGCTCGCTGATCTCGGTCAGTTGCGCGGCCTTGTCGCCCAATGCGGTCTCCAGAATGCCCGGCACCAGCTTGGGATCGAAAGGCGGCATCTTGTCCTGCAGGCCGGAAAGATCGGCTGCGGCCTGGATGCCGACAATATCGGGCCTTGTGGCCAGGGTCTGGCCGAATTTCACATAGGACGGCCCCAGCTTGTGCAGCGCGGCGTTGAGGCGCTCGATGCTGCCGGTCTTACGCACGGCGCGGCGCTCGACAAGGCGCGCCATGGAAATGCCGGCCTTCATCATGGGGGGCAGCGCCTCGGCGGGCAGCACGGAAAAGGCGCCCTCGCGCGCCAGCACCCAGCCGGCATGGAACAGGCGGAAGGTCGAAGCGATGGACATGCTCTAGAGTTTCCAGCCCGAAAACAGTGTCGCGATATTGCCGGTAAAGCTCTGATGCTTGACGCGCCTGAACCCCGCCTGGCCCAGCATGGTCGAAAACTCGGCCGGGGCCGGGAATTTGCGGATCGACTCGATGAAATACTGGTAGGGCTGGGCGTCGCCGGTCACGACCCTGCCCATGGGCGGAATAAGCTGGTCGGAGTAGAGACTGTAGATGGCGTCGAACCCCGGCACGTCGACCTGGGAAAATTCGAGCACCAGGATGCGGCCGCCGCGTTTGAGCACCCGGTGGGCCTCGTCCAGCGCCTGCTGCACACGCGGCACGTTGCGAATGCCAAAGGCAATCGTATAGGCGTCAAAACTCTTGTCTTCGAACGGCAGGTCTTCGGCATTGGCCTCAAGAAATTCCACCTGTTCCGGATAGCGCCAGGATTTGGCCCGTTCGCCACCGACCCGCAGCATGTCCGCATTGATGTCCGAAACCACCACCTGGGCATAGCCGAGCGAGGCGTTGACGATGCGCTCGCCGATGTCGCCCGTGCCTCCCGCCATGTCGAGCACCTTATAGGGACGCGATCCGGCCTTGGGGGGCGCAAGATCGGCGACCATGGCGTCCTTCCAGAGCCGGTGCACGCCCATGCTCATCAGGTCGTTCATCAGGTCATAGCGATCGGCGACATCGTGGAACACCTTGTCCACCAGCCCCTGCTTGTCCTCCAGGGCGACGGTCTGTTCGCCGAAATGGGTCGTCTCGCGGGTCTCGGTCATGGCAAGGGCCTTTTTCAACCGGCATTGGGGTCGATAGATTGTGTATCGTCCCTATACATAAGCCTTTATGGCTTGCCCATGCCACAAAGCCGCGCAGGGTGAAGGAGTTGTCACATGCCTGAACTGCCCGAGGTCGAAACCGTACGCCGGGGCCTCGCGCCCTGGCTTGAGGGTGCGACCATCGAGAGCGTGACGCTCAACCGGCCCAATCTGCGCTTCCCCTTCCCGCAAGGGTTGAAGGGCGCGCTGGAGGGCCAGGAGGTCACCCATGTCGGGCGGCGGGCCAAATATCTGCTGCTCGGGCTCTCGGGCGGCGCGACCCTGCTCAGCCATTTGGGCATGACCGGGTCCTGGCGTTTTGCCGAACATCCCATCGACAAGCCGCCGCGTTATTATGAGCCGGGCACCGAACCCAAGCACGACCATATGGTCTGGGCGCTCCGCCACCCCGAACATGGGCGCAGCCATCTGATCTATGCCGACCCGCGGCGTTTCGGCTTCATTGACCTTTATGCCAACCTTGCCGACAGCCCCTATCTGCAGGGGCTGGGACCCGAGCCGCTTGGCAATGAATTTTCCGCCGCACAATTGGCCGCTGCCTTTGCCGGCAAGAAGACGCCGATCAAGGCGGCCCTGCTCGACCAGCGGGTGGTGGCCGGGCTGGGCAATATTTATGTGGCCGAGGCGCTGCATCGCGCTCATATCCTGCCCACGGTGCTGGCCGGGACCTTGGTGACCAAAACCGGCAGGCCCAAAAAAGCGCTGGAAGACCTGTCCTTTGCCGTGCGAGAAGTCCTCACGGCAGCCATCGAGGTGGGCGGCTCCACCATTCGCGATTTCCGCAGCGTCGAAGGGGCTGGCTACTTCCAGCACAATTTCGCTGTTTATGATCGGGAGGGGGATCCCTGCCCGACCCCGATGTGCACCGGCGTGGTCCGGCGCATCGTGCAATCGGGTCGCTCGACCTTCTATTGCCCGAAATGCCAGAAGGCGCCTTGAGGACAAGACAAGGCTGGGCGCCTGAATCCAGTTGACGCCCTCCGGCCTATGGCCTATAGACCCCCCGACTTGGCGGCAGCGTGCCGCCGCTTTCATTTCATCCCGGACGGTTGGGGCGCCCTTTAGGCGCACAGTCTGCCGGTTGGACGACCCAAGAGGACCACCATGGCCAATACGCCGTCAGCCAAGAAGGCGACCCGCAAGATTGCTGCCCGCACCGCGATCAACAAGTCGCGTCGGAGCCGCGTGCGTACGTTCATTCGCAAGGTCGAGGAAGCGATCACCGCTGGCGATCATGCAACTGCCTTCGCCGCGCTCAAGGCTGCCGAGCCCGAGATCCACCGCGCTGCCGGCAAGGGCATTGTCCATGCCAATCTGGCGGCCCGCAAGGTCTCCCGCCTCAACAGCCGCGTGAAGGCCCTCTCCGCCTAACTCGAGGTCGGTCAAGGCGCTTCTTTGCAAGCGACCAATGCGCTACAATACGGGCTCCGCAAGGAGCCCTTTTTGTTGTATGGTAGCCGGGCAGGTTTTTTCGCGATTGTTCTGTCACATGACTAAATGGTGACACTCGCTCCGGCGGTGGAACGAAGCGTGAAGTGGTGTTTTTTCTCAGCGTTATCAGGGGGTTCGCTCGCCAGCGGGGTCGTGGTCAAGGTTGCGGCCAAGGGCAAAAAATCGGTGCGGTGAAAAATTATTTTACCATACCGAAAGCCGCTAAGTGTTCGAATCTGCCTTGAGTCACAGGCCCTTGCCGGAGGTCACATTTGGGCACTGGCGGACCCCAAAAATACGACCTCAGAGTCAAGCCCCTTTTTCAATGATTCACGTGTTGCGGGTCCAATATGGTGCCTCTAATGTACTTTGGCCGGCGGGGAAAAAGAGGGGTGGAACGACCCTCCTGATCCACCGGTCGTCTCCCGCCAGGGAGTCGGGTTTGGGGCAGTGCCGGCAGCGATGTCGGTCATTTCAGCCAGTGATTTTTGTGTCGGCCGCAATTGCTGTGGTCCGTCGAATTTGAGTTGGCAGCGTTCATTCGACCACAGGCCGGGCAGGCCGGGTTCAAGTGAAAGGTCATGTGACAAACGGTGGTCCAGAGCCGCCGAACAATAGAGTTGTGTCCGCCTGAGCGGGCGCAGGGGCGAAGCCGTGTCTTGCGACAAGCCGTTCAAAGGCGGGCAGGCACATCAAACAGATCAGGGGCGTTTCCGGGGCTTTGCGGACCGGAAAGGCGGCAAAACAGAATGGGGCAAGACACGATGATGCGACAGGCGACTGCGGGAAGAGACGATTGGGCTGCGGCCAACTCCTCTTCTCCTTCCAATACCAGCAAGGGCGGTACTCCTGTCATGGCCATACCTGACGTTTCATCCCAGGATCAGCGCGAACTCTGGACCCGAGTGCGGGCCCGGCTGAAAGCGAGCGTGGGCGAGGACGTCTTTACATCGTGGTTCGCCCGTCTCGAGCTCGAGGAACTGGTTGACGATCTGGTGCATCTGAGCGCGCCGACGCGGTTCCTCTGCTCCTGGGTGCAGTCCAACTATGCCGATCGCATCGTTGAAGCCTTCCGCAACGATGTCCCCGAGGCGGCGCGCCTGCAGGTCACCATGCGGGTCAATGGCCAGGCCCGTCCGCGCCTTGCCCCGGTCGCTGAAGTGGTCCCAGAAGCGCCCTCGACCCATCAGCAGTCCGCCCCTGTCGCCACGGCCCCCGCAACTCCGCGCCTGGTGCGCGATAATGCCAAGTCCGGCGATGCCCTCTCGGGCAGCGCCATCGACCCGCGCATGACCTTTGACAGTTTCGTGGCCGGCTCGGCCAATGAGATGGCGCTGGGCGTCGCCAAGCAGATCGCAAATGCCGCCATCAACAATGCCGTGACCTTCAATCCGGTCTATATTCATTCCACTGTGGGCCTGGGCAAGTCGCATCTTCTCAATGCCATCGCCCATGCCGTCGGCCAGGCCGATCCGTCCAAGAACATCGTCTATCTGACGGCCGACCACTTCATGTACCATTTCATCACCGCCGTGCAGCGCCAGAGCGCGCTCGGCTTCAAGGAATGGCTGCGTCGGGTCGACCTGCTGCTGATCGATGACATGCAGTTCCTGCAGGGCAAGTCGGCCACCGAATTCGGCCACACGCTGGGTGCGCTGCTGACCGGTGCCAAGCAGGTCGTGGTGGCCGGTGACGCGCCCCCGCGCGATCTCGAAATGCTCGACGAACGCGTCCGCTCGCGCCTCTCCGGCGGGCTGGTCGTACCCATCTCCACCTTTGACCACGAATTGCGCCGCGACATCGTCCAGCGCCGTGCCGACCAGGTCAATTCCCGCTACGGCATGCAGTTCCCGGTTGCGGTGATCGACTATATCGCCCGCGCCGTGGTCAGCCATGGCCGCGATCTCGACGGTGCCGTCAACCGGCTCGTGGCTGCCAACCAGCTTACCGGCGAACTGATCACCGTGCCGCTGGCTGAAAAGACCCTGGCCGATCTGATCCGCGCCCGCGATGCCAAGCGCGTCCGCATCGAGGACATCCTCAAGATCGTCTCGCGCCACTACAAGGTGCCGCGCAATGAATTGCTCTCGGCCCGCCGTTCGCGTGACGTGGTGCGCCCGCGCCAGATCGCCATGTATCTGGCCAAGGCCCTGACCAGCCGCTCCCTGCCCGAAATCGGGCGACGCTTCGGTGGTCGTGACCACACCACGGTGCTCCATTCGGTGCGCAAGGTTGAGCAGATGATCAAGGATGATCTGGAGCTGGGTCAGGAAATCGAATTGCTCAAGCGCATGCTTGAAGAATAGCCTTTATCCCGCCGGATTGGCCGGGCAAGGATCGGACATGTTTCAAATCCTTGCCCGCCTGTTTGTTCTATCCATTTTTGCCATATCCCCCGTCCTGGCGCAGGACAAATTCCCTGTCCTGACGCCCGAAGAGCGGGCCGCGCAGAACCTGGCCATCGCCACCTCGGTTCAGGACCAGCTTCTGGCCTGTTGGGCCCTGCCGGCAGGCTATGAGGGCCGGTCCATTTCGATCCGACTGGCGTTTCTGGGCGATGGTACGCTGGACGGTGACCCCTATATCGTGCCTGAAAGCGTGCGGACTGCGGGGCAGTATCCTGAATTGATGCGCTCGATTGCGGCTGCGATTGCCACCTGCCTGCCTTTTGAGGGCTTGATGGGGTTGGGGGCCGGGCCGGGCGAGCGGTTCGACATCACCGTGCATTTCAGTTCCTGAAGTCCACAGCTAGGATGCGGCCAAAAGCCCCCTCGGCCTTGCCAATTTCCTATGAAACTGTAAACGTCCCAACCCCGGCTCGCGCCGGGTTTAGCTGTCGCGTATGTCCCGGAAGAAGAACTCCATGAAAGTCACGCTCGAACGCAATCATCTGCTCAAGTCGCTGAGCCATGTGCATCGGGTGGTCGAGCGCCGCAACACCTATCCGATCCTGGCCAATGTGCTGTTCAAGGCATCGGACGATCGGGTCGAATTGCGCGCCACCGACCTCGATATCGAAGTGACCGAAAGCGTGCCGGCCATGGTCTCGACCCCCGGCACCACCACCGTGCCGGCCCATACGCTTTACGAGATCGTCCGCAAGCTCTCCGATGGCGCCGAAGTGCGGCTCGAAACCGATGGCGGGGAGAACATGGTTCTCACCTCCGGCCGCTCGCGCTTCAACCTGGCCTGCCTGTCGCCCGACAGCTTCCCCGATCTCAAATCCGGCGCCTTTGCGCATGAATTCGACATCGCCGCAGCCTCCTTGCGCGAGCTGATCGAGCGCACCCAGTTCGCCATCTCCAATGAAGAGACGCGCTATTATCTCAACGGCATCTACTTCCATGCCGTGGACAATTCGGCCGCCGGTTCGCTGTTCCGCGCCGTAGCCACCGACGGGCACCGCATGGCCCGTGCCGAAATGGCTGCCCCCAGCGGCGCCGAAGGCATGAGCGGCATCATTGTGCCGAAAAAGACCGTGGGTGAGGTGCAAAAGCTGCTCGATGGCGTCGATGGCGACGTGCATGTCGAGGTTTCCGACACCAAGATCCGCTTCACCGTCGGTCCCGTGGTGCTGCTCTCCAAGCTCATCGAAGGCACCTTCCCCGATTATGACCGGGTGACCCCCAAGAACAACGAAAAGCAGATGCTGGTCGACAAGGCCGGCTTTGCCATTGCTGTCGACCGCGTTTCGACCATTGCCTCGGATCGGGGCGGCAAGGCCGTCAAGCTCGCGGCCAAGGATGGACTGCTCGAATTGTCCGTCACCAATCCCGATCACGGCACAGCCAGCGAGGAAGTCGCGGTCGACTTCGACACCGACGGCTTCGAGATCGGCTTCAATGCCCGCTATCTGCTCGATATCATCCAGCAGATCCGCTCCGAGAGTGCCGTCTTCCTGTTCAACGATGCCAATTCCCCGACCCTGGTGAAGGAAGAAGGCGAATCCAGCGCGCTCTACGTGCTGATGCCGATGCGGGTGTGAGGCGGGCACTCCGCGCTTGCTTTGACTTCGATACCCCTCACCCGTCTCGGCCTGCAGCCGATCCACCCTCTCCCACAAGGGGAGAGGGATGAGCCGGTGGTCACCAATTGCTCGTGGCTCCCTTCTCCCCTTGTGGGAGAAGATGCCCGAAGGGCGGATGAGGGGGATGTAGCAGCATGATCCGCCACATCTCCCGCCTGCGCCTGACCGCCTTCCGCAATTATGCCTCCGCTGCGCTCGATCTCGACGGGCGCCATGTGGTGCTGACCGGCCCCAATGGCTCGGGCAAGACCAATCTGCTCGAAGCCATTTCCGTGCTCTCGCCGGGGCGCGGCCTGCGCGGCGCCAGTTTTGACACTTTGCAATCGCAAGGCTCTGACCTGCCCTGGGCGGTTGCGGCGACCATCGAGACCGATGCAGGGCCCGCCGATATCGGCACGGGCGCCTTGCCCGATGGCGGGCGCCGGGTGCGCATCAATGGCGCCAATGCCCGCTCCATCGAGGCGATGAGCGATTATCTGCGCGTGCTCTGGCTGACCCCGGCCATGGATGGGCTGTTCTCCGGCCCCGCAGGAGATCGCCGTCGCTTTCTCGACCGGTTGGTGACAACGCTCATCCCGGACCACTCCGCGACCGTCTCGGACTTCGAGAAAGCCATGCGGCAACGCAACAAGTTGCTGGAAGAGGAGGGCGATCCACGCTGGCTCAGCGCCATCGAAGCGCAGATGGCCGAGCTTGGCGCCTCGATCCACCTCAACCGCACCGATAGCCTGAGCCATTTGCAGGCGCTGATTGCCCAGAGCCTGGATGACACCAGTTTCCCGGCGGCCCGGCTCTCGCTGACCCCTTTATTCGAGGACCTAGTCGAGCCGGCGACCTCGGCCGAACTCGAAACAGTGCTGGCGCAGCGCTGGCATGCGCTGCGGCCCCTTGATCGGGCCGCCGGACGCACCACATCAGGACCACACCGCGTCGATCTCGACGTGATCCATGCGCAAAAATCCATGCCCGCCGCGCTGGGCTCCACCGGCGAGCAGAAGGCCCTGCTGATCGGGCTGATCCTGGCCCATGCCCGGCTCGTGCGGCTGCGCACCGGCATCGTGCCGTTCCTGCTGCTCGACGAGATCGCTGCCCATCTTGATCCGGACCGGCGCCGGGCCCTGTTTGCGGCGCTGGACGGGCTGGAGACCCAATGTTTCCTCACCGGCACCGACCCGGTGCTGTTCGAGGCACTGGAGGGGCGGGCGCAACAGATCGGGGTGCGCGAAGGGCGCTTGGCGCGTCAGGGCTGAAAATCCCCCGCAAATACGCCTCAAACGGCCAATATCCTTGGGGTTTCAGCCCCATTCGGCTAGAACAGAACTCACGTGAAATCGACTGATTCGGACCCCATGAGCGACAGCGAAAACCCGATCCCGACCGAATATGGCGCCGACAGCATCAAGGTGCTCAAGGGCCTTGATGCCGTGCGCAAGCGCCCGGGCATGTATATCGGTGATACCGATGACGGATCGGGCCTGCACCACATGGTCTATGAGGTGGTGGATAACGCCATCGACGAGGCACTGGCCGGCCATGCCGATCTGGTGACCGTTACCCTCAATGCCGATGGCTCGGTGAGTGTGACGGACAATGGCCGTGGCATTCCGACCGGCATCCACAAGGAAGAAGGGGTCTCGGCCGCCGAGGTCATTATGACCCAGCTTCATGCCGGCGGTAAGTTCGACCAGAATTCCTACAAGGTGTCCGGTGGCCTGCATGGCGTGGGCGTCTCGGTGGTCAATGCCCTCTCGGTCTGGCTCAAGCTGCGCATTCGGCAGAAGGGGCAGATCCACGAGATGAGCTTCACCCACGGCGTTGCCGATGGGCCGCTGGAGGTCGTTGGGGATTATGAAGGGCGCTCGGGCTCCGAGATCACCTTCATGCCCAGCACCGACACCTTCACCATGATCGAGTTCGACTACAAGACGCTCGAACATCGCCTGCGCGAACTGGCCTTCCTTAATTCGGGCGTCCATATCCTGTTGGCCGACCATCGCCATCCCGAGCCGGTTGAGGTGGATTTGTTCTATGAGGGTGGCCTTGAGGCCTTCGTCAAATATCTCGACAAGTCCAAGGCGCCGGTGCTCGAAAGCCCGATCACCATGCGCTCGGAAAAGGACGGCATCACCGTCGAGGTGGCGCTGCAGTGGAACGACAGCTACCACGAAAATGTGCTCTGCTTTACCAACAACATTCCCCAGCGCGATGGCGGCACCCATCTGGCGGGCCTGCGCGGCGCGCTGACGCGCCAGGTGACGGGCTATGCCAACAGCTCCGGCATTGCCAAGAAGGAAAAGGTCGAGCTCTCTGGCGATGATACCCGCGAGGGCCTGACCTGCGTGCTCTCGGTCAAGGTGCCGGACCCCAAATTCTCGTCCCAGACCAAGGACAAGCTGGTCTCCTCCGAAGTTCGCCCGGTGGTCGAGAACATCGTCAACGAAAAGCTCGGCCAGTGGTTCGAGGAGCACCCCAACGAAGCCCGCATCATTGTGGGCAAGGTGGTGGAAGCTGCCGCCGCCCGCGAGGCGGCCCGCAAGGCGCGCGAGCTGACCCGCCGCAAGGGGGCGCTGGAAATCTCCTCGCTCCCCGGCAAGCTGGCCGATTGCCAGGAGCGCGATCCGGCAAAGAGCGAAATCTTCATCGTCGAGGGTGACTCGGCTGGTGGATCGGCCAAGCAGGGGCGCGATCGCTCCAACCAGGCCGTGCTGCCCCTGCGCGGCAAAATCCTCAATGTCGAGCGGGCTCGTTTCGACCGCATGATCTCCTCCGATCAGGTCGGCACGCTGATCACGGCGCTGGGCACCGGCATTGGCCGAGAAGAGTTCAACGCCGACAAGCTGCGCTACCACAAGATCATCATCATGACGGACGCCGACGTCGACGGCGCCCATATCCGCACCCTGCTGCTGACCTTTTTCTATCGCCAGACGCGTGAGTTGATCGAGCGCGGCCATATCTACATCGCCCAGCCGCCGCTCTACAAAGCCACGCGCGGGCGCTCCGAGCTCTACCTTAAGGACGAGCGGGCACTGGAGGACTATCTGCTCGATGGCGGCATCGAGGATGCGGTGTTCACCACCCAGGACGGCACTACCCATGCGGGCCAGGACCTGTTGGCCATTCTGCATCAATCGCGCGAAATCGTGAACGCGATCAACAATCTCAACACCCGCTATAATCGCAACCTGGTTGAGCAGGCCGCCATTGTCGGCGGGCTGGATCCCGAAGGCATTGCCAATCCCGACAGGAGCGGGGAGACGCTCAAGCGCGTCGCCAACCGGCTCGACCGCATTTCTGACGAGTTGGAGCGCGGCTGGACCGGCGAAGTGACCGACGAGGAGGCCCTGGCCTTCTCCCGCACCGTGCGCGGCGTCACCGAAACCCATCACATCGACCGAGCCCTGCTGCAAAGCGCCGATGCGCGCAAATTGCGCCAGCTCGCCGACCGGCTGGACGAGCTGTTTGGCGGCGTGCCGACGCTGGCCCGCAAGGGCGACACGATCAACATCTTTGGCCCGGCAAGCCTGTTCAAGGCGGTCACCGATGCGGGCCGCAAGGGCGTTTCCATGCAGCGCTATAAGGGCCTTGGCGAAATGAATGCCGAGCAGCTCTGGGAAACCACGCTCGACCCCAATGCCCGCACCCTGCTGCGCGTCGAAATCGACCAGACCGACGAAGCCGACCAGATTTTCACGGCCCTGATGGGCGACCTGGTCGAGCCGCGCCGCGACTTCATCCAGGACAACGCGCTCAATGTGAGCAATCTGGATGTCTAGACCGCGACCCGCAGGGGAAAATCTCCCCAGTGGGGAGATTTTAGCGGGCTAGGCCATGAGAGCTATGCTCGAATGGCGGCGGGCTGCCAGGTGGCAGAAGGCCATGTAGGCCGCCATCGAGTAAGATGGCCGCCCGACATTGGAGGGCACTGCAATGGGTGGCAACGAAGTCGAGCTGCCCGGCGGCCTGGTCAACAAGGTTGTCCGCGTCGGCGACACGGTACGACGCACCATGGCTTGGGACCGAACGATCGCCCATCAATTGCTGCGCCATCTGGAGAAGGGCGGCTTTGAGGGCGCGCCGCGCTTTCTGGGGCTCGACCCACTCGGGCGCGAAATTCTGACCTATCTGCCGAGCGACCTGGAATGCGATGCCGATGGTTTCTCCGATGCACAGCTGCTTGCTGCCGCCGCTCTGCTGCGCAGCTTTCATGAGGCGACCCTGGATTTCGCTCCGGTCGTTAAGGCCGGCGCAGAAGTGCTCTGCCACAACGACTGGACGCCGGCCAATACGGTGTTTCGCGGCACCTTGCCGTACGGGATGATCGACTTCGACACTGTTGCGCCCGGCACGAGGCTTTGGGACGTGAGCTATAGTGCCTGGACCTGGCTCGATCTCAGCGACCCGGCCTTTTCGGCAGATGAGCAGTTGCGGCGGCTGGAGCTGTTTTGCACGGGCTATGATCACCCATCTTGTACCCTCGCGCATATGGCGGGCTATATCCCTACCCGGCAGGCCGGTCGCGCGCGCTGGGCGAGGGATCGCAACATGCCTGAGGCCGAGGCCTGGGCTCTCAAATGCATGTACTGGACCGTCCAGAACTTGAGCGAGCGCGTTCATCGCACGGGTCTGCCTGAGACTTGATCGCTCTGCGCGCCGTCAGTTGTTCACCCTGACGGATCAGTCCGTTCTCACTGGCCACCTTGTGCCTACGGTCTTCACAGCCTAGCTAAGCAGGACCATTCCCTGCGCGAGGCTCCCATGAAAAAGATCGGCTTTCTCTCCTTTGGCCATTGGAGCCCGTCGCCCAATTCGGGCACCCGTACGGCGGGCGATGCGTTGCTGCAATCGATCGACCTGGCCGTAGCGGCCGAGGAACTGGGGGCCGATGGCGCCTATTTCCGCGTGCATCACTTTGCCCGCCAGCTTGCCTCGCCCTTTCCGCTGCTGGCGGCGGTCGGCGCAAAAACCGAAAAGATCGAGATCGGCACAGCCGTGATCGACATGCGGTACGAAAACCCGCTCTACATGGCCGAGGATGCCGGGGCGGCGGACCTGATTTCCGAGGGGCGCCTGCAATTGGGTATTTCGCGCGGCTCGCCCGAACAGGTCATCGATGGCTGGCGCTATTTCGGCTATGAGCCCGCCGAGGGCCAGACCGATGCGGACATGGCGCGGCTCAATGCAGAGATCTTCTTGAAGGCATTGACCGGTCAGGGCTTTGCCCAGCCCAATCCGCGGCCCATGTTCCCCAACCCGCCCGGCATGCTGCGCATCGAACCCCATTCCGAGGGCCTGCTTGAACGCATCTGGTGGGGCGCGGCCAGCGACGCAACGGCCATCTGGGCCGCCAGGATGGGCATGAACCTGCAGTCCTCGACCCTGAAATTCGACGAGAGCGGCAAACCCTTCCACATTCAGCAGGCCGAACAGATCCGCGCCTATCGCGCGGCCTGGAAAGAGGCTGGCCATACCCGCGAACCGCGCGTCTCGGTCAGCCGCTCCATCTTTGCCCTCGTCAATGACCAGGACCGCATGTATTTCGGCGCCGGTCGCAAGGAAGAAGACCAGTTCGGCTATATCGAGCCGGAAAAGCGCGCCGTCTTCGGGCGGGGGTACACCGCCGAGCCGGATAAGCTGATCGAGGAACTCAAGCAGGACGAGGCCATCGCCGAAGCCGATACGCTGCTCCTGACCGTGCCCAACCAGCTCGGCGTCGACTATAACGCGCATGTCATCGAAAGCATTCTCAAGCATGTCGCGCCCGGTCTGGGCTGGCGCTAAGGCAGACTGAACGCGGAGCCTTCGCACCCATTGGTCTGCCAATAACGCTCCACCGGGGTAAAGCTGCCGGTGGCCAGCACTTCCACCTGCGCGGCAAAGGCCATGGCGCGGCATTCATCGGGTCCGGCCACCACATGCACCATTTCATGCAAAATGGTCAGGCGCCGCAAGGCCGCCGTGCCCTCCTCGGAAAACTGCCGGCAGATCACCAGCGGCACCACCCCGTTCTGGGGCGGCAGGGGGACATAGGCGGCAAAGCGGGCGCAACCAGAACCAGAGCCGCCCGTCTCCAGCGCAACTGCCAGGCTGCCGCCCCAATGCGATGAGGCGAACCGCCCCAGCGTCAGCGCGTCGCGATAGGCGGCAATGTCCACCCCGAAGCGCGTCGTCCCGAGCTCCGGTCGCGCCTGTTCGAAGGCGGCAATGGCATCATTGAACGCGGTCTGTACGGAATCCGCCCGCGCCGGACTGGCGGCGAGGGACAACAGGAGGCCGGCGAGAATGGCAGTGAACAGGCGCATGGGTCCTGTCGTGCCGGGCAATTGCGGCATTGGCAAGAGCTGTGACGCGACGGCCACACTCGTGCGGGAGGGGGATGATGGCCCATAAACCGGCCACATTTGGCGCGGACAAGCGTGTCCATGTGCTGCTGGGCGGCAAAGAGCGTATGGCCGGTCACAATCCACCGATCTTAACCTCCCGCTTACCATTTGTTTCCCTTGATGAACGAACAGGGTAGAAGCAGCGTGATCCTTTTCTTCACTAGGTTTGCCTGATGGATTTCCGCATTTCGGCCGATGACCGCGTTGGCGCCCCCAAGGGCCGCCAGAATAAGACCCAGCCCTCTTCTGCGGCCAAGGGCGCGCGCGTCGAGCCGACCATGGGCCAGTCCATGGCTTTTTCCGTCGATGAAACGCGCCCCGGCGGCAATGGCGGTGGCGGCAAGCCGCCAAAATCGCCCAGGAAGCAGCCGCGCAAGGGCAAGGCCGAACCGGCCCGCAATCGCAAGAAGAAGCGCGGCGGCGGCCTGCTGATGGGCCTGCTCTGGTGGGGCTTTGTCGCCTGTCTCTGGGGCGGCATCGCCGTCATCGGTGTTATCGTCTATTACGGCGCCCAATTGCCGTCTTCAGACACCTGGGCCATTCCCGAGCGTCCGCCCAATATCCGCATCCTGGCGGCCGATGGGAGCCTCATCTCCAATCGCGGCCAGACCGGCGGCGAGGCCATCACCTTCCGCGAACTGCCCCAATATGTGCCCGCCGCGTTCATCGCCTCGGAAGATCGTCGCTTCATGAGCCATTTCGGCGTCGATCCGATCGGCCTGCTCTCGGTGGCTGTGGAAATGGTGGAAGCGCGCGGCGTCACCCGCGGCGCCTCGACCATCACCCAGCAGGTCGCCAAGAACCTGTTCCTCACCCCCGACCAGACTCTGGGCCGCAAGGTACAGGAAGCCATTCTTGCCATCTGGCTGGAACAGAACTTCACCAAGGAAGAAATCCTCGAGCTCTATATGAACCGGGTCTATTTCGGCTCGGGCGCCTATGGCATCGAGGCCGCGGCTCAGACCTATTTCGGGGTTTCGGCGCGCAATCTCTCGCTTGGCGAGGCGGCCATGCTGGTGGGCATCCTGCCCGCGCCATCCGCTTATAACCCCAAGGCCAACCCGGACACCGCCCGCGATCGTCAGCGCCTGGTGCTCAACGCCATGGCGCAGGAAGGCTATATCACGCGCGAGGAAGCCGACGCGGCGCGCATCGACCCCAACCAGACCATCCGCACCGTGGTAGCGGGTTCGGAATCCTATGTTGCCGACTGGGTTGAAAGCCTGATGACCGCCTATATCGGCGAGATCGAGGGTGACGTGGTGGTCCAGACCACCATCGACTACAAGATGCAAAAGGATGCCGAGTTCATCGTCCGGGAAGCCGTGGCCAATGAAGGCGAGAAGCGCGGCTTCTCCCAGGCCGCGCTGGTGGCCATGGATGTCGATGGCACCGTGCGCGCCATGGTGGGTGGCGTCGATTATCAAGCCAGCCAGTACAACCGCGCCGTGACAGCCCGGCGCCAGCCCGGCTCCACCTTCAAGCCCTTTGTCTATATGGCGGCCATGGAAAAGGGCTATACGCCCGAGACTTTGGCCGAAGATGCCCAGTTCGACTATAATGGCTGGAGCCCGCGCAATGCCTCGGGCAAATATGCCGGCACCGTCACCCTGCGCCAGGGGCTGGCCTATTCGCTCAACACCATTGCGGCGCGCCTGGCTATCGATGTCACCCCCGAAAAGGTGATCGAAGTGGCCATGCGCATGGGCATTTCATCCAACCTCACGCCCGTACCCTCGATCGCGCTGGGCACCCAGGAAGTGAACCTGCTCGAATTGACCAGCGCCTATGCGCCCTTCGGCAATGGCGGCATGGGGGTGATTCCCAATGTCATCACCAATATCTCCGACGTTGAAGGCAATGTGCTTTACGAGGCCTCCAATGCCGGGCCGGGGCGCGTGGTCGATCCTAATGTGCTGGCCGAGATGAACGACATGCTCAAGACCGCCGTCGAGGTGGGCACGGGCCGTGGCGCCAATCTGGGCGGCTGGGACTTTGGCGGCAAGACCGGCACCAGCCAGAACGCGCGCGATGCGCTGTTCGTTGGCTATACCTCGGCCATGGTCACCGGCGTCTGGCTGGGCAATGACAATGACACCAAGACCACCCTGTCGGGCGGCAATGTGCCGGCCAATATCTGGTCCGATTTCATGACCAAGGCGCATCAAGGCCGCTCGCCCGCCTCGATCCCCGGCGGCTCCTATGCGGGCCAGCTCATCGCCCAGCAATTGATCGATCCCAATACGGGCATGCCTGCCATTGATCCGGCCACCGGCCAGCCCATGGTGCAATATGTCGATGGCGGCACGGGCGAGCCGGTGCAGACCACCACCGACCCGGCAACCGGGCAGGTGATCGCCATCGACCCGGCCACCGGTACACCGCTCGAGGGACTGGCGCCGGTTGATGGCCAAATGGCCAATACGCCGATCCAGACCGGCACGATGGTCGATCCGGCCACCGGTCTGCCCACCAGTTCTCGCTTCGACCCGGTGACCGGCCGGCCGGTCCAGCAGATCGATCCTAATACCGGCCTGCCCATCGATCAGGGCCAGATCGTACAGTATGACGCCAATGGTCAGGCCATCGACCCGCTGACCGGCTTCCCCCTGCAGCAGCAGAACAGCAATGGCTTTGGCCAGGCGCCGATTGATCCCGAAACCGGCTTGCCCATGACCCTTGTTGTTGACCCGGCCACCGGCCAGCAGGTCTGGGTGCCCTCGGCGCCAACCTCACAGCAACCGCAGGGGTTCGCCCAGCCACAGGGCCAGATCGTGCCTCCTGGCCAGGTGCAGCAGCAGCCGGTCTATCAGGAAGAGCGCTCCCAGCGCACGCTGATGGATCTGATCTTCGGCAACTAGGTTCGCTGACCTGAACAGCAAAAAAAGCCCCGGGCGTGACCCGGGGCTTTTTCGTCTCAATGCCGAAGCCGGTCGGGGCTACACCACCACAATCGGTGCGCCATTGGGCACGCGCTCATAAAGATCCATGACATCGTGGAACAACAGGCGCACGCAGCCGGACGAGACCGCCTTGCCGATCGAGGCCACGTCCATGGTGCCGTGGATGCGATAGAGCGTGTCGCGATTGCCCTGATGAATATAGAGCGCACGGGCACCGAGCGCATTGAGCAGGCCGGGTGGCTGGCCCTTGCGGTAGATTTCAAGCTCCGGCTGCCGCTCGATCATTTCTGCAGGCGGGGTCCAGACCGGCCATTTGCGCTTATAGGCAATGTGGCCCTGTCCGCTCCATTCAAAACCGGCGCGCCCTAAGCCCACGCCGTAGCGCATGGCCCGGCCCTCGGGCATGGTAAAATAGAGGAAGTAGTTGGCGGTATCGACCACCACGCGCCCCGCTGGTTCGCCGGTGGGGTTGGCCACTTCCTGGCGCCAATAGACCGGGTTCATCAGCGAAATATCAGCCGCCGGTACCGGGTGTTCTTCCTCCGGCCGGGCGGCATACATGGCCAGAATGTCCAGTGGGATCGTCGGGCGAACGGGCGTTGCGGCGGCAGTGGCCAGCCGGGTGGTGCCGCTGGTCGAGCAGCCGGCAAGGGTCAGGGCGCCGAGGCCGGCAAGGCCAGCCAGTACGGCGCGGCGCGACGGGGTCGCGTCGGAAACATGGGACATGAACTAATCCTTGGCCCGCACAAGCGGGCGCTGAGCGTTGAATGAAGGGTGTTCGAAGAAACGCTCAGGCGGATTTGGGCGGCCGCAGCGGCAGGATGGCAGGCCAGTCCGCTTGCGCCGTATCAAGCTTGGTCTCTGGCACCATGGTCATCACCGCACCGGGAAGTTGGGGCGCTGAGGCCTCAATGGCGTGGTGCGAGCCGCAGGGCAGCATCAGCCCTGCACCCAGGTCGATCTGCCCGCGCTGGACCTGCACCACCACCGGGATCGGCTTGTTGTCGGCGTCGACATGGTTGAGCACCACGATCGGGGTGGCGACATAGCGGTGCGCATTGGCCGTCGTGGCGCCCAGAACGGATGCCAGAGCCAAAAGAACCGCGATGAAGACAACGAAGTGACGCATGAGACGCTGATAGGGAGCAGATTGCGGCAGCATCGGGGCAAGCGCCCGATTATTGCCTGGTGGCGGGCGCTTGCCAGGCCATCAGTTCGCGACCGTGTGCTTTTAGCCACGCCCGGCCCCGGTCCATATCGGGCAGGGTCCGCGCAACGGTGGCCCAGAAGGCCGGCGAATGGTTCATCTCCACCAGATGGGCCACCTCATGGGCCGCGACATAATCCAGCACATGTGGCGGGGCCAGGATCAGCCGCCAATTGTAGTTGATATTGCCGCTTGAAGAGCACGACCCCCAGCGGCTCGACTGGCTGCGCAGCCGCACCTGCTTGACCTCAACGCCAAGCCGCCCGGCATGGAAGGCGCTTTGAGCTGTCAGATCGGCCAGCGCCTCGGATCTGAGCCAATCGTAAAGCCGACGCGGCTGATGGGCCGTGTCGCCGGGAACGTGCAGCACCGGGCCGGCATCGTTCCCGCCGGTCTCGACCCGGCCGCGCAGCGCCCCGGTGGCGAGCACCAGATGCGGCACGCCGCGCAAGGGCAACCACGTCCCCGCCTCCAGCCTCTGCGCCAGCGCCGTGCGGGGCAGGCGCGCCGCCAGCCAGTGGCGATGCCGGTGCAGAAATGCCTCCGCATCGGCCCAGCGTGCCCCTTCGGGCAGGGTCAGCAGCGGGCCGGCGGCCGGCAGGGACAGGCGGAAGCTCTTCGCCCGTTTGGACACCTTGACGGCCACATCCACCTCGACGCCGTCGAGCGTGAGCTGGGTGGTCCTTGGCGGCGGGGTGCGTTGGCGCAGAAAGGAGAACATGGTGACCGGATCGGCATCAGGTCCGGTCAGTGTAACCGGATTCGTGCGGCAAAAGAGGGTGGCAACACCAAAAAAAGGCGCCCCTTGCGGGGCGCCAGTCGTCATTGGAGGACAGGGAAGTCGGGAAGGACAACGGCTTACTGGCCGTTATTGTTGCTCCAATTATTGTTATTCTGGTCGTTCTCGCCATAGCCTTGGCGCTGGCCGCGATGTTCGCCCATGAAGCGGTCGAATTCCTCGCGGTCCTTTGCCTTGCGCAGATTGGCCATATATTCGTGGAACGCGTCGATCTCGGCATCGAGCCGGGCGCGCTCTTCCTCTAGGCGCTTGAGTTGCTCGGCACGGTATTCATCGAAGGCGGCATTGCCGGACGAGCTGAACTCGTTGCGGCCAAAGCCCTGATGCTTGTTATTGTTGCGCATATAGCCACACCCCTTGTTCCAGTAAGCCTGGGCTTTTTCGGCAGAGCCACCGAATTTTTCGCCCCAGATGATATAGGCCAGCATCGCCAGGCCGATCGGCCAGAAGATGATGAAGCCCAGGACCATGAGGCCTATGGTCAGCGGGGACCATTGCGGTTTGATGATTGCAGTGTTCATATTCGTACGTCTCCCAGTCACGATGAGTCTCAAATGGCCCGTCACGGGTCAGGATCAAGCATGTGCCTGTCGATTTTTGCGCTTGAAATCGGCGAATTCGCTCCCTATGCGCCACAATTGAGAGCCTCGGAGTGAGCAGCATGACCGACCAGACCTTGCCCCAACTGCCACTGCCGTCGAGCTGGCGACCCTTGCGCCTGCAGACCCTGGTGATCCTGCGCTGGCTGGCGGTGATCGGACAGACCATCGGCGTGCTCTTCGTCAATTGGGGCCTGGGCTTTCCGCTACCGCTGTTTGAATGCCTGGCGCTGATCGGGCTCTCCGCCGCGTTCAATATCGGTCTTACCTTTCGCCTCGGGCCGCATTATCGGCTCTCCTCCCGCATTGCCGCGCTGCAACTGGCCTTCGATCTCTGCCAACTCGGGGGGCTGCTGGCCCTGACCGGCGGGCTGGAGAACCCCTTCGCGCTGCTGCTTTTGGCGCCGGTCTCGGTTTCCGCCACCTCGCTGCCGAAACGCCAGGCCTTTCTGGTGGCGCTGCTGGCCGCCGTGATTGCCTCGGTGCTGGCGATTCTACACCTGCCGCTGCCCTGGGAGCCGGATCAGCACATCGTTTTCAACCGCATCTATGTGATCGGCATCTGGGTCTCGATCATTTGCGGCGTGGTGTTCATCTCCGCCTATACCAATCGGGTCGCCCATGATTCCCGGCAGATCGCCGATGCGCTGGCGGCCACAGAACTGGCGCTGTCGCGGCGCGAGCAGCTTTCCGCGCTCGATGGGCTGGCTGCAGCCGCCGCGCATGAGCTGGGCACGCCGCTCTCCACCATTGCGCTGGCTGCCAAGGAAATGCGCGCCGAGGTCGACAAGGACAGCCAACTGGCCGAGGACGTGGAGCTGATCATTGCCCAGGCAGCGCGCTGCCGGGCCATTCTCGCCAAGCTGCGCAATCTGGGCAGCGAGCCGGCTGATCTCTTCGCCGAGGCGCCGCTGCCCGATATTCTCGATGAGGTCGCCCGGCCGCATGAAGGACGCGGCAAGGTCATTCTGTTCGATGCCGCCGAGACGGCTGGACCGCCGCCTGTGTTTCCGCGCAGCGTGGGCCTGCTCTATGGCCTGGGCAATCTGATCGAGAACGCCACCGACTTTGCCGCCCAGACCGTGCGGATCGAGAGCGGCTGGGACCAGCATGCCATCACCGTTTCGATCATCGATGATGGCAAGGGCTTTGCGCCGGAACTGATTGCCCGGCTGGGCGAACCCTATCTCACCAGCCGCCCGCGCGACCCGGCAGGCAGCGACGCGCATCAGCCCGGCGGGCTGGGCCTGGGTATATTTATTGCCAAGACCCTGCTTGAGCGGACCGGGGCCCGGCTCACCTTCGACAATGCCCAACCCAGCGGGCATGCCCGGGTCCGCATCACCTGGTCCCGAAGCGCAATCGAGTGATCGGAACACTTCGTTTTGACGTAGGGTGAGCAAAGGAATATTGGAAAAGCCATGGACACGATTGAAGACCTTCTGGCTGCCGATCCGAGCCTTTTGCTCGTTGATGATGATGCAGCCTTTTTGAGCCGCCTCGAACGCGCGATGACGCGCCGGGGCTTTGAGGTGCGCATTGCCGGCACGGTCGCTGCGGGGCTGGCCGCCGTAACCGAACGTCCGCCCGCCTATGCGGTGGTCGATCTTCGCCTCGAGGACGGCAATGGCCTGGATGTGGTGTCGGCCCTGCACCAGAAGCGCGCCGATGCCCGCGCCGTGGTGCTGACCGGCTATGGCAATATCGCCACTGCCGTGACGGCGGTGAAGCTCGGGGCGATGGACTATTTGTCCAAACCCGCCGATGCCGATGACGTCATCAACGCGCTGCTGGCGACCGGCGAGGACAAGCCCGAGCCGCCGGAAAACCCGATGTCGGCCGACCGGGTGCGCTGGGAACATATCCAGCGCGTCTATGAATTGTGCGATCGCAATGTTTCCGAGACCGCCCGCCGGCTCAACATGCACCGGCGCACGCTGCAGCGTATCCTGGCCAAGCGCGCGCCGCGCTGAGGCACCCCCCGCCCGGCCTTCCCCTGTCAGGAAGGCCGGATGCGGGTGACACTCATTTGGCAAACAGCGTCTCAAAACCCCCAAAGATCATCCGCTTGCCGTCGAACGGCATTTCGCCGAATTGCTTCATGGCTTCGGGGCTCATCATCTTCTGCATCGCCGCGTCGCGGGTCGTCTTGTCGGGATATTCGATCCAGGAGAAGACGACGACTTCGTCGTCCTTGGCCTGCACCGCGCCATAGAAATCGTTGAGCTCGCCCTTGGGGACATCGTCGCCCCAATTCTCCACCACGCGGGTCGCGCCCCACGACCTGAGCATCTCTGCTGCCCGGGCGGCATGCTCGACATAGGCTTGCTTGTTCGCCTTGGGAACGGCAGTCACCATGCCATCGATATAGGCCATTTCGGGTCTCCTCTTGCTGGGCGGCATATGCCGCGATTGGCGCATGCGGTTGCTGCGCCTGCCTCGACTCCGACGAATGGGACAGGCTAACCTCGACACGGATTGGCGAAAAATGAGGAGCCTGGCCATGACTGTCACCCTTCACTTTCATGGCGCGGCGGGCACGGTCACCGGCTCATGCTATCGCGTGGTGCATCCGGGCGGGCAGTTCCTGGTCGATTGCGGCCTGTTCCAGGGCAATAAGAGCGTGCGCGAGCTCAATCTCAAGCCGACCCCCTTCGACCCCAAGGCCATCGACTTTCTGCTTCTGACCCACGCCCATATCGATCATGCCGGGCTCCTGCCCAAGCTCTATGGCGAGGGCTGGCGCGGCCCGATGTGGATGACTGGCCCGACCGCAGGCCTTTTGGAATATCTCCTGCCCGATGGGGCCGGGATCCAGGAGAGCGAAGCGGAACGGGAAACGCGCAAGCGCTCGCGCCGGGGCGATGAGCCGGTCAAGCCGCTCTACACCATGGCCGATGCCGAGGAGGCGCTCGCCCACCGCGAGATCTGCGACTATGACCAGTGGATCGAACCGGGTCCGGGCGTGCGCGCGCGTTATTGGAATGCCGGCCATATCATCGGCTCGGCCTCGATCGAGGTGGAGGTCCAGGACAGTGACGGCAAGCCGGTGCGGCTGATGTTTTCGGGCGATATCGGACCCGATGAAAAGGTGTTCTACACCGAGCCCGAAGGCCCTTCGGGGTTCGACTATATTCTGTGCGAAAGCACCTATGGCGGCCGCGACCGCGCTGAATATACGCTTGAGGAGCGCCGCGAAACGCTCAAGACCGAGATCCAGCAAGCGCTCGGGCGCGGCGGTAACCTGATCATTCCCACCTTTGCCGTCGAGCGCAGCCAGGAATTGCTGCACGATATCGGCACGCTGATCAAAATGGGGGAGATCGACCCGCAATTGGTGGCGCTCGATAGTCCCCTGGCCAGCAAGGTCACCGGGGTCTATCGGAAATATGCAAAAATGTTCGAGGACACCGAGCTCAGCGCCGATGAGCTGTTCAACGACAAGCGCTTCCGCATCATCGAGGCGGTCGAGGATTCCAAGGGGCTCAACGCCATCAAGGGCGGCGCCATCATCATGTCGGCCTCCGGCATGGCCGATGCCGGGCGCATCAAGCATCATCTGCGCAACAATCTGATCCGCGCCAATGCCACGGTGCTGTTTGTCGGCTATCAGGCGCCCGGCACGCTGGGCCAGATCATTCTGTCGGGGGCCAGGGAAGTACGCATCCATGGCTCGGTGATCCCGGTGCGGGCCACCATAAGGTCGA
The DNA here is from genome assembly GCA_040218355.1 of Devosia sp. Taxonomy (GTDB): domain Bacteria; phylum Pseudomonadota; class Alphaproteobacteria; order Rhizobiales; family Devosiaceae; genus Devosia. The sequence continues at coordinate 152,426 of JAVJRP010000014.1, read as the reverse complement.
TGGGCAATTATTCGGCCCATGCCGATCACTCCGAACTGATGGACTGGATCCGGAGCCGCCTGCCGGCCCATGGCGCGCTGTTCCTGACCCATGGCGAGGATGAGGAGCGCAATGCGCTGCGCGACGCCCTGATCGCCGCGGGCAAACTCGGCGGCGACCAAGTGGTCTTGCCTCAGCTCGATGATTTCTTCGAGCTGACGGCTGCAGGCATCCAGTCGGCTCGCCAGCCCGATCAACGGCGGGTCGATCTCAAGCAGATGCCGTCGGACTGGCACAATGCCTTCTCCGATTTCACCATACGCCTGAGCCAGCGCCTGCACGCCTTGCCCGATGCCGACAAGCTCGCCTTGATGCAGGCGCTGCAGGCCGAACTCTCTGCGCAGGGCGCCGTTCCCAGTCCCAAAGGCCGGCCCACGCCCATCACTCCGGTCGAGACGGCGGGGCATGACGCTTAGGGGCGTGGTCCGCTTTCCTTCTCCCCTTGAGGGAGAAGGTGCCCCGGAGGAGCGGATGAGAGGTTCGTGCCTCTCATGGCCCCGGATGTCGTTGATCGGGCGGAACCCCTCACCCGTTTCGCGCTGACGCGCGGTCCACCCTCTCCCTCAAGGGGAGAGGGGAATATCCCGCCGTTTTCTACCTTCCAATCCCTCCACCCGGTCTGCCAGCTCCTGCACGGCCCGCACCAGCGGGGCGATGAACTGGTCATAGCGCAGGGCCTGCTGGCTTTGCGGGTCGGTCGGATCTGCCAGCACATGGCCGCCGAAATCGGTGTCGAGGCCCGCCGCGACTTCGGCCACCTGCTGGGCGATGAGCCCATAATGACTGCGCCCGTCGCCGCCTTTCCATTCGAACCGCACCGGGTCGAGCATGCGGATGAAATCAAGCCCCAGGTCAGTGGGGGTGATGGCGGTCTTGTGCCGCGCGTCCGAGGTCTGGATGGTGCCGGTGGCCGACCACACCGCCGACCAGCGCGCGCCGCTGGCCCCCAGGGTCTGCGTGTTGTCGCCCGCCGGGTTCAGCGCCCCGGCCACGCGCAACTCGGCACTATCGGCCGCAATGGTGATCGCGTCGGTCCAAGCCGAGCCATCCGGGCTGACCTTGATGCGCCAGTCATTGTCCCCCATCAGCCCCATTTCGGCCCGGCCCGACCAGTTGGCCTGGAACAGCAGGCTCGCCGTGTCGCTGCCGGTCGCCTTGTTGAGCTTGAGCTGGTGCCCGGCCCCGTCATGGGTGAACAAGGTTGCGGCAGCAGCGACGGCCAGCCGGTTGGTGAAATCGGCGCTGGTGTTGACGCCCAGTTGCGGCAGGCCGGCGCCGGTGGCGGCCACGGCCACCCAATCGGTTCCGGCAAAGACCAGCAGGGCGCCACTGGCCCGGTCGAACACCTGCCAGCCCTCGGCCGGGTCATAAAATATCCAGGCACCGGCCTGCCAGGCGGCGATTTCTGCGGCATGCCCGGCCCAGGCGCCGGTGGCGCCGGACGGCACGATCCAGGCTTCGCCGGGCAGCGGCGAGACGGGCGGCGCGGTGACCTCCGTGGATTCCACCACTGGTTGCACCAGGGCATCGAGCCGGTTGAGGGCGTCGTTATGGGTAATGTGCTTGAGCGCCTGCCCCGACATGATGAAGGGCAGGGCAAGGCGAGATGTTTGATCCATGAGAAAAGGCTCCAGTGGTGAACTGGAGCCTAGTGTGCGACCGGTGGCGGCCGCGGGGATAAGTGGGTTGTCAGACCGCCGCTACCCGGCGCCTTTGCGTCACGATGAAGGTCAGGATGAAGCACGCACTCATCAAGAGGACGATGGTCGGTGCCGGGGCGCTGTCGAGAAAGAAGCTCAAATAGACGCCCACCAGGCTGCAGCCCACCGAAACCCCCATGGCCACCAGCAGCATCACCCCGAAGCGGCGGGTAATGAGAAAGGCGATGGCGCCCGGGGCGATCAACAGGGCAATGACCAGGATCATCCCCACCGCCTGCAGGGCGCCCACAATGGTCAGCGAGATCATCGCCAGGAGCCCATAATGGAGGAGGCGCGTATTGAGCCCGATGGCGCCGGCCTGCTGCGCATCGAAGATGAACAGCATCAGATCGCGCCATTTGGCGGCAATCACCAGCACCACCGCCAGGGCGATGATGACGGCCAGCAGAATGTCGGCCCCGTTCACCCCCAGCATATTGCCAAACAGGATGTGATCGAGATGCACATCGGTGGTGATGGCGGTGTAGAGCACGATGCCCAGGCCAAACAGGCCCGCAAACACCACACCCATCACCGTGTCTTCCTTGATGCGGCTATGTTCCTTGAGAAAGCCCACCGAAAGCGCGCAGACCATGCCGGCGATGAAGGCGCCGATGCCGATCGGCAGGCCCACCATATAGGCCAGCACCACGCCGGGCAGCACGGCATGGGAGATGGCGTCGCCCATCAGCGACCAGCCCTTGAGCACCAGAAAGCACGAGAGCAGCGCCGTGGGCACCGCTACCAGCACGGCGATCACCATGGCCTGCACCATGAAGGACAATTGGAATGGCCAGAGCGCCATTTCATACCAGGCCATCAGCGCGTCTCCTCGGCGAGGCGCCGTCGCGCGGCCAGCCAGCCATGCTTGGGCGCAAAGACGAAAGCGGTGAGGAAGACCAGGGTCTGCAGCACCACGATGATGCCGCCGGTGGCCCCATCGAGGAAATAGCTCAGATACGCACCGATGGAGGAGGACAAGACGCCCACTGCAATGGCAATCAGGATGAGGCGGGGAAACCGGTCCGACAGCAGATAGGCGGTGGCCCCCGGCGTCACCACCATGGCGATCACCAGAAAAGCCCCGACCGTCTGCATGGCGGCAACCGTGGCGGCGCTCAGAAGCGTGAAGAAGATCGCCTTGAGCCATGTGGTCCGGAGCCCGATGGAGCGGGCATGGCTCTCGTCGAAAAAGGTGACCATCAGATCCTTCCAGATCACCAGCATCACCGCCAGCGTCACCACTGAAATCAGCACCAATTGCAGCGTGTCCTGCGGCGTGATGGCCAGGATATTGCCCAGGACGATCGATTGCACATCGACCGAGGTGGGCGAGACCGAGACCATGAACAGGCCCAGGCCAAAAAAGCCGGTAAAGATCAGCCCGATGACGGCGTCCTCGCGCAATTTGGTGCGCTGGCTGAGGAACAGCATGGCGCCCGCGGCAAGGCCGCCCGAAAGGAAGGCACCAAGCGAAAAGGGCAGGCCCAGCATATAGGCCCCGGCCACGCCCGGCACGATGGAATGGCTCAACGCGTCGCCGATCAGCGACCAGCCCTTGAGCATCAGATAGGCCGATAAAAAAGCGCAGACGCCGCCGACAAGGGCGGACACCCACATGGCATTGACCATGTAATTATAGGCAAACGGCTCAAGCAGCGTGGCGATCATTTCTCGCGGCTCGACTGCTGGTGTTCTTCCTTGCCCTTTTCGCCATAAAAGACCAGCGGGCGTTCATCATCGGTCAGCACCGAGAGATGGCGCGGGTCGTCATCGGCATGTAGGCCCTGGCCGGACAGCACGAAATGACGCAACACGCCGCCAAAGGCCTCTTCGAGCTTGTCGCGGGTGAATACTTCCGATGTCGGTCCAAAGGCCAGCACCGTGCCCTTGACCATCACGGTGCGGTCGCAGAACTCGGGCACCGAGCCCAGATTATGGGTGGAGACCAGGATCACCTTGCCCTCGTCGCGCAGATCGCGCAGCAGGCCGATGATGGCGTCCTCGGTCTTGACGTCGACCCCGGTGAAAGGTTCGTCGAGCAGGATGACATCGCCCTCCTGCGCCAGCGCCCGGGCGAGGAACACGCGCTTTTTCTGCCCGCCGGACAATTCGCCGATCTGGCGCTTGGCATATTGGGTCATGTTGACCCGGCCAAGGGCCGCAGCGACCTTTTCCCGGTCGATGGCGCGGGGAATGCGCAGCATGTTCATGTGGCCAAACCGCCCCATCATCACCACGTCTTCCACCAGCACCGGAAAATTCCAGTCCACATCCTCGGACTGGGGCACATAGGCCACCCTGTTCTGGCGCTGGGCCTGCCGGCCCGCCTGCCCGAGAATGGAGATCGTGCCGCTGACCACCGGCACAAAACCCATAATGGCTTTGAAAATGGTCGACTTGCCCGCGCCATTGACGCCAACCAACGCGGTGATCGAACCGCGCGGGCTGGTGAAGCTGGCATGCCTCAGGGCCGTGGTGCCATTGCGATAGGCAACGGTGATGTCGTTGATCGCAATGCCAGGGCCTGCATTGTCTTTCACTGGGTCAATCCTGCAGCAATGGTTTGCGTGGTCACTTTGAGCAGATCAAGATAGGTGGGAACCGGCCCGTCCGCCTCGGAAAGGGAGTCCACATAGAGCACGCCGCCATATTTGACGCCAGTCTCGCGCGCCACCTGCTCGGCCGGCTTGGATGAAATGGTGCTTTCCGAAAAGACCACCGGAATATCGTTTTCACGCACCGCGTCGATGACATTGCGCACCTGGCGCGGTGTGCCCTGCTGGTCGGCATTGATCGGCCAGAGATAAAGCTCTTTCAGACCAAAATCGCGTGCCAGATAGGAAAAGGCGCCTTCCGAAGTCACCAGCCAGCGCTGCTCCTCGGGAATGGCCGCCAGGGCCTGACGGATCGGCTCGACCGTGGCGGAGATCTCGGCCGCATAGGCCGCTGCATTGGCATTATATGTTTCGGCATTGGCCGGATCGGCCTCGGCGAAGGCGGCGCGAATATTTTCGACATAGACCAGGGCGTCGGTCGGCGACATCCAGGCGTGCGGATTGGACTTGCCCTCATAGGGCCCCTCGCCAATGCCGATCGGCTCAATGCCTTCGGTCAGCACGACGCTGGGCACATCGGGCAGATTGTCGAGGAACTGGGTGAACCATTGCTCAAGGTTGAGCCCGTTCCAGAGCACCAGATCTGCATCCTGCGCCCCCACCAGATCGCCCGGCGTTGGCTGGTAATTATGGATCTCGGCGCCCGGCTTGGTGATTGATACCACATCGGCCGCATCCCCGGCAACATTCTGGGCCATGTCGGCCAGAATGGTGAAGGTCGTGACGGCCTTGAGCCGCTCCTGCGCCATTGCGGGCAGGGTCATGGCAGGCAAGGTCATGGCCAGTGGGGCGGCGAGCAAAAGGGCAGACAGCAGGCGGCGGCGCATGGGCAACTCCAGATACGAACGGCCTTACAGATAATGCAATTGCAAATCATTCGCAAGTAGCAGTTTGTAAATTGCTATCGACCCGCATACGGCCCGGTCACGGCAGCCGATCACTTGCCGGTTGACGAGGGGTCGCGGACATGGAAAAGCGGGCCGATCCGGCCCCGGGGGGCATGACTGAGCGGAGCGGGACCGACCAATGAGCATGCATATCGCCCTGACCTTTGACGACAATTTCTGGGCGCCGGCCTTTGCCACCATGCGCTCGGTATGCCTGTTCACCCCGCAGCGCGAAGAGCTGGTGTTTCACCTCTGCCACCGCACGCTGACCCCGGAGCACAAGGCCGACCTCGAGGCAATCCGGAATGAGTTTCCCGTGACCCTGGTCTGGCACGCGCTCGACCAGATGGACATGTTCACGGATATCGCCGCGCGCATGCCAGAGAGCAAACGCTTCCCCAGCATCGTCTATGCCCGCCTGCTGATCGACCGGCTGGTCGGCGACGGCGTCGACCGGGTGCTTTATCTCGATTGCGACACCATGGTCCGCGACGACGTAAAACGGCTGTTCGACCAGGATCTGGAAGGCAATGCCATCGCTGCGGTGCGCGACATCTCGGGGGCGCATATCACCAGTGGCCGGGACATGCGCAAAAACCGCGATATCTTCGATCCTGCTGACTACTATTTCAATTCCGGGGTCATGCTGATCGACGTCAGGCGCTGGCGCGAAGCGCGCATCATCGAGAAGATGGAAGAGTTGCACCAGGCCGGGATCATGCAGCGCATCTACTATGACCAGGACCTGTTGAACCTGACCTTCAAGGGGCAATGGCTGAGCCTGTCATGGCGCTGGAATACCATCGATTCCGTGCCCGCCCATGAAAGCCTCAATCCGGCAATCATTCACTATACCGGCGACAACAGCCCCTGGCATCTGCTCTCCACGATGATGCCCAGCGTGGCCTTTGCCCGGCTCTACCGCCACACCATGACCAATGCCTTGTACTACCGCTTCGCCCGGCATCGCTGGAAGCGCTGGTGGCTGAAAAAGCTGCGGCTGGCGCGTTAGGCCACCGCGGCCGGATCGAGCCCTTCTTCGGCGCAGAGCGCGGCAAGGGCGCTGCCCTTGGCTGGCAGGGGCAGGCCGGCGCGGCCGCGATCGGTCAACTGGCTACGCCAGAGATGGATGCCCAGGGTTTCAGGCGCATTGGCTGCGTCCAGGCTGGAACCGGCCTGCATCAGGGCTGGAATGCCCTCATAGGGCACGGGGTAGAAGGTCGCCGCTGACCGCACTCTGTCGGTCAGGCCGTGCCGGGCGACATAATGGGTCAGCGCCATCGGGCCGGTGGCGCCATATTGCATGTGCTCGGGCGAAACCCGGTCCCCGACCAGGCGGCGGAACGCCACTTCGAGGCGCCGCATCGGCGGCAGATGCGGCTCGAAAAGCGGCCGCTTCTCATTCTCGAAAATGGTCAGGAGATCGGCCAGCAGCGGCGCATCCGCCGGCATATGCAACACCGCGCCATTGACCGAGCCGGGCCGCTCCCAGGCGAAAAGGTAATCTGGCGGACCTTCAATAGGCCGGACGCAATAGATGTCGAGATCGGCATAGACGCCGAGCCCGGCGCGCATCACCGCATAGCGGAAATGGTCCGAGAACACGCCAGGCGTGCCCTTGCCCTTGTAGAACACCAGCTTCTCGCGTGGCAGCAAATCGGCCGCATTGCGCCATTCGGCCCCGGCCGGCAGGTTCTCTATGGTGTCATAGGAATGCACCAGCACGCGATGGCCGTGCCGGACAAAGGAGGTGATGCACAACACCTCCAGCCAGCTCAGCGGGCCATGCCAGAAGCTGATGATCGGGGGCAGGGTCATGCGGGGCTCAACTCATTCGGGTCGCGCGCATCTAGCATGGCGCCGCACAAGAGAAAACCGCCGCCTCCTTTGCGGAGCGCGGCGGCCAAGGTTTTTTGCATGGGATCGTCTTCTTGACGGACTTTAATTGGCGGCCGCCCGGCGGCGGTATTCGGAGGCGATATAGAGCGCGACCAGGGCAAAGACGACGCCGATACCGACCTGTAGCCAGTCGAATTTTTGCAGGAAATCCGTCACGAACAGCGTGGCATCGAACGGCTCCTGTCCCTCGAAAACCCGGTCGAGATGGTCGGTGGACACAGGCAATTGCGAGCGGTAGTCGAGATAGGCCCAGGTGCGGGTGGCAAAGGGATGCAGGCCGCCCAGGGTCACCCATTCCAGCGCCGAAACCACGGTGGGCAGCAGCAGCGAAAGCGGAATGGCCCAGCGGCCCACGACACTGCCCAGGGCGCCGACCAGCGCCATATAGGGCAGATACCACAAGAGACCGCAGACCAGCAGCACGAGGAACACCAGCGCCATCTGGCCGTAAATCCCCACAATGGCGCCGAACAGCCCGGCATTGCCCAGGCCCGCGATCATGGTGGTGACATAGGCGACGCCAAACATCAGCATGATGCTGACCAGCGCCACCACAAAGACGGCGCCGGGCAGGATGGTCAGCGCGGCGGTGATCTTGCTGAGCAGGACCTTGAAGTCGGTGACTGGCATCGACTTCCAGAACAGCATGGCATTGTTGCGCTTGTCGGCGGCAAAGCCATCGGCGCAATAAAAGAACAGCACGAACCCCAGATAGGCCAGCCAGGCGCCCGACAGACCGGCAAAGCCTGCCTCGAACACCCAGGTGGGCACCACGGTCAGCAATTGACCGGAAAAGCGCGTGTCGAGCCGGTCGACACTGAACGCCAAGAGGGTCAGGGCAAAGACCACCCCCACCAGCACCAGCGGCGCGATGAAAAAGGCTCCGCGATGCTCGATGAATTCGCGGTGGATCAGGGCGAAGAAGGCCTTCATCGGGCGGTCTCCGGATTGGCTGTGGGCCGCTGCATCAGCGCCACGAAGAGGTCGGAAATGGTGGGTGTCGAGATGCGGCCCAAAGGTTCGAGTTTTTCGCGTTCGACGCCGTCGTAGATGAAGACGGTCTGGCCGAAGCGCGTTTCCTCATAGACCGGGCCATGTGCGCGGGCCTGGGCCTGCGCTTCAGCGCTGTCGACCACCAGCTGGGTGAATTTCTCGCTCACCGTTTCCATCTGCATGTGGAGGATCATTTCCCCATCACGGATGAACATGATGTCGGAGAGCATGAACTCGATCTCGTCCACCTGGTGGGTGGTGATGATCAGCGTGCGCTCCTCGGTCATGTAGTCTTCCAGCAGCCGCCGGTAGAAGCGCTTGCGATAGGTGATGTCGAGCCCGAGCGTGGGTTCGTCCAGCACCAGCAGCTTGGCATCGATCGCCATCACCACCGCCAGGTGAAGCTGGGCGATCATGCCCTTGGAGAGGGTGCGGATCTTCATTTCGGGCCGGATATCGGTGCCCTCGAGGAATTGCCGCGCCTTGTCCGGGGAAAAATTGGGATGGATATTGGTGAGCAGCGCAAACAGCTCACGCACCCGCAGGAAGCGCGGCAGGCTTGCCACATCGGAGATGAAGGCGACGTTTTCCATCAGCTTGGCGCGGCGGGCGAAGGGATCTTCACCCAGCACCCTGATGGTGCCCTCATAGGAGGTCAGGCCCAGCAGGGCATTGAGCGTGGTGGTCTTGCCCGCGCCATTATGCCCGATCAGCCCATAGATGCGGCCGGCCGGAATGTCGAAATCCAGATCATGCAGGATTTTCTTGCGGCCGAAGGATTTGGAAAGCCCGCGTGCGGACACGATGGGTTCGGCGGAAATGGAAAGCTCAGTCATTTGCTCTGCCCTTCGAGCTTGGTGTCTGTGGCGATCAGATCCTTGAGATCGAGATCGAGCGCCTTGATCTGTGCCGCAATGCGCGGCCAGTCTTCCTTGAGGAATTTCTCGCGTTCATGAGCGAGCAATTGCGCCCGCGCGCCGCTGGTAACGAACATGCCCAGTCCCCTGCGTTTCTCCACCACCCCGATATCGACCAGGGCCTCGAAGGCCTTGGTGACCGTCAGCGGATTGACCGAAAGATCGCCGGCAATCTGGCGCACCGAGGGCAATGCATCGCCCTCCGCTACCTGTTGCCGGAGGATCATCTCGATCAGCCGCTGCCGGATCTGTACGAAGATCGGCTGGCTGGCGTGAAAATCATCCATGTGTCTTGCCTATCTAGTGTGCTAGATATGTAGCACACTAAGCACAAGAGTCAACAGCTTTGGTCGGTTGGGCCGATATGAAGAGTAAATATCAGGAAATAGAAAGACTTAGGCTGGAACGGCCTCGATCACGCGCGCGCCGGACGCGATCGTCGGCGGGGCCGCATTGAGCTGTTCAATGGCAAAACCTGCCGCCGCCTTGTAGCGCGCCATGAACTCGGCGCGTTCCTGTGCAGGAATGACCGCATCGATGTCGTCGAACACCCCGCCGCAGCGTTCATCCACCATGTTGAGCAGGCCGAACGGGCCGGCGCCACGATTGCGCAGGATCAGTTCCGAGATCGGGCCGCAGAGCTTTTCGTCATAGGCTGCCAGCGCGTCGGCATTGACCCCATGGGCAATCATCATCGCCCCCAGGATGCGGGCATCGATAATGGCCTGGCTGGCCCCATTCGAGCCGGTGGGATACATGGCATGGGCCGCATCGCCCATCAGTGCCACCGGACCATCCTGCCAGGTGGAGACCGGATCGCGGTCGATCATTGGGTTCTCATAGGCAATATCGGCCCGTGCCAGCATGTTAGGCACATCGAGCCAGTCATAGCGCCAGTCGGCGAAGTGGTGGGCAAACTCGGCAATCTCGACCCGCCGGAACCAGCCGGCATTCTTCCAGCCTTCCGAATTATCCAGCGTCACCTCGGCGATCCAGTTGGTGACGGCCAGGCCCGTTTCGGGATCGGCCGGTCCGATAGGATAGAAGACGATGCGGTGGCGATGGATGCCCAGGCCCACAAAGGACGAGCCGCTGCGAATGGGTTTGGCCAGCGTGGTGCCGCGCCACATCACTGCGCCGCCCCAATGAATGGGCGGCTGGTCGGGATGCATGGCGGCACGCACGTTTGAATGAATGCCATCGGCGCCGATCAGCAGCCGGCCGGAGGCATGCGTCACATCCCCGTCGGCGCGGCGGATTTGCGCCGTCACCGACCCATCGCCGTTCCGGGCATAGCCGGTCACCTCATGGCCAAGCTTGACGCAATCCGCCCCGGCCCGCGCCACCAGTGTGCGATAGAGCAACATATGCAATTGCCCGCGATGCACCGAATATTGCGGCCAGTTATACCCGGCCTCGCGCCCGCGCGGCTCGGCATAGATGTCATTGCCATTGCGTCCGAGCAGGGCCCATTCGCGTGAGGGGACACCGATGCTGTCGAGGTCGTCCTGGCTGAGGCCGAGATCGAACAGCTCGCGCACCGCATTGGGCTGGATATTGATGCCGACGCCGAGCGGCGCCAATTGGCGCACCGATTCATAGACCGTGAACGGGACCCCGATCTGGTGCAGCGTCAGGGCCAATGCCAGCCCGCCAATACCGCCGCCTGCAATCAGCACCCGATTCTGCGTCATATGGATGTCCCCCAGCCGTGCCCTTTTTGGGCGCATTGCCGGGTGGTTTATTCAATCAATCCGGGCTTGTCCAATGCCCGGCGTTCAGCCGACGGCGTAAAGCTCAATCTGTACCGCACTGGCGAGGCGCGCGCCGGTGCCCACGAACATGGTCCGGTTGATCCAGTCGTATTTGGGATGGCCTGTGCTCAGGCGTGCCGCGGTGCGCATGTAATAGCTCTCGGGCGGGCAGACCTCGCCGGCGGCCAGTTTGGCCAGAATTTCGGGTGGCCCGTGGCGAAAGCCGAAATTTTCGATTTCGATCAGCGCCCCATCATCGGTCTCGAAAGCATAGCGCGCATCGAGCGCAGCCACCCCATTGTCGAACACGCGCTGCCAGTCGGCGCCGAAATCGAGAATGGTGCCGGAAATCTCCGGCCCAGAAACCGTGCCGCCGCGAATGGGAATGACCCTCTTGCTGGCCCCGTGCACATCGCCGATCACCATCGGCTTGGACAGCGCCACCTCCAGCGTACAGAAATGCGTGAGTGTCGGCGCGGGCAACAGGGGCACGTTTCTTGTCCTTGGTCGGCATGGCAAATCGCGGCCCAAGATGTGTCATGCCAGAACGCCGATGCCAAGCCGCCCGGGCGCATCAGGAGAAATGGCGCTGGACGCGCGCCTTGCCGCATTGCAAGACATGCGCCAGGCGCATGCCTGATATGCCTTGCACGCCCGGCCCATCTAGGGCATTCACATAACGTCGTCGGACCCGCGCCTGCGGGTGGCTTCTCCGGGCGCCTATCCCCCGGTCACCTACCAGATCGTTTGAACATCGATGCAACGGAGCGCCTGAAGCGTTCGGCTGCCGGTCAGACTGCCTCGGGCATGGTCTTTGATTTCCATGCCATTTCACGCGCAGACGACCGCGTTTTGTAGGGCCCGCAACGGGCATTGCCGCCGCCGACCACGCTTTCTTCAGGACATTCCTGTGTCGCGACAGCCGCCAGAAGCCTTCTGACAGCGGCACTCCACAGATGGACCCCAGATGCAAGATTTTCTTCCCCGCATGCGCGCCGAGTGGTTCGGCAATATCCGTGCCGACATTCTCGCCGGGCTGGTCGTTGCCCTGGCCCTGATCCCCGAAGCCATTGCCTTTTCCATTATCGCGGGCGTCGACCCCAAGGTCGGGCTCTACGCCTCCTTCTCGATTGCCGTGCTGATCGCCTTTGTCGGCGGCCGCCCCGGCATGATCTCGGCGGCGACGGCAGCAACGGCCGTGCTGATGACCACGCTGGTCAGGGACCATGGCCTTGAATACCTGCTGGCCGCGACGGTTTTGGCTGGTTTGCTGCAGATTGGCGCGGGCTTTCTCAAGCTCGGCTATGTCATGCGCTTCGTTTCAAAATCGGTGATGACCGGCTTCGTCAATGCGCTCGCCGTTCTGATCTTCATGGCTCAGCTTCCCGAGCTGACCAATGTCACCTGGCTGACCTATGTAATGGTCGCTGGCGGCCTTGCCATTATCTATCTCTTCCCGCGCCTCACCAAGGTCATCCCCTCGCCGCTGGTCTGCATCGTCGTGTTGACCGCATTGTCGCTGGCGCTTGGTCTTGATGTCCGCACCGTGGGCGACATGGGGGCGCTGCCTGATACGCTGCCGGTGTTCCTGATCCCGCAGATCCCGCTCAATCTCGAAACCCTGATGATCATCCTGCCCTATTCGGCCGCAGTGGCCGTGGTGGGCCTGCTCGAATCGCTGATGACGGCGCAGATCGTGGACGAGCTGACCGACACCAAGAGCGACCGCAACCAGGAATGCATCGGCCAGGGCATCGCCAACACCGCCACCGGCTTTATTGGCGGCATGGCCGGTTGCGCCATGATCGGCCAGTCAATCATCAATGTGAAATCGGGCGGCCGCGGACGGCTTTCGACCTTTTGTGCCGGGATCTTCCTGCTGTTCCTGATCCTTGTGCTGGGCGATCTGGTCAGCCAGATTCCTATGCCGGCCCTTGTCGCCATCATGATCATGGTCTCGATCGGTACCTTCTCCTGGAGCTCGATCAAGAACCTGGCCATCCATCCGCGCAGCTCCTCGATCGTGATGATCGCCACGGTGGTGACGGTGATCTACACCCACAATCTGGCCATCGGCGTGCTGATCGGCGTCCTGCTCTCGGGCATCTTCTTTGCCTGGAAGATTTCGCAGATCTTCCGCATCACTTCGGACCTGTCGGCCGACGGCCGCGAGCGGACCTATACGGTCGAGGGCCAGGTGTTCTTCGCTTCGGTGGAAGATTTCAACGCCGCTTTCGACTTCAAGGAAAGCCTGGAAAAGGTCACAATCGATGTCACCCACGCCCATATCTGGGACATCTCCAGCGTGCAGGCCCTCGACATGATCGTCCTCAAATTCCGCCGCGAGGGGGCCGAGGTCAACCTGATCGGGATGAACGAAGCCAGCGAGACCATTGTCGACAGGCTGGGCATTCACGACAAGCCCGGGGCGCTCGAACGCCTCATGGGGCACTAGGAGGAGAACGACCACATGGCAAAACTCATCGCCTTTATCGACGGTTCGACCTATGCCCAGAGCGTGCTCGACCACGCCGCCTGGGTGGCCACCACCATTGGCGCCAGCGTGGACGTCGTGCACGTCATCGGCCGCCGCGATCTCTCGAGCACACCGGCCGATCTTTCGGGCAGCCTGGAACTGGGCGCCCGGACGAGCCTGCTCAACGAACTGGCCGAGCACGATGCCCAGCGCGCCAAGCTGGCCCAGCAGCGCGGGCGGCTGATCGTCGATGCCGGCGTCAGCCGTCTGCTTGAGGCAGGTGTCGAGAGCGCGGTCGGCAAGTTGCGCAATGGCGATGTGGTCGAGGCCGTCCAGGAGCTCGAAAAGGACGCCGACCTGATCCTGATCGGCAAGCGCGGCGAAGCGGCCGATTTTGCCAAGCTGCATCTGGGGTCGAACCTGGAACGCGTGGTGCGGACCAGCACCAAGCCGGTGCTGGTCGCGTCGCGCGCCTTCCAGCCGGTCAAGCGCTTCCTTGTCGCCTTCGATGGCGGCCCGAGCGTGATGAAGGCGATCAACCACATCGCCACCGGCAAGCTGTTCCCGGGCCTTGAGGGCCATATGGTGACGGTTGGCAAGGATACCCCGGAAAGCCGCGGCAAGCTCGAGACGGCTGCCAATGTGCTGCGCGGTGCCGGCTACACCATCCATACGCATATCGAGGAAGGTGAGCCGGAAAAAATCATCGCCAGCCATGCCGAGGCCGACCATATCGACCTGCTGGTGATGGGCGCCTATGGCCATTCGCGCATCCGCAGCTTCATCATCGGCAGCACCACAGCCGAAATGGTCCGCTCGGTGAAGCGTCCCGTGATGCTGTTCCGCTGAGGGGACCGGCCGGCCGCCACGCTCAGCTTCGTGCCGAAGCTGCTCCGTCGCCAGGGGGACCGCATGCCCAGTCAGTTCGAGCAGAAGGATGCGCCGCGTTTTGATGCTCTCATCCGCGACGAACTCGCGGAACTGTAGCGCCTTGCCGAAGGCACCGCATCCGATCGGGCGCCCGTGCAGCTCGATCAGCAGAGTGTCGGCCGCCTGTCCCGCATGGACGCCATGCAGGGCCAGGCGCTGGCCCAGGCCTCCGGTCAGCGGCGCCAGGCCAGGAAGGTCGCGCTGGAAATGGCGCTGCGGCGCCTGGAAACCGGCGAATTCGGCGACTGCCTGGATTGCGGCGAACCTATTGCCCTCAAGCGTCTCGAGATCGACCTGGCCGCTACTCTCTGCATTGCCTGTGCGCAAAGGAATGCTGGGTAGCCCCACCAGCCGGTGCTAGGCTGACCCAACCTGCCTCGGGCCGAAGTCTCGGCCGGCTTTTCATATCCATCCGGTCATGCCGGCGCTCTGCCGCGAAAGTCCCACCGTGTCTGTTATTGCCCCGCCAAAGTCTCCGCCCCTCTCTGAGTTGACGGGCCGCCAGTGGCAGTGGATCGCCGGTGGCGCCATGATGACGCTGGCCACAATGCCTGGGCAGACCAATTTTATCGCCCAGTTCAACACGGCGCTGCGAACCGAATTCGGGCTTACCCATGGCCAGTTCGGGGGCTTCTACACGCTGGCCACGCTTGCCAGTGCCAGCGTACTGGTCTTTGCGGGAATACTGGCCGACAAGTTTCCCGCCCGGCGTCTCGCCATCATCTGCATGCTCGGCCTTGCCGCCACGGCCCTGATCATGGCTGGCGCGGGCCATGTCGCCATTCTGGTGCTGGCGCTGGCAATGTTGCGCTTTTTCGGCCAGGGGATGCTGAGCCACGTCGCCATGACCACCATGTCACGCTGGTTCAACCGCTTCCGTGGCCGGGCCCTGTCCTTTGCCGGATTGGGCTTTACCCTGGGCGACGCGGTCCTGCCCTTTGTCCTGACCGTTTCGATCCTGGCCTTTGGATGGCGCAATGTCTGGGCTGGTGCAGCAGCCGTGCTGGTCGGGCTTGTCATACCGGCCATCTGGTTCTTGTTGCGCGACCCACCCGAGGGCCGCAAAGGACGCCCGGTCATCGCCAATCCCGACGGCGCGGGCATGCTGGAGCCGACCGGGCTGCAATGGACCCGGTCGCGCGTACTGCGCGATCCCCTGTTCTATTTCCTGCTGCCCGGAATTATGGCGCCCCCGGCGATCGGGACGCTCTATATCTTCCATCAGGCGCACCTGACTGAGGTAAAAGGCTGGGACCTGACGGTCTTTACCGCCATGTTCCCCTTCCTGTCGCTGTCCGTGGCGGTATCCTCGATCTTCGCCGGTTTCCTCGTCGACCGGTTCGGCGCCTGGCGACTGATGCCCTTCGTGCTCCTGCCCCTGGCCGTCGCAAGCCTGATCCTGGGCACTTTGGCGCCAATATGGTCCATGCCGATCGCCTTTGTCTGCATCGGGCTGACGCAGGGGATGACCAACCCAGTGGTCGGCGCCTTGTGGGCCGAAATCTACGGCACGGCGCATATCGGTGCCGTACGCTCGCTGGTGACGGCGGCCCTGGTCGCCGCGTCGGCGCTCGGTCCGGGCATTGCCGGCTACCTGATTGACACCGGTGCCCCCATCACGGTCCAGACCTTCGGCTACGCAGCCTATTGTGTCCTCGGCTCGATACTGTACCTGGGTCTGCAATCTGCCATGTCTCGCCGGGTGGCGACTATTTCCTGAGGACCTGCCGCCTGCTCGGGCCTTGGGTTTGACCGCCAGTCCCTACGCAGGAAACAGCAGATCGAACGCCAGGGCGGATGCGCCCTTGACCCCGGTCAAGTTGTGATCGCGCGTCGCCGAGATCCGCAATTGCGCAGAAATAGCGGGCGGGGTGCGTTGCGCCAGGCTTTCCCGGATGCCGACAATGACATGATCGCCGATTTGGGCGACATCACCGCCCACGCTGATGAGGGCAGGCGCCAGGCCCACAACGAGCCCCGTAATGGCCTGCCCGATATGCCGGCCGGCCTGCCGAAGGGCCATGATCGCGTCGGTATCGCCTGACATCGCCAGATCGCGCAGGGCGGCCACATTGGGAACCGGGCGCTCCGCAGTGGAGATTGACCGCATCAGGGCTACGCAGCTTCGTCCCGCAGCCGCTTGGCTGGGCGAACCGACATGGCCGACCTAGTGGTGAGCACGCCTGTCGCGATAGTGACAGCGACTGCACCAAGAACGACTAGGACAATCGTCAGGACGTTGGGGGCGAAGGCGATATCCATGACGAAGGTCAGTATTGCCCAGGCCGCGGCGATACCCAGACCCGCGCCCATCGCCGCGGCGAGCAGGCCAAGCATCCCATACTCGACCAGGAAGCTGACAATGACATTGCGGCTTGTCGCACCGAGCACCTTCATGACCACCGCATCGGCCTCCCGCTGTTTGCGGCCGACCGTCATGGCGCCAGCCAGGACCAGCACACCGGACAGGACAGCCAGGCTCCCGACCAGCGCCACGGCATTGGCAAGACTTGAGAGAATGTCCTCGATCTGCTTGAGCGCCTCCCCCACCGGCAGGAAACTTAGTGTCGGAAAGGCCCGGCCGAGCCGTGTCTCGACGCCGGCCGCTGCACCATCGACCACCTCTATGCTGCCCATCAGCGTTTGCGGTGCAGCCTCTACGACGCCGGGGGAAAACAGCAGGCGAAAACTGAGGCCGCCTTCACGCCAGTCGATGGTGCGGAAATTGGCGATCGTCACGTCGATCGGCCGGCCGGCAATGCTGATGCGCATGCTGTTGCCGACGGCCAGGCCCAGCGCGTCGCGCAACTCGGTGCTTAGGGAAATCATTGGCGGCCCATCATAGTCGGCTGGCCACCAGTCCCCCGCGACAACGCTGGAACCCTCCGGCACCGCTCTCGCCCAGCTCAGCGCCGTGTCGCCTTGAAACATGTCGGCGATGTCGTCGGGAAGCGGCCCCAGATCGCCGACGGCGGTGCCGTTGACGCTCTCGATCGTCCCCCGGAGCATGGCAATGGTTTCGAGCTGCTCGATATCCGGATCTGCCGAAGCAAAGGCTTCCACCTCGGGAAGCATGCTCTTGGGCATGTCGAGGAGCACGAAGGCCGGCATATCTTCAGCGACCGCGCTGTCGATCTGCGCCCTGAGGCTCTGGTCGAGCAGCGTGATCATCAATAAGAGGGCCAGACCCAGTCCGAGCGAGAGGACCACGACCGGCGCAGCCGATCCGGGCCGATGGATAGCCCGAATCGCCAACCGAAGCTTGGCCTCCGGCAGAGGCGGCAGACGCCGCAAGCCCGCCTGCAAAAGCCAGGCCGCACCCCGGAGCAAGCCAAAGGCGACGAAGGCCCCCACGCCATACCAGAAGACCAGCATTGCCGATCCCGTGGTCAGCAACGCCAGTCCGGCAATGGCAGCAAGCATCACCAGAAGCGGCACTGCCGTCCGCCAGGCCAACAGGTCGCGCCAACCGAGACGGGTGTTGTCGCCTCCCGAAGAGCGGAACAGGCTCGCTGGCTTGAGTTTTTGTGCTCCGCGCAACGGCAGCAGGGCAAAGACGACGGCGATCAGCATGCCGAATGCCGCCGCCAGCAGCAGCGACCTGGCATCGACACTGGGCGCCAGGTCCAGCGAGAGCATGCCGGACAGAATGGGCAGAGCGACAAGGCTCGTGGTAGCGCCCAGGATGAGCCCGAGTAAGACGCCGCCAGTCGAGAGCAGCACGACCTGGGTCAGGAAATGCACCATGATCCGTGCGCTGGTAGCGCCCAGGCTGCGCAAGGTCGCAATTGAACTGCGCCGCTCGCCAATGTAGGCGGCAACAGCATTGGAGACCCCGACCCCGCCCACCAGCAAGGACGACAATCCTACCAGCGTTAGGAAGCGGGCGAAGAGATCGAAGAACCGCCGCAGGTTTTCGGCCGCATCTTCCGGTTGGCGAAGATCCCAATCGGCATCGGGGAAGGCCTGGTCGAGCTGAGCAATGGTGGCTTCCGCCGATGTCCCGCCTAGTAGCACCTTATAGCCAAAGCGGCTCAGCACACCCTGCTGCTGCAACCCCGCATCTGCCAGCGTGGCGTCGGAAATGATGGCGGGCAGGCCGAGCTGAAAGCCTTGCGCGGCCTGGTCCGGCACGCTGACCAGCACGCCACGAACCATGAATTCGGCATTGCCGATCCGCAGGCCCTGACCCACGGCCAAGCCCAATCGATCCAGCACGCCCTGATCGACCACCGCACCGGGCAACCTATCGGCCACTGCGAGCATGTCGCCGAGCGCCGCTGGCGGATCCACCTCCACCTCTCCCAGGAGGGGATAGTTGTCGCTGACCGCGCGAAGATCCAGCAACAGGCTCTGGTCATTGGCACTCGCTCGGGCGCTGAGGTCGATCGAGCGAGCCGTTTCGCCCAGTGCAGCGATAGCAGCGCGCTGGGCTTGGGACACATCGCCACCGCGCTGGCGCACCTCGATGTCGCCGCCCAGGATCACGCGCGCATCGCGCGCCACTGCCGCCTGCAATGCGGCCCCGACCGAGGACACCGCTGCAATCGTGCCAACCCCTAGCGCTAGACAAGCCAAGAGAATGACAAAGCGGCGCATATCGCCCCGAAGGTCGATCACCGCAATGCGCATCCAGCCAAGCAAACGGTTCATGCAGGAACGCTCTCGCGCATCGGCGTCAGGCGCCCATGATTCATTGACAGCACGCGATCGGCGCGACGCGCCAATGCCAGGTCGTGAGTAATCAGGAACACCGCCGTGCCATTGTCCCGCGCTAATCCGAACATCATCTCGATGACCCTGGCGCCCGTCTCCTGATCAAGATTGCCGGTTGGCTCGTCGGCCAGCAGCAGTTTCGGCTTGTTGACGATGGCCCGCGCCAGGCCCACGCGCTGCTGTTCGCCGCCCGATAGTGCATTGGGCCGATGGTCCAGCCGGTCACCCAGCCCAACCGCCTCCAGCGCCGCGGTGGCCGCAGCGTTGATTTCGGCAAACGACTGTCCCGTCTCGGCGATCTCCAGCGACAAAGCCACGTTTTCGAGCGCGGTCATTGACGGAATGAGATGAAAGTTCTGGAACAGGATGCCCAGGTTCTGCCGGCGGAAGATCGCCAGTTCGTCCTCGCTTTTCCCGTTTATTGCCATGCCGGCCACGGTCACGCTTCCGTTGCTTGCCTGTTCGAGGCCGCCCAGTACCATCAGCAGTGATGTCTTGCCGCTGCCCGATGGCCCGACCACGGCCACCACCTCTCCGGCCGCGATCGAGAGATCGATGTCCTTGAGGATGTGGAGCGGCGTCTTGCCCGACTGCAGGTGCAGGTTCATTGCGGCAGTCGAAACGACGGGGCTGCTCATGCGAGGGGCACCTTTTGTCCAAGCGGGTGTTTGAGAAGTATGTGGTTCAGTAAGAAAGACCAGTGATGACAGCAAAAATTGTTCGTGAAGCAGCCATCGTGGTGTCTTTGTTGACGCTCGGGGTAGCGCCAGTGGCAGCCGATGAAAAGACACTGATGCTCTATGGCGACAGCCTTATGGCGGGGCTCGGACTATCCGAAGCAGACGGCTTCGCTGGTCAGTTGCAACGGGCTCTGGGCGACGACGTCACCATCGTCAACGCCAGCGTCTCGGGCGACACTTCCGCGGATGGGCGCGCGCGCCTCGACTGGTCTTTGGGCGAGCGGCCCGACGCGGTAATCCTTGAATTGGGAGCGAACGACATGCTGCAAGGCCTGCCGGTCGAAGCCATGCGCGAAAATCTCAGTGCCATTCTGGCGCGGTTCGAAGCGGAAAACATTCCAGTACTGCTGGCCGGGATGCGCGCCAGTCCAAGCCTTGGAACCGAATATGTCACAGCCTATGACGCGGTATTTCCGGAATTGGCACAGCAGTATGATGCCGAGTTTTACCCTTTCTTCCTCGAAGGTGTCGCGACCGATGCGTCGTTGAACCAGTCCGATGGCATGCATCCAAATGCCGAGGGCGTGCGCCTTATCGTGAAAACGATCCAGCCATTTGTTCAAGCCTTATTGTCTGAATAGTGCCTTTCTCACGCGCGCTGACGTATAGCATCGTCGGCGATCTCGAATGTGTTCCGGCTGCTTAAAGTCGATGAGCACCACTTCCAGAACGTGATACCAATGGAACGATCACTAGCCGGCGGTTCAAATGGTAGCCGCACCGACCGGATGGTCGCATTGTTGCGGCGAAAGCACGCCCCCACATCAGATTCCGTCCAAAAAATCAGTGATGCTCAATCTCTATCACGGGACAGTCTATTGGCTAAGCCCGAAGGAAATGGCCGAACCACAACAGGTGTTTGTGCGTCTCGCGCCAGGATGAAGGAAACTTCTTGCCGGATGGATGCAATCAAATCTGGTTGCGCACGAACGCCGTAGTGATTGAGAGCAATCACGAGATATAAGTTATGGCATCGAACCAAAATACCCCCGGCACCCAAGTCAGCGGGCGCCGCAGGAGGCGCTTCGGTTGGATCATAACCGGCTTCCTTCTGGTCGCTGCCGGTTCCGCCTATGCCTATTTCGAACGGCCCTGGGAGGAGAAACCTGTCCGCGTTGAGGTCGAAGTAGCCAAGCAGGACAAGCTGATACAGGCTTTGGCGGTGAATGGCAGAGTTGTGGCGCGTGAAACCATCCAGGTTCGCTCCGCTGTCTCAGGGATGGCTGTCTCAGTCGGAGCAGGCGAGGGAGAAAGCGTGAGCGCCGACGAAGTGTTAGTGCAACTCGATACGGCCCAACCTCGAGCGCTGCTCGAACAAGCACAAGCCGCGCTGGATGCCGGCTTGGTGCGCCAGCAACAGGCCGAGGCTAATGCGGCACGCGCGCAAGCCCTGGGCGAAAACACGCCGCGCTCCACTCGCGAAGACGCTGAACTTGCGCTGACTGAGGCCAGCAATGAAGTGTCGCGCCTTGCAGCCGCGCTCGACCAGGCCAGAAGTCAGTTGGAGCAATATACGATCAAATCCCCAATCGACGGGGTTGTGCTGGATCGGTCCATTGATCGCGGCCAATTGGTGGATACACAGACCAATCTCTACACTGTCGCTGACCTCAGCGAACTGCTGGTCGAGACAAACGTCGACGAGTTGTACTCCTCTCGCATTTCCAACGGCCTCGACGTCCTGCTCAGGCCAGCGGGCAATACTGTGGCTCAAGAAGGAACAATCGTCTTTACCTCCCCCACTGTCGATACGACCACCGGCGGACGGGCGATTAAAATTGCCTTCGACAGTCCGGTCGATCTGCCTGTCGGACTGACCGTCAGCGCCAACATCATCGTGTCTGAGATAGACTCGGCCATTTCCGTGCCGAGGGGAGCAATCGTGACGGCGGGAACGCAAAGCCATCTATTACTTCTTGAAGACGGCGTAGTCCGGGAGCAGGAGATAAATTTCGCGGATTGGCCGGCCGAACGGGTCATGGTGACCGACGGGATCGAACCAGGCGACGTCGTGGTACTCGATCCTACGAACGTTATTCCGGGACAGCTGGCGGTTGCGGAATAGATCCATGCTCTATGGTCTCAAGATCGCTACGCGCTATTTGACGGCAAACAAGGCACAAACTGGATTGCTCATCACGGGTGTCGCGGTTGGCGTGTTCGTTTTCATATTTATGAGTGCCCTGATCGGAGGGCTTGCGGTATTTTTGGTGCAACGCACCGTCGGCGACATAGCCCATGTGACCATAGAAGCGCCCAGCCGTGACGCCAGCGCGTTGCTGCCCGAGACTCCGGGCCTGCTTATTGTTCGGCAGCGTGACACCACACAGATCGAACTGTTGCGCACGGCAGATGCCTTCATCCCTCTGATCGAGACGACACCCGGTGTGACGGCAGTGTCACCTCAAATCGTGGGCAACGGATTTCTGGTGCGGGGTCAGGCAACAGCGCCCGTGGGCGTCACCGGCGTGCAGCCCGACAAAGTCTCCGCCATTGCCAATATCGGGAGGAATATCAGGGCAGGCAGCACTGACCTCAACAGTTCCAATGTGCTTCTGGGGACACGTCTGGCTGAGGACCTGGGGTTACGTGTCGGGCAGGTGGTGCGCCTTCGCTCCGCCAACGGGCTCGAACTGCCACTGGTTGTTGGCGGCCTATTCGAACTTGGTTTGGACGCGCTGGACAGTCGCTCAGCCTTTGTCAGCCTTTCTGTCGCACGAACGCTGTTCGATGCGCCGCAGGGAATCTCACGTATAGAAATCAAGCTCGACGACCTCAATCAGGCGGAGAACTATGCGCGCCAACTGGCCGCCGATACCGGCCTTGAGGCCAAACCCTGGACGGAGGGCAACGCTCAATTACTGGATGGCCTGAGGGCGCAGGCCAATTCGGGCAATCTCATCAAGGGCTTTGCGCTGATTACCATCGTGATCGGCGTAGCCAGCGCGCTGCTGCTGTCGACCTACAGGAGACGGCCCGAAATTGGCATTATGCGAGCGATGGGGGCCACCCAAGGCTTTGTGATCTTCGTCTTTGTGACCCAAGGCACCATGATTGGTCTGCTTGGCGGACTTATAGGCGCCGGCTTGGGGTACGCGGCCCTTTCTCCCTTTCCTTTGCCGGAGGTAGCACCACAAGGTGGTTTGCCCATAGACGTCCGACAAGGCGCCTATGACCTGGCCATAACACTGACCACGATCGGCGCCATTCTGGCATCCATTCTTCCCGCCCGGGCCGCTGCCCGTGTCGACCCGGTCTCGGTGATCGGCCAATGAGCACGCTGGTTGAAGTCCGAGATCTTGTCAAAACCTATGGCGAAGGCGATACGGCAACCCCTGTCCTCAAGGGTCTCAACCTGACGCTGGACACGGGTGAATTGGCGGCCTTGTTGGGCCCATCAGGTTCTGGCAAGAGCACGCTGCTGACTATTCTGGGCACGCTTATGAAGCCGACATCGGGGCAGCACCTCATGCTGGATCAGGATCTGACCTCGGCAGATGATCGAGAACTCACCGAGTTTCGCAACCGACACATTGGCTTCGTCTTCCAGTTCCATCACCTGTTGCCCGATTTCACGGCCCTGGAAAACGTCATCTTCCCAACCGCGGTGAAAGCGGGTCGCGAAACTGCGGCAGCGCGGGCGCGTGGACGCGAATTGCTGGACCGGGTGGGGCTTGGCAGCCGCATGGAGTTTCTGGCCACCCAGCTGTCTGGCGGACAGAAGCAACGGGTGGCAATTGCCCGTGCCCTGATGAACCAGCCTGAACTGGTCCTTGCCGATGAGCCAACCGGTAATCTCGACAGGGAGTCGGCCACACAGGTGATGGACCTGATCGGGGAAATCAATCGCCAGGAAGAGACCAGCTTTCTGATATCGACCCATGACGAAAGGATCGCCGAAATCTGCCGCCGGCAGATCCGTGTACTGGATGGCCGCGTGAGCTGAGCCGCGTTCCGCAACCAATGGGCGCTGACCGCGCCAAAGGGAAGAGGGGACGCGGCCCAGCCGCGTCCCCGTCGTTGTCAATGCTGCGGGGGTGCCGTTCGCCAGAGCGAGTATGCAATCCCGCTTGCCAGGATTATCGCCGTGATGGACAGCGACCATTCGGCGGGGAATTTATCCCAGCCCAGCAGGTCCGCCAGGAAGATCTTGGACCCGATGAACACCAGCAGTACAGCCAACGCCTGCTTGAGATAGGCAAAGCGATGAATGATGGCGGCCAGCGCGAAATAGAGCGCGCGCAGACCAAGAATGGCAAAGATATTGGACGTATAGACGATGTAAGGATCGGTGGTGATGGCAAAAATTGCCGGCACCGAATCCACGGCAAAGATAACGTCCGCGATCTCGATCATGACCAGCGCCAGAAAGAGCGGCGTCATGTACCGCTCCATGCGTCCTGTCGCCGGATCGACCTGACGAACAAAGAAGCGATCACCCTGGAGGGTCTCGGTGACCCGGAAACGCTTCTTCATGAACAGCAAAACCGGATTTTGGCTGAGGTCCGTCTCTTCGTGTCCGATCATCAGCATCCGGATACCGGTGAAGATCAGGAAGGCGGCGAAGATGTAGAGAATCCAGCCATATTCGGACACCAAAGTGGCACCCAGACCGATCATGATCGCGCGCAGCACGATGACGCCCAATATGCCCCAGAACAGCACGCGATGCTGTAACTGGCGGGGAATGGCGAGATAGCCGAAGATCATCGCAATGACGAAGACATTGTCCATGGCCAGGCTCTTTTCGACCACGAAACCGGTGAGATATTCGACACCAGACTGGGCACCCAGCTGCCACCAGACAAAGCCGCCAAAGGCCAATCCAAGCGCGATATAGAAGCCGGACAGCAAGAGACTTTCTTGCACCTCGATCTCGTGCCCATCCCGATGCAGCACGCCCAGGTCAAAGGCCAGCAATGCGATCACAAGGCCGAGGAAACCCAGCCACATCCATAGAGGCTGCCCCAGGAAAAGGTTGGTCAGGAGGTCCATTTGCTGCCCTCCTGGTTGCATCGATGTATCAGAGGACGCCTCATCAAGCGTCTCCCACAAGGCCAAGGGCACTTTGGACCCGATGCAAGGCACCCAGCTCGACCGGGTGTACGAGGCCATCTGCGGTAATCACCTGATGGCAAGTTTGCCGGATAGTCTCACGCTGCTCGGCACTCAGCACGCTGGCCGACAAACAGTCCAATGCGCGCTTGTCTGCACTATGGGGGTCGTAGCCATAAGCCCGACCATAGTCAGCAAGTTCCTGGGCGAGCTCAGTGACTGAAAATCCCTGCATCGCTGGGCTGGCGACAAAGGCCTCTATCAGCTTGCGCCTTTCGGCCAGCGCGAGATGACCATCCGCATGGGCGATGACGGCGACTGCGGCCACAAGGGCCTGGAAGAAATCCTCTGTGGTCGCCCGGTCAGCCTGCTGGTGCATCTCGCGCGCATCTGCAGCATGCCGAGCCCTCAAGCGAACGCCGCGCAGGAACAGATCATTCTGGTGGGGGGATTTGTCTTTGGTCATGCATATCTCCTCTCAAGGTGCCGCTCGGCGGAGCTGAGGGAGTGCGCATGGGGACCAGGACATTGATGGGGCACCACACGCAGATGCCCGCAGGCCCTGCCGAGGTGATCCGACATCGCGTGGCGGACAATGCCGCCGACGCCAGAGGGGCCCGGTCACGGAGGAAGAGATTGGTACAGAAGAGCCGGGCGGCAAGATCTTGGCGGTAATTTTTTGTCAGGCCGGCCCATGTGACGCCGCAGCGATCAGCTCTTCAGCCACCAGGCCCTGAAACTGCAAACTGCACCGGCCGACCTCTGGCGGGGTCATATTGTGAGATACCCATTTTCATTCTCCTTTGGGCAATATCGGCCAATGGGGAGAACGATTAAGGCGAGCGGTTTGTCAGCCAGCGCCGTGCAGCCTCGGGAGAACTACCCCCTGCCGCTCAAGTCTCCTAGGTAGCGCCTCCAGCGGGGCCGTATGCGGTCTGGCTGCGATCTCGTGGATTGACCCAAACGGAAGAGTCCGATTTGGGATTCCGGCCTGGTTCCCCCTGTGCGAATCTGTGTCATGCGCACGGGAATTTCCATCAATGTTTCGGCCTCGGACCACAGAAGGTTTGAAGCGATCGTCTCCGATCGGAACGCGGCCCAGAAGCATGTCTGGCGGGCGCGGATCATCCTGCTGACTGCGGATGACCTCGGTACGCAGGCCATTATGGCCGCCTCTGGCAAGTCGAAGACAACCGTTTGGCGCTGGCAGGAACGGTTTGCCGAGGCGGGTATCGCGGGCCTGCTGCGCGACAAGACCCGACCGCCGGGCAAGGCGCCGATCCCTGCCGGCAGGACCGCCGAGGTGGTCCGGCGGACGCAGGCGCCGCCACCGCACGAGGCGACCCACTGGACGGCTCGGGCGATGGCGAAGCCCCGGGGCTCGGTGTCGCGACGGTGCAGCGCATCTGGGCCGCGAACGGGCCCAGCCCCATCGCTGGCGCGTCTTCAAGCTGTCGAAGGACCCCGCCTTTGTCGAAAAGCTGCACGACATCGTGGGCTTGTATGTTGCACCGCCTGCCCATGCCGTGGTGCTCAGTTTCGATGAGAAGTCCCAGATCCAGGCGCTCGACCGCAGCCAACCGGGACTGCCGCTGAAGAAGGGCCGTGGCGCGACGATGACCCACGACTACAAGCGACACGGGACGACCACGCTGTTCGCGGCGTTGAACGTCCTGACCGGCGAGGTCTTCGGACGGAACATGCAGCGCCCCGGCATCAGGAGTTCATCCGCTTCCTCAACGCCCTTGAGCGAGACATTCCGGCAGGCAAGGTCATCTACGTCATTCTCGACAACTACGCCGCCCACAAGCACGAGAGAGTCCGCGCCTGGCTCGTGCGTCACCCGCGCTGGACCTTCCACTTCACGCCGACATCGAGTTCATGGCTGAACGCCGTCGAGGGTTTCTTTGCCAAGCTCACGCGCCGACGCCTGAAGCACGGCGTCTTTCATTCAGTCGTTGATCTGCAGGCGGCAATCAACAGCTTCATGGCCGAGCACAACGAGACCGAGGCAAGGCCCTTTATCTGGCGCGCCGATCCGGACGCGATCGTCGCCAGTCGAAACCGAGGCTTCCAGGCGCTTGGGGCGCCCGGCTGAGTATCGAGCGGCGCGACTTGGGCGGCCAGAGGGAATGCGGTCAAAGTCGGCTTTGGCCCATACCTAGCGAGAACGCGGTCGCAGCATGCTGACTTCGGATGACATGCCTTCGACGGCAGACGGAGCAAACCTGGGACCACAAAATGGTTCACTCAGCCGGTGCGAGTTCCCGGTCTCTTCTCGGCGATCGACCGAATTTTCGGGAGTATTCCCGCGAAAACTGCGCCGAGCTTTCGTATCCAACACCGAACGCGATCTCTGACACTTTCGCGCTAGAGGTTTGGAGGGCTTCGCGCGCATGGAGCAGGCGCAGGTCTTTCTGGTATTGCAGCGGCGACGTCCCGGTCACAGCTTTGAATTGCTCGAAAAAGGCCGAGCTGCTCATGCCGACGTTACGTGCCAGTTCCCCGACGGCGATCGTCTTGGCGAGATGGGTTTGTATGTCCCGCGTGGCCTGAAAAA
This sequence comes from Devosia sp., assembly GCA_040218355.1. Lineage (GTDB taxonomy): Bacteria > Pseudomonadota > Alphaproteobacteria > Rhizobiales > Devosiaceae > Devosia. Next base: position 125,142 of record JAVJRP010000014.1, on the reverse strand, counting down.
TGCGGCTGGCCGTGCTTTCGTGCCAAAGCAGTCTATGAAGTGTCTCGCCGTGGCGCCCCATCAACAATCGGGCGTGGATTTCTCGAGCGGTGATCGGGGCCAACAGACGCCGCGCCCCGTCCGTTTCGCATTGGCTGAAATAGCGCCGCATAGCGTCTTCGATCTCTTCATTCGTGTCACACATATGAATCGAGAATGGATCCGCAGGCCTGCTGTCCGACGAAGGCAATACAGCGGGTGCCAGAGAGCGGAGTAGGTCCAGGTCAAGTCGGAAGACAAGCGCGATGTAGGGCGTATTGAACGTAGCTTCGGTAATCCGGGATAGGACCGGCAGCGCATGGCTGACGATCAGTGATTGCCCGGCGCGTACCGTTATCGCCTTTGAACTTGTCCCGACGTTCTTGGCGCCTTGCAGGATGAGGCAGAGCAGCGGCCGATAGACGGTTGCGTTCTGGCCTGTGGGGGCCTCGTGGCGCAGCAGATGTGTCCCACTGTCGCCATGAAACAGCGCCCCCTCCCTCAGCCCCGATTGGTCGAGGATCGATGACACGCGGCTCAGCAGTGTTCCAGGTGTCATGACAATCTCCCTTGCTCTGACGCAGATCATTAGCATGGGAGTGCACGTAAAATTACTGAAATTCTCCTAGACTGGAGAATTGAGCAAGAAAATTGGATGAATCAGAAAGATTGCCATGCCCGGTGTGATTATCGTGTCCATATCGACATGAAGGAATGGCAAAGATGAAGAACGTTCTGATTACCGGCATCGCCGGCGGCTTCGGTAAGCCCACGGCTCTGGCTCTCTTACAGAAAGGCTACTCCGTCGCCGGTAGTGTTCGTAGCCGCAGCGGAAAAAATGCTGCGACTGTCATCGAGCTTGAAGCCGCAGGCGCAAAAATCGTCGAGATGGATGTGACTGACGCGACCAGCACCGAGCGCGGTGTCGCCGATGCGATCTCGCAACTCGGCGGGCTCGACATCTTGTTCAACAACGCCGGGATTGGCTCCTACGGCATCCAGGAGCTGATGTCCCCAGAGGACATGGCGCGTGTTTTCGACGTGAATGTCATGGGCGTTCAACGGGTCATGCGGGCAGCACTTCCGCATCTTCGGGCGCAAGCTCGAGGAACCGTGCTCTACACGTCGAGCTTGATCGGGCGAATTGCGACTCCATTCTACGGCACATACTCGGCATCGAAATGGGCGCTGGAAGCCATCGTCGAATGCTACCGCACCGAGCTTTCGAGTTTCGGTATCGAGTCCTGCATCATCGAACCTGGGGCCATGCCGACTGCTTTCTTTGATGGAATGGTGACCCCGAACGACGCAACGCGCGAGGTCGAATACGGCGAGTTCGCTGCTGTGCCCGCGATGTCCAATGCAGGGCTGGCCGAGATGCTCAAGGCAACGCCCGAACAACGGCCAGAGCGGATCGCGGAGGCGGTCGTCGCCCTCCTTGACATGCCGTTTGGGGAAAAGCCCTTTCGGACGGTGGTAGACTATGTAGGCGTCGGCACGGAGATCGAGCGATACAACGAGGTGCTCCACGACGTCACCCGCAACATCCTGACCAACTTCGGCATCGAACAGATGCTCGACCTGAACGCATGAGGAGGCAGACATGAAGACCATACTGATCACAGGGGCCTCCTCCGGCATCGGCGAAGCGACGGCCCGGCACTTTCAGGCAAACGGTTGGAGCGTTATCGCCACGATGCGCGACCCCTCCGGAGGCAGCGCGCTTGCCGGTCTGGACAATGTGCTCGTGACCCGGCTGGATGTGACGCATGCAGCGTCGATCCCGGCAGCAGTTGCAGCGGGCATCGACCGATTCGGCAAGATTGACGTGCTTCTCAATAACGCAGGCTACGGAGCATACGGCGCCCTCGAGGCTTTCACGATGGACCGTATCCGGCGACAGTTCGACACCAACGTGATTGGACTTCTGGAGGTGACCAAGGCCGTTCTGCCCCATATGCGCCAGAATCGATCAGGCACGATCATCAATATCTCTTCCATCGGCGGCCAGATCACCTTCCCCTTTGGCACGCTGTACCACGGCACCAAGTTCGCGGTCGAAGGCCTGTCAGAGGCACTGCACTACGAGCTTGAACCGCTTGGCATTCGGGTGCGCATTGTCGAACCCGGTATGATCAAGACGAACTTCGGCGGCAGCTCCTTCGATTTCGCGATGGATGAAAACCTTTCGGACTATGCGCCGACCGCCGAGGACATGGGCCGCCTGTTCGGCAAACTGGCATCGAACCCATCCGCGCCTGAAACGGTGGCCGAGGTCATCTGGGATGCCGCTCACGAAACCGGAGACCGCCTGCGCTTCCGCGCGGGAGCGGATGCTGAGCGTCTGTTGGACGAGCGGAAGAGCCAGGATGACGCAATCTTCATCGGCGGCATCAAGAGGCTGATGAGCGGCTGAGTCTATGTCGGTTTTGTCCGCATTGCGGTCATCCGAAACATCGCTCTGGTGAGGGTTCGAAGCGTCGGAGTCGGACCACTAGAGTGCTTGCGGAGAGACGGACATGCCAAGGTGAAACAGGGGCCGTGAGCCGGTCTGAGCGTCTCCAGAATCAACGTTAGTTGCCGCCTCCCAAGTGTGGGTTACGTCGGATCACAGCCCAGAGGAACATCCCATCAGAGTGTAGGTCACGACACGTGATGGAATCGTGGTGTCGAAGGGCAGCGCAAACTCGGGGCTATTCAGCGCGACCCTTCGGCAGAGCTTTGGGTCCTTCGTTCGGTCGCTCCCCAGAGAAAAGCGTGTCCATCAGGGCTCGATATCGCAGGCGTTGCGACCACTGAACTTCATTGCGGTCTAAATCCTCAAAGACCTGGTCAAGGACGACATTCAAAGCATCGCGCGCTCGGAGCGTGAGCCCCGCGTCGCGCAAAACTGCAAATGCATCCTCGACGAACAAAATCACTGTCCACGCTCTTCGTCGGGCCTCCCGGGCGTTGCACGTTCGCAGCGACCGTCGAATGTCCGACTTGCCAAGGCGATCGATCAGGTCAACTGGCACCGACTTTCGAAACCAGAAGACCGGACCTCGCCGGTGGACCAAAGATGCGACGGAACTTTGCAAGGAACAAACATCCTATCAGCTGTGACAGGATGCTGTGACAGGATCCGACTTGCGATTCGAACTCGGTGATAGCAATTTCAATGACTTAGAAATGGCGGAGAGAAAGGGATTCGAACCCTTGAGACGGTTCCCCGCCTACACACTTTCCAGGCGTGCGCCTTCGACCACTCGGCCACCTCTCCGCATCGCTTCATGCCCGGTCTGGAAAGGCCGGGATCGCGGGTCCCCTGGGGGCCGCTGCGAGCGAGGCGCAATATACTCATCATCGTTTGCGGCGCAAGGGATCACTTTGGCGCGTCCCCGATTGTTTTTGACGACCCCGATCACGATATCATCCAAACAACCGGCGGCTTGTGGCGCGCCCTTCTGCATGGCACAAGGCGTTTGTGCCCGGCATCGGAACGAACCGGGGCCGGTTCGACTTGGTCAAGTCAGGCACAGGGAATATAGATGCGGCTTGTCTTGAGAATATTGGGCACCTGGCTGATTGGCCTGGCTCTGGTTCTTCTTGTCGTTGATGGCACCAAGTCATTGGCGGCCAATGCGATTGTTTTCACCAGTCTGGGTGAGGCATGGACCCAGGTGCACCCGCCAAGTCTTGCCGCCGTAAGCGGATTTTTCGAAAGCCGCTTCTTTGCCGATCTGCTTGATGCGACCATGCAGGCGCTTCTGACTTATCCGGCCTTTGCCGTTCTCGGCCTGCCCGGTATTGTCATCGCGCTGGCTGGCCGTCGCCCGCGCCGCGAACGCTTCCTGCGTCAGGAACAGATCTGATCCGGCGTAACCGTTTTGCGGTCGCCACCGAATAGAGGGCTGAAAGGAGCAACTGATGTTCTTCCGTCAAAAGCCGACCACGATCCCCACACCCGCCGAGGCTCTCCCGGGCCGCGACGAGGTGATGCCCATAACACAGGACCATTTCGTCAATGGCCAGGCGCTCGAGGGGCCTTATCCGGCCGGGGCTGAAACCATCTATTTTGGCCTTGGTTGTTTCTGGGGCGCCGAGCGCCTGTTCTGGAAACTGGCCGGCGTCCATGTCACCGCCGTGGGCTATCAGGGCGGGCATACACCCAATCCGAGCTATGAAGAGGTCTGCTCGGGCCGCACCGGCCATACCGAGGCGGTCAAGGTGGTCTTTGACCCGACTGCGATCAGCCTCGACACCCTGCTCAAAAGCTTCTGGGAAGAGCATGACCCGACCCAGGGCATGCGCCAGGGCAATGATGTGGGCACCCAATATCGCTCGGCCATCTACACAACTACGCCCAAACAGGCGGACATCGTGGCGAACAGCTGCGCCGCCTATCAGCGGGCGCTCGACGCCCGTGGACTCGGAAAGATCACCACCGAAATCGCCCCGGCCGGGCCGTTCTATTTTGCCGAGACCTATCACCAGCAATATCTGGCCAAGAACCCCAATGGCTATTGCGGCCTGGCAGGGACCGGCGTGAGCTGCCCCATCGGCACAGGCGTGGCCGCCGAATAGCACGTTGCCGCGATCACGATCTATCACAGGGCGTCCCGGCTTGCCGGGGCGCCTTTTTGGTGCCTGTTAGGGCAGGATTGCATAGATCTTGAGCGGCCCATCAAGCGAGACGTCCTCCAGCCAGTCCGGCGGCGTACCGGCGGCCAGCAGGCTCAAAACGGTGTTGGGCTCGCCAAGCCCTGTGCCCTGCATTTCGGGCATGGCCGGGCAGGTGACCAGCAGCCCCAGGCCACGGTTGGTGGCGATCTGCCGGGCTTCGCTCACCGGCTGATTGAAGAAACGGAAAGCGTCCAGCACGCCCTCTTCGTTGCGATGATAGGGCGCAGCGACCACGCCATGCGGTGTTTCAAGCAGCAGATGCGCGCCCAGATCAATCGGCGTCATCACCCGTTCCGGCGGCAAGCCGCGCAGATCGGCAAAGGCGTCACCGACAAGGCAGGGTAATTTGCTGGCGCGGGTTGCACTGACCAATTGCGCCCGCCCATCGGGCAGCAGATTGACCACGCTGGACACCACCATGCTCAGGATCATCCCGGAAAACACCAACCAGGCGCCGGCAAGCGACAGCCCGGGCAGCAGTTTGCGCTGGGCCAGATAGCGCTGCTGCGTCACCGCGATCAGCCAGGCCGCGGCCGGAATGGTGGGCAGGATGGCCAGCCGCGCCCCCCGGATTTGCGCCAGCATGACCACCATTGTGAGCACCAGAAACACCAGCAGCGTCAGCCAGCCCAGCCGCTTTTCCGGTGTCGCGCGAAAGGCCAGTGCCGCAGCGATCAGCCCCAGAAAGACCGGCGCAGCCACGGTGATGGCATAGGCCGGCAATTCGGGCAGCGAGGCATGCCAGGGTTTGGCCTCGATAATGGCGCCGATCCAGTTGTCCCGCAGCCAGGGGTCGAGCGCTGCATAGGGCCCGCCCAGGCATTGCGGATAGGCCAGGACGACCGCAGCGCCTGCGGCAAACCCGAGCCCGGCCAGCAGCCCCAGCCGCTGCCAGGCCCGGCGCGGCGCGGGCAGGCGCGCCACCAGCACAAAGGCCAGCCCGGCCAAGACACCGGCCAGAACATAAACCGGCGAGATCATGTCGCAGGCCGCCTCCAGCCAACGGCCGGGCGGCCGGGCCAGCATCAGCATGCCCACCAACCCGCCGCCAAGGCCCAAGCCGAACCGCATCAGATTGCCGGCGCGGGCCGGGTCAGCGACATAGCTCAGTCCAAAGGCCAGGATTGCGGCCAGCATGACCGGCACGGCTTCGAGCGCGATCGACAGCGCCAGCGCCGCACATAATCCGGCGATCCAGGCAGCGCCGGACCGCCGCTGCGCCAAGAGACTCGCCACCAGCGTGGCCATGGTCAGAACAATAATCACGTTGTGGTGGTCGACCCGTCCAGGCGAAAATTCGGCGAGAATGGCCGGGCTGAGGATCGGCAGCACCAGCCCGGGCAGCAAGCCGGGCCGCCCAACCAGTTCCAGCGTCGTGCGGGCGCTGAGCCAGAGCAGCACGCCCAGAAGCAAGAGCGGCCAGACCATGCCGGCCACCCATTCGGCCTGTCTCAGGCCTGTGAATTGGCGCGCCAGCCAGACCAGTCCGGCCAATGGCAGGTCGACCAGCCGCGACCAGTGGATTTCCGCGCCGAACGGCGTGTTGAGCCGATGCTGGGCCAGATCGTACCAGCCCTGTCCGTCGAGAAAATCGCGCACCACCACCATGCGCATGGCGTCATCGGTGTCGAGAAACAGCGGCACACCGGCGCTGCCGTTCACGCTGCGCCACAATAGGGTGGCGGCGACCAGAACCCAGATTCCCACAAGCCACAACCAGTCCTTGCGGCCCAGTGTGCTTGTGCTCGGCTCTGGCATGGTAAGGTCCCTCTGCGTCCTGCCGCCGAGCATGGCTCGGCGCGCGTTAATGGCGTGTGCAGGGCTTGTTGCGGCGTAAATGCGAAGCCGGTCTATACTGTGGCAGAAATGGAGGAGCATGACATGACCCAGACGGCATTTCTGGGCCCCATCGGCCAGATCGCCCGCACTGTCACGGACATAACCGCGGCCAAGGCCTGGTACGGCGACGTGCTCGGCCTGCCGCTTCTGATCGAGGCCGAGGGCATGGCGTTTTTCGATGCCGGAGGCACCAGGCTCTATTTGCAGCAAAGCGCGGACGCCGGACCTGAATCGATCCTTTATTTCCGCGTCGACGATATCAGGGCGACCCACGCCGACCTTGTGGCCAAGGGGATCGCCTTCCTTCAGCCGCCGCATGTGGTGCACCGCCATGCCGATGGGGCGGAAGAGTGGCTGGCGTTCTTTGCCGACCCTGAACAGCGGCCGCTAGCCCTGATGGCGCTGGTGCGGCCCGAAGCTTCACACATGTGAAAAGACATGTCGCGCTAACCACTTGCCAACCATTGCCGGGTCAGGATGGGCTTGGATGCAGGGTCTGCGTGGTGGACGCGAAAATTAACAAATTCTTGACTTTGCCGGATTCCGACCCGGCCAAGGCACTGGCGCCTATCCGGCGGCTGGTGTTTGGCGCTTTTGTCGGCGCACTGCTGGCCGGGGCGGTACTCATCGGCTCGACCCTGCATGTCATGCAGACCACCGATAGCCTCTCCATGGCCGAAGAGCGCGCGCGGGCCGCGCAGATCGCCGATATTCTGGTGACCTTGCCGCAAGATCAGATCACGCCAGCCATCGAGCGGCTGGGAGAGGTGGCCGGCCTGCGCAATCTTGCGCTGTCGCCCGCGGCCGCCATTGGGGAGTCTCAGCAATCCCTGCCGCTATTGTCCGGCCCGCTGGGCAGTCACTTCCTCACCTGGACCGCCGAGCGGCCGGGGCTCTACCTGTTCAACACCTTTGCGCCCCTGCGCGTCCCGCTTATGCTGGTGCTCATCGGTAGCGTGCTGGCCTGTCTCGTGGCCATGCTGGGTCATGTGCGGCGCATCGAACATCAACGCATCGCCGCGCAACGCCAGGCCCTGCGTGATCATCTGACCGGCCTGCCCAATCGTCTGGCGCTCGAAGGGGAATTGTCCCGGCTCGCGGCAGGCGACTGGACATATTCCGTGCTGGCTTTCGATCTCGACCGGTTCAAGCCGGTGAACGATTTGTTCGGGCATCATGCCGGCGACCTGGCGCTGATCGAGGTGGCCCAGCGGCTGACCGCCCAATTGCTGCCCGGCGAATTTCTGGCCCGGATCGGCGGCGACGAGTTCGTTGCCATCGTGCATCGCAACCAGCGGACTGATCTTGTGCGCCTGGCACGCGACTGCATCGCCGCTATTGGCGTGCCGCTGGCTTCGGTGGGCTGGAATGTCAGCGTGGGTGTAAGCCTGGGCATTGTGCAGAATGGTCTCGGCCAGCCAGCCACCGCCTTGCTCAAGCAGGCTGACAGGGCGCTTTACGAAGCCAAGCGCCACGATGGCGGCGCGTTCTGCTTTGCCGGCGAAGTCCGGCCCGAGCCGCGTGGCGACCTAGCCGGTGATGGTCCCAAACCAGAACACCTGGCCAGAAGCGCCTGAATGCCGTTGCGGCCGTTTAGGCCGATCCGTTCACGCGCGGCTTGGGCGACAGACCGTGCATGAAGAGCTGTTCGAGATAGCGTGCCGCATCCTCGAAACGCCCTTCACCATTGCGGCCCTTGCCCAGAACGGCCCGCACCTGCACGTCGAAATCGGCGTAATGCTGCGTGGTCGCCCAGATCGAAAAGATCAAATGATAGGGATCGGTGCGGGCCAGCCGTCCCTGCTCCATCCAGGTCAACAAGATCTTGGCCTTTTCATCCACCAGAGCCTTGAGATCGATCTCGATCATCTCGCTGATGCGCGGCGCGCCCTGCAGCATTTCATTGGCGAACAGCCGGCTTTCGCGCGGAAAATCCCGCGCCATTTCCAGCTTGCGCCTTATATAGGAGCGGATTTCGGTGAACGGGTCGCCATGCTCGTCAAAGTCGCGCAGCGGCGCCAGCCAGGTGTCGAGCAGCGCGGCGATCAGCCGGCGGTGAATCTCTTCCTTGCGCGGGAAATAATAGAGCAGGTTCGGCTTGCTCATCCCGGCCACTTCCGCGATCTGGTCGATGGTCGAGCCGCGGAAGCCATGCACCGAGAACACTTCCAGCGCCGCCTCGAGAATGATGTTCTGCTTTTCCTTCTGGATGCGGGTCAGCGGGCGCTGCCGTGGCGGCGGATGGGTCGCGGCCGCCTTGGCATCGGCCTTGTGCTGGCGCTTGGCGCTGACCGGGTGGTGCTCGACGGCTTTGAGTTTTTTTCCGGACATTTTCGCCTTGCGGGAATGTGTAGGGATGCTAACATTTTTCCAACTGGTCAAAATTTCCGGGGTTCGGACCGCCGCGTCAAGACCCAAAACGAGGCCAGGCCAAATTCAACGGGAGCGAGCGTTCGTGTCCACTTCGTCCAATGTTGCGCCAAACGATCTCAGCGCGTTCTGGATGCCCTTTACGGCAAACCGGCAGTTCAAGAAGGCACCACGCATGTTCGTGGCCGCCAGGGACATGCACTACACCACCTCCGACGGGCGCCAGGTGCTTGATGGTACGGCGGGCCTGTGGTGCGTCAATGCCGGTCATGCGCGCCCGAAAATCGTCGAGGCTATTGCCCGGCAGGCCGGCGAGCTCGATTATGCCCCCGCCTTCCAGATGGGCCACCCCAAGGCGTTCGAACTGGCCAATCGCCTGGTCGACCTGGCCCCCGATGGCCTGGATCATGTGCTGTTCACCAATTCGGGCTCCGAATCGGTGGAAACCGCGCTCAAGGTCGCGCTGGCCTATCATCGCGTAAAAGGCGAAGGGTCGCGTACCCGGCTGATCGGGCGCGAACGCGCCTATCACGGCGTCAATTTCGGCGGTATTTCGGTGGGCGGCATCGTCACCAACCGCAAGATGTTCGGCACGCTGCTTGGTGGCGTCGACCACATGCCGCATACCCATAACCTTGCCAACAACGCCTTTTCGCGCGGCGAGCCGGAGCATGGCGCCGATCTCGCCGACGAGCTCGAACGCATCGTCACCCTGCACGATGCCTCCACCATTGCCGCCGTCATTGTCGAGCCGGTAGCCGGCTCCACCGGCGTGCTGATTCCGCCCCCCGGCTATCTCAAGCGCCTCCGCGAGATCACCAAAAAGCATGGCATTCTGCTGATCTTTGACGAGGTCATCACCGGCTATGGGCGCCTGGGCACCCCCTTCGGGGCCGACTATTTCGGCGTCACGCCCGACATCATGGTCACCGCCAAGGGCTTGACCAATGGCGTCATCCCGATGGGCGCAGTCATGGTCTCGGCCGAGATCCACGACACCTTCATGCAGGGCCCCGAACATCTGATCGAGTTCTTCCACGGCTATACCTATTCGGGCAATCCGGTCGCCTCGGCCGCGGCGTTGGCCACGCTCGACACCTATAAGGAAGAAGGCCTGCTGACGCGCGGTGCAGCGCTGGCCAAGGTCTGGGAGGATGCACTGCACTCCCTCAAGGGCCTGCCGCACGTCATCGATATCCGCAATATCGGCCTGGTCGGCGCCATCGAGCTTGAACCCATTGCCGGTTCGCCCACCAAGCGCGCCTTCTCGGCCTTCCTCAAGGCCTATGAACAGGGCCTGCTCGTGCGCACCACCGGTGACATCATCGCGCTCTCCCCGCCGCTGATCATCTCGGAGAGCCAGATCGGCGAAATCGTCTCGACCCTGTCGGGCATCCTCAAGACGCTTGAATAGAATGGAACAAAAATTCTATATAGAAGAATATAGAATGAACGTTCCCAATCTGGAGGGGAAGCCCTGATGCACGTCATCGAAAATGCTGTCGCCGGCAAGCGCTATGTCTCGTCATCCACCCGCCGCGTCCCGGTGTACAATCCGGCCACGGGCGAGCAGAGCGCCGAACTGCCGCTCTCGACCATGGCCGAGCTCAATGCTGCGGTCGAAAACGCGGTCAAGGCGCAAGTGGCCTGGGGCAATACCCCGCCCATGAAGCGCGCCCGTGTCATGTTCAAGTTCAAGGCGCTGCTCGATCAATATGCCCACGACATGGCCCGCGAGATTTCGCGCGAACACGGCAAGGTGCATGACGATGCGCTGGGCGAAGTGGCGCGCGGCATCGACTGTGTCGATTTCGCCTGTGGCATTCCCCAGCTTTTGAAGGGTGAATTCTCCCGCAATGTGGGGCCCAGCATCGACAGCTATTCGGATCGCCAGCCGCTTGGTGTCGTAGCCGGCATCACCCCGTTCAACTTCCCGGCCATGGTGCCGATGTGGATGTATCCGGCCGCTATTGCCTGCGGCAATGCCTTCATCCTCAAGCCCTCCGAGCGCGACCCGTCAGCTTCCATGCTGGCCTGGAACCTCTTCATGGAAGCCGGGCTTCCCGAAGGTATTCTCAATGTCGTGCATGGCGACAAGGAAATGGTCGATGGCATTCTCGACCATCCCGATATCAAGGCCGTCTCTTTTGTCGGTTCCACCCCCATTGCTGAATATGTCTATCAGCGCGGCACAAAGGCCGGGAAGCGCATGCAGGCGCTGGGCGGGGCCAAGAACCACATGGTCATCATGCCCGATGCCGATCTGGACCAGGCCGCCGACGCGCTGATGGGCGCCGGCTATGGCTCGGCCGGCGAGCGCTGCATGGCCATTTCCGTGGCCGTGCCCGTCGGCAAGGACACCGCCGACGCACTTGTTGCCAAGCTCAAACCCCGCGTCGAGAGTTTGAAGATCGGTCCGGCCACCGACAAGGACGCCGAAATGGGTCCGGTGGTGACGAAAATGCACCGCGACAAGATCCTGGGCTATATCGATTCTGGCGTCGAAGAAGGCGCCAAGCTGGTCGTCGATGGCCGCGGCTTCAAGCTGCAGGGCTATGAAGAAGGCTATTATGTCGGCGGCACCCTGTTCGACAATGTCGAGCCGGACATGAAGATCTACAAGGAGGAGATCTTCGGGCCCGTGCTCTCGGTGGTCCGTCGCGACAGCTTCCAGGATGCGGTCGATCTGATCCACGGCCATGAGTATGCCAATGGCACGGCCATCTTCACCCGCGACGGCGACGCCGCCCGTGAATTTGCCGACAAGATCGAAGTGGGCATGGTGGGCATCAACGTCCCCATCCCGGTGCCGGTGGCCTATCACAGCTTCGGCGGCTGGAAGCGGAGCCTGTTCGGCGACCATTCCATTTACGGCCCCGAGGGCGTGCATTTCTACACGCGGCTCAAAACCGTCACCACCCGCTGGCCCGCCGGCATCAAGGGCGGCGCCGAATTCAGCTTCCCGAGCGTGAAGTAGGCAACATGGTGAGAGGGCACAGACAGTCTGAACCTCTCACTCCACCCTTCTCCCCTCAGGGGAGGGGGGGCGAAGGCTCCGGCACTTCCTCTGGAGCACCGGTCCCCACCTCTCCCCTGAGGGGAGAGGTCGACGCGAAGCGTCGGGTGAGGGGTTCAGTATCGCGGGCCCGCGCCCTGCGACTCAACAGCACTGATGCCGAGGCAAAGCTTTGGAGCCTGCTGCGGGGCCGTAAGCTGGATGGCCACAAGTTCGTCCGCCAGCTCTGTATTGGTCCTTACATCGCCGACTTTGTCTGCCGAGAGACGGCCCTGATCGTCGAAGCCGATGGCGGACAGCATGCTGAAAGCGCGCGCGATGAAATGCGCACGGCCTATCTCAATGCCCAAGGCTACGCCGTACTTCGCTTCTGGAACCGGGACATTCTGCTCCATCCGGGAGCCGTTCGGGACGCCATAGCCAGTGTGCTGGCAATGGACCCCTCACCCGACCTCCGCTTCGCTCCGGCCACCCTCTCCCCTCAGGGGCGAGGGGTCAGCGGCGCACGCGCCGCTTCCACCAAGAAACGCAGCTATCGGCTCAACGCCGACCCTATCAGCGAGTAAGCATCATGACCTCTCCCGGCGAAAACCTTCGGATCAATGGCGACCGGCTCTGGGACAGCCTGATGGAGATGGCAAAAATCGGCCCGGGCGTGGCCGGCGGCAATAACCGCCAGACCCTGACCGATGCCGACAAGGAAGGGCGCGAGCTGTTTGCCCGCTGGTGCGACGAGGCCGGGCTGACCCTGGGCGTCGACCAGATGGGCACCATGTTCGCCCGCCGCGAAGGCACCGATCCCGATGCCCTGCCGGTCTATGTCGGCAGCCATCTCGATACCCAGCCCACCGGCGGCAAATATGATGGGGTGCTCGGCGTGCTGGGCGGCCTCGAAGTCATCCGCTCGCTCAATGATCTGGGTATCAAGACCCGCCATCCCATTGTCGTCACCAACTGGACCAATGAGGAGGGCACCCGTTTTGCGCCTGCCATGCTGGCCTCGGGCGTCTTTGCCGGCATGCATGAACTCGACTGGGCCTTTGACCGCAAGGATGCCGAAGGCCTGCGTTTCGGCGATGAGCTCGAGCGCATCGGCTGGAAGGGCGAGGAACAGGTCGGCGCGCGCAAGATGCACGCCTTTTTCGAGCTGCACATCGAGCAGGGTCCGATCCTTGAGGCCGAGGGCAAGGATATCGGCGTCGTCACCCACGGCCAGGGCCTGTGGTGGCTCGAAGTGACGCTGACCGGCAAGGACGCCCATACCGGCTCGACCCCGATGAACATGCGCGTCAATGCGGGCCTCGGCATGGCCCGCGTGACCGAGGCAGTGCACCGTATCGCCATGGCGCATCAGCCCAATGCCGTGGGCGCAGTGGGGCAGGCCAATGTCTATCCCAATTCGCGCAATGTCATTCCGGGCAAGGCGGTGTTCACCATAGACATCCGCTCGCCAGAACTGGACAAGCTCACCTCGATGCGCGAGCAGATCGAGGCCGAGGCGGCAAAAATCGCCGAGGAACTGGGCCTCGGGCTGTCCATCGAGCCGACCGGCCATTTCGACCCCGTCACCTTCGACGAAAACTGCGTCAAGGCCGTCCGCGACGCCGCCGACCGGCTCGGCTACAGCCACCGCAACATCGTCTCGGGCGCCGGGCACGACGCCTGCTGGATCAATCGGCTCTACCCCACCGCCATGGTCATGTGCCCCTGCGTCGATGGCCTCAGCCACAACGAGGACGAGGACATTTCGAAGGAATGGGCGACCGCAGGAGCCGACGTGCTGTTCCACGCCGTGGTCGAGACAGCGGGGATCGTGGAGTAGTTTCAGGAATTTCACACTCGCCACGGCGCTCAGGAGAAGGCGCAGGCAGGGTGTGACACCAAAAGACAAGGGAACGCATTATGAGCACAGTCATCAAGAACGGCACCATCGTCACAGCCGATCTCAGCTATGAGGCCGATGTGAAGATCGAGGGCGACACCATTGTCGAGATCGGCAAGAACCTCAAAGGCGACGAGACCCTCGACGCCACCGGCTGCCTGATCATGCCCGGCGGCATCGACCCGCATACCCATCTCGAAATGCCCTTCATGGGCACCTATTCGGCCGATGATTTCGAGAGCGGCACGCGGGCGGCGCTGGCCGGCGGCACCACCATGGTGGTCGATTTCTGCCTGCCCAACCCGGACCAGAGCCTGCTTGAGGCCCTCAAAATGTGGGACAACAAGTCGGGCAAAGCCTCGACGGATTATTCCTTCCACATGGCCATCACCTGGTGGGGCGAGCAGGTGTTCAATGAAATGGCCGAGGTGGTCGACCGCGGCATCACCTCGTTCAAGCACTTCATGGCCTATAAGGGCGCGTTGATGGTCAACGACGACGAGATGTTCGCCAGTTTCCAGCGTTGCGCTGCGCTCGGCGCGCTGCCGCTGGTCCATGCCGAAAACGGCGATGTCGTTGCCGCCATGACCGCCAAACTGCTCGCCGAGGGCAATAATGGCCCCGAAGGCCATGCCTATTCCCGGCCCCCCGAAGTCGAAGGCGAAGCCACCAATCGCGCCATCATGCTGGCCGACATGGCCGGGGTGCCGCTCTATGTGGTGCACACAAGCTGCGAACAGGCTCACGAGGCCATCCGTCGCGCCCGGCAAAAGGGCATGCGGGTCTATGGCGAGCCGCTGATCCAGCATTTGACGCTGGACGAGAGCGAATATTTCAACCCCGATTGGGACCATGCCGCCCGCCGGGTCATGTCGCCCCCCTTCCGCAACAAGCAGCATCAGGATTCGCTCTGGGCCGGGCTGCAGGCGGGCTCGCTCTCCTGCGTCGCCACCGACCACTGCGCCTTCACCACAGATCAGAAGCGTTTCGGCGTCGGCAATTTCTCGAAAATCCCCAATGGCACGGGCGGCCTCGAAGATCGCCTGCCGGTCCTCTGGACCAAGGGCGTCAATACCGGGCGCCTCACGCCCAATGAATTCGTTGCCGTTACCTCGACCAATATCGCCAAGATCCTCAACCTCTACCCCAAAAAGGGTGCGGTGATGGTCGGCGCCGATGCCGATCTCGTGGTCTGGGACCCCAAGCGAAGCAAGACCATTTCGGCCGGCAACCAGCAATCGGTGATCGACTACAATGTCTTTGAAGGCTTCGAGGTCACTGGCCTCCCGCGCTTCGTTTTGAGCCGCGGCAAGGTTTCCATCGTTGAAAGCGAGGTCAAGGCCGAGCCGGGCCACGGCAAGTTCGTCGCCCGCGAGGCAAAGAACCCTGTGAACCGGGCCCTGAGCCAGTGGAAGGACATTGTCGCCCCCCGCAAGGTGGAACGCACTGGCATTCCGGCGACGGGGGTTTGAGGATGGCGGCGAAGCCTTGCCTATGCGGCTGCGGAGGAGAGACTCGGTCTGGGGACTTCCTTCCGGGCCACGATCAGAAGCTCCGCTCTGCTATCGAGAAAAGCGCTGGCGGCATCATGGCCGTCAAAGAGATCGTGGAGCGCGAGTTGGGCGTGACGATTGTCGTGAAGGACTAATATGACCACCGTCGTCTCCGCCCAGAACCTCGGCCTCACCTTCCCCACCGGCGATGGCGATATCGTTGCGCTGTCCGATGTCAATCTCACCATCGAGAAGGGCGACTTCGTTTCCTTCATTGGCCCTTCGGGCTGCGGCAAGACCACCTTCCTGCGCACCATTGCCGATCTCGAAAAGCCCACTTCGGGCACGCTGACTGTCAATGGCCAGACGCCGGAGGAAGCGCGGCGCAATCGGGCCTATGGCTATGTGTTCCAGGCGGCCGCGCTCTATCCCTGGCGCACCATCGAAAAGAACATCGCCCTGCCGCTCGAAATCATGGGGCATTCGGCACAGGAACAGGCCGAGCGCATCAAGCGCACCATGGAATTGGTGAACCTTTCGGGTTTCGAGAAAAAATACCCCTGGCAGCTTTCCGGAGGCATGCAGCAGCGCGCCTCCATCGCCCGGGCGCTGAGCTTTGACGCTGATCTCCTGCTGATGGACGAACCCTTCGGCGCGCTGGACGAAATCGTCCGCGATCACCTCAATTCCGAATTGCTCAAGCTCTGGGCCCGCACCGAAAAGACCATCTGTTTCGTCACCCACTCCATCCCCGAGGCGGTCTATTTGTCCACCCGCATCGTGGTCATGTCGCCGCGCCCCGGGCGGGTCACCGACATCATCGAATCCACCCTGCCGCGCGAACGCCCGCTCGATATCCGCGAAACCCCCGAATTCCTCGCCATCGCCGCGCGGGTCCGCGAAGGATTGCGGGCCGGGCATTCCTATGACGAGGGGACGGTGTGAAAATGGAGGCATTTGAACACGATGCCACCTTCACCTCTCCCCTGAGGGGAGAGGTCGCCGCGCAGCGGCGGGTGAGGGGTTCAGCGCGGGAGATGCGCACCGGGCCACACTCGAACGCTGAACCCCTCACCCCAACCCTCTCCCCTCAGGGGAGAGGGGGCGCATCCTGCCGGGGACGGGCGACATGAACCGCATCCTCCCCGTCCTCACCATTCTGCTCGCCATCATCGTCCTCTGGTATGCGGCTGCAATCTGGATGAACGCGCCCTGGCAGGAGCGGCTCAATGCGCGCGCGGACCTGGTCGATGTGCCCTTTACCGAGTTTGCCGCCCAGACCTGGGCACAGGACAAGCCGGTGCTCCCCGCGCCGCAACAGGTGATTTCCGAAATCTGGAACGCCACGGTGGCGCTCGAAATCACCTCGCGCCGCTCGCTCGCCTACCACGCCTGGATCACGCTCTCGGCGACCCTGCTCGGCTTTGCCTTCGGCACAGTTCTGGGCGTGGCGCTGGCGGTGGCCATCATCCACAATGACGCCTCCGACCGCTCGCTGATGCCCTGGATCATCGCCAGCCAGACCATTCCCATTCTGGCCATCGCCCCCATGGTGGTGGTGGGGCTGGGTTCGGTCGGGCTGACCGGACTGGTGCCCAAGGCGCTGATCTCGATGTATCTGAGCTTTTTCCCGGTGGTGGTGGGCATGGTGAAAGGGCTGCGCTCGCCCGAAGCCATCCAGCTTGATCTCATGCGCACCTATGATGCCAATGGCTGGCAGGTGTTCTGGAAACTGCGCTGGCCCGCCGCCATGCCCTTCCTCTTTGCCTCGATGAAAGTGGGCATCGCCATTTCGCTGATCGGCGCAGTGGTGGCCGAACTGTCCAATGCTTCGGGCGGAGGCCTCGGCGTGCGCCTGCTCACCGGCTCCTACAATGGCCAGACCGTGCAGATCTGGGCGGCCCTGTTCATCGCGGCGGGCCTGGCGGCCATCCTGGTCGCCATTGTCGGCGCGGCTGAAAAATGGGTCAATACGCGCATGGGAGCAAAGGCATGAACAGCACGGGTCTGACCGCCATGCAATTGGCACTGGCCCTCCTGGCCGGCGGCGCCGCGCTGCTGGGCCTGGGGTTCGGCCTTGCCAGTTTTGGCACCGCCCAGTTGCTCACCCTCTATTTTGCACTCGGCGCAGCGTCGCTGGTCCGGTTGGCGCTGCCGTTCAGCCTCTGGTTCGACGGCGCGCTGATGCTGTTCGGCGCCGTGGCGCTGATCCTGGCGTTGCCGGAAGAGGGGGCCATGCCCGCCCATTTCTGGTGGGCGCTGGTGGCGAGCTGGGCGTTTGCCTGGTTGTTTGTCGAACGCCTGTCGGCCGCCATCCGCCAGGGCCAATTGCCCGAAACCGGCACGGGTCTGGTCATCCCGATCATTTTCGGCCTTGCTTTGCTGGTCGCCTGGGAAGTCATTACCCGCGGCGCCAATGTGCCGCCCGTGCTGCTGCCGCCGCCCTCGGCGATCTGGGCGCGCATGACCGCCGAAGTGCCCACGCTCTGGGCCGATTTCGTGCAGACCTTTGTTAAGTCCGTGCTGCCCGGCTATGCCATGGGCTGCCTGGCGGGGCTGGCCGTCGCCATTGCCGTGGATCGCTCGCCCTTCCTCAAGGCCGGGGTCATGCCCATCGGCAATTTCATGTCAGCGCTGCCCATTATCGGCATCGCGCCCATCATGGTCATGTGGTTCGGCTTTGACTGGCAGAGTAAGGCCGCGGTCGTGGTCGCCATGACCTTCTTTCCCATGCTGGTCAATACCGTGGCCGGGCTCAACGCTGCCTCGGCCATCGAACGCGACCTGATGCACACCTATGCCGCCAACTATTGGCAAACCCTTATGAAGCTACGGCTCCCCGCTGCGGGCCCCTTCATATTCAACGCCCTCAAGATCAACTCGACTCTGGCCTTGATCGGCGCAATCGTAGCGGAATTCTTCGGAACGCCCATTGTGGGAATGGGCTTCCGGATTTCGACCGGGGTGGGGCGTCTCGCCATCGACCTGGTCTGGGCGGAGATCGCTGTTGCGGCGGTTGCGGGGTCCGCCTTCTACGGGGTGATCGCCCTCATCGAGAGGGGCGTCACCTTCTGGCATCCGTCTGTCCGTGGTGGACGGGCGTAAAGGGAAAAGGGAACGACAACATGAAAAAGCTTATCGGAGGTCTCGTTGCAGGCGCCTTGGCGCTTTCGGCCAGCACTGCCTTGGCGCAGGACGCGCTGACCCTGCAATTGAAATGGGTCACGCAGGCTCAGTTCGCCGGCTATCTGGTCGCTGAATCCAAGGGTTTCTATGACGAAGAAAATCTCGACGTCACCATCCTGCCCGGTGGCCCCAATATCGCCCCCGAACAGGTGATCGCCGGCGGTGGCGCCGATATCATCGTCACCTGGATGGCCGCCGGCATGGCCGCCCGTGAATCGGGTGTGCCCCTGGTCAATATCGCCCAGCCCTTCAAGCGTTCGGGCCTGATGATGATCTGCCCTGAGGAAACCGGTATTACCGAAGTCGCCGATTTCCCGGGCCATACCCTGGGCGTCTGGTTCTTCGGCAATGAATATCCCTTCTTTGCCTGGATGAACAAGGAAGGCATCCCCACTGATGGCTCGGAAGGCGGCGTCACGGTGCTGCAGCAGAGCTTTGATATCCAGCCTATGATCCAGGGCCAGGCCGACTGCATCTCGGTCATGACCTATAACGAATATGGCCAGGCGCTCGACGCCGGTTACGGCCCGGATAACCTCACCATCTTCAACTATACCGACATGGGCAATGACCTGCTCGAAGATGGTCTCTATGTCATGGAAGATACGCTGGACGATCCGGCCAAAGTCGACGCCTATACGCGCTTTGTGAAGGCCTCGATGAAGGGCTGGGCCTATGCCCTGGAAAACCCGGAAGAAGCCGCCGAGATCGTGGTTGAAATGGACGATACCGGCGCCGCCGAATATGAGCACCAGCTCTATATGACCGGCGAGGTTTCCAAGCTTGTCGATGCCACCGACCCGGCCCTCGACATGGATACCTATGAGCGCACGGTGCAGGCCCTGCTCGACCAGGAAATCATCACGGCCGAACCGGAAGGCGCCTATACCAGCGTCGTCACCGACGCCCTGAAGTAAGCAATGCTTACCGAGTGAATTGAGCGGGCGGGGAGCAACCCTCGCCCGCTTCGCTGTGCTGGCCCGCTGGAACAAAACCACCCCCCTCACAGTTGTTTGACCACTCGCGTCACTCAACAAGAGGGTCTTCCCCCATGAACTCCATCATCTATCTCGTCGGCCTTGTCGTGATTGTCATGGCTATCCTGTCCTTCATCGGCCTGGCTTGAGCCGGAACGGGAGGACACAGACATGAGCATGGACACACCGCCCGGCGTCGCCGTCGTTGAAACAGAAATCACCAGGGACCAGGCCGAACACAGCTATGTCGATTGGCCGGCCATCTTCGCCGGGATCGTGCTGGCCTCGGCCATCTCGATGGTGCTGATCAGCTTCGGTTCGGCCATTGGCCTCAACTTTATCGACTTCAATGCCCGTGAAGGCGCCCCGGCCATTCTGATCGGCATTGGCGCGGCGAGCTGGTTCCTCTGGGTCCAGATCTCCTCCTTCATGGCCGGTGGCTATCTCACCGGTCGCCTGCGGGCGCGTAATTTCGACGCCACCGAGGACGAAAGCGACATGCGTGATGGCGCCCATGGCCTGCTGGTCTGGGGCGGCGCCATGATCATCGGCGCCATTCTGGCCGTTGGCGGCATTGGCGCAGTGGGCAGTGCCGTGGGTACGGCCGTTGCCACCGCCACGACGGCCGCTTCCAATGTCTCGGAAGGCGCAGCGGACGGGCTCGATCCCAACGCCTATTTCATCGACACCCTGTTCCGCGCTGACACCCCGGTTGATCCGGGCATGGCCCGCGACGAAGCCGGCCGCATCTTTGCCCAGGCCGCTCTGGGCGATGGCACCGTTGCCGCCGAGGACCGCACCTATCTCGCCAATGTCGTGGCCGCCAATACCGGCCTGCCGCCTGCCGAGGCCGAGGCGCGTGTCGACAGCGTCATCGCCAATGTCGAAGTGGCGCGCCAGGAGGCTGCCGAGGCGGCACGCGTGGCGCGCAACACGGCCATCCTTGCAGCATTCCTGCTGGCGGCCTCCTCGCTGGTCTCGGCCATCGGCGCCTATTGGGCGGCACAGAAGGGTGGCAATCACCGCGACAACAACACCGTCTTCGCCGACGTCTTCCGTCGGTTCTAGGCGCGCAACAAGAGGAGACTAGCGATGTTCAAGGGACTTGCCCTCTGGCTGCTCGGCGTGCCGATCTGGCTGATCATCATCATCTTCCTGGTCACCTGACCGGAAGGCCAAAAAAGCGGGGAGCGATCCCCGCTTTTCTTTTGCGGATGAGGGTGGTGGTCACTTCTTCAGCCCACGGATGAGCGCCTTCATCACCTTGCGATACTCATTGATCTCGTCAGCTGGCGCCAGCGCCGCCCGGTCGAACATGGCGCTGAGCAGATGCGCCAAAGGCAGGGGCGGCAGGTCCTTGATGGCGCCGGCCTCGATAGCCGCGCCGACCCCTTCGACCAGCGTACGCAATCCATGGCGCGCATCAATTTCATCTACCATCGCGCGCCCCAGCACCGCCGGTGCATCCACGATCAGCATGCGCCGCCGGCCTTCGTCCTGCATGGCAGCCAGGAATCCCTCGCCGCCCCGGATCAGCGCCTTGACCGGGCCGGGCTCATCTTCCCCGCCCTCGGCCGCCTGGTGGATGGTCAACGCCAGAACCGCATGCTCCTCTTCCACCACGGCGGCAAACAGCGCCTGCTTGTCCGCAAAATGATGATAGAGCGCGCCACGCGTCACCCCGGCCGCCTTGACGATTTCCGGCGTACTCGTGGCCGCGTAACCCTTTTGCGCGAACAAGGTCCGGGCCGCTGCGACCAGTATCCGCCGTGTGGCGGCCCGGCGGTCCTGCTGACGTCTTCTGACATCCATCTTTCATACACCCTGCATCTATCATTCAAACATGCTGCATGTTTGTAATGTTAAAGCCAATCCAGGGAGACGTTCAATGTTTAACGCGCTTTATCCTCTGCTCCACGTCCGGGACGTGTCCGCAACCAGCCGCTTCTATCAGGACAATTTCGGCTTTGAGCCGGTCTTTGAAAGCGATTGGTATGTGCAATTGCGCGGTGGCGCCAAGGGTCACGAGCTGGCCCTGATCGCCTTTGACCACGAGACCATCCCGCCCCAGGGACGCCATCCCACTGCCAATCTGATCCTCAGCTTCGAGGTGGCAGATGCCGCCGCCGATGCAGCGCGGCTCGAACAGGCCGGCGTTGCCATCGTCCAGCCGCTGCGCGACGAGGTGTTCGGCCAGCGCCATTTCATCGCCCTCGATCCCAATGGCATCTTGCTCGATGTCATCACGCCCATCGAGCCTGATCCGGCCTGGCTCGCCGCACAGGGCTGATCACCCTTGCGCCAAAGGTCCGATCACCATAGCTCTGGGGTGATCCCATCCCAGAGCCATTGTCATGACCAAGACCCTTGCTGATAAGACCCTTGCCGATTTTTCTGCCAATCGCCTCGACGGCACGCCGCAAGACCTCTCCGCCTTTGCGGGGCAGGTGGTGCTGATCGTCAATGTGGCCAGCCAATGCGGCTTTACCCCGCAATATGAGGGGCTCGAAGCGCTCTATCAGCAGTTCAAGGGTCGGGGCCTGGTCATTCTCGGCTTCCCCTGCAATCAGTTCGGCGCGCAGGAGCCGGGCAGCAGCGAAGAGATCGCGCAATTCTGTGCGCTCAATTTCGGTGTCAGCTTCCCCATGTTCGAGCGCGTCGAAGTCAATGGCGACGCCGCCCATCCCCTGTTTGATTGGCTGACCGCCGCCGCCCCGGGCGTCCTGGGCACCGAAGCCATCAAGTGGAACTTCACCAAATTCCTGCTCGACCGGGACGGCAAGGTGGTCGACCGCTTTGCCCCCACCACCGAACCCGCCGAGATCGCCCCGGCCATCGAAAAATTGCTGTAGCCGATCAGCCACACACCTCATCACATTCCTGTCCGTGCGGAACGCATCCAGGGTGCTCCCGTTTGTTGGGCAAGGGGCGGAAATGAGCCTGCCTTCCCCAGGCAGCTCCCCTTGAAAGAGGCGGTCCTTGGATCGCTGCACGAAAGGAATGACAAAAATGAAAAAGACCCTTCTGGCCTCCGTGGCCGTGATTTCGCTTGGCCTGTCGCTGCCCGCCATGGCGCAGGATGCCGGCGTTGTCGATGCTGAAGCCGGTGCCACCATCGGTGCAACTGGCGGCGCTGCCGGCGGTGCAACGCTGGGCTTTCTGGCCGGTGGCCCCATCGGCGCGGTGGTCGGCGGTTTTGCCGGTGCGGTGATCGGTGCCGAAGCCGGCATCGAAACCTCCACCATCGAATATGCCGGCACCAATCCGGTTGAGCCGGTGATGATCGAAGGTTCGCTCGATGTCGGCGCCACCGTGCCCGCCGGCGTGACCATCTATCCGGTAGAGGGTGATCCGGATCATGGCTATTTCTACGCCAATGGCCGCGTCTGGATCGTGGATCTGAACACCAACACGCTGGTGCAGTCGCCCGGCTATGTGGTGAACCAGTCGGCCGCCGATTTCGCCATTGCCAACCCGGTCGAGCCGGTCAATGCCGAAGGTGACGTGGTGGTGGGCTATGTCCTGCCCGACACGGCATCCATCACCCCCGTGCCCGAAGACCCCTATTATGGCTACGTCTATGTCGATGGCCGCCCGGCCCTGGTCGACAGCAGCTCGCGCACCATTGTGTGGATCCAGTAAGTCCAACCACCGCAAGCCACTGGCCGCCCGGACATCTGTTCGGGCGGCTTTGCTTTGTCCGGCCAATGCTTTAGATTTCGCCGCGAATGACAGACCGGACGGCGGGGTCCGGCAGACATTGGAGGCGGGGGCCAATGGCCGATATTCTCGACTATTGTAGTGAGCTTGCAGAAATCCGGTTCAAGTCCGGCCAGATCATGCTGCCCGAAGGCGAACGGCTGGGCAAACTGCTGGTATTGATCGAGGGGCAGGTGGAGGTCATCCGCGAGCGCACCCAGGTCACCCATGTCGACGAGCCCGGCTCGATCTTCGGCGAAATGGCGGTGCTGCTCGACATGCCCCATTCGGCCACGGTCAAGGCGCTCTCCGAGGTGCGCGCCTATGAAATTCCCGACGCGTTGACCTTTCTCGAGGCACAGCCGGAAATGAGCCTGCATATCGCCACCATGCTGGCGCGGCGGCTCTATTACACCACCTCCTATCTCGTGGATCTGCAGCAGCAGGCTGCCGGCAAGCGGCAGGACCTCGATCTGGTCGATCAGATCCTTTCCACCCTGGTCGATCCGGCCGAGGCCGGCAAAAGCGGTAAATGAGCAGCGGCCCGGCCATCACCATTGCCTATTGCACCCAGTGCAATTGGCTGTTGCGCTCCGGCTGGATGGCCCAGGAACTGCTCTCCACCTTCGGCACAGAACTTGGCCAGGTCGCCCTCAGGCCCGGCACGGGCGGCATCTTCGAGATCCATCTCGATGGCGAGCTGATCTGGGAGCGCAAGCGCGATGGCGGCTTTCCCGACGCGCGCGTGCTCAAGCAGATGGTGCGCGATCGCATCGATCCGGGCCGCGATCTGGGCCATCTCGATCGGGTCGCTCGTCCAGAGTAAAAGGCTTTTCAATTCCTCTCAGTAGGTTAGTCTCTGCCCATCACTGCCAGCTTGGGAGGCCTGCGTCATGGCACATAAGTTCAACATCACCCCTGCCGCCAACGATCAGTTCAAGTTCGACTTTTCCTATAATTCTGAAAAGATCTTCTGGTCGGAGAACTACAAGCAGAAGGCCAGCGCCCAGAACGGTATCGAGTCGCTCAAGAAGAACGCGCCCGATGCCATCACGGTCGATCTGTCCAAGGGCGAAGAGGGCTCTGGCTATCGCTTCGAGATCGTTGAATCCAAGGACGGCCAGCATTTCGTGCGCTTCGTCGCCTCCAATGGCGAGACCATGGCCCGCACCGAAACCTACGCCTCCAAGGCTTCGGCCAAGAACGCCATCGACTCACTCAAGACCAACGGTCCGGGCGCCGAGGTCAACGACCAGGCCTGACGCCCATTCCCAAAGCCGGGCCGCTTGCATTAGTCTCCCGGCGAAACCTGTCCGGGAGACGCCAACACCATGCGTATCACTTCACTTCTGCTCGCCGGCGCCGCGCTGGCTGCCTTTGCCCTGCCGGCCGCCGCCCAGGACTTGCCCGACCTCGAAGGCCGGGTCATCCATGCGGTCACCGAAAACGCCTATTACCCGCTCAACTTCGCCGGTCCTGACGGAGAGGGTATCGGGCTTGAATATGACGTCATCAACGAGGTCGCCAAGCGCCTCAACGCAGAGGTCGAATGGGATCTGACCGCCTGGGACGTGATGATCGAAAGCGTGCGCACCGGCCAGTTCGACATCGGCGCTGATGGCATCACCATCACCGAGGAGCGTGAAGAACAGATCGACTTCACCGATCCCTTCATCACCGTCGAGCAATATTTCCTGGTGCGTGCGGACGAGGCGCGCATCACGGGGCCGCAAAGCTTTGCCGACAACACCGATCTGCTGTTCGGCGCTCAGGCCGGCACGTCCTCGTTCTACACCGCCATTTATGATGTGCTCGATGGCGACGAGGCCAATCCGCGGGTCAAGACCTTCGACAGCTTCGGCGCCGCCGTACAGGCCGTCAAATCGGGTGATGTCGACGCGGTAATCGCCGACCAGGCCGCTTCTGCGGGCTATATCGGTGCCGATCCGGGATCGTTCAAACAGGCGGGCGAAGCCATCAAGTCCGACCCCTTCGGCTTCATCCTTACCCCCGGCTCGGACCTGGTCGAACCCGTCAACGCGGCCCTCGCCCAGCTTCGCGACGAAGGCTGGCTCGACGAACGCATCAATTACTGGTTCTTCGAATACGCGGCTGAGTAACCCGCAGACCTTGTCGAGCGCTCGGTTGACACGCTCCCCCGTCTAGGGGGAGGTGTCGCATCGCGTTTGTGACAACATCCGGCCCATGACCTACCAGCCCCGCCGTCCCTCCATCCTCTCGCGCATGCCCTGGTGGCTGCTGGCCATCGGCCTGCTTTTCGTGCTGGGCCTGTGGGCCATCACCACCAACGGCACCTATGCTTCGATCTTCCGCACCCTCTCGGGCGGTGTGCTGACAACGCTCTGGGTCACCATCCTGGCCTTTGTCGCCGCCACCGCGCTGGGTCTGCTGATCGCCCTGGCACGCACTTCGGGCAATCGGGTGCTGCGCGAGATCGCGACCTTTTATGTCGAGATCATTCGCGGCATCCCCATTCTGGTGTTTCTGTTCTACATCGCCTTTGTTGCGGCGCCGGCCATGGTGGCCGGTTTCAACTGGGTCTTCGCCCCGCTGATTGATTGGGGCCTTGTGGCCCCGGCCACCGTGCGCGGTTTCGATTTTGTCTGGCGCGCCATTTTCGCGCTGACCGTGTGCTATTCCGCCTTCATTGCCGAAATCTTCCGCGCCGGCATTGAGGCGGTGGGGCGCGGCCAGATCGAGGCGGCCCGCTCGCTGGGCCTTTCCCGCTGGCATTGCTTCCGCCACATCATCTTCCCCCAGGCCCTGCGCACTATTCTGCCCCCGCTGGGCAATGATTTCGTCTCCATGGTCAAGGACAGCGCCCTTGTCTCGGCGCTCGGCGTGCAGGACATCACCCAATTGGGCAAGCTCTCGGCCAGTTCGAGCTTCCTGTTCTTCGAGACCTACAATGTCGTCGCCTTCCTCTACCTCACCATGACCATCTCGCTTTCCTTGCTGGTGCGCTGGCTGGAAAAGGTTATGGACGGACGGGTCGTGCGTTAGGATTTGCGCGGTCATCTTGCACCGGGCGCCGCGACCCACCATCTTGATCCGGTCAGCCGGAGGACCCCCATGCATCCCATCGCCCGCCTTGCCATCGTCGCCGTCGCGGCCATTTCCCTTGCCGCCTGTGGCAATCGCAACGAAGTGGGCAATGTCGGGGTCGACTGGACTGGCAATGACATTTCGATCGAGGCGCTGGCCGATCCCGATATCGAAGGCGTGGTGTGTCACCTCTCCTTCTTCAATCGCTCCTTCATCGATCGGCTGAGCCAGGGCAACTGGTTCGAAGACCCCTCCTATTCGGCACTCGATTGCTCGGCGGTCGGCCCGATCACGGTGGGCGACATTGCCACCCGCGGCGCCGGCGAAGAGATCTTCCGCGAAGGCCGCTCGCTGATCTGGAAGTCGCTGCGCGTCACCCGCATCTATGACGCGGCCAACAACGCGCTGGTCTATCTGGCCCATGCCCGCCAGATCCAGCAGGGCTCGGGCAAGATGAGCCTGTCCGTAGTGCCTCTCAACGGGCTCGATGTGACTTGGGAAAATGGCGCGCCCACGCCGGAACCGGCCGTCGAAGGCTCGGTCCTGGTGCAGTAGCACTCGATACAGTTTGAATTAAAACACCGTCAAACCCGCCACGACCGCGCAACGAGTCGGTGCCAAGCTTCTCGTGCAGTCGATGTCCCGGGAGGGGTTCATGTCGGGTTTGCTCGCCTATCTGTCTGATAATGCGGCCGATCTGCTGCTCAATGCCACCTTCGGCCTTTCGATCTATATGATCGCCCGGCTGCTCAAGGCCAGCCCGTCTGCGGCCATAGTCTTCGCCGCCATCCCCTTTGGCGCGATCCTGCTGCTGCAAAATCCGGCCGTGCCGAACCGCCTCATCGCCCTGTTGGGCTGACAGGCCCCATTTCGATCCACAGATCGCAACGGCAACGGCTTGCCTGAATGGGCCTGAACAAGGCAAAACCATTCCGCTTGCCTCCGCTTCAATCGGGGGGCATCAGCACGATATTCTACTCATCACAACAGACAGCAGACCTGCGACAGCGCGGGCAGAGGAAGACGACCATGGCAATCCTGATTGGCGATACCGCCCCGGACTTCACCCTCGAATCCACCGAGGGCACCATTCACTTCCACGATTTCATCGAAGGCTCCTGGGCGGTGCTGTTCAGCCACCCCAAGAACTTCACCCCGGTCTGCACCACCGAATTGGGCTACACCGCCAAGCTCAAGGACGAATTCGCCAAGCGCGGCGTCAAGGTACTCGGCCTGTCCGTCGACAAGCTCGAAGATCACGCCGGCTGGGCCAAGGACATCGAGGAAACTCAGGGCTCGGCCCTCAATTTCCCGCTCCTCGCCGATACGCAGGGCGAAGTCGCGCGCAAGTACGAGATGATCCACCCCAATGCCGACAATACGCTGACTGTCCGCTCGCTCTTCGTCATCGGGCCGGACAAGAAGGTCAAGCTCAAGATCGAATACCCTGCCTCCACTGGCCGCAATTTCGATGAGATCCTGCGCGTCATCGACAGCCTGCAATTGACCGCCAGGCATCAGGTCGCCACGCCGGTGAACTGGAAGAATGGCGAAGACGTGATCATCGTCCCGGCGGTCTCCAATGAAGCGGCCAAGGACAAGTTCCCGGGCGGCTGGAAAGAGCTCAAGCCTTATCTGCGCATCGTGCCCCAGCCCCAAGGCTGATCGCACCACATTCTTCGTTTCTCTCCCTGACCAACTGGGCGATGGCTTCCGGCCATCGCCTTTTTCTTTGTCTCAAAGCCGCTGTACCGGCCACATTGATGCCCCATTCGCGCCCGGCAGGGATGCGGCCAGCCCCAAATGCCTGTCAGTGCCGCCATCAAATCGGGCCCTGATGTCTGGTTTGCCGGAACCGTTGCCGCATGGCCACACCGGGCAAATCGATACCTCCCACACCCCCATTTGGGCCGCGACATGACGCGAAGCGCGCAAATCTGTGGATTCAGTTTCTAAGGTTTACGCAATCTTGCGCTGCGGCCGCTGCGGCAAGGCTTTGGAAACCTGCGGCAGAGCGGCCACAAACTGGGGCGGGACGTCGCAGGGAACCCAAACGGCCCAGATTCGGGCGGGCGCTGCCTCTATTGAAGCGGCATCGAAAACTTCAGTGAGCCCCAAGACCATTGACTAAGCGTACCGCAATCGCCGCCGCTTCGGCCGCCGCCCTCCTCATCATCTCTTCTTCTGCAGCCTATGCCCAGTGCGGCGGCGCCTCCTGGTATGGCCCGGGATTTCACGGCAAGACGTCCGCCTCCGGCCAGGTGTTCGACCAGAACGCCATGACCGCCGCCCATCGCACCCTGCCCTTCGGCACCAAGGTCGAGGTGACCGACCAGTCCACCGGCAAGTCCGTGGAAGTCAC
This sequence comes from Devosia sp., assembly GCA_040218355.1. Taxonomy (GTDB): domain Bacteria; phylum Pseudomonadota; class Alphaproteobacteria; order Rhizobiales; family Devosiaceae; genus Devosia. The sequence goes on along the minus strand of JAVJRP010000014.1, from coordinate 96,569 downwards.
CATCAACGATCGCGGCCCCTTCGTGGGCAAGCGCATCATCGACCTCTCCAAGGGGGCCGCCGCAGCTCTGGGTTTCCAGAACAAGGGCGTCACCTCTGTCTGCATCGCGCAGCGCTAAGATATTCACCCGTCTTCCGGGATGAAAAGGGCCGCCTTCGGGGCGGCCCTTTTTTGTCTCAGCGCAGCCCCAGCGCCTCGATGGCCGCGACCTGTTCGGCCTCCAGCGGGCCCAGGGTCTCGGCCGCCACCGCCTCATCGAGTTCGGCCCGGTTCTTCACCCCCAGCACCAGCGTATCGACCCCGGCAATGCCCAGCGCATAGCGGTGCGCGATCAGCGCCGGAGACGCGCCCCATTGCCGGCACAGCGCGCGGTAAGGTTTGGCACGGGCATGGTCATCGCGGTCGGGTCCATGCGTGTCCGGCCGGTCAAAGCTCTCGGTCAGGGCGCCGGCCTGCACCGCGCGGACCCCCATCACCCCCACGCCGGCTGCGCCGGCAGCGGCAATGACGTCGCGAGGGCGCGGCGCCAGCCCGGTGCCATTCATCGCGCCGGGACTGTCGAGCAGATTGGCAATCGCCTGCACGGCGGCGGGGAGAGGGTCTTCGGACAGCGCGTCAATGGTGGCTGCGGCATGGTTGATCCCGGTAATGCCCCAATCGCCAATCAGCCCGTCTCTGACCAGCTGCGCAAAGGCCGGACGTACCGCCTCACGATAAAAGGTCAGCGCGGTCGAACGCTCATCCTTTGGCGGCTGGCCCGGCGGATACTCGAAATCATCGGGCCGGATTTCCGAATGTAGCAGCATCATGTCGACCCGCTCGATCCGCATGGCGGAAAGACTTTTCTCCAGCGACGCCCTGAGCCGCGCATAGGCTTGGTCCGGCGCCACCGTGCCCAGGCCGCATTTTGTAGTCACCCGGACACCGTCGGGCAGTTTGCCCTCGAAAGCCCGTCCGATCATCGCTTCGCAGATCATGTAACCCGGCGCGGCGTCGAGCAGCGTGATCCCGGCATCGACCGCCGCCCGCAAGGTGGCCACCGCCTCATCCTCGGACGTCGGGCCCCAGACCTGCCCGATCCCGCCGCCACCCAATGTCAGTCGGCTCACCGCTCCAAAGCGTCCCAATTGCGCATTTTTCATTCTCAAGCCTCCGTCATCTCTGCGTGCAGAACTGCATCAATTTCCGCCATCACTGCGGCCGGCAGCGGGCCTTTTTCCAAAGCGCCGAGATTGTCGCGCACCTGGGCCTCGGTCTTGAAGCCGGGAATGGGGAAGGTGTGGGCCGAGCGCGCCAGGATCCACCCCAGCGCGCCCTGCGCCGGCGTCCGTCCGCCGCTGGTCAAGAGGTCACGCAAGGCCTCGAGCCGGGCCAGTGCTTCCGGCGTCGGTGTGCCATCCTTGAAATGCTTGACCCATGAATGGCCGGCGCCGCGCACATCGCTGCCCGGCAGGCGGCTCGCGGCACTGAACTTGCCCGAGAGCAGGCCCATCGCCAATGGCGAACGATTAAGGCTGGCCAGCCCCATTTCGGCACACAAGGCCAGCATCTCCGGCCCGTCATGCAGCACGTTGAGCTCCTGCTGTACCGCCGCGAAATGCGGATATTCCAGCATCCGCCGCGCGGCCTGTGCATTGTCGGTGCTCCAGCCCCAGGCCCTGATCCGTCCGGCCTGGGCCAGTTTCTCCAGCGCCTCGGCGGTCGCATCGGCCTGATCCTCGGTCAGCTCGCCCGGATGGATCTGGTAGAGATCGATCTGCTCGACCCCCAACCGCTTGAGCGATTGCGCATTGGCCCAGTCGATGTAGCTGGGGCTCACATCGATCGAGAGCAAGGCGCGCTTGGCCTCGTCATAGGTAAAGCCGAATTTGGTGGCGATGACGGCTTCGTCCCGGCGGCTCTTGAGCGCGGCGCCCAGCACCCGCTCGCTATGGCCGGTGCCATAGGCATCGGCGCTGTCGAACAGGTTGGCGCCCAGATCGAGCGCAATCTGCAAGGCGCGGATCGATTGGGCATCATCTACATCGCCCCAGCCATCATTGCGGCCATCCAGGGTAAAATGCCCGCCAATCGCCCAGCAGCCCAGGCCAATGGCACCGGCCATGCGGCCGGTGCGCCCAAACTCTCGTTGCGCCATCATTTGCGGTCTCCCTCAATGTCAATGCGGGCGATCACGTCATCGATCTGGTCGCGCTCAATGCCCAGATCGGCCAATATCCGGCTATCCAGCATGGCGAGGCGGCGGCGGGTATAGTTGCGCATATGCCAGGCATGCAGCCGGCGTCTGATGGGTTCGAACATCGTCTCGTCTCCTCGAAATGGCCATGCAGCCACCGGTCGCCAGACTCTGAATCCGGCGTTGCATTCGTGGTGCTACAGGCGATTAACTTCACCTCATCCTGCGAGGCGGCGAGACAAATATTGCGCAAATGTTGGTCTGTACGCTACGCTAGATGTCGAAACGTGCTTTGCAGGAATGAAAAATGGATTTCTCCTGGGACGATCTGCGGCTGTTTCTCGACGTCGCCCGGCTCGGTGGCCTCAGCGCTGCCACCAAGACCACGGGCCTCTCCGCCGCCACGCTGGGCCGCCGCGTCACCGCCCTTGAGCATCAGATCGGCGAGGCCCTGTTTTTGCGCAGCCAGACTGGCTACGCCCTGACCCCGGCGGGTGAGGAATTGCTGTTGCGCGCCGAGGAGGTCGAGGCCGCCATGCTCTCGCTCCGACGCTGGAAGGACGGATCCATCGGCGAGCGCGTGGTGCGCGTCTCCGCCGGGCCCTGGACCTCGGCCTTCATCGCCCGCCATATCGGCCAGATCTGGACTGCGGCGGACCGCTTCGGCGTCGAACTGGTCACTGCCAGCCACAAGGTCGATATCGGCCGCCGCCACGCCGATATCGGCATTCGCAACCAGCGGCCGACCGAGCAATGGCTGGCCGGACGGTTGGTCGGCAAGGTGGCCTATGGGCTCTATGCCCGCCCCGAACTGATCAGTGGCGTTGCTGCCGGTTACTTCGTCGGCGTGGCTGGAGACAGCAGCCAGACCCATTCGGCCCGCTGGCTGCATGCCCGCCATGGCGACCGCATCGCCACCCGCGGCAATGACGCCATGAGCGTGCTCGAACTGGTCGCGGCGGGAGCCGGCATGTCGGTCTTTCCCTGCTTTGTCGGCGATGCCGATCCGCGCCTGTCGCGCATGGCCGGCACCATCCCCGAGCTCGAAACCGAGCAATGGCTGGTCTGCCACCATGAAGAGCGCCATACCCCGGCGGTGCGCACCGTCACCGAGCGCATCGCCGCCCTGATGCGCGAGCAGGGCCCCCTGTTTCGCGGTGAGCGCATTGCTGGCTAAAGCATTGAGAAAATATCGCGCATTAGCGGTGTGTTAGCAGCTTTGTCTTAGTATTCGCGCCGGACGCAGGAAATAATTGAGAGCGATGCCATGCGCGCATACGCCTATGTTGTCGGCCCTGAAAATGGTCCGGGTACGGCCCTTCTCGATCTGGCGCGGGGGCTGGGCTTTGCCGGGGTCAGCCCGTTTTCGACCATGGCCCAGGCCGAACAGCAGACCCAGACCACGCCGATCTGCTTTTTTCTGTTCGCCGCCACCGAACATCTCGAAAGCCTGCGCGGCATCGCCGAGGCGGTGCGCTTCAGCACCACGAGGCGCCTGCGCTTTTCCCCGCTGATCTATTTTTCCGAAAGTCCCTCGGTCGAGGCCATCAGCGGCTGCATCAATATGGGTTTTGACGACGTCATCACCATGCCCTTCACGCGCAAGCGGGTGCTCGAGCGGATCACGCGGCAGGTCGGGCAGAGCCTCGTCTATTACGAAACGCCCCGCTATTTCGGTCCCGACCGGCGCGGCCGTCCCGGCATCGAACAGGGGCACGGCAACAGCCGCGGCTCGGGTCAGTTCCGCCGCCTCGAAATTGTCCGCAACCTGGTCAGCGGCATCAATGTGGTGCGCGACGATCATTTCGCGCCCGAGCCGGTGTGACCGGAATGCAAACGTTGCAATAAACCTCCCCAGCGGTCTTCCCGCCCTATTCTCACCTGCCGGGAAATGGCCTAGCGTGCCGGCCATCGACCTTCCTTGAGCACTTTATCAAAATGCGATTCGGCCTTGTCTTGCCGCCCCAGATCAAGGTCTTCGGGGCCTTCTTCATTTATTCGTTCTGCATGGGCGCCATGTTTCCGCGCCTGCCTGAAATCCAGGAAGCCATGGGCGTAGGCGAAGGCCAGCTTGGCCTGGCGCTGATCGGCTCGGCCGTCGGCACGCTGATTTCGCTGACCTTTGCCGGCCGCTTCATCGAGGCTCTGGGCTATCGGCGCATTCTGCTCGTCGCCATTCCGCTGCTCGCCGTACTGTTTGCCGCTGCTGTCTGGGCTGCCAATCCGCTGGCCTTCTTCCTGCTGCTGGTGCCGGTGGGGCTGACCATTGGCTGCATCGAAATCATCATCAATATCGAGGCTGACCGGGTCGAACACGCCATTGGCCGCCGCATCATGAGCCGCGCCCATGCCTTTTGGAGCCTGGGCTTCTTTTCGGCCGGCATCGTCGGCTCCTTCATCGCCCGCACCGGCCTGGCGCCGCAATGGCATCTGATGATCATGATCCCTGTGGTGCTGCTGGCAACGCTCATCGTGCTGGGCCAGTTCCAGCCCGCCGCGCATCGCACGGGCTCCAGCACCGATGAAACCCCGCGCCTGGCCCGGCCCACCGCCACCATCATGGCGCTGGTGGCCGTCTGTCTCTCCGCCATGCTGATGGAAGGCGCCGGTATCGACTGGTCGGCCATCTATATGCGCAACATCTTCGATGCGACCCCGTTCTGGGCCGGCATCGCCGTTGCCGTGGTGGCCGGTTCGCAGGCCTTTGCCCGCTTCTTTGCCGATGGCTTCGTTGATCGTTTCGGCCCGGTTACCGTGGCACGGGTCCTGCTGACCATTCTGGGCGGCGGTGTGGTGCTGGCCTTTCTGGCCCCCTCGGCGCTGCTCGCCTATTGCGGCTTCGCCATGATCGGTTTCGGCTCCAGCGCCCTGTTCCCGTTGGCCATGTCCGCTGCCGCGCAGCAAACCGACCGCCCCGCCGCCATCAATGTCGCCGCATTGGCCCAGTTTTCCTTCACCGCCTTCCTGCTCGGTCCGCCACTTTTGGGCTTCATCGCCGAGCATTTCGGCATTCAATGGACCTTCGGCGTCGGCTTCCCGCTGGTGCTGGTGGGTCTGTTCACCGCTCATGTGCTGGCGCCGCGTCCGGTCATCAAGACGGTGACACCGTGACCATTGCCCCCCAGCACCGCATCTACGCCTGCTTTTTCTTCTTCGCCGTCGCCACCGGCGCGCTGATGTCCCGCCTGCCCGAACTGCAGACCCATCTCGGTGTCAGCGAGGGCCAGTTGGGCCTGACCATGATCGGCATGGCCATCGGTTCGCTGATCTCCCTGACGGCCGGCGCCCCGCTTGTCGAAAAGCTGGGTTTCCGCACCACCGCCTTTTTCAGCACTCTTGGCCCAGCCATTCTGTTTGCCATCATCCCCTGGTTGCCGACCGCGCCGGCGGTTTTTGTGGTTCTGCTCGTGGTCGGCCTGCTGGCCGGTGCGCTCGAGATCAATCTCAATGTGGAAATCGACCGGCTCGAGACGTTGACCGGCAAGCGCTACATGAACCGCGCACATGGCTTCTGGAGTGTCGGCTTCTTCTTCACCGCTCTGTTCGGCGCCGTGATCCGCCAGTCGGGCCTGTCGGCGGGGCTGCATCTGGCGCTCGTCGCAACCATTATCGTGCTGGTCGGCGGCTATCTGATCTACGGCGCGACCAACACCCCCAAAACGGCCCGCAGCCAGACCGAAGCGGCCGGTCATCGGTTTGCCTTCCCCAATCTGGGCCTGCTGCCGCTCTGCCTGATCGGCTTTGCCGCTTTTCTGGTGGAAGGGGCCGGCATCGACTGGTCGGCCATCTATATGCGCGATGTCTTTGCCGTCGAACCCATTGTCGGGGGCATGAGCCTGACCCTGTTCGCTTTCTTCATGGCCCTGCTGCGATTGACCGCCGATCCGTTTGTGACCCGCTTCGGGCCGCGCAATGTCGCCATGATCATGCTCGGCTCCGCCAGCCTGGGCGCCCTGTTGGTCGGCATCGCGCCGGGGCCCGAACTGGCGCTGGCCGGATTCGCGCTGATGGGCGCGGGCTGTTCGGCGGTTTATCCATTGGCCGTCTCGGCCGCGGCGCAGCGCACGGATCGACCGGCCGCCGTCAATGTCGCGGCCATTGGTCAGGTCAGCGTCGTGGTGTTTTTCCTGGCGCCGCCCCTCCTCGGCTTCGTGGCCGAGTTGGTCAATATCCGCGCCTCCTATCTGGTCTGCCTGCCCTTGCTGCTGGCCGGGCTTTGGGCCTCCAGCTTTGCGCTGGGCACCAAAAAGGTGGAAACTCCCTTGGGCATGCCGCCCGAACCGCTCGGACCCAATGGCTGATCTGCCGCCAATCGTTGACCTGCGCCAATCGGCGACCGCGCTGCGCGTCCAGCGCGGGGTCATGCGCATGCTGCGCGAGCGGCACGACATGGCCTGCTACGCCGAAGTGCCGCTGGCCAATGGCCGCCGCGCCGATGTGCTGGCCGTCGGCCCCAAGGGGGAGATCTGGATCATCGAGATCAAGTCCAGCCTCATCGACTTCCAGGTCGACCGCAAATGGCCAGAATATCGCGAATTTTCCGACCGCTTCTTTTTCGCCAAGCCGCCCGAGCTGGACGGCGAAATTTTCCCCGATACGGAAGGGCTGATCGTCGCCGATGGCCATGATGGCGCCATCCTGCGCGACAGTCCCGACACCCCACTCGCCCCCGCCCGCCGCAAGGCGCTCATGCTCAAGCTCGCCCGCATGGGCGCCGACCGTATCCACGCCTTGATGGACCCTGGCCCCACCGCCTGAGCCTTCCCTTCAACGCCATTCCAAAGTATTGACGCACAATGCTTTCCACCCATTGGCGCATTATCGCGCTGTTCTTCACCCATGCCCTGGCCGCCGGCGCCATCCACACCCGCATTCCGGACCTGCAGGAGTTGATCGGCCTCAGCGAAGGCCAGCTCGGCCTCGTGCTGATCGGCCAGCCGTTGGGCGCGCTTTCGATGTTCCTGTTTTCCAGCGCCATCGTCGAGCGCTTCGGGCCGCGCCGCATGATCCTCTGGCTGCTGCCAAGCGTGGTCATCACCGCCGCTCTGGCCACAGTGCTGCTCAACCCGATTGCCCTGTTCGTGCTGCTCGCGCTCAACGGCGTCGGCTTTTCGCTCACCAATATTGCCATGAATGTCGAGGCCGATCGGGTCGAGGCGGCCACCTCCGCCCGGGTAATGAATACCTGTCATGGCGCCTGGAGCGTCGGCTTCCTGCTCACCTCCCTGCTTGGCGCCGCGCTGCGCGGCCTGGATGTCACGCCGGCCATTCATCTCTGGGCGCTGGTGCCGCTGCTGATCGGGCTGATCGTCTTTGTCGTCCTGCCCATGCCCAACATGCCGCCACGTCCCCATGCCGGCGGCACGGTGAAAAAGCTGGCCTGGCCGACCTGGGCCACCATGGGTCTGGTGGCCTTCGGTCTGGGCGCCGGGCTGACCGAAGGAGCCTCGCGCGCCTGGTCAATCATTTATCTGCGCGACACATTCGATGTGGCGCCCTTTGTCGAGTCGCTCGCCCTGCCGGCCCTGCTCTTTGCCATGGCCGGCGGACGTCTTGTCGCCGACCGCATCATCGACCGCTTCGGGCCGGTACGCGTGGCGCGCAGCCTTTCTGCCTTGGCCGTACTGGGCATGCTGGCCATCGTCCTGGCTCCCAATGCCTATCTGGCCTTGGCCGGCTTCCTGGCCGTGGGCATCGGCATCTGCGTGCTCTTTCCGCTCACGCTGTCTGCAGCCGCGCGGTTGGGCGATCGACCTGCCAGCCAGAACGTGGCGGCAACGACCCTGATCTTCCAGCTGGTCAATCTGGGCGCCCCGGTCCTCATCGGCAGTGTCGCCCAGGGCTTTGGCGTGCGCATGGCCTTCGCCATGCTCATACCCTTGCTCGTGCTGACCTTTGCCATGGCCGGGCGGCTACGCCCTAAAGATTGAACACCCGGCCCGGCTTGAACTGGCCGAATTCCACATGGCCGGTGGCCAGCACCTTGCCCTTGAAGCTCACCCAGCACTCGTCCATCGACACCGGTGCACTGGCCCCGGTCAGCAGCACCGGATTGCCGTGCCCCACCGCCTTGGCCTGCCCGGCATCGAGCCGGATTTCCGCGATATCCTCAAGGCCGGCCGAAACCGGCAGCAGCAGGCCATCGCGCGCCGCCCCGGCTTCGGCGGCTTCAAGCTCTTCAATGCTCACCGCGTCTTCATCGGTGAACGGACCGACCGCGGCGCGGTGCAGCTTGGTCACATGCCCCACCGTCCCCAGCGCCTCGGCAATATCGCGCGCCAGCGCCCGTACATAGGTGCCCTTGCCACAGGTCACCTCCAGCACGGTTTCCTCAGGCCCATGCGAAACCAGCTCGATCGCGTCGATATCGATTGGCCGTTCGGCCAGTTCCACTTTTTCGCCGGCCCGCGCCAGATCATAGGCGCGCTCGCCATCCACCTTGATCGCCGAAAAGGCCGGTGGCCGCTGCAGAATAGTGCCAATAAAGCGCGGCAGCACCGCCTCAAGCGCCCCCTGTTCGGGTCGTACGTCGGAGGTGGCGATCACCTCCCCCTCGGTGTCGTCGGTGCTGGTGGCTTTGCCCCAGCCGATGGTGAACCGATAGATCTTGATCCCGTCCTGCACCTGCGGCACCGCCTTGGTGGCTTCGCCCAGGGCGATGGGCAATATGCCGGTGGCCAGCGGGTCGAGCGTGCCGGCATGGCCCGCCTTGGCGGCGTTCAGCAGCCAGCGCACCTTGCCCACCGCCTGGGTGGAGGTGACGTCATGTGGCTTGTTGAGCACGACCCATCCTGAGATGGCGCGCTTCTTGGACTTTGGCTGGTTCAAACTCAGTCTTCTTGGCTGTCGTCGCTATCGTCGTCGAGGTCGCGCTTGACCCGGTCCGAGCGCAGCAGCGCATCGATCCGGCCGGCTTCCTCGAAGGTTTCGTCCACGAAGAAACGGATTTCCGGGGCATATTTGAGGTCGATCTGCGGGGCCACCCGGCCACGGATGAACTTGCGGTGCCGGTTGAGCGCCGCCACGATCTCCTCGGCATGCGTGCCGCCCAGCGGCATCACATAGGCATTGGCGATCTTGAGATCCGGCGTCATGCGCACTTCGGGCACGGTCACGACCGCGCCGGCAAGGGCCTCGTCCTCGATATCGCCGCGGGCAAACAGCCCGGCCAGGGCATGGCGCACCAGTTCCCCGACGCGCAGCATGCGCTGGCTCGGGCCAGCGGGTTTTTGGTCTTTTTTCATGGGCAAGCGGCTTAGGCTCTCCCAGGGGCGCCGTCAATCCAGAAGCGTCAGCGAGACCTCGGACTTGAACTGGGCCATGCGCGCTTCCACCGTTTCGGCGGGCACCGGCCAGCTTGCCGGCGTGCCGGCGTCGAATGCTTCGCCGCGCCATTCCTGAAACACCAGGCCCAGCCCCGCCTCGGATTTGTAGAACCCCATCACCATCACTTCGCCCTGTCCGGCAAAATCGGTGAAGGCATCGAGATAGGCGCCGCACACATAGCCCAGCGGCGGCAGCGCATCCTCCGCATCGGGCTCGAGCTGGAACAGCGCCACCGTGTCCGGATCGCAGGATTGGGCATAGACATTGACCACCCGCGACCGGAACTCGGCCAGGTCCATTTCGGTCTCAGTGCTGATGCGGGCGCCATAAAGGCTGGACCAGAAGGCCTCGCCCTCGCCGCGCTTGTAGATCGTGAGCTGCGCCTGTCCGCCATCTTCGAAGAACCGGGTCGAAACCCGCTCGGATATGGCCGACAGATCAGCGTCCGCAGCCACCCAGTCCGGCGGCGGCATGGTCAGGCGCTGCCCCAGCACATCGAGCACCAGGCGTCCCTCGTCCTGCGTGAAGGGCAGCGCACTCTGCGCCAGCACCGGGGCAGGAAGCATCATCAGGCCAGCCGCCAGAATTGCCGCTTTATTCGTCCAAGGCACGGGCCACTCCTGACACCCGGAAAAACGCTCGTCGCCCGGACGCGCCCCACGCCCCCGACAATGTGACGATTAGGGGGCAGGGCGCCGCCACGCAAGCGCGCGACAGGATCGCGGTCCAGTTGGTCGGCCGATTGGGGAAATGCTGCAACACTCAGCCGCGCGCGGCGCGGGGCAGGGGGCCTTCGGGCAACAGCCGGTGCGGTGGCTGGTGCCCGTCCATGAAGGTGCGGATATTGACAATCACCGCCTCCCCCATCTCGACCCGCGCTTCCAGCGTTGCCGACGCCATATGGGCGGTCAGCACCACCCGGTTCGTCTCGGCCAGAGCCAAGAGGCGCGGATTGATGCCGGGGCGGTTCTCGAACACATCGAGCGCCGCGCCAGACAGATGCCCGCTTTCCAGCCGCTCGATCAGAGCGGTCTCTTCGAGCAGTTCGGGGCGGCTGACATTGATCAGATAAGCGCCCGGCCTCATCCGGTCGAGCCGCGCAGCAGACAGGATATGATGCGTGTCGCGGGTCAGCGGGGTATGCAGCGAAACGATATCCACTTCGGCCAGCATGGCGTCCAGATCGTCCCAATAGCGCGCCTCGAGCGGTTGCTCGATGGCCGGTGGGCGGCGATTGCGCGAGTAGTAGTGGATATTGAGGCCAAAGGCCCGGGCGCGGCTCGCCACCGCCGTGCCAATCCGGCCCATGCCCACAATGCCCAGCGCCTTGCCGCGCAGCCGGTGCCCCAGCATCGAGGTGGGCGACCATCCCGCCCAGGCCCGGTCCCGCAACAGCATCTGCGTGCCCTCCACCAGCCGGCGCGGCAGCGCCAGCATCAGCGCCGTGGCCATGTCGGCGGTGTCCTCGGTCAACACCGAAGGGGTATTGGTCACGGTCAGGCCGGCGGCCCAGGCCGCGTCGAGGTCGATATTGTCCACCCCATTGCCGAACTGGGCGATCAGCCGCACGCTGGGCGGCAACCGGCCAATCAGCGCCGCGTCGATATGGTCGGTAATGGTCGAGACCAGCACATCCTTGCCCGCGAGTCCGGCCAGGATGTCGTCTCCGCTCAGGGCCAGATCGGCGTCATTGACATCGGTTTCGAACAGGGTCGCCATGCGCGCTTCAATGCTCGCGGGCAGCCGTCTGGTCACCAGGATCTTGGGTTTGCTCGATGTCATGCGCACCAATGAGGGGCCGGTTGGTCACCGGCGCAAATGTCGCCTTCAGCGACCATTAAGGATATCGCGCTAGTGATAGGGCAAATCAAACCCGTCTGCAAAGTGATGTTGTTCTTGCCAGCTCTGCCGGCCCGCCTGCGCACTGTATTCGCCATTCTCGTGGCTCTGTGCGCCGCTGCCATCGCCACGCCTGCCACCCAGGCGCAGGACAATCCCAGCGGCCTGCCGCTGCCGCGTTTCGTCACGACCCGCTCGCATCCGATCAATGTCCGTGTCGGCCCCGGCACGCGCTATGAAATCGCCTGGAACTACACCGTCTCCGGCGTGCCGGTGGAGATTATCCAGGAATTTGATACCTGGCGTAAGATCCGCGATGTCGAAGGCGACGAGGGCTGGGTGCATCAGAGCCTGCTGTCTGGCAATCGCGCCGGCTACGCCACGCCTCTGCTGGCCAATGGCGAGGTGCAGATGCATACCGGCCAATCCGCCGATGCAGCGGTGCGGGCCCGTCTCGCCCCTGGCGTCCGGGTCTCGATCAGCGAATGCGATGGCACCTGGTGCAATGTTTCAGCCGGCCAGCCGGGCGAGCGTCAGGCCTATTCGGGCTGGGTGCAGCAGGCCGAGCTCTGGGGTGTCTATGCCGACGAGACGTTCGACTGAGCCTGAACCGCAAGCTCAGCCATGATATTGGTGCGCTCGCGATTGCGCCGCTCATCATAACTGAGCTTGGGGCACGAGGCGCAGTAGCGCTCGGGAAAGGCCAGATAGTCGAGGCAACACCCCTTGCGCGCCATGATGGCAACCTGCTGCCCATTGGGCAGATCGAGCGTTTCCAGCCCGCCCTGTCCCTCCAGCCCCATCGCCGATAGCCACAGATCGCAATGGCGATATTGCTCCGCCATGCTGATTTCGGGCCGGAAGTGTTTCAGCCGCACCATCAGCCCCAGCATCCGGTCGGCCAACAGGCGCAGCGCCGGGGTCTGCTTGAGCTTGGTCACCGCATTGATTTCGTCCAGCACGCTATCCCCCATCGCGCGCAGATCGCGGCCCGCCCTGGCGATCAATTCTTCCGTACTGCCCTCCATCTGCGGTCCCGCGGCCAGGCGATAGCCATTGACGTCGAGATTCTGCCGCGCCTGCGCCAGCGTCGTCACCGCCGGCAGGGCGCCATGCAGATGCACCGCGATGACCGAGAGGTATGCCGGCTGCCACATCAGATTGGTCCACAGCCGCACCGCGTGAAACGGTTGCCCGGCCTCCGGATAGCTCACTGCCAGCCGTTCATACAGCCCCTCCAGGAACGCCCTGTTGTCCTGGCCCGGACTATGCCACCCCGGCAAGGGCCCGCCCGGCGCCCCCTTGAGAAAGCCCGTCGCCGACCCCGCCAGGGCGATGAACCGCGTCAACGCAACATCGTCTGCATTCTGGGCAAAAAGGTAATTGCGGCTGGTCAAGTGCGGCATCCTGAAATCGGTTCTCTCCTAGCCGGTTCATTCGGACAAGGAAAGTCACCTACTCGGCCCGCAATTCTACCAATACCGCGCTTTACCGCCCCCTGTGGCGGTCCGGTCCATGCTGTTGCCAACCCGCTCATTCGCCTTGGGAGGCACGAATGCGAAGGCCCGGCGCAAGTCTGCTCAATGATCGGTGTGGCACGGCCGCCATCGAATTTGCCATACTCACGCCGGTGTTCCTGCTGCTGCTCACCGGCATGCTGGCCTATGGCATCTATTTCGGTGCCGCCCATTCCGTCCAGCAATTGGCCGCCGATGCGGCGCGCACCGCCATTGCCGGCCTCAGCCAGGCCGAGCGCAACAGCCTGGTTGCTACCTATCTGGCGCAGAATGCGGGCGATTATCCGCTGCTCAATCCGGCCCGCCTCACGCACACCATCGGCGACAGTCCTGCCGATCCTGCCCAATATGTCGTGCGTCTGAGCTATGACGCGACCGATCTGCCGATCTGGAATCTCTATCCACCCCTGCCGCTGCCAGGCAAGACCATTGCCCATGGCGCGACCATCCGGCGGGGTGGCTTGTGACCGGGTCTCAGTTCCGCCGTGATGAGCGTGGCAATATGGCCGTGCTCTTCGCCTTCGGCTTTGCTGTTTCCGCCATGGTGTCGGCCTTGGCGGTGGATGCGGCCTCGCTCTATCACGAGCGTCGCGTCCTGCAGGCCGGGGTCGATCTGGCGGCCATCTCGGCGGCGGCCGATCCCTCCCGCGCCACCGAGATCGCCCAATCCGTGCTGGCGGAGGCGCGGCTCCTTGCCCCCGCCAGCACGGATGGGCTGACCGTCCTTCCGGGCCGCTATGACCCGACCGAGCCGGACATTGCCGATCGCTTCACCCCCGACCAGACGCCGCATAATGCCGTTTCGGTCACCCTCAACCGGCCCGGCAGGCTTTATTTCGCGGCCAGCTTTGCCGCCGTTCCCACCCTCCAGGCATCCGGCATTGCGGCGGCAACCCCCGAAGTGTCCTTCTCGGTCGGCTCGCGCCTCGCCAGCCTCAATAATGGCCTCGCCAATGCCATCCTGTCGGGCCTGCTCGGCACCACACTGTCCCTCTCTGTGCTCGACTACACCGCGCTCGCCGCAGCCCGTGTCGGTGCGCTGGATTTTCTCGACGCCCTGGCTACCGAACTGGGCGTCACCGCTGGAAGCTATGACGATCTGCTCGCCACCAGGGCCGGGGCAGGGGATATTGCCGCCGCGCTGGCGGCGCTCACCAATGGCACCGCGCAATCCGCCCTGATGCTGCTCTCCACCGCCGGCACCGGCGCCGACGTGGAACTGGGCAAGCTGATCGATCTGGGCCGGCTGGGTGGCCTGGATCTGGGCAGCGCCGGGGCGGCTGATCTGTCCCTGTCCGTGCTCGAACTGCTTTCGGCGGCCGCCGTGCTCAGCGATGGCGACAACCAGGTCTCGCTCAATCTCGGGGCTGCGGTGCCGGGGCTGGTGTCGCTGCAACTTGATCTGGCCATTGGCGAACCACCCCAGGGCGGCGGCTGGTTCACCCTCGGGCCATTGGGCACCATCGTGCGCACCGCACAGACCCGCTTGCGCCTCAGGGCCGAATTGCTGGGCGGACCGGCCTTGCTCGGCGCCGGCGTCAAGCTCCCGCTCTGGCTCGATCTGGCGCCCGCCGAGGCACGGGCAGAAGCGGCGACCTGTCCCACCATCGGTGCGCCACATGGCAGCGCCACCATCGCCACGCGCCCCGGCGTGCTGCGCTTGAGCATCGGGGAGATGAGCGATGCGAGCCTTGCCGATTTCGGCGTGCCCCCTTCGGCCGCCCCGGTGCGCCTGATCGATATCCTGCTGCTGCGCGTCACCGGCGCAGCCATGGTCGAACTGGCCCAGACCAGCCCGGTCCAGCTCGATTTTTCCTCAGCCGACATTGCCGCAGGCACCATGCGGACGGCGCGCACCGAAACGCTGGTGGCGTCCCTCGCCGGTTCCCTGTTGGATGGGCTCGATCTCACCGTCAACGTGCTGGGGCTGGGCCTGTCACCGCCCCACCTCATCGCCCAGACGGTGCGCAGCCTGCTCGCGCCGCTGGCGCCCCTGCTCGACAGCACGCTCAACGCCACGCTCTCCGCCCTGGGTCTGGGCCTGGGCGAAGCCGATGTGCGCGTCTATGGCGTGCGCTGCGATCGCTCTGTGCTAGTGGGGTAAAATCGCCCGAGGACCCGCGCAGAAGAAAAATTTCACAATTTCACTGCCCCCACTTCCCGACTCCGCCCTGCCCGGTCTAGGCTGATGCACGTACATCCGGAGCGTTCCGCCACGGTTCAGTGGCCAGAAAACGCGACAAATCAACAACGGGAAGCAAGCGCGGCGTTTCCTTGAAACGCTGACATGCTTTGGGAGGAGTGCGCAGATGAGCGCCAGGCGCCTCGGTATCGGCTTTATCGGTACCGGCAATATTTCGTCGGCCTATCTGAAGGCCATTCTGGGCAAGGACGGTTTGCCGGGCTTCGGCGTGCTCGACGTCAAGGCACTCTCGGACATGCGGCCCGAAGCCGCCCAGGCCCGCGCCGATGAGTTCGGCCTCAAGGCGATGAGTGTCGACGACATGCTCGCCGATCCCGGCATCGATCTGGTGGTCAACCTGACCATTCCGCGCGCCCATGTGGATGTCGGCCTCAAATGCCTGGCCGCCGGCAAGCATGTCTATTCCGAAAAGCCGCTCGGCATCACCTTCGCCGAAGGCCGGAAGCTGCTCGACGCCGCCAATGCGGCGGGCCTGCGCATCGGCTCGGCGCCAGATACATTCCTCGGCGGCGCCCATCAACAGGCCCGCGCCGTGGTCGATAGCGGCGTGCTGGGGCAATTGGTCGGCGGCACCGCCTTCATGCAATGCCCCGGCCACGAAAGCTGGCACCCCGACCCGGCCTTCTACTATGACCTGGGCGGTGGCCCCATGCTCGACATGGGCCCCTATTACATCACCGACCTGGTCAATCTGCTCGGGCCCGTGGCAAAGGTCTCGGCCATGTCCTCGCGCCTGCGGACCGAGCGCACGGTTACCTCCGAGCCCAAAAAGGGCCAGACCATGCCGGTGCATATCGACACCCATGTCACCGGCGCGCTCGGCTTTGCCAATGGCGCCATCGTACAGATCGCCATGAGCTTCGATGTCGCTGCGCACAAGCACGTCCCGCTCGAGCTTTACGGCACCGAGCAGACCCTGATCGTGCCTGACCCGAACCATTTCGGCGGCACGGTGGAACTGCGCAAGCGCGGCCGCGACCAGGACTGGGCCGAGGTCAAGCTCGAGGCCCCCTATGCCGACGGCAATTACCGCTCGCTCGGTGTCGCCGACATGGCCGCCGCCATTCTCGACAACCGGCCGCACCGCGCCAATGGCGATCTGGCCCTGCATGTGCTCGAGGTGATGGAAGCCTTCGAGGCCGCCGCACGCGATGGCCGCACTGTCGATATCAAGACACCCGTCGAACGGCCCGCCCCGCTTGCCGAAAGCCTCAATAGCGGAGCCCTATAGGCGCCGCGCCAGCAGGCACCCGACCCTCGGTCCTCAGGGGCGCGATAGCAGTGTTCATCTGCTCCCTCCCCTTGAGGGGGAGGGTAGCGCAGCTTGGCCGTTCAGGGTCTAGCGAAGCTGGGTGGGGTGATAGGGAGGGTGCGCCCTGTCCGCCCGCATCAAGCGCGCCGTCACCCCACCCTCATTCCCTCCCCCTCAAGGGGAGGGATGCGCTGGTTGAGGCCCCAGTGTTCATCCGCTCCCTCTTGGTGGGTGGACTCCCTACCAATACCAGCCCAGTTCACCGGCTGCGTCGGCATCAAAATACAGCGTCACCAGCGCATCATCGGCGGGGTTGGATTCCCCGTCGATATAATGGCGCTGCAATAGGGTCACCGTCTCTGCGGCCTTGTCCTGATGCTGATAGAGATAGTCGAAACAGTCATCGTCATCCTCCACGGTGACGATGCTGTAGATCTCCTCCTTCAGCGCTGCCAGCGCGCGGCCTTCAATGGCCGTGCCATCGGCCCGCTCGTAACCGCGGACTGTGGGCACCCAGTCATTGCCGGTCTCGCAGATATAGCGATCCTCTTTGAACACGCCGCGGTCGACAAAGGAGATGTCGATCTCCTCGCTCCAGGGGTTGGAAATCTCATAGGTCGCGTCGGTTTCGCTCACCGCAAGATAGATATCGGACCAGGCGCAATTGCCCTCCTGCAGCCGGTAGCACCAGCGTTCCGACCCCATCATCAGCACGGCCACATCGCTGATCGGTATCAGCTTGCCCGCCTTCATGCGGTCGATCACCGCCTGGCTGCCCGCGTCTTGTGCCGCTGCCGGGCCGGTCAGACCGGCGCACAGGGCGATCAGTAAAGCTGCAAGGCGCATGGCGATCCTCCCAAGATCAAGGTCTTTACTCTAAGCTGGCAAGCGGGGCAAAGATAACCCCCCTTGACAGGCGCTCTATATGTAACAATAAAAGTTACATGAAACGATCAAGCCGTCTTTCCATCGCCTTGCACGCCCTGGTGCACCTCCACGCCCAGCCCGGCAAGCAGCTCAGCTCGGCCGCTTTGGCCACCTGCCTGATGACCAATCCCGTCGTCGTGCGCCGCATTCTGGGCGAATTGCGCGAGGCGGCGATAGTCGATGCCAGCAAGGGGCCTAATGGCGGCTGGTCGCTCAGCCGTCCGGCCACCGAAATCACCCTGCGCGATGTCTATGCGGCCCTGGGTGAGCGGATGCTGGTTCGCACCGAGAGCGATCCGGGCGACGTCACCTGCGCCATTGTGCGGTCGGTCGATCGGGTCATGCACGATTTTCTCGATGATGCCGAGGCCCTGCTGGCCGCCCGCCTGCAACGGGTGCGCCTGAGCGACCTGGCCACCGACGCGCTCCATGCGGGGTTCCCCCGCCTGGACTGACATTTCCAACCCCAGAGCGGGCCTCAGGCGCTGCCAGGCCGTGGCAGCGAATGGTTCTGCTCGCCCAAAAAAGGACCTGAAACATGCAGGATGTCATCATTATCGGCGGCAGCTTTGCCGGCCTCACCGCCGCCATGCAACTGGGCCGTGCCCGCCGCAAGGTCATCGTGCTCGACACCGGCCTCAACCGCAATCGCTACGCCGAACATGCCCATAATATCTTCGGCCATGACGGCACCCCGCCGGGCGACTTGCTCGCCACAGCCCGCAAGCAGGTCCAGTTCTATCCCACCGTACAACTCATCGGCACCAGGGCCCAGCTCGTCACTGGCGAACCCGATGATTTCCGCGTCACCACCGCCGATGGTGAAACCATTGCCGGCCGCCGTCTGATCCTGAGCTATGGCATTGTTGATGAAATGCCCGACATTCCCGGCTTTGCCCAATGCTGGGGCAAGACAGTCATCCACTGCCCCTTCTGCCATGGCTATGAAGTGGCCGGAAAAAGCTGGGGCCTGCTCTATTCCTCGCCCATGTCGCTGCATGGCCCAACGCTCTATGCCAACTGGACCGACGACATCACCCTGATCCTCGATGGTCACGACATCCCCGACGAGGAGCGCCACAAGCTCGAAAAGCGCGGCGTCAAGATCGCAAATGGCAAGCTCGCCAGCATCACCCATGACCAGGGTGAAGTGCGCGGGGTCACGCTCGAAGACGGCACCGAAATAGCGCTGGACGCGCTCTATGCCCATCCCCGCAACCGGCCCTCGGCCGACCTGCATGCCCAGCTTGGCCTCGACATGAAAGACACCCCGACCGGCACCATGATCGCTTTGGGCGACATGCAGGCCGCCTCCCGCCTTGGCATCTTCGCCGCCGGCGACCTCGTCACCGGCATGCACTCGGTCACCTTCGCCAGCAACACCGGCTCGCTAGCGGCCATGGGGGCACTGCAGTCGATGATGGCGTGAGGCTTTTCGGCCAAACGTCACGAAGCGTCACCCCACCCTCGGGGCAGTTCGAAGCCCCGAGGGTGGGGTGACGTTACACACCAGACGCCACGAGCTAGTCTGCCTTACCGCAACCAGCCCTGCGGGCGGGGGTGCAACTCCATCTGCCCGCCGGCGGTGGCTTCGTCGATCGCGGCAATCTCCTCATCGGAAAGATCGAGATTGTTCAGCACGCCCAGATTGTCCTTGAGCTGTTCGAGCGTGCGCACGCCGATCAGCGCCGAGGTCATTTCCTTGCGCCGCAGCACCCAGCTCAGCGCCAGTTGCACCATGGACTGGCCGCGCGCCTTGGCAATCTCGCCCACCTTGTCGACCGCCTCGAGCACACGCGGCTCGATATGGCTGGCGCGCAAGGTGCCATTGGGATTGTCGCCGCGCGATCCTTCCGCCGTGCCACTATTGTACTTGCCCGACAGCACGCCCTGCGCCAGCGGCGAAAAGGCGATGACGCCGATCCCCAACTCGCCACAGGCATCGATCGTGTGATCGTTCTCGATCCAGCGATTGATCATCGAATAGCTCGGCTGGTGGATGGTGGTCGCCACCCCCATCTCCTTGAGGATCCGATGCGCCTCGCGCGTCTGCTGCTCCGGATAGGACGAGATGCCGACATAAAGCGCCTTGCCCGATTTGACCGCATGGGCCAGCGCGCCCATGGTTTCTTCGAGCGGCGTATCGGGGTCGAAGCGGTGCGAATAGAAGATGTCGACATAGTCGAGCCCCATGCGCTTGAGCGACTGGTCCAGGCTCGCCAGCACATATTTGCGGCTCCCCCATTCACCATAGGGCCCCGGCCACATATTGTAGCCCGCCTTGGTCGAGACGATCATCTCGTCACGATAGGGCCGGAAGTCGCGGGCCATCACCTGGCCAAAGAGCTCTTCGGAAGATCCTGCGGGCGGGCCGTAATTGTTCGCGAGATCAAAATGGGTGATCCCCTGGTCGAAGGCATAGCCCAGGATTTCCATGGCGCTGGGATAGTCCCGCGTGCCGCCGAAATTCTGCCATAGCCCCAGGCTCACCACCGGCAGCTTCAGCCCCGATTTGCCCGAGCGGCGGTATTGCATGGTGTCATAGCGCGCCGGATCGGCCCGATAGGTCATGGTGTCTCTCCCAATTTCGTGGCTGCGGCCGCCCCGTGACGCCGGGCCCGGCCGGTGGTATGAGCGGCGCCATGAACGCGCCCGGCTCGAAATCCATGTCCAGTTTGCCCCAGACCCTTCATCCATACAAGGTGATGGCCATCTATAAATTCGCGGCGCTGCCCGATGCCGAAGCGCTGAAAGGCCCATTGGCCGAATTCTGTTGCGGCCGCAATATCAAGGGCACGATGATCCTCGCCCCCGAAGGCATCAACGGCACTGTTGCCGGCACGCCTGAGGCCATCGACGCGCTGGCCAATTATCTCTTCGCTTCCGGCCCTTTCGGCAGCCGGCTTGCCGGCGCCGAGGTGAAATATTCCTTTGCCGACTCCGCCCCCTTCCTGCGCATGAAGGTGCGCCTGAAGCCCGAAATCGTCACCCTGCGCGCGCCTCAGGTCGATCCCAACCGCCAGGTCGGCACCTATGTCGAACCCGGGGATTGGAACGCGCTGATCGAGCGCAATGACGTGGTGCTGGTCGATACCCGCAATGACTATGAAGTGGGTCTTGGCACCTTTCAGCGTGCCCTCGATCCGCACACATCGAGTTTTGTCGAATTCAAGGATTATGTCGAAAAACACCTCGATCCGAACAAGGACAAGAAGGTCGCCATGTTCTGCACCGGTGGCATCCGCTGCGAAAAGGCCTCGTCCTACCTGTTGAGCCAGGGCTTTGAGGAGGTTTTTCACCTCAAGGGCGGGATTCTGAAGTATCTCGAAGTGGTGCCCGAAGACCAAAGCCGATTTTCCGGCGAATGCTTCGTTTTCGATGAGCGCGTCTCGGTCGGCCACGGGCTAGAACTGGGCAATGCCACCCTCTGCCGCGCCTGCCGCCATCCCTTGACCGAGGTTGACCGGCGCCACGCCGACTTCCACGAAGGCATCTCCTGCCCCTATTGCGCCGGCGACACCGCCAAGCACCAGGCCGCTGCCGAACGCCAGCGCCAGATGGACTTGGCCAGACAGCGTGGTCTCTCGCATATGGGCGACGCCGCCCTCACCGACGCCGAACGCCGCCGCCAGCAGAAAAAGGCGCAGGCCGAACGCGCGCGCCAGGCCAACAAGGGCTAGCTGCGTCACTCGACGTATAGACATCACCAATGGTGCGCGCGATAAATCGGCTGTAATCGCGTTTCGCATAAGCTATTCCAATGGATCTCGATCAGCTTCGCACCTTCGACCGCATCGTCCGTGACCAGTCCTTCACCCGGGCGGCGGCCTATCTCAACATCACCCAGGCCACCGCCTCCATGCGCATCCGCGCCCTGGAAAACCTGCTTGGCGTGTCGCTTTTTGTCCGTGGCCGCACGGTCACGCTGACCGATCAGGGCATGACCTTTCTGCCCTTTGCCCGTCGTATTATCGGCACGGCCCAGGAAGGGCGCGAGGCGCTGCGCCGGGTCGAGCGTGGCCGGGTCTCCATCGGCTCGCTGCGCACCCTGGTCTCGCCCCTGATCACCGAAAGCCTCATCCGCTTTCAGGCGCAATACCCGTCTGTCGACGTGGTCGTGCGCGAAGGCCGTCAGGCCCAGATCGCCGCCATGCTGCATGAGCGCGAGGTTGAGATGGGGATTCTGTGTTGGCCCAATATCGATCCGCTGGTGGTCGATCTTGAGCCGCTCATCATCATGCGCGAGCGCGTGCCGCTGGTGGTCTCCCCCGAAGTGGCGGCCAGGCTCTCGGGCCAGCCCACCATAGACGAAGTGCTGGCGCTGGTGCCCCGCGTCATTGCCCTGCGCTGGTGGCAGGCCGATCCGGAACGCGCCGCAGCCCTGGTCCGGCTGGCCCAGACCAGTGTCGAATTGCCCACCGGCCCCGCCCGGCGTCTGGCGATGAAAGGCGAGGGGTTGGGTTTCTTCGTCAATTCGGCCGTGGAAGAGGATGTGCGCGCCGGCCGCTTGGTGGAAATTTCACCGCTCGAGTTCGAACCGCTGCACCGCGACACCGCCATGGTGGTGCGCAATCCCGCCGCGCTCGAGCGCCCCATGCTGGCCGACTTCGTGCGCGAAATCGCCCAGGAATGCGCCCGTGTCGGCGAAATCATCGATGATCGGCTGCATCTGTTTCAGACCGGAAAGCCTGCTGCCCGCACGGCGGCGATGTAGGTCCGGCTGACCGGCACGATACTGCCATCGTCCAGCTCCAGCGCGGGCCGGCCATTCTGCCGCGCGCTGCGCCTGACCGCGTCGAGCGCCACCCAATGGCTGCGATGCACCTGCAGTCCGGCGATTGGCGCGGTTTCCCTGATGGCGTCGGACAGGCGCATCAGGACCAGGCTGTTGCCCTTGTCGGTGCGCACCGCGACATAGTGGTCGGCCACCGACAAATGCCGCAGCCGGCCACGCTGCGGGCGCGGCAATCGTTCCAGCAATGCAGGCGGTTCTGGCGTTGCTGCTGACGTGGTTGGCCGCTCCAGCACCGCGCTGACCAGCGTCACCGCAGCCGAAATCAGCGTGCAGTAAATCCCCAGTGTCAGCAGGTCAAAGCTTGTGACCCCCGGCCCGAACACGGCAATATTGATCAGCGCCACCATGGCCGCCAATAACGGGCCAGGAAGGGCGCCGGCCAGCAGCGCCGCAACATATTTGTTGAGCCGCGGCCGCAGCAGCCTTTCGATAAAGCCCACGATCAGCGTACCGGTCAGGGCTGTGCCCAGGACGACCACGCCCCAATAGGCCAGCCGCGGCACCACAGCAAGCACCTGATAGGTGCCGAACGGTCCCACCAGCCCCACGATCAGTGCGATCGCGGCCAGCACGGTCCAGAACCGGGCATCGCGCGACAGCCCCTGCAGTTCACGAAGCGTGGATTGCAATGGGCTGTCGTTCACGTATGGGACCTGCGATTGGGGCACTTGGCATTGTCGCGTCCAATCTAGCCAAGCATCGAGGTGAGGCAAAGTCCTGATCCCCACCAATATGGCGCCGCTCGATGTCCCTTTTGCCCCTGCTGCAATCCTCGCCTGTCATCCAGATCCATGCCTTCGCCGCCATCGCGGCCACCCTGCTCGGCGCCCTCGTCCTCTGGCGCCGAAAGGGCACGGCCCTGCACAAGGCGATGGGACGGGTCTGGGTGGTGCTGATGCTGGTCACCGCCACCTCGGCCCTGTTCATCAACGACATAAGGTTGATCGGGCCGTTCAGCCCCATCCATCTGTTCTCGCTGTTCACCTATTACACGCTCTTTGTTGGCCTCAGGGCCATCATCGTCGAGCGCAATGTGGCGCGCCACCGTGCCGAAATGCAGGGGCTCTATATCGGCGCGCTGATCCTGGCGGGCGCCTTCACCTTCCTGCCCGGCCGGCGCATGCACGCGGTGCTGTTCGGCCCCGATGCCGGCTGGGCCCAATCCCTGCTGGTCATCGTCCCGGTCCTGGCCGTTTCAGGCCTGGCCTGGCTGCGGATGCGGCGGCGGGCGCAACGCGCCGCCTAGGCATTGCCGATCAGGATCCCCGCCGCGAATACCAGCGAGCCGCCCAGCACCACCTGCATCACCGCCCGCCAGAACGGGGTCTGCATATAGCGGTTCTGGATATAGGCGATGGCCCAGAGCTCGATCAGCACCACGGCAATGGCAACGGCTGTGGCGGTGAAGAAATCGGCAATCAGATAGGGCAGGGCGTGCCCCAGCCCGCCTACCGCCGTCATGATCCCCGCCGCAAACCCGCGCTTGATCGGCGAGCCGCGCCCGGTCAGCTTGCCGTCATCCGAGGCGGCCTCGGTAAAGCCCATGGAAATGCCCGCGCCCACGGCAGCAGCCAGACCCACCAGAAACGTCTGGTGCGTGTCCCCGGTGGCAAAGGCCGCCGCGAACACCGGCGCCAGCGTCGACACCGAACCATCCATCAGCCCGGCCAGCCCGGGCTGCACATAGGTCAAAAGGAACTGCCGATGCTGTTCGTGGCTTTCGCTCTCGCGCCCTTGTGCCCCCAGCACGCTGTCATCGATCTGGTCGGCGCGTTTGGCATGGCCCTTTTCGGCCGCCGCCAGATCGCCCAATAGCTTGCGGATCCCCGCATCGGTCACTTGGCCGGCGGCGGCGAGGTAGAAGCGATAAGCGCCCTCTTCCATCTCCCAAACCTGCTGGCGCGCCTGCTCCAGGGTCAGTGTCTTTTGCAGCCACACCGGCTTGCGGTTGAGAAACCCGCGCACATGTTCGCGCCGGATCGGCACCAGCCGCTTGCCGAAGCGCTCGACATAAAGATCAAGCAGGCGCCGCCGATGCTCGTCCTCTTCGGCCGCCATGCCCTCGAACAGTGCCGCGCTGCCCGGATAGGTCTCGGCCAGCCGCGTGGCATACTCCGAATAGATGCGCCCATCCTCTTCCTCGGCCGCAACGGCCAGGGAGAGGATTTCGCGCTCCGACAGCGAGGCGAAGTCACGGCGGTTATCGGGCCAGAGACGCAGCATGGCACCCTCCATAGTTTAGAACCATTCCAGACAATGTTTAGAATGTTTCTAAACTAGTGGCAACTGCCATTTGGTCTGCGACAATGTGCAAAGCCCCTGGTCCTGCCATTGCTCTTGAGCGGGGCAGAGCCTCGGGCTATCGAGATGGACGTGAACAGCAACAAACACAGCACAGCGCAGATCATGCTCCGCGAAACCGGCATCGCCGTCGCGGTACTGGCCATCTATGTGCTCACGCTGCTGCTGCCGCTGCATCAGGCCGCCGGCCTGCAGCGCGATCTCAACGCCATCGGTTTTTCGACCCTGGATTCCTGGTCGGTCTGTCAGCCATTGGCGCAGGACGACAATGGCGACCCGCATGAGGCCGCCGCGCTCAATTGCCCGGCCACCGGTGTCGCCAAGCACCAGCTCGCCACTTTGCCCCCGCCGGCACCGGCCCTTTCGCCCCCTGTCGGGGCCGAGATCATCCGCTTCGCCCAGGCCTCCAGTCCGCACCAATCCCTGCTGCCCGATCATGTCGGGCAATCCCGCGCACCTCCTGTCGCGGTCTGATTCCAAGCCTCCCGGCAGGTCTCCTGCCCGTATCAGACCATTTCTTTGACTGGAGACGAACCCATGATCGGTTCTTTCGCGCGCGCCAGCCTGGCCGCCGCCACCCTCATCGCCCTGGCCGCCCCGGCTGTTGCCCACTCGACCCTCGAGGTTCAGCAGGCCAATCTTGGCGCCAGCTACAAGGCCGTGCTCCGCATTCCCCATGGATGCGGCACCGAAGCCACCCACACGGTCCGCGTGCAGATCCCTGAGGGCTTTTTCAACGTCAAGCCCATGCCCAAGGCGGGCTGGACTCTTGAGACCGTTACTGGGGCCTATCAGAACACCTATGTGAACCACGGCACCGAAATGTCCGAAGGCGTCACCGAGATCGTCTGGTCAGAGGGCAATCTGCCCAACGAATTCTATGACGAATTTGTCTTCCGCGGCACCTTTGCCGATACGCTCGAAGAAGGCCCCTTCTACTTCCCGGCCATCCAGGAATGCGCCAATGGCGAGGAGGCCTGGACCGATGTGAGCGGAAGCGGCGACAAGCCCGCGCCCAGCCTCACCCTGGTCGCCGGCGGCATGGACGAACACGCCCATCATGGGGCCATGGCCGCACCTGCCGAAACGAGCATTGGCGATCTGACCATTTCGGGCGCCTTTACCCGCGCGACCCTGCCCAATGCCCCGGTCGCCGGTGGCTTTCTGACCCTGACCAATACCGGCGCCCAGGACGATACTTTGATCGCGGTGGAAACCCCGGTGGCCAAGGAAGGGCAGATTCATGAAATGGCCATGGACGGCGATGTGATGAAGATGCGTCAGCTCCCCGACGGTCTGGTCATTCCTGCTGGTGAGACCGTGGTGCTCGAACC
Organism: Devosia sp.; assembly: GCA_040218355.1. Taxonomy (GTDB): domain Bacteria; phylum Pseudomonadota; class Alphaproteobacteria; order Rhizobiales; family Devosiaceae; genus Devosia. The sequence goes on along the minus strand of JAVJRP010000014.1, from coordinate 70,899 downwards.
CGGTGGCTATCACATGATGTTCATGGGGCTCACCGGCCCGATCGCCGAGGGCGATGCCGTGCCGGTCACGCTGACCTTTGAAAAGGCCGGCACCATCACGCTGGACCTGATTGCAGCCGGCTCCGCCGCCGACGCCCCGGCAGAAGACCATTCTGCCCATATGGGGCACTGACCCATGGCCCTGTCCCATATCCGCACCGTGCTCTGGACCCTGGTGGCCGTCGCTGCCCTGGGGGCCACCGGTCTCTATGTTTACACCACCATGACGCGTCCGGCCCAGGCAGTTGCCCTCGGGCAGGGCGACTATGAGCTGGTGACCGCGACCGGCGTGGCGTTCAATCGCGACAGCCTCAAGGGCAGCCCATCTATGCTGTTTTTCGGCTTCACCCATTGTCCCGAGGTCTGCCCGACCTCACTGGCCGAAATGACCGTCTGGTATGAGGCATTGGGCGACGAGGCAGACGATCTCAACGCCTTTTTCGTGTCGGTCGATCCCGAGCGGGACACGGCAGGGGTCATTGGCGACTATGTGAGCTGGACCGGCCATGTCACCGGCGTCACCGGCTCCCCGGACGAAGTCGCCAAGGCGGCCAAATCCTGGGGCGTCTATTATGAAAAAGTGCCGCTCGAAGGCGGCGACTATACCATGGACCACACCGCCTCGGTGTTCCTGGTCAATGCAGAGGGCGAGTTCGAGGGCACCATCGCCTATCGCGAAAACAGCGACACCGCGCTCGCCAAACTGCGGCGCCTGCTCGAAGGCTGAACCACGCGGGGCAGATCGGCATCGCGCCGGTCTGCCCGGTCGTGACCGCTCAGGCGGATCAGCCCCCCATGAACCGCGCCATGCGGAAGGGGTGGATATCGATCGCGGTTTCTTCCCCGGTCATCGCCTGCGCCAGCAATTCGCCGGTGGCCGGTCCCAGCGTAAAACCGTGATGGGCGTGACCGATACCCACGAACAGCCCCTGATGCTTTGGGGCCTTCGAAATGATCGGCATCATGTCCGGCGTGCAGGGGCGGGCGCCCTTCCAGGGCTGCGGGTCGAGCCGCTCGCCCAGCGGGAACAATTCCCGCGCCGCCGTCTCCGCCTTGCCAAGCTGGATCGGGGTTGGCGCGGCGTCGCGCTCGGCAAATTCCGCCCCCGTGGTAATGCGGATGCCCTTGGCCATCGGCGCCATGGCATAGCCGACTTCCGGGTCGAGCAGCAGATGGTTGAGCGCTGCGCCTGCGGCGCTACCGTAATGCATGTGGTAGCCGCGCTTGACGAACAGCGGCAGCCGATAGCCCAGCCTGTCCAGCACATCGGGCGCCCACGGGCCCAGGGCAATCACCGCCTGCCTGGCAGATAGCTGTCGGCCTGCAATCTCGGCCTGCCAGCCCTCTGAAACTTGGTTCAGCCCCTTTGCTGCACCGCGGACAAACGTGCCCCCCAGCGTCTCGAACAGGTTGAAATAGGCCGTCACCAAGGCCCCCGGATCGCGCACCGTCCAGGGATCGGTCCAGTGAATGGCACCGGCCAGGCCGCCGGTCAGGCTGGGCTCTGCCTTTTGCAGCGCCGGCCAGTCCAGCACCTCAAAGCCGATCCCGAACTGATCATGGTCGCCCTGCGCCTTGCGTGCTTCCTTTTCCAGCTTTTCCGGGCTGCGGAAGGCCAGATGCCAGCCATAGCGCGATATCAGGCTCTCGGCCTCCGGGCCGCACGCTTCGATGAAGTCAGCATGGGTGATGATCGAGCGCCCGATCAGCGGCGCATAGCTTTGCACCACCTTGCGATAATGCTCGGGCGAGGATTCCCACCAATAGCGCAACAGCGGCGGCGCCAGCCGGGGCAGGGCCAGGGGTTCATAGCGGGCCGCCGTCGAAAGATGCAGCCCCACCTGCAGCAGGGTTTGCAGGTCGCGCGGAAACGGATGCGGCCGCACCCCCTCACGCTGGATGATCCCCGCATTGCCAAAGCTGGTCTCGTGCCCCGGCTCACTTCTGTCGACCAGGGTTACGCTTCGCCCGCGCCGCAGCAGGTGAATGCCTGTGGCAATGCCGACAATGCCGGCGCCAAGAATGAGTACGTCGTCCATGCCGATCCCCCGATCCAGTCACTATCGGATCAGCCTATCAGAACACCTGCGCAACAAAGCGTCCATATCGGCCGGCGCATGGCAATTCTGCGCAAAATCATCCGATAAAATGCGCGATCTGCACAATTCTATTTGGGGAATGGCGCTAGTGTCGCTGTGTTCGGTACATTCTGGTGCACATAGCCCAACACGCTTGCGGGCACTTCCGCGGCCAGCCAGTCACGAAAAAAGCCCAGCTTCTTGGGTTCCCGCCGCCCCTTGGCCGTCGCCAGGAAATAGCCGCGCTTGCCCGTCACCGGCAGATCGAACGGGCGGATCAGCCGTCCGTCGCTCACCGCGTCGGCGGTCATCATGTCGGCGGCCAGCAAGATGCCTTGCCCGGAAATGGCGGCATCAAAGGCCAGCGAAGCATCTGAATAGACCGGGCCATTGAGCGGTATGGCCGGGTCCAGTCCCGCTTTTGTCAGCCAGGCCGGCCAGTCCAGCATGCTGGTCTGGTCGGCGATCACCGGCACATCTGCCAGATCAGCCGGGCTTTTCACCCGGTCGCGGATCAAGGGCGAGCAGACCGGCTGGTATTCCTGTCCGCCAATCAGGCTTACATCGACGCCCGGCCAGGTTCCGTCGCCATAGCGGACGCCGCAATCGATGTCGGGCCGGCTCAGATCCAGCATCGCCCCGGTCACTGTCAGCCGCACTTCCAGACCCGGATAAAGCGCGGAAAACTTGTTGACCCGCCAGATCAGCCAGCGCGAGGCAAACACGCTCCCCACCGTCACGTTGAGCACGCCCTCATGCGCGCCGGTCAGGCTCGCCAGGCCATCCTGCAATTGGGTGAAGCCGCCGGTTAGTTGCGGCAGCACCTGCATGAGGGCCGGCAGCGGCTTGATGCCCTGCGGCGTGCGCGCGAACAATTCCATGCCCAGCCGGTCCTCGGCCCGGCGCAAATGCTGGCTGACCGCCCCAATGGTCACGCCAAGCTCCTCGGCCGCCGGCGCCAGGGCGCCGCGACGGGCGACAATTTCGATGGCGCGCAGCGCATTGAGCGGTATGGGGAAGGGATTGGCCATATAGATTTTCTATATCGGTATGCAGGCCTTGTCCATTGCGGGTGCAGCTCTACGGGCGCATTATGAGCTCATAGCAAATCCCTCATAACTTCCGGAGACAGAAAATGTCGCTCCTGACCCGCCTTCTGGCGTGGTTCGGCAGGTTCGTGCCGTCACGCCCCCGCACACCTCATCCCGACAACATGCCCCTGCATGACTGGGCCGATCTGCCGCCGCATCATCCCAACTGCGATCCGTGCTGATCACTCGCAGATTTGCGCCGTGCAGCTCTGTCCGTGGCACCCCAGGTCCAGGTGGAGATGATCCTCATGCTCGGCATTGGCCTCGGGACCGAGCACCGTGGTGAACCGTCCGCAAGCCGCCCCATGCGCCTGCCGCAGAAGCCGCCCCGCCGGTGCCGCCGCCGGCAGCCAGTCCGCCTCAACGGCAATGCTCTGATTGTTTTCCAGCGTGAACCCCACCACGTCGAGCGCATTGGCAAAGCCATGTTCGGAGACGAAGCCATCCGCCGCGCCATTACGGTTGCGGCACATCAATGAGGTGCCGGTGGTGACGCTCGCCAATGAACTGTCGAGCGCTGCGCTGGCATAACGATCCACCGCGCCCACCCAGTCGGCAATCGCCCCGGCCATCTGGCAATTGGTGGTGACCGGCGCGGTAAACCCGATCTCCCGCCCATTGACCCGCACGCCGGTCATCGACAGCGGCGAGCGCACGCCGCAAATCCCTTCGGCCACCGGATCAAGCATCTCCCCGATCACCCGGCCCTCCAGCAGTGCCGGACAGGCCGTCTGATAGACCCGTTCCGGCGCGTCCTCTTCCGCCACAGGTTCCGGCTCCGGCTCCGGCTCCGGCGCCACGACGGGGCGCGGTCTTGGCGGGGGAGCCACCGGGCCGTTCTCCTCCACTGTGGCATCGGCATCATCGGGCCGCTGCTCCACCGGGGTGGGCGTATTGGCGTCAATCGGCTCGCGTGGCGCGATGCGCGGCGCCTGTCGCTCGGGCAGCATCTCCTCGACGAAGTCTTCGAAGGATTGAAAAAAGTCCTGCGCCGCGACTGGGCTGGTGACGACAAGAACGGCGAAAACGGCTTGGATGAGGTTGCGCATGCCCTCTCAACGCCGCTCACACCCGCAACGTTGCCGCAAAACCCCGGTTAACCCCCGCTAAACCATCTTTCTCGCCCTCTCCGCTTCTGCTATCAGCGCGCTTATGACCACGCCGCTCAAGAACATTCGCAATTTCTCCATCGTCGCCCATATCGACCATGGCAAATCCACCCTGGCCGATCGTCTGATCCAGATGACGGGCGGGCTCGACCTGCGCGAGATGAAGGCCCAGGTGCTCGATTCGATGGATATCGAGCGCGAGCGCGGCATCACCATCAAGGCGCAGACGGTGCGCCTCAAATACAAGGCCGAAGATGGCGAGGACTACATCCTCAACCTCATCGACACCCCCGGCCATGTCGACTTCGCCTATGAAGTCTCCCGCTCCATGGCTGCCGTCGAAGGCTCCCTGCTCGTGGTCGATGCCAGCCAGGGCGTCGAGGCGCAGACCCTGGCCAATGTCTATCACGCCATCGACGCCAATCACGAAATCGTCCCGGTCCTGAACAAGGTCGATCTGCCCGCCGCCGATGTCGAGCGCGTCAAGACCCAGATCGAGGACGTCATCGGCATTGACGCGTCCGAGGCGCTGGAAATCTCGGCCAAGACAGGCCTGGGCATGGAAACCGTGCTCGAAGCCATCGTCAAGCGCCTCCCCGCCCCCAAGGGCGAGCTCAATGCGCCCTTGAAGGCCCTCCTGGTCGATAGCTGGTACGACACCTATCTCGGCGTGGTGGTCCTCGTCCGCATCATCGATGGGGTGATGAAAAAGGGCCAGAAGATCCGCATGATGGCCTCTGGCGCCGTTTACGAGCTGGACCGCGTCGCCGTCACCACCCCCAAGCTGGTCGAGGTCAAGGAGTTGACCCCGGGCGAGCTGGGCGTCTTCACCGCCTCGATCAAGGAAGTGGCCGATACCAATGTCGGTGACACCATCACCGAGGACAAGAAACCCACCGAAAAGGCGCTGCCCGGCTTCCGCCCGGCCCAGCCGGTGGTGTTCTGCGGCCTCTTCCCGGTCGATGCTTCGGACTTTGACGAGCTGCGCGCCGCCATGGGCAAGCTGCGCTTGAACGACGCCAGCTTCTCCTTCGAGATGGAAACCAGCGCCGCGCTGGGCTTCGGCTTCCGCTGTGGCTTCCTGGGGCTCTTGCACCTCGAAATCATCCAGGAGCGCCTCTCCCGCGAGTTCGATCTCGATCTGATCGCCACCGCCCCCTCGGTGGTCTACGAGGTCGAAATGACCAGTGGCGAGACGCAATATCTGCACAATCCCGCCGATCTGCCCGATGTGATGAAGATCGCCGAAATCCGCGAACCCTGGATCAAGGCGACCATTCTCACCCCCGACGAATATCTTGGCGCGATCCTGAAACTCTGCCAGGACCGCCGCGGCATCCAGACCAATCTGAGCTATGTCGGCCAGCGCGCCATGGTCGAATATGAACTGCCGCTCAACGAGGTGGTGTTCGATTTCTACGATCGCCTGAAGTCGATCTCAAAAGGCTATGCCAGCTTCGACTATCAGCTCGCCGAACACCGCGCCGGCGACCTGGTCAAGCTCTCGATCCTGGTCAATGCCGAGCCGGTCGATGCGCTTTCCATGCTGGTGCACCGCACTGTCGCTGAGTCACGTGGCCGCGTCATGTGCGAAAAGCTCAAGGAGCTGATCCCCCCGCATCTGTTCGTCATCCCGATCCAGGCCGCCATCGGCGGCAAGATCATCGCCCGCGAAACCGTCCGCGCCATGCGCAAGGACGTGACGGCCAAGTGCTACGGCGGCGACGCCACGCGCAAACGCAAGCTCTTGGAAAAGCAGAAGGCGGGCAAGAAGCGCATGCGCCAGTTTGGCTCGGTGGAGATCCCCCAGGAAGCGTTTATCAAAGCGCTGAAGATGGGTGATGACTAGCCGACGGCGCTTCGCGCAAAATCGCTCCGGTGGAGCGATTTTAGTCGGCTAGGCCCGGAGACTGCGCGACGTGCCGCAGGCAAATTTGTTCCGGTGGAGCAAATTTAGGGAAGCAGGCCACGAGACCTATGGTCGAGTGGCAGCTCGAAGGGCGAGGGCCAGTGCGGCTCGTTTTCACCTCTCCCTTAGGGCGGCGCGCAGCGCCGGGTGAGGGGGCCTTCTTAGATGCGCCCGATCCAAACAGGCACCATCCCTCCTTCACCTCCCCCTTGATGGGGGAGGTAGCGCCGCTCGGCCAGAAGGGCCCTAGCAAAGCTAGGCGGGGGTGATTTCTCGACACCACGCAACCCACCGCCCCCGCCCTTCGATTCCGCCACGCGGCACCTCAGGATGAGGGCTCCAAAACATCCAGCTATATCCGGCACGATTTCCCGCGAGCCTCATGGTGAGGTGCGCAGCGCCAGCGGAGCCTCGAACCACGAGGCGGCGCGCACGCCCTCGCCACCTCAGCTGTCACCCTCGGCCTTGAGCCGAAAGCACCTCACTTCTCAAGCTTCGTCGAGTCGACGTTCGCCTCCATGTCACCGAACAAGTCCAAAGTCTGCGCGTCGCGCTTCTTGGAAAGGCCCCTGCCTATCGTGAAGCACGGATGTTTGACCTGACGAAGTCCGTCCCTTGTTTCAAAGAACGCCGCGCCCGAGTTCGGCATCCGAATCCGCAGCACTGTCTTGCCGCAGATTGGGCATACCATTGGGTATGAACGCTGTTTGCGGTCAGCACCTTTTTCTTTGAACACCAGCGCTTCGCGAACGTTGACCAACCGCCCAGCAATACGGCGCGCGTGTCCCCTGCGTTTATGAAACTCTCCGGTCATAACGCACCTCAATGGTCTTTCGGCCAGAGGGCGCGCAGTGTCTCTGGTCGATAGGGCTTCCAGTCTTTTGACTTGACCTCGTAGGCAAGTCGGACCTTGGTGCTTTCCGATAGAAGCCTCATCTGCTGGGGTCCCTTGCGATCTCCCCGCCGATAAATGCGATCCATGAAACCGGCTGGTTTGCTCAGGTTGCTAAGTGACGCTAGTGGATTGGCCGCTTTGCGCAGGTGATCTAACTTCTCGACATCAATCGCTAGCCCCTCGGCTACGGCCCCATCCATGATCCACGCTAAAGCGTCGTGAGATAGCCCGCGTATGTCTCCACCACCGCCAACAGAGCCGTGGTCGCCAGGGAACCACTTTTGATCATACTTTTCTGCATCGCCAGTTGCAGCGTTTAGGATATCGAGATTCTCCCAGAGCGAGGGTTCGAAGCTTAAACGCCGCTCGTCGACGGCCACAGCGTGGCGCGCTGCTCGCACCGTGCTGCTCAACTGGTGATCATGAAACTCGTACTTTTTGGTCGCGAAGAAGGTGTTCAGCAGCAAGTGTTTCGGCACTCCGAGGGCGCCCACCGTATCCCAAACACCAAGGTATCGAACGATCAGCGGCTTGGCGGCCGCAACGATAGCCGGGTCACCACCGTGCTCAATGCGCCACTGGCGGTCAGTGTCCTTGAGAATGACGTTGGGCGACCATGCCATTCGCCGGCGCTGCGCCTCATCGCTGTCTGGTTTCGTCGCGGTGTCCTTGTAGAACTCCACAATTTCTCGAATTTGTCCGGCCTGCGACCTTGGCACGACTCCGCACTTGCGAATGAGCCCTGCCAGAGATCGCGCGGTATAGGCGCCACGGGAGAATCCGAAAATGTATATCTCGTCGCCCGGTTCATAATTGAAGATCAGAAAGCGGTAGGCAGCCTCGATTTTCTCAAGCAAACCCCAGCCAAAGGCCCCCTGTAGCATCTTGATGGCCTTCGGGCCGATGGTTCCCACGCCTTCGTCATAGTATGTTACCTGCTGAACGCCCGCAGCGTCTGACGGCAATACAAGCTGAGAACCAATCAGCACATTCGTCGGGTGTTCCGCAGACATGCGGTTCCAGGTGCCATCGCAGAAAATAACCAGCCGTTTCATCAGTGCGTCCTCACGCTACGAAGTTTTTCGGGATACGCCTTTGCCTGCCGCAATACGGCCCGCATGTACTCTTGGTAGTCGTCTCCCTCCTCCGCTTTGGCGCTAAGCCGCTTGATGCGGAGGTCCTTAGGAGTTTTCGGTGTCTCGGCCATCAGGTTCCTTTGCTACCCCTTTGAAGGGCCCCTTCGACTGTTTGACCTCCATGAACTGACCAGAGCGCTCGTCGCGCTTCTGGTGCAGGCCATCGGGGCGTTGGAATTGGGTGCGGGCGGTCACTGCGCCGCGGCGGAAGTCGTTTCCGGTGTTCTTTGCCATGTGTGTGTCCATTCGCTTGTACGTTTGCACTTGCGGAGCAGCATCGATTGCGCGATTCTGTCCGTCCAGAAATTATATGGGTCTAAATAATAGACCCGTCAACATACTATTCGGGTTGTGGAAAAATGGGCGAACAATCGGTCCGACCCTGGGGCCAAGCCAAGCGTTTCGAATTCCTTGAGTGGAGGCTTTTTTGGGTCGGAAGGCTCAATCGCGCCGACTTGGAGGATCAGTTCGGCATTTCGACACCGCAGGCATCGATAGATCTAAGGAACTATCAGGAGGCCGCGCCGGGAAACTTGAGCTATAGCCCAACCCTAAAGGCCTATGTCCGAGGCAAGTGCTTTTCGCCAAAGTTTCTCAGGGTGTCCGGAGAACGATACCTCCTTCAAATGCGCGCCCTGCACATGGGAGTAATCGGCCAAGGAGATACCTGGTTTGGAGAAATACCTCCTTTCGACGTCGTCCCTCGTCCGACGAGAACAATTTCAGACGAAGATCTTCGAATTGTAGTCGCGGCAGTGTCGAATTGCACTTCTCTGGAGGTGACATATCGGTCTTTTAGCGGCTGTAGGGATCGAGCCATTGCTCCCCACTCGTTCGCATACGACGGATATCGCTGGCACGTACGGGCGTGGTGTTTCGACAACAAAGAGTTTAGGGACTTCACCCTCTCGCGGCTGATTGACCCAAGGCCAATTGATCGAGAACCAGTCAGCTCAGATTGCGATGCTGAGTGGACAACGGTTATGCAACTCAGACTCTCTCCCCACCCAGGCCTTTCAGAGGATCAGCGTAAGACCGTCGAAATGGACTATGGCATGGAAGATGGACAAGTTGAGATCAACGTCAGGCTAGCCTTAGCCTTCTATTTTATTCAGAGAAACAACCTCGACAAGCCGCTTGAAGATGCAGCGAGGCAGCAAGTTGTTTTGTCCAACTTGAGGGAGATCAACCTTGCAACCGAAATGGCCAAAAAAGAATCGCGGCGATTAGTAGGCTTACATTTGAAAAACTAATCCCCGCCCGCTCCACCCCCGCTTACCCTCTCCTGTCACCCACCCCATTCCGACAGGAGCAATCCGTGTTCAAAAATCCCCCCATCGCCTCTGGCCCGGCCGAGCCCGCGCAGAAACCACCCGTCGCGCGCCGGAGCGGCCCAGCACCCTCGCTGAGCCTGGCCAGCCGCCACGAAACCCTCGTCATTCGCCTCACCGCGCTGCACAAGGATGTCACGGCCCTCGCCACGCGGCGTGGGCGGCAGGACTTGTCCGACACCGTGCGCATCCTGGCCGAAGGGCTCATTGCCGACTGCGCGCCGTTTCGTGAGCCCCGCGACCGGCTGCCGGTGGCGGCGCCCGATCTGGCCGGGCTCTGCGTGCAGCTTGGCCAGGTGCTGGCGCAGTTGGAAAATTACGAGCGCTGCCACACCTTCTGGAATGCGGGCGAGAATTGCTGGTGCTGGCGGCTCGATGGGGCCACCACGCCGGTCAAGCGGTTGAAGCCGCAACTGACGCAGACAAGCGGGGCGGCGCAGGGCAATTCCGGCCTGCGAGACAAATTCACCCGCATGATTCTGGTCAATCGCAACCAGGCCTATGAGCGTGGCTTTGAGGCCGGGCGCGCCGCGCGCATCGGCCCGCCCGTGCCCCCGGGCTTTGCCGAGCCCGACGCCTCGGCAGACAACAATCCCCGCCTGGCAGACCTGGATTAACGTCGATCCGTCCCGACGGGCCGATCACGCCAGTGGTGTGACCAGAAGGAAGGAGGCCATGAGACCTGCGGTCGAATGGCAGCTTGAGTGGCGGGGTTCTTACTGGGGCCTCCCGATCCGCCTCCCTCGCAAGAAAAGTAATCCCCGCCCGGCAGACCGCGATTATTCTAGCGCCATCTCCCCGCGCGGGCAGTCAGCATGCGACTGAAGCAGGGGCTTCGAGCCGTCCCACAGGGCCAATCGTTCCAGTGGAACGATTGGAGGTGAGAAGGCCGCGAGACCTATGGTCGAGTGGCGAGGTCGCGGCTCTCGGAGCGTCCCCGATCCGCATTCCCTCGCAAAAAAGTAATCCCCGCCCACCCGACCACCATTAAACTGAACCCATCTCCCCGCACGGGCAGTCAGCATGCGACTGAAGCAGGGGAGAGCCGGTCGCGGGTGTGCGCATCATCCGCGGGTTGGATGCGCGCCACCCTGCGACGAGCGATCAATGGGGACGACAAATCCAATAGAAATCCGGCTCCGGAGACAGGTTTCGTCTCATATAAAAAATATCCGAGACGCAATCTGTCTCCGGATCTGCCCTTCGAGCTGTGCTCGAAGAGCAAATTCTCCCCGGTGGGGAGAATTTAGGCGAGAAGGCCACGAGACCTATGGTCGAGTGGCTCGGTCGCTCGAATGGCGACGCCGCTAGCAAAAACCATCCGAACCCGATTCGGATGGCCATCTCCGCACGCCCCCACATTTCTTCCCCGTCCCCTGCATCCATCCCCGCCGCGTCTGCGTATCTCCTAGCAAGCACAAGACAGGAGCCCAACGCAGTGGCGAGCAACGAAAAAATCTGGATCATCGGCGGGTCGAGCGGCATTGGCGAGGCCATGGCCAAGGCCTATGCGGCGCGCGGCGCCCTGGTTGTCATCTCCGGCCGCAACCGCGATGCGCTCGATGCCGCGCTCGCGCGCATCGGCCCCGGCCATCATGCGGTCGTCGCCGACGCCATCGACCGGGACAGCCTGGTTGAGGCCGCCACCCAGCACGGTCCGTTCGACCGCATCGTCTCCACCGCCGCCATCTACAATCCCGGCGCGCTCTCCAAGGCCGATCCGGACGAGGCGGCAAAAGTGTTCGAAGTCAATCTGACCGGCACCTTCAACACCGCCCAGATCGGTGCGCAGCATATCCGCTATGGCGGGCAATTGGTGCTGTTCGGCTCGGCCGCCGCCATTTTCGGCCTGCCCAATGGCCAAGTCTATTCGGCCACCAAGGCCGGCATCGTCAACCTGGCCCAGTCGCTGCGCAGCGAGCTTTGGCCGCAGGTCGATGTGCGCCTGGTCACCCCCGGCTTTGTCCGCACCCCGCTCACTGACAAGAATGATTTCGCCATGCCGGGCCTGATGGAGCCGGAACAGGCCGCAGACCGTATCCTCAAGGGGCTCGATGGCAACAGCTTTGAAATCGCCTTTCCCCGCCGCCTGATCTGGCCGCTCAAACTCCTCGGCGTGTTGCCGCACTGGCTGGCGTTTGCGATTACCGCGCGGATGCGGGGTTAAGTCGTGAGCTTGGCCACCCAATATCCGGCCAGGGCCGAAATGCCCGACAGGAACCCGCCCCAGGCCAGGTCGATCAGGCTGATCTGCAGGCTCCAGCCCTTCAGGGTCGAGAGGTTCGTCATGTCATAGGTGCCATAGGCCAACAGCCCCAGCGCCACCCCGGCCAGCAAAGCCCAGAGCCAGCTTCCGGCATTGAGCGCGGGCAGAATGGCAAAGCCGACAAGGCCTGCGACATAAAACAAATAGAACAGCGCCGCCGGCAGCAAATTGGGTTGCTCAAGCAGCAGATCGCCGATCTCGGCTCGATAAAAACCGATGCCCAATACGGTGAGCCAGAGGAAGTCGATCCCGAAGAACACCAGCGCCGTACCGCCATAGGCCGCCAGCACCGTCAGCAGTGAAAAGCCGAACATATCCCCTCCTCAGATTCCCAGAATAGGCTGCACCAGGCGCACAAGACGGCTGGAGAATTTCAGCGGTGCATCGGTAATGGCCAGGCAAATGCAATCCTGATCCGTATCCGCCACCGGCTGGTGGGTCAGAGTGCCATCGGCATCCTCGATATCGCCGGGGCCGAAGCGGTCGACCTCGTCGTGGAAACTGCCCTTGAGCACCACGGTCAGCTCGCGCCCGCCATGGCTGTGCTCCGGCACCGGCTTGCCAGCGGCAATGCACAGCAGCCGGGCTTGCGTGGTCGGGTCGCCGGTCTTGATCAGGATCTGCTTGGCATTGCCCAGATTGCGCCATTTGATGGTGTCCAGGTCACCGCCCAGATAGCTGCGCAGCGGCTCGGGGATAGTGGCGCTGGCGGGCCGCGCAACCGGCGCCGCCTTGTCCTGTGGCGCTGCGGCCAGCCGGGTCTTCAAGGCCTCCCAGCTATCGGCAGGCCCCTCGACCGGCGAAAGCTCTTCGAGCAGCGCACCGCCAGTGGCTTCGGCCAACGCCAATTGGTCGCGGCACTGCGGGCACATGGCCAGGTGGCAGGCCACAGCCAGCGACCACCCTTCGGAAAGCGTGCCGGCGGCATAGTCGAGAAGCAGGTCGTCGTTGAGATGGTGATGAATGGTCATTTCAATTCCTCCAGCGCCGCGCGAAGGCGTCCGAAGGCCAGTCTGATGCGCGATTTCACGGTTCCGATCGGTAGCCCGGTGCGGGCGGCGATGGTGCTGTGCGAGTCTTCGTCGAAAAAGGAGAGGCGGATCAGTTCCACCTGTTCTTGTGGCAATGTCTTGAGCGCCTCATGCAGCGCCGCGCCGCTTTGTTTTTGTTCCAGCAGGTCCGGCGCGTCCGGTCCGGGCGGCGGCACCAGGGCCGGGTCGTCGGGATCGAAGGCCGGTCGCTTCTGCTTGCGCCAGGCGTCGATCCAGATATTGCGGGCTATGGTGAAGATCCAGGCCGAGGCCTGTCCGCGATCCGGATCGAACTGCCCGGCCTTGCGCCAGATCGCCAGCATGGTTTCCTGCATCAGATCCTCGGCGGCCTGGCCGTCCCGGGTCAGTTTGAGCAGATAGGCGCGGATGCGTGGGCTGAATTCCTTGAAAAGTGCCTCAAATGCCGCCATGTCGGCACGGGCGGCTATCGCCACAATCTGGGCGCCGGTCTCTGTCGGCGGTGCGGCGGCGTCTGTCCGGTGCGTCATGCGAGTTTGGCCCTGTTCTGGCGCGGGCACGGCAAGGCGGCGGCGCTGTGGTCTGGCAGCATCCTCGCATGGTCCGGCAAGTGGGTAAATCGCAAGTGACATGCCCCAGATACGCCGGCCCGCGCCCGGTGGATCATGGACGGATGCAAAAAATCTGTCCGGATCACAATTGCCAAAAATATTGTCCCGGCGGTTGATCCATCCTTGCCGCACAGACGTATCTGACTCAAACAATCAGGACTTCAAACATGTATCACGCCGCCACTGGATTTTCAGGCTCACCCGCCACGCGGCAGCGTATTGCAGTTGTTGGCAGCGGCGTTTCTGGCCTGTCGGCGGCCTGGCTGCTCTCCAAGAGCCATGACGTGGTCCTGTATGAGGCCGAAGATCGGCCCGGCGGTCACGCCAACACGATCGACGTGCCCGGCACCGGCCCGGTCGATACGGGCTTTATCGTTTACAACGACAAGAACTACCCCAACTTCCAGGCCATGCTGGCCCATCTCGGTGTTGGCAGTATCCCTACTGAAATGTCCTTTGCCGCCTCGCTGGATCGCGGCACATTCGAATATTGCGGGGAAGGGCTTTCAGGCATGCTGGCGCAGCGCCGCAATGCGTTCCGTCCGCGCTTCTGGAGCCTGTTTCGCGATCTGCTGCGCTTTTATCGCGAAGCGCCCAAGGCACTGCATCAGCCAGATATGCGTGGCCTGACGCTGGACGAATATCTGCGGGCCCAACGCTATTCGCGCTCATTCGTCGAGGGGCATCTGCTGCCCATGGCGGCGGCGATCTGGTCGTCCAAGGCCGAGGATATTCGCGCCTATCCGCTGTTTGCCTTTGTGCGCTTCTTTGAAAGCCACGGCCTGCTGCAATTATGGGAACGCCCCAATTGGCGCACCGTCGCTGGAGGCAGCCGCGCCTATGTGGGCGCGCTTCTGCAGGACTTTGCCGGGCAGCTTCGCCTCTCCACGCCAGTCGCCAAGGTCGTCCGTGACGCCTCCGGGGTCACTGTCACCGCCCGCACCGGCCAGGTGGATCAGTTTGACGCCATCCTGATTGCCACCCATGCCGATCAGGCGCTGTCCATGCTCGATGCTCCCAGCGCTGCGGAACGCGAGCTGCTCGGGGCCTTCTCCTACACCACAAACACTGCAGTGCTGCATGCCGATGCGACCTATATGCCGCGCCGCCGCAAGGTCTGGTGTTGCTGGAATTATATCTCGACCGACCACATTTCGTCGGCAAACCAGCTCTGCGTCAGCTACTGGATGAACCGTCTGCAAAGCCTGGAAGGACGCGATCTCTTCGTGACGCTCAATCCACCGGCCGACCCGCAGCAGGAGATTGCACGCTTCGAATACACCCACCCCCTGTTCGACAGTGCGGCCATCCATGCCCAGGACAATCTCTGGCAGATCCAGGGGCAGAACCGCACCTTTTTTGCGGGCGCCCATTTCGGTCGCGGCTTCCACGAGGATGGCCTGCAGTCCGGCCTGGCGGCCGCCGAGGCCATGGGGTCGCTGCCGCGTCCCTGGACCGTGCCCAATCCATCGGGCCGGATCACGCTTGCGCCCCCCGAGGCGGCGCTGGTGGCATGAGCCTGAGCTCGGCCATCTATGTCGGCCAAGTGGTGCATCAGCGGCACCGCCCGAAGAAGCACCATCTGCGCTATCGGGTCTTTTCGCTGCTCATCGATCTCGATGAATTGCCTGCGCTGAACAGGCTGAAATGGTTCGGCCATAACTGCCGGGCCTTGTTCTCGTTCCGCGACGCTGACCACGGGGACGGCCCGCCCTTGCGCGACTGGGTCAACCAGAAACTGGCCAGCGAGGGGCTGGGCCCGGCGAGCCGGGTGCGCCTGCTCTGCTACCCACGCATTCTGGGCTATGTGTTCAACCCGCTCACTGTCTGGTTCTGCGATGATGCATCGGGCCGGCCTTTGGCCACGATTTACGAGGTGCACAACACCTTCCGCGAGCGACATAGTTATGTGCTGCCGGCCGGCGCCGAGCAGGCGGCAGACAAGGCGTTCTACGTTTCGCCTTTCATCGACATGGATTGCCGCTACGAATTTCGCCTGACCCCGCCGGGCGACAAGGTGCGCATCGCGATCAACGAGACCCAGGACGACCGTCCCTTGCTCTATGCCGCGTTCACAGGGGACCGGCACGAACTGACTGACGCCAAGCTGATGCGCCTTTTCGTGACCCACCCACTGATGACCCTCAAGGTCACGGCGAGCATTCACTTCGAAGCGCTGCGCCTGCTTGCCAAGGGCATCCGCATCCGCTGGTACACCGGTCGCAAGAGAAACCAACAATCCCGTCCGGCCCGGATCATCGAGCCGCAGGATTAGAGTGCTTCCAGAAAAAGTGGCAACGGTTTTGCGGTTCGGAAACGCGACAACAAGAAGACCTGGAGCGGATCAGCGTTTTAACAAAACGGCAAAACCGCTCTAGCGCTTACCACTCGAAATCGGGCCCATTCTCGCGGGCGCCGAGGAAGAACACGTCGCTCATCAGCTTGAGCGGGGCGGCGTCGACATCAGATGCGCGGGCGTCGAGCAGATCAGCGAAGCGCTCATAAATGCCGGCATACTCTTCGTCTCCATGTTCGAGCACCACCTCGCCATTGATGCGCAAGGTGCGGCCGCCGCGTTCGAGCTTGAGATCGTCGCCGGTGCCTGTGGTCACCTGAATGGTCCAGATTTCCCCGCTATCTTCAAGCCAGTTGAACCCCGAAGACATCTCGGGCCGATGCGGTTGTCCGGACTTGAACTGGACCTCCACATCCACAGGCGTCTGCCGGTTGGCGGGGAAGGTCAGCCGGGCGTTTTCGACGAAGACCGGGAACGGCATGATCTTGGTGAAAATCGAATAGGCATTGATACCCGGGTCACACACGCCGAAACCGCCGGGCTCCCAGACCCAGTCCTGGCCCGGATGCCATTTGCGCACGCTTTCGCGCCAGTCGATACGCACCTTGCTGACACCCTGATCGCTAAGGATCGCCTTGGCGCGGTCCACTGCGGCGTTGTATTGGCTGTGCCAGGTCTGGAACAGCACACGGTCGAGCCGTGCGGCATGGGCGACAATGTCGTCCAGTTCCGAAATCGTGGTGGTGGGTGGCTTCTCCATCATCACGTCCTTGCCTGCATCGAGCGCCTCGCGCACTAGCGCATGGCGCACGCCGGGGGGCGTGCAGATCGACACCAGACCAACGTCCGGCATGGCCGAATAGAGTTCGGCTGGTGTGCGGAACACCGGCAGGTCACCATGCGCCACGCCACGCGAGGAGACGGTCGCGGCCAGCTCGAAATCCTCGGAGGCCTCGATCACCGGTATGTGCTGGTCCACCGCGATCTTGCCCACGCCGATAATGGCGATCTTGCGCTTGGCCATGCCAGAATTCCCCCTGCAGCAAAAAACGCGGCTATAGAGCAGGTCTTGCCAGCACCTGCCAAGACCTCAATGCGATAAAAGTATGATTTTTATGCGGTGGGTGCCGGTGGAGGCGGTTCCCATAGCTCGATGGGATTGCCTTCGGGGTCATGAATGCGGGCAAAGCGCCCGGTTTCGTCACTGTCCCATTCGTCTGGCCGCGTCTCGATGGCAATGCCCGCCGCCTCGAGTTGCGCCATCAGCCCGTCCAGATCATCGACGCGCAGATTGATCATCCACTGCTTGTCAGCGGGGAAATAGTCGCTGCTTTCCTTGAACGGTGCGAAAACGGTGAAGCCCGCCTGCTGGGTCCAGAATTCGGCTATGCCCAGATGCGTCTCATACCATTGCGCCAGCGCCTTGGTGTCGCGGGACCGAAAGAAGATGCCGCCAATGCCGGTTACACGTGCCATGCCTGCCTCCCTCAATTCGAGGCCAGCATCGCACGCCAAGGCGACGGTCAAAAGGCCAATTCAGCGAATGATAATGGCGCGGAAGTCATTCACATTGGTGCCCGTCGGGCCGGTGATGAACAACTCGCCAATCGCCTCAAAGGCCGTATAGGCGTCGTTGTTGGCCAAGGCCGCCTGCGGGTCGATGCCAGCCTCGCGCATGCGCCGCGCCGTCGTGCCATCAACAAAGGCGCCGGCATTGTCTTCCGAACCGTCAATGCCATCGGTATCACCTGCCAAGGCCGAAACGCCTTCAACCCCGTCCAGGGCAATGGCCAGCGCGAGCAGAAATTCACCATTGCGGCCGCCGCGCCCCTTGCCGCGCAGCGTCACTGTCGTTTCGCCGCCCGACAGCAACACCACTGGTTTTTTGAATGGGCGGTTACGCACGGCAATTTCCCTGGCCAGCGCGCCATGCACCTGGGCGACATCGCGCGCTTCGCCCTCGATGGCATCGGACAGAATGGCCGCTTCAATACCGGCCTGGCGCGCCATGTCTGCGGCGGCCTCGAGTGAGAGAGCCGCCGAGGCAATGGTGACGACGCTGTTGTTGACAAAGACCGGATGACTTGGCTCGGGCGGCAGGTTCTCGTCACTATCGAGCAGCTGCTGCGCCACCTCGGGCAGATCGAGACGATAGAGCGCTGCCAAGCGTCGCGCCTCGGCCCGTCCACCGGACAGGGGCAGGGTGGGGCCGGAGGCCACCAGTGCCGGATCGTCTCCGGGCACATCGGACACCACCAGCGTTGCCACCCGCGCCGGCGCCGCGGCTGCGGCGAGGCGCCCACCCTTGATAAGGGAGAACTGGTTACGGATCAGGTTCATCACCCCGATCGGGGCCCCCGAAGCCAACAACGCCCGATTGATCGCCTGTTCATCTTCGAGGTCCAGGCCTGGTGCGGGGGCGGGTAGCAAGGAAGAGCCACCGCCCGAAATCAGCGCGATCACCAGATCATCTGCGGTCAATCCGGAAACTAGTTCGAGCAATCTCTGCGCCGCCACTTGCCCGGCGTGATCGGGAACGGGATGGGCCGCTTCGACAATCTCGATGCGCTCACAGGCCTCTCCATAGCCATAGCGCGTGACCACCAGGCCGGAGATGTCGCCGGGCCAGGCCGCCTCGAATGCCTTGGCCATCTGCGCTGATGCCTTGCCGGCTCCAATCACGATCGTGCGGCCTTTGGGCAGCTTGGGCAAATGGCGTTCGACGGCCAGGGCCGGCTGGGCCTGTGCAACGGCTTGGCGGAACAGGCGTTCGAGCAGGGAGCGGTCCATGGGAATGCTGTCTTCTGGGTTGCCGGGTGGCACCTTGTCGCCACCGGAAATGCATTTGTCCAGTCCCGCGACTTGTCAAACGCCCGCCATATAGGTCCATTAGCTCCGCGTTCAGGAGGCCCCATGTCGCAGAGATTCGCAATTTACTACGCCCCCGCGGTGACCGACCTTCTTTGGGAACGCGCTGCGGTCTGGCTTGGCCGCGACCCGGCCTCGGGGGTGTCCTATGACGGAGCCGTTGCCGGAATGGAGCGGACCCGCCTGCTCAATCTCACCCAGTCTGCCGGCCGCTATGGCTTTCACGCTACGCTCAAACCGCCGATGGCGCTTGCCCCGGGCCAGAGTGAAGAGAGCCTGCGCGCCGCAATGCGGGAAGCGGCAGGCGAGTTGCCAACCGTGCCCCTGGGCAAGCTCCGGATCGCCTCGCTCGACGGCTTTCTGGCCCTGATGCCCGAAGAGGCGAATAATGCCCAGTTGCAGGACTTCGCCGCCACCGTGGTGGAGCGTTTCGACCCTTTCCGGGCGCCGCTCAAGCCGCGTGACCGCGCCGAGCGGGCGGCCCGTGGCCTGACGCCACGCCAGGAAGAACTGCTCGACGCCTATGGCTATCCCTACGTCTTTGATCAGTTCCGTTTCCACATGACCCTGACCGACCGCCTTTCGGAAGCCGAGCACGATGAAGTGCTGCAGGCCGCGCAAACCTGGTTCGGGCCGATTCTCAACGATCCGGTCACGCTCGATAGACTGACCCTGTTCCACGAGAAGGAAAACAAGCTGCCCTTCAATCGCATCGCCGAATTCGCGCTGAGAGGCTGAAGCCAGTGTCCGAAACGGTCTTTTCCAATGCGCAGATTGTTCTGCCCGACGAAGTGATCCGGGGCAGCATCGTGATGCGCGATGGCAGGATTGCCGAGATCGACGCCGGGTCCAGCCGGGTGGGCGACGATCTCGATGGCGATTATCTCATTCCGGGGCTGGTGGAATTGCACACCGACCATCTGGAGAACCATTATCGGCCGCGTCCCGGCGTCTTCTGGGATCCGCTGGCCGCGCTCCATGCTCATGATGTGCAGATCGCCGGTTCGGGCATAACCACTGTGTTTGATGCGGTGCGGATCGGGTCGGATATTGACCTGCCTGACATGCTCTCCCATGCCCGCCATCTGGTTAATGCCGTTAGGGCTGGTGGCGCCGGCGGCTGGCTAAGGGCCGAGCATTTCATTCACTTGCGCTGCGAACTGCCCAGCCACGATGTGGTCGATCACTTCGACGCGCTGGCAAACCATCCGACGACGCGGCTGGCCTCGGTCATGGACCACACGCCGGGCCAGCGTCAGTTCCGTTCGCTGGATGCCTATAAGCGCTTCTATGCCAAGCAGATGGGCCGCAGCCCCGAGGAACTGCAATCTTACCTTGATGCGCGCCTGGCCGAACACAAGCGCTTTTCCGCTCCCAATCGGCAGGCGATCGTCTCGCGTGCCCGCGCCATGGGCATCGCCCTGGCCAGCCATGACGATGCGACCCTGGCCCATGTCGAGGAGGCCGAGGCGGACGGGGTGGCCATCGCTGAATTCCCCACCACGCTCGAAGCGGCGTCCGCCGCACATGAAGCGGGTCTGGCGATCCTCATGGGCGCGCCCAATGTGGTGCGCGGCAAATCCCATTCGGGCAATATTTCGGCCACCGATCTGGTGGAAGCGGGCCTGCTGGACATTCTCAGCTCCGACTATGTACCCTTTGCCCTGTTGCAGGCCGTCTTCCTGCTGCCGCAGCGCATTGAAGGTCTTGCCCTGCCGGTCGCACTCGCGACTGTAACGGTCAATCCGGCACGGGCAGCCGGGCTCGATGATCGGGGAGAAATCGTGACCGGCAAACGGGCCGATCTGGTGCGGGTTGCAGCGCAGGCGCCTCTGCCCGTGGTGCGCGGTGTCTGGCGTGAAGGGCTGCGTGTGAGTTGAGCGAACGTCCCCCTGGAGTGCTGGTGCTGGTTATCGGCCCTTCCGGGGTCGGCAAGGACACGCTGATCGGTGGCGCCCGTCAGGCGCTCGACGGCGACAAGCGCTTCAGCTTCGTGCGACGGCTGGTCACCAGACCCGCCGATATTGATCTTGAGGACCATATCAGCCTTGAGCGCGAAGACTTCGCCCGGGCCAGGAAAGCCGGCCGGTTCGCCTTGACCTGGCAGGCCCATGGCCTGGATTATGCTTTGCCCATTGGCGTCGATACCGATCTGGCGCTGGGCCGCGTGGTCATTGCCAATATCTCGCGCCATGCCGTGCCCGAGGCGATGGCCAAATATCCGCTTTGCCGGGTCATACAAATTTCCGCGGAAATCTCCCTGCGTGCCGCGCGACTGTCCAGACGGGGGCGCGAAAATCGCGACCAGATCGTCGCGCGTCTCGCCCGCGAAGGAGCAGCTCTGCCTGCCGATGTCACGCCTGTAGTGATCGACAATTCGAGTTCGGTCGGCATCGGCGTCACTGCCTTTATCATGGCGCTTCGCCGCATCGCGGAGGATTGAACCCATCAAGGCCCCCGCGCGTTGACCCAAGTCTATTCAAGCGTCAGGAGATACCCTTGTCCCGCAACAGCCTTTACGGCGTGATCGCCATTCTGGTCATCGCATTGGTCGCCTTCGGCATCTATACCTATCAGCAACAACAGGCCCAACCGGGCATCGAGGTACGGGTCGACGAACAGGGGATTTCGATTGATGGGAATGGCTAAGGACAGCGCAGAACTGCGGCATCAGGCGATCATCACGGCCTTGGCGTCCGAGTTGGAACGACAGGCCGTATCGGGCGCCTCACGTGTAGATGTGGATGCGCTGGCAACGGCGGTGGAAACCGCGCTCGATCCGGACCTGCCAATGGCGGAAGGGCGGCGGCCTTCGGAGTTGAACGCAACCAATGATGATTGAGGGCTGAGACTTTGGTCCGGAAACGAAAAAGCCGGTGGCATGACCACCGGCTTTGTTATGCGGCCTCGCCGTCCGCGACGGCGCGGCTGATTGCCAGATGGGCGGTTTCGACAGAAGGGAAGCGCTTGCCGTCCATGGCAAAGGCCGGCAGCTTGACCGCCACGAACCTGTAGCCTTCGGCATCCGGCACAACCACGCCCTGCGGTTCTCCGGCAACTTCAATCACAATGGGCCTGAGCTTTTCGGCCCTGTTCAAATTATTTTCCTGCATGGTGGAATCTCCACTTGCGCGTCCGTCCAACACGAATCCCTTCATCTTGAAGGCGATCCGGGGGCTGGCAGCGCGGGGTCTATCGGTTTTGTGAGACGAGGATGTGACGGATCAGATCACATTCGTTTTGAGCGACAGGACCCTTGCCAGCGTTTGGAATTTCGCATGCAGGTTACTACGGTCAAACACATGGCATGGATCGTGAAGGTCTTCGATGTCGTCATCGTCATTCCTCTCCTTGCGGGTGTTGGACGCTTGTGTGGCACGCCAATGCGGCGGCGCAATGGCAAGATAGGGAACGCAGTCAGGTTTTGCCAGTGCACCTTTATGCGTATTTGCCGAAAATCGCGCAAATCCCTGCCCGAAAACTCTCGACCCGTAAAATCTTGATAATACTGGTCATATTAAAACGCAAGTGCATGCGTCTTGCTTCGAACCCCGCAATCTGATGTTCTTCGCCGATTAGGCGTCCCCGCTGGTTTCCGGCGGGTCTGAGGGGAACATAGGTGTCGCAGGAAGAAGTACCGCCCGCCTCGCGCGGCAAGCGGGGCGTAAAGCCATCGGGCAAGCCCACGCTCAAAACCATCGCACAAATGACAGGGTTGGCGGTCACAACCATTTCTCGCGCCCTCAATAATGCGCCCGAGCTGGCGCAGGAAACGCGTGATCGCGTTCAAAAGATCGCTGCTGAAATTGGTTATATGCCCGATCGGGCAGCCCTGCGCCTCAAGACCGGCCGCACCAATGTCATTTCGCTGATCCTGGAGCCTGACGAGCAGATCTATGGTTTTGGTACCAGCCTTGTGACCGGCATTACCGAGGCATTGCGCAACACCAGTTTCCACCTGGTCATAACGCCGCTGTTTCGCAATGTAGAACCGATCGAGCCGATCCAACATATCGTGCGCAACCGCATGGCCGATGGCGTGATCTTCTCCAAGGCCGAGACCTTCGACGAGCGCATTCGCTTCCTGCTCGACAATGATTTTCCCTTTGTCAGCCATGGCCGCAGCCGCTGGCCGGAGCCGCATCCCTTTGCCGACTATGACAATGAGGCCTATGCCTATGGCGCCACGCTGCGCCTGGCCGCCAAGGGGTGCCGCAAGGTTTCAATCATCCTGCCCGAAAGCGCGCTCACCTATACCGAGCACTTGAAGGCCGGCATGGAACGGGCAGCGCGCGAAGCCGGTATCGCCTTCGAATTTGCCGCAGACGTCAATCTGGGCAGCCCAACCGACGCCATCCGCAACTATGTCATCAAACGCGCCAAGCGGCCGGACGGGCCCGATGGCTATGTCTGCGCCTCAGAGGTCTCCGCCCTGGCGGTGACCGGCGGCTTGACCGATGCGGGGCTGGTGGTGGGCAAGACCGCCCATGTCGTGACCAAGCAGTCCTCGTCCATGTTCGCCCAGTTCCAACCGGGAGCGGAAACCGTGCCGGAAGATTTTGTCGCTGCGGGTCGCAATCTGGGCAGTTTGTTGCTTCGCCGTATCGCCGGGGAAACCGAAGGTCTGCAGTTCATGGCCCAGCCGGTTTTTGACTGGCAGGACTAAGACAAGTCAGGAGCCTTCGAGTTCCTCGCGCAGCATTTCTAGCTCCAGCCACTGTTCCTCGGCTTTCGCCTTTCGGGCGACGGTGGCTTCCAGCGCTTTGGACTTGG
This sequence comes from Devosia sp., assembly GCA_040218355.1. Classification (GTDB taxonomy): domain Bacteria; phylum Pseudomonadota; class Alphaproteobacteria; order Rhizobiales; family Devosiaceae; genus Devosia. The sequence goes on along the minus strand of JAVJRP010000014.1, from coordinate 47,487 downwards.
CCGCGAAGCCAACGGGGTCACGGGAGTAGAAATTGGCCTCCGCCAGCGCCGTGTTGAGCGCGTCAATCTCGGTATCGAGCTTCTCGATGTCCTTGGGCAGGGTTTCGAGCGCGTGCTTTTCCTTGAAACTCAGCTTGCGCTTGGGAGCGGCCGCCGAGGTCGCCAGTGATGTCTGGGTCAGGCTGGTCTTGCCCGCGCGATGCGCCTTGAGGGCCGGTTCGCGGGCGGTGACGCCCTCGCCGCGCTGGATCACCATGTCGGAATAGCCGCCGGCATATTCGGTCCAGACCCCATCCCCCTCGGCGATGATCACCGAAGTGGCAACGCGGTCTAGGAAGTCGCGGTCATGGCTGACCACGATGACCGTTCCGGCATAATCCGAAACCATTTCCTCGAGCAGGTCGAGGGTTTCGAGGTCGAGATCGTTGGTCGGCTCGTCCAACACCAGGAAATTGGAGGGCAAGGCCAGCGCCCGGGCCAGCGCCACGCGGGCGCGCTCGCCACCCGACAGTTTGCCGATCGGGGTGTTGGCCTGCTCGGGGCCGAACAGGAAGTCCTTCATGTAGCCTACGACATGCTTGGGCTGGCCGTTGATCTGCAAGGTATCCGAGCCCCCCCCGGTCAGCGCTTCCTTGAGGCGCGTTTCGGGATGCAGCTTGGCGCGACCCTGATCGAGCATCGCCAGTTCCAGCGCCGAGCCCAGTTTGATCTTGCCGCTGTCCGGCTTGTCGAGGCCGGTCAGCATCTTGATCAGCGTGGTCTTGCCGGCACCATTGGGGCCGACAATACCAATCCGGTCGCCGCGCAGAACGCGCGTCGAAAAATCCCCGACGATGACGCGCGGCCCGTAGGACTTGGAAATATTCTCCGCCTCGACCACAAGCGCGCCCGAGGTGCGTCCCTCGCTCACCTGCATATTGACCGAACCGGTCACGCGCCTTTGCTCGCGCCGGTCCTGCCGCAAACCGGCCAGCCGTTCGAGCCGCCCGACATTGCGCTTGCGCCGCGCGGTGACGCCATAGCGCAGCCAATGCTCTTCGCGCACGATCTGGCGGTCGAGCTTGTGGCGGTCGCGTTCCTCTTCTTCCAGCACTTGGTCGCGCCAGCCCTCGAAATGAGAAAACCCCTTGTCGAGGCGGCGCGTCACCCCTCGGTCCAGCCAGACGGTGGCGCGCGTCAAGTCGCTGAGGAAGCGCCGGTCGTGGCTGATCAGCACCAGGGCCGAACGCAGCGAATCCAGCTCGGCCTGCAGCCACTCGATAGCGGGAAGGTCGAGATGGTTGGTCGGCTCGTCGAGCAGCAGAACATCGGGCTTGGGCGCCAGCACGCGGGCCAGCGCCGCGCGGCGGCCTTCCCCGCCCGACAGCTTTTTGGGGTCTTCCGCACCGGTGAGCCCCAGCGAGCTCAATAGGTACTGCGCGCGATACTCGTCATCGCCTGGCCCGAGGCCCGCCTCGACATAGGCCAGCGTCGTTGCATAGGCCGAAAGGTCCGGTTCCTGCGGCAGGTAGCGCAGCGTGGCACTGGGCTCGACGAAGCGTGCGCCCTTGTCATGGGTCACCTCACCCGACGCGATCTTGAGCAGCGTCGACTTGCCCGAGCCATTGCGTCCGACAAGCGCAATGCGTTGCCCCGGAGAGACGATCAGTTCGGCAGCCTCCAGCAGCTGGGTGCCGCCAAAGGTGAGCTGAATGTTCTGCAGGGAGAGAAGCGGGGGCTGGGCCATGTCATATCCAGTAAATTCGCCCCGGATAGATCATAGGGTCGGAGCCAGATCAATTGGCAGGCAGCGCAAAACCATGATTCAAAAAAGGCCGGTCAGGACGTTGAGGATCCTGGCCGGCCCGGGGAGACGGTAGCAGCAAGCCCCGTCGTGTTCTGGCGCTCAGACCCACAGGCCCCAAGGGGTCGCAGCGCCATGAGCGCAATCAACCATGCTCAAACATGATTGTCAAACTCATATTTGAGTTTGGTTGTCAGGGGTGGTCATGCCGCGTTGACGGCCTCATCCACTGATAGTCCAAGCCGTTCGCGGATTGAACGCTTCTTGCTGGCAAGGTCCGCAATGGTGTGGCGGCTCAAGACGTCGAAAAAGGCCCCGAGCGCTTCCCGTAGCGCTCCGTTGAGATCGCATTCGCCGATCAAAGGGCAGTCCGAGCCATCCTCGAAACACTCCGCCAGCGCAAAATTCTCTTCGGTCAGCCGGATCGTTTCGAGCAGGGTGATATCCTGGGCGGGCTTGCCCAGCTTGATCCCGCCATGCCGCCCGCGCACGGTCTGCAGCAGCCCGTTTTCCACCAGCGGCTTGATCAGCTTGAACAGGAACAGTTCCGAAATGCCGTATGCACGTGCGATTTCGGCAACCCGGCTCAAACCCGGTTCATTGACGGCGCAATAGACCAGCGTGCGGATGGCATAGTTAGATTGGCGGGTCAGTCTCACAGGAAACCTTTCTGCTGCGTCGCGCGAGCGCTTTAGGGCTGTTTTCCCTCAATAACGTGGTCGCTAGCTTATAACCATTCTAAAAAAAGTCAAATAATCTTGAAGCACAAAATCATGTTTTTTGTGATCGCACGCGGTACTGGACAGCCCTTTATCTTCCTCCTATGAATTTAATGGGGGCGAGGAGGTTTGGAGTGGATAAAACAGTCACCCGAGCCATGTTAGGGGAAAGCGTCGCCGACGCGACGGGCCTGTCGCGTCACGATGCTGTCCAGATCGGCGAACGCATGTTCGAGTTGATCGGCGAGGCCCTTAAGCGTGGCGAGTCAGTCAAGCTGAGTGGATTTGGAACGCTGGATGTGCGCTCCCGCGCCGAACGAATCGGCCGCAACCCCCGCACTGGCCAGGAGCACCGCATTGCGCCGCATCATACGGTCGTGCTGATCCCCAGCGCCCGGCTACGTGACGCACTGGAACCGGCCCCGGCCGCACCCAGGGGTCAGAAGTAGCGCCGGTAGAGCGGCAGTTCCGCAGCGCCGATGGCAGGGGACAGCCTGCCATGCCGGCCATTGACCACGCGCGGCAGCTTGAACCCGCGCGTTGCGAACCGGCTCATCTCGATTTGCAGGCGCTCCGCCAATTGTGACGCTATGGCGACGCCAAGCTCGGTATCGAGCACCACCAGCGGCTGTTCAAGGATCATGCTGGCATTGTGGACCACCTGCGCCAGAGCCTGGGCCGCCTCGCCCATCCACGCCTCGATTTGGGTTGCCATGGCGGTCATGTCCCAATGCGCGACGGGTCCTTCAGCCTCCGCAAAACCGGCGGCGACCAGCCGCGCGCGCAGGGCGAAGAGCGAGGCAACCTGGTGCGCCAATTGCGGCGCGGCGCCGTCCACATGAACCAGGCTGGACCCCAGATCGGCGGCGTGACCGGTCGTGCCTTCCCATAGCACGCCATCGCTGACCATGCCGGCCAGCAGCAATTGCGAGACCATCAGGAAGATGACATTGGCCGGGCGCGGCGGCGCCAGCGCAATCAGTTCAGCCCAGCATCCGGCATTGCCGTCATTGATCTGGGTGATCTCAAGCCCGCTGCGTCGAGCCAGCTCGGCGACAGGATCGATCTCGCGCCACCGCGTCACCTGCTCGGGTGGTGCATTGAACAGGTCCAGATCGGTGGTCAGCGAACCGGGCATGGCCAGGCCGATATCGAGCAGCCGCGACCGCTGATCCTGCGGCAAGGAGCGTCGGAACTCCCCGATCACGCCGCCGATACGGTCGAACAGCGAGGCGGCGTCGGGATAGGCATGGTCTTCATGATGGTGCTGGAGAATACCGGCATGCATATTGATCAGCACGATATCGAGATGCCGCCAGCCGATCTCCACGCCAATCGAAAAGCCGCCATTCTCATGCAGCAGGATCGGCGTGGCAGGTTGTCCGCGCCGGCCCCGCAATACCGGGCCGCGCACAATCAGCCCTTCCCGCTCAAGATCGATCAGGATGGCTGAAACGGTCTGTGGTGCCAGGCCCGACAAACGCGAAATCTCGGCATTCGAGGCGCCGGAATTAAAGGCGACGACCGTGAGCACGGTCTTTTCATTAGCACGCCGCACGCCCGTGTGCCGAACGCCACGCCGGCCGGCAACAAACACGTCGCGCGTCGGCTCCAGATCTGAAGACATCTTGACAGGACTCCTGCCGGGGCAAGACGAGCCTGCGGCCAATGGATAGTTTATTCTGGTTCAGGCCCGGCCCGGCTGAGTATCGCTCCGCAGCTTTGCGATAACTTGATCTGGAGATGCCAGTAATCGCGATCTGTCGTCAAGTGTCAGGCGCTGTTCAATTTTTCAGTGCCCAATTTGTCGCGCTTTTGCTGTTTAGCTCCATGGCGGACCATTCGCAGTTCACCGCCCGCTGTCGTTCAGCAGTCTTTCTGCTTCCGCGCTTAGCTTAAGACGCACGCCGCGCGCCAGGTTCTCGACCTGTTCGACCGAGGTGGCCGAGGCAATCGGTGCGCTGACACCGGGTTGAGCCACAAGCCAGGCCAGGGCCACCTCGGCAGGCGTTGCGTCCAGTTCGGCGGCAACCTGATCGAGGGCGCCCAGAATGCTCAGGCCCTTGGCGTTGAGATATTGTCCAGCCCCGCCGCCCCGCGCCGACTGTCCCAGATCGTCCTGGCTGCGATACTTGCCAGTCAGAAAGCCCGAGGCGAGGCTGTAATAGACGATCGAGCCGACCTCGTTTTCGATAAGATAGGGGCGGAGCGCGTCGAACTCGGTGCGGTCATAGAGATTGTAGCGGGGCTGGGTCACTTCGTAGCGCTGCAACGATTTGACGATGGCGGTCTGTTGCGCTTCCCGCATCATATCAGCGCTGTAGTTCGAGGCGCCAATGGCCCGCACCTTGCCCGCCCGGATTAGAGTGTCATAGGCCTCCAGTGTCTCCTCGTGACTGGAGTCGGCATCCGGCCAATGGCTGAAGTAGAGATCGACATAGTCGGTCTGCAGCCTTTTGAGAGACGCTTCGATGCCTGCCTTGATCGCGTCCGGCTTTAGCCCGCCCGGCTTTCTTCCGGAATTGACCTTGGTGAAAATGTGCACGCTGTCGCGATTGCCCCGCGCCCTAAGCCACTTCCCGATGATCGTCTCGCTCATGCCCGGCGGATTGCCCGGCACCCAATTGGGATAGCCTTCGGCGGTGTCAATCGCGGAAAACCCTGCGCCGACATAGGCATCAAGAATGTCGAAGCCCCGTGCTTCATCGACCGTCCAGCCAAACACATTGCCACCCAATACCAGGGGTTCGATCACCAGTTCGCTGCGGCCAAGGGGGCGACGATTCATTGTGCTTCTCCATTGTTCTCTGGTGGGCCAACGTCTGGCGACCCGAATTGTTCGGCTGTTGGCACGCGTGGCGCACACCAATGCAGCGCCTCGGCGATCGATCGGAAGGATCCGGACAGGTCGATAAAGGCGAATGCCTTGTCCATATCGGCATTGTGACGCAGATACACAAATGTGCCGTGGCGCAATCCGTCCAATAGCCAGCCGTCCGGATCGTCCAGGCGCGCGCCATAGGGTGAGGCGCCGGCAACGGCATCGAGTTGCCTTGCTTCCCGATCCAGTGTCATTTCCCAAGTGCCGGCCTCGCCCCCCGGGCGGCTTGTATGGACATGCACGCCGACCGAGTAATCATCCTCGCAGCGCACCACGAGACAGGAAAATTCATTGGCGTCGCTCTCGCGCGCGCAGCCCATGCTGGCCCGGTCGCCTTCGCTGGGCAAGGAGGAATAGTGCCAGCCGGACTGTTGTCCGGCGGCCGGGCTCACACAGAACAGAGCCAGGCCAATTAGCGCTGTAGCTCGATGAGGTCCCATTTGTTCCCATAAAGATCAACAAAGACGGCGACCGTACCATAGGCCTCGTGTCGCGGTTCCTTGAGAAAATGCACGCCATTGGCCCGCATGCGGGCGTGGTCGCGGTCAAAATCGTCGGTTTGCAGAAACAGCATCACCCGGCCTCCGGCCTGCTTGCCGACCACCGCTTGCTGGTCCGGACCATCGGCCTTTGCCAGCAACAGGCGCGCGCCGTCTCCGCCCGGCGGTGTCAGCACCACCCAGCGCTTGCCGGGCGCCAGAGGCGTATCCTCGACCAGCGTGAAACCGACCGCGTCGCGGTAGAATGCAATGGCCTCCTCGTATTCGGCGACGACCAAGGCGATGGTGGCGATGGATTGTCTCATGCATACAGATGAAATCGCGCCGGGGCGGGGGTCAAGGGCCTCCTTGCGCAGCCGAACGGATCGGCAAGGAACCGTCCATTCCTGTGGATTGCCAATTTGTGGGCTATGGCATTGACCAAACGGTCAACGATTCCCGTTGCGCTCCTGTTAAATCTACGCTTTGGTGTCGCCCAAGCCACCTTTGGGCAACCATTGAGATGGCGTTTTCAAGGAACGGGAGACTATTCATGCACACTTCACTGACCCGCATTGCGGCGGTCCTGATCGCCTCGACGATGCTCGCCGGTGTTGCCCAGGCCGAGACGGTCCGCTGGGCGCGTTCGTCCGATTCGCTGACGCTGGATCCGCATTCGCAGAACCAGGGCGTCACGCACACTTTCGCCCATCACATCTACGAAACCCTGATGTGGCGCGACACCGAAGGCACGCTGATCCCGCGCCTGGCGACCGAATGGTATGTCAAGGAAGGTGATCCGACCGTCTGGGTGTTCAAGCTGCGCGAAGGCGTCAAGTTCCACGATGGCGCCGACTTCACCGCCGAGGACGTGGTGTTCTCGCTCGACCGCGCCCGCTCGGAAGGCTCCAACCTCAAGCAGCTTCATGCCGAAGTGGCAGAAGTGCGCGCCGTGGACGACTACACCGTCGAGGTGCAGATGGTCGGCCCGAGCCCGCTTTACCCGAACAACGTCACCAACACCTTCATCATGGACAAGACCTGGTCCGAGACCAACAATGTCCAGGAAGTCCAGGATTTTGCCGCCGGCGAATCCAACTATGCCGTTCTCAACACCAATGGCACCGGCCCCTATATGCTGACCTCGCGTGAGGTTGACGTGCGCTCCGTGCTGTCCGTCTTCGACGGCTGGTGGGGCGAAGCGCCTGAGGTTACCGAGATCGTCTATCTGCCGATCGCCGACAATGCTACTCGCATTGCCGCCCTGCTCTCGGGGGACGTCGACATCGTCCAGGACGTTCCTGTTCAGGATATCGAGCGTTTGCAGAGTTCGCCCGGCTTCAAGGTCGAAACCGGCCCGGAAAACCGCGTGATCTATTTTGGCTATCGCTTTGGCGACGAGCCGCTGCGCTCTTCCAACATCACCGACAGCAACCCGTTCGACAATGCGCTGGTGCGCGAAGCCATGGAACTGGCGCTTGACCGTGACGCGATCCAGCAGGTGGTGATGCGCGGCAACTCCATCCCGACCGGCGTGGCAACTCCGCCCTTCGTCAATGGCTGGACCGAAGAACTCGACCAGTATCCGGCCCCCGATGTGGACCGCGCCAAGGAGCTTCTGGCTGAAGCCGGCTATCCCGATGGCTTCTCGGTGACCCTCGATACGCCGAACAACCGCTACGTGAATGACGAAGCCATCTCCACGGCCTATGTCGGCATGCTGGGCCAGATCGGTATCGATGTGACGCTGGCCTCGCGCCCGATTGCCGAGCACAGCCCAATCATCCTGGGCGATGAAACGGACTTCTATCTGCTCGGTTGGGGCGTTCCGATCTTCGACAGCGCCTATATCTTCAATGATCTGGTGCATACCAAGAACGATACGCACGGCACCTATAATGTCGGCGGTTACTCGAACCCGGAACTGGATGAGAAGATCATCTCGCTGGGCACCGAAACCGACCTCGAGGTACGCGATGCGACCATCGCGGAAATCTGGGAAGTGGTGAAGGCCGACCGTGTGCTCCTGCCGGTGCATAACCAGACGCTGGCCTATGCCATGCGCGAGGATATCACCCTGCCGGTGCATCCGGAAAACCAGCCTAACATGACCACCGTCGTGTTCGCCGAGTAAGCGTCCTGCAATCCTGAACCGCCGCGCGGAGTCGACCCCCGCGCGGCGGTTCTCAGTTATGGAGGGCCCCATGCTGGCCTTCATTGCGCGACGGCTGTTTCAGTCCGTTATCGTCATGCTTGCGGTGGCGTTCATCGCCTTCATGGTCTTCCGATATGTCGGCGATCCGGTCAGCTCCATGCTGGGCCAGGATTCGACGCTGGCTGACCATGCGGCGCTGCGCGAGCGCCTGGGGCTCAACGAGCCCTTCTACATCCAGTTCTTCAGCTTTGTCGGCAATGCCCTGCAGGGTCAGTTCGGCATCTCCTATCGGCTGCAGCAGCCGGTGAGCCAGCTCATCATGGAGCGCCTGCCGGCCACCATCGAACTGGCCTTCGCCTCGGCCAGCATCGCCCTGGTGCTTGGCGTCGTGCTGGGTATCTACACCGCCCTCCGGCCCCGCGCCTTTTCCACCGGCGTCATCATGACCGCCTCGCTGATCGGGGTGTCCTTGCCCACATTCCTGATCGGTATTGGACTGATCTACATCTTTGCGGTCGAACTCAAGGTTCTGCCTTCCTTCGGGCGCGGCGAGGTGGTGGATCTGGGCTGGTGGCGCACCGGTTTTCTCACGGAATCCGGGCTGCGCTCGATCATCCTGCCGGCCATTACCCTCTCGCTGTTCCAGTTGACGCTGATCATGCGGCTGGTGCGCGCCGAAATGCTCGAAGTGCTGCGCACCGACTATATCCGCTTCGCCAAGGCCCGTGGATTGAGCCAGCGGGCGGTCAATTTCGGCCATGCGCTCAAGAACACCATGGTCCCGGTCATCACCATCACCGGCCTGCAACTGGGGTCGGTCATCGCCTTCGCCATCATCACCGAAACCGTGTTCCAGTGGCCCGGCGTCGGCTCGCTCTTCGTCAATTCCGTTGCTGTGGTCGATGTGCCGGTCATGGCTGCCTATCTGGTCTTTGTGGCGCTGGTCTTCGTGGTCATCAACCTCATCGTTGATATTCTCTATTTCATCGTCGATCCGCGCCTGCGCGACGGCGCCAAATCCGGGAGGTAGTCGGTGACCGATCTGCCCCATTCCCCCGAGCAGCCCGTCGTGGCGGCCAAGACGTCGCGCTGGCGGACCTTTCTCAAGTCCGACATCGTCTGGTCCTACCGGCATTCGCCGGTCACCATCGTCGCCTCGGTCGTGGCGCTGGTGCTGATCCTGATGGCAGTGCTCGCCCCCTGGATCGCCCCCTACAACCCGTTCAATCCGGCCACGTTGAACCTGATGGACGGCTTCACGCCGCCAAACTCCAACTCCTTTGCCGGGCGCTACTTCATTCTGGGCACCGACAATCAGGGCCGCGATGTGCTCTCGACCATTATGTATGGCTCGCGCGTTTCGCTCTTTGTCGGCTTCTCGGCCACGCTGTTCGCCATGGTCATGGGGGTCGGGCTTGGTCTGGTCGCCGGCTATCTGGGCGGCATCTGGGATGCTATCATCATGCGCGTCGCCGATGTGCAATTGAGCTTCCCGGCCATCCTGATTGCCCTGCTGATCTTCGGCGTCGCCCGCGGCCTGATTCCGCCCAACCAGCAGGAAGGCGCGGCCATCTGGGTGCTGATTTTGGCGATTGGCCTGGCCAACTGGGCCCAGTTCGCCCGCACCGTGCGCGGCGCCACCATGGTCGAGCGGCAGAAGGATTATGTTTCCGCAGCCCGCATCCTGGGGGTGAACCCGTTCATCATCCTGCTGCGCCACGTGCTGCCCAATGTGATGGGCCCGGTGCTGGTCATCGGCACCATCGGGCTGGCGCTGGCCATTATCGAGGAAGCCACGCTCTCCTATCTTGGCGTCGGCGTGCCGCCCACCCAGCCCTCGCTCGGAACGCTGATCCGTATCGGTCAACAATTCCTGTTCTCCGGCGAATGGTGGATCCTGCTGTTCCCCGCGGTCACCCTTGTTCTGCTCGCCCTGTCGGTCAACCTGTTGGGTGACTGGCTGCGTGACGCCCTCAACCCGAAGTTGCGCTGATGACCGAGCCCGTACTCTCCATCAAGGACCTTGTGGTCGAATTCCCATTCCGCAATGACGTGTTCCGCGCGGTCAATGGCGTCAGCTTCGACATCATGCCCGGCGAAGTGGTCGGCGTGGTGGGTGAATCGGGGGCCGGCAAGTCCATGACCGGCTCGGCCGTCATCGGTCTGATTGAACCACCGGGCCATATTGCGTCTGGCGAAATCCGCCTCAAGGGCGAGCGCATCGACAATCTGCCCGAAGAGGCCAAGGCCAAACTGCGCGGCAGGCGCATCGGCATGGTCTTCCAGGACCCGCTCACCAGCCTCAACCCGCTCTACACCATCGGCGAGCAACTGATCGAAACCATCCGCACGCATCTGCCGCTCAATGAAGCCGAAGCGCGCCAGAAGGCGATCGATCTGCTGACCGAGGCCGGCATTCCCAAGGCGGCCGAGCGCATGGAGAGCTATCCGCACCAGTTCTCCGGCGGCATGCGCCAGCGCGTCGTCATCGCACTGGCCATTGCGGCAGAACCGGAACTGATCATTGCCGACGAGCCGACCTCGGCGCTCGATGTGTCGGTACAGGCCCAGATCATCAAGGTGCTGAAAAAGCTCTGCGCCAATCACGGTGCGGCGGTGATGCTGATCACCCACGATATGGGGGTCATCGCCCAGACGGCCGACCGCATGGTGGTGATGCATCAGGGCACGGTGGTCGAAACCGGCACGGTGGGCGACATCATTCGCCGGCCGCAGGAGCCCTATACGATCAAGCTGATCAACTCGATCCCGACCATCCAGCGCCAGGCTGGGGATGTGACCCCGGAAGAGGCCGCCAATGACGACGGCGCCTATGTGCAGGTCAAGCACCTGGTGCGCGATTTCGAGATCGGCGGCGGTGGCTTCCTCAAGCTCCTGCCCGGCAAGGTCGAGATGTTCCGCGCCGTCAACGATGTCAGTTTCGCCATCGAAAAAGGCAAGACCTTCGGCCTTGTGGGCGAATCCGGTTCGGGCAAATCCACCTGCGCCAAGATGATTGTCGGTCTGTTGCGTCCCTCCTCGGGGCAAATCACGGTCGATGGCCATGATATCTGGGCTGGAGGAGCCGGTTATAAAGAGCGGCGCAAGCGGGTGCAGATGATCTTCCAGGACCCCTATGCCAGCCTCAATCCACGCTGGCGGGTGGCCGACATCATCGCCGAACCGATGCGGACCCTGGGCCTTGCCCGCAACCGCACCGAGGTCGACCACCGGGTGGCCGAACTGCTGAACCGGGTGCGGCTGGATCCTTCGGTCATGCGCAAGTTCCCGCATGAATTCTCCGGCGGCCAGCGCCAGCGCATCGCCATCGCCCGGGCGCTATCCAGCCAGCCCGAGTTCATCGTCTGCGACGAGCCCACCTCGGCGCTCGACGTTTCGGTGCAGGCCCAGGTGCTCGACCTGATGCAGGAACTGCAGGACGAGTTCGGCCTGACCTATCTGCTCATCAGCCACAACCTGGCGGTGGTGCGCCAGATGTCGAGCGCGGTCGGGGTGCTGCATAATGGCGTCCTGGTCGAAAAGGGACCGACCGACGCCATCTTCGACAATCCGCAGGCCGACTATACCAAAATGCTGCTCGACGCCGTGCCCGATATTTCCCGGGTGGCTTGACGACACTGGCGGTCTCGCTTCTTAGCTCCCTCCCCCTGAGGGGAGAGGGTTGGGGTGAGGGGTTCAGTTTCGCGGCAGGGCTTCGGCTCTGAACCCCTCACCCGTCGCTTCGCGCCGACCTCTCCCTCAGGGGAGAGGTGTGCGTCCGCGGCCCCCGCTATTTCAAGCTAAACCTCCACCCTTTTTCCCTCCTTGCCCGAACGGATCAGGGCGTCGATGAGCCGGTGCACGTTGAGCGCCGTGTGACCTGTCGATACCGGCTGGCGGCCCTGCTGCACGGCATCGGCGAATTCGGCGATCTGGGCCTGGTGCCACTGGAAGGGGAAGGCCATCGGGTCGGCGCCGCTGCCCGAGGTGCTGGCCTCTTCCCCGACCGTTTCGGTTCGGCCATCGAACCATTTCAAGGTCAGAATGCCCCCCGTCAGCGTCGCACTGGCCTTGTCGAAATTGAGCGTCAGGCTTTCCGGGCCACCAGGAAAATTGGCGGTCGTGGCGATCAGACCGCCCACCGCGCCATTGAAGAACTCGATGCCTCCGGCCACGAAGTCCTCGGTCTCGATTCTGTGCAGCCCGGTGGTCGCCGTCATGGCGGTGACGGCCTTGGCCGGACCGGTCAGGCTGAGCATCAGGTCGAGCGAATGAATTGCCTGGGTGATCAGCACCCCACCCCCGTCCTGGGCGAAGGTACCGCGCCCGGGCTGGTCGTAATAGCCCTGCTGCGGACGCCACCAAGGCACAACAAGCTGCGCCGCCTGCAACGCGCCCAATTCGCCGCTGGCGACCTTTTGGGCCAGCGCCTGCGAGGCCGCGCGGAACCGATGCTGGAAGATGACGCCCAGCGTCACCCCGGCCTTGTCACAGGCGGCAACGATGCGCTCTGCCGCTTCGGTGGAGCGCTCCACCGGCTTTTCCATCAGCACATGCTTGCCCGCCTTGCAGGCCGCAGCCACAAGCTCTTCGCGCGCATTGGGTGTGGTGAGCACCAAGATCGCATCAATGCTGGGATCCTCCAGCAGAGCTTCATAGCTCGCGGCGGCCGGCAGGTCGTACTCGCGGCAGAACTGGTCGAGCTGGTCCCGGTTTCGTCGGTAGACGCCCCGCACCGAGATGCGATCCTTGAGCGCATTGAGTGCCAGGGCATGCGGCTTCGCGCCCATGCCGGCGCCCACCACGCCCAGCCCGAAAATCCTGTGTTCATGCGCCATTCAGCCAGCTCCTCCTATGCCATTGTCGCGCCATGATCGCGGCGCTCAACTCCCCGCCAGGGGACATTGGGAGAGGGACTAGCATGAAAATCGTCGCAATTGTTGCCGCAGTTTTTCTGGCGGCCGGCATGGCGCTGGCCGGCTGGTTTGTCGGTAGTTCGCTGGTGGAAAGCCGCCAGCCGCTGCGCGTGGTCACGGTCAAGGGGCTTTCCGAACGCGCCGTCGAGGCCAATCTGGGCTTCTGGCCCATTCGCTTCGTGGCGACCGGCCCGACCCTGCAAGCGGCGCGGGCAAGCCTTGAAGCCTCCGAGGCCTCGGTGCGCGGATTCCTGTCCGAGCGCGGCTTTGCCGAAACCGAAATCCAGGTCCAGAACGTGCTCGTTGAAGACCGGGCGGCGGGCTACAACGCCAACGCCATGAATGACGAATACCGCTTCGTCCTGACCGAGGATTTGCTGGTCACAACCGACCGGGTGCAGGATCTGGCCGAGGCGAGCCGTTCGGTCGCCGATCTCTTGCGCCAGGGCGTGGTGTTCTCCTCCGATGCCTATAGCGCCGGGGCCAGCTTCGTGTTTACCGGCATCAACGACCTCAAGGGCGAAATGCTGACCGAAGCCACCCAGCGCGCCAAGGAAACCGCCGAACAGTTCGCCGCAGAATCCGGGGCGCAGGTCGGCGATATCCAGACCGCCAACCAGGGCGTGTTCGAAATCCTGCCCGCCGTTGAGATTCCCAATGACCGGCCGGAAAAGCAGATCGACAAGAAGGTGCGCGTGGTCACCACCATCACCTATTTCCTGGTCGACTGACATTTCCAACACCCTTTGCCGCCCGACGCGTGCGCCTGCGGTTGTGACGAATGGAGCGTATCCCGAGGCGCGTGCGTCTCAGTAAAACTAAGTAATAGAGACGTCGCCGCCCCATGGGCCATGCGCGCGTAGCGCTTATGGCGTTCTCGCCTCAAATCTCTCCACCGGAGAGATTTGCCCTTCGGGACGGGTCGAAGGATACCGGGTTTCTCCTGCTGCCGTGGCCCCTATTGATCGCTCGTCGCAAGGTGACCCGACTAGCAGGCGAGCCCTGGAGCGAATCCAGTCTCACCGGCTCCTCCCGCAACTGTTCGCTGCAGTCCGCCCATCGCGGGAGAGATAGCTGAAAGGATAAGGGAGGTTTTGGTGACGGGGATAAAAAAGTTGACCGGCCTGGCGATGGCCGCCCTCGTCCTTTAAGGCCTTGCTACGCAAGGCGCCTCAGGATGAGGACCAATGAGGGGCCGGTGCGTCAACCCACCAGCTTGTGGTGTCCCTTGAGCAGGAATTTTTCCAGCGCGTCGCGGCTCATTGGCCGGGCCAGGGCGTAGCCTTGCAGCACTTCGCAGCCCAGGCCGCGCAGGATTTCGGCGTGTTCCATGGTTTCCACGCCCTCGGCGACGATCTCGATATCCATGGATTTGCCGATATCGACAATCGAGGCCACAAGCTGGCGCTGGGCCGGTTCATCCAGGATCGGGTTGATCAGTTGGCGATCGATCTTGAGGCGGCGCGGATGCAGTTTCTGCAGGGAAACGATCGAGGCATAGCCAGTGCCGAAATCATCAATCTCGACATCAATGCCCAACTCCTTGATCTGGTCGATATTCCAGGCGACCACCCCATCGCTTTCATCGAGATAAATTGACTCGACCAGTTCAAAGGCCACGCGCCCCGGCTGCAGGGGCAGGGCGCGCAGGCTTTCCACCAGCCCTTCGTCATGCAGTCGCCGCAGCGAAACATTGACCGAGACGCGCGGCACATTGAAGCCTTTTGCATCCCAGCGGGCCAGATCGGCCAGCGCCTGATCCAGGATCAGCTTGTCGATCTGCGCGACGACATTGAGTTCTTCGGCAACGTCCATGAAATGGTCGGGCGTCTTGATCGTGCCGTCGTCATGGTTCCAGCGGGCCAGAGCTTCCACCCCGATCAACTCCAGCGTCTGGGCGTCGAACTGGGGCTGGTAGAAGGCGAAGAAGGCGTCGTTATCCAGGCCCTTGAGTATTTCATCGGCCACCCGCTTGGTGCGAACCACCTCGGCCTGCAGCGCTTCGGTAAAGAATTCATGGCGGTTCCGGCCCAGCGCCTTGGCGCGATAAAGGGCAATATCGGCATTGACCAGCAATTGGTTGACATTGATGTCCGCCGTGCGGGACACGGCCACCCCGATGCTGACCCCGAAGCGCACTTCATGGCCGTCATGCTGGGCGGGGCGGCGCATTTCGCGCACGATGCGGTCGGCCATCAGATGCAGATGCGCGTCGCTTGGCCCCGCGCTCGAGACGATCACGAATTCGTCCCCGCCGATGCGGGCGACGAAATCGGTCTCGCGGCAATTGGCGCGCAGCACCTTGCTGGCATGGATCAGCATGGCGTCGCCCGCGGCATGGCCAAGCGTGTCGTTGATCTGCTTGAAACGATCCAGATCGATGTGGAGCAGGGCAATCGAGCCGCAGCCATGGAACCCATCGGCCGCGTGTTGTTTGAGGATCTCGTCGAGATAGCGCCGGTTCGGCAGGGCGGTCAGGCTGTCATGCAGCGCATTGTGCTCAATGCGGATGCGGGCCGCTTCCAGATCATTACTGCGCGTCTCGGCCTGTTGCTTGGCGCGCCGCAGATCGTCATTGAGCCTGACGTCATTGGTGACGTCCCAATTAACGCCGATGACCTTGTCCGGCTGGCCCGGTTCGCTGTGCAGCGCTCCCACCGAGCGCACATAGCGCAGAGTGCCATCAGCCAGCAGCACCCGATAGTCGGTTTCATAATAGCCCGAGGCAATCTGCGCCCGGAAGGTGGCCTCGGCCCGTTCGCGGTCCTCCGGATGCACCGCCTGTTTCCAGTGCTCATGGTTGCGCGGGGTACCGTCCGCCGGCAGGCCATAAATCTCGTTATTACGCTCGTCCCAGGCCTCGGTGTCGGTGGACATGTCCAACTCCCAGACACCGACCTTGGAGGCGGCAAGGGCGAGATTGAGTCGACGGGTCAGGCGCGCCAGTTCGCTCTCGCGCACACCCATCTCGCGGATATGGTCATGGCGCTCGCGGATCATGCGGCCGGTCACCACGATGGGGAACAGGATCAGGGCGCCAGCGGCCAGGATCAGGCCACGCAGCGACCAGGTGGATACCGGATCGGCGCCCCAGCCCCGTTTGGGCACGGCCGCGATCTGCCAGCTTCCCGACGGCAGCACGACATTGGCGGTGACCGGGTCGGCATCGCTGAGGTCCGGGCCGAAAAAGCGCTTGCCTGTGCCGCCGGTGCCATCATGGCCGGTAATCGAAATATCCAGGCCCAGTGCCGGATCGAGCAAGCCGCTATCGGCATAGAGCTTCTGCACATCCACCACGGCGGAGACCAGGCCCCAGAACCGGCGCTCGTCATCCGAGCCGGTAAAGACCGGGAAGCGGCCGACAAAGCCCTGACCGCCCTGCACCAAGTCAACCGGCCCTGCAATATTGAGCGTGGCGGTTTCCAGAACCTCGCGTACGGCCGGCCATTGCGCCGGCACATTGCGGTAATTGAGCCCGATGGCGGCTTCATTGCCGGCCAGGGGATAGGTCATGGCGATGATCAGGTCTGGCGCCGCCGCGACTGAGCGCAACTGGCTGCCTTCCTCGAAAATGTTGCTGACCAGGGCATCATAGCGCGCCTGGTCCATAGCGGGCTCGGTGGAGATGACCGCAACCAGGCCCTTGATGAGCTGGATATTGCCCGACACATGGCCCTCGAGCTTGGCCCGGATCACCGAAATCTGGTTGAGCGCATCCGCGCGCAGATTGCTTTCGGCAATCTGCTGGTTCTGCCGGTCCACCAAAAAGGCAGCGACCAGCATGGCGACGAGCGCGAGCAGGACCGGAATGGCCATGGTGCGGCGCCAATCGCCGCGATGCTCCGCTTGTCGTTCCTCGTTCATCCCGCTGCCCAAATGCCTGCGACACGTTCTGTGTCAGGAAAAGACCTTAGGCAGGGGATGCTTGACGAGGTGCTTACCAAGCCGGGGAGTTGATGGCGTGGTAAACCAAGAGCAAACGAAACAGTGTCAGGGCACGACGGTCTTGATGATCGAGGCGTCGAGCGCCTCATACTCATGCAGGCCGATCACGTCATAGAGTTCCTGGCGGGTTTGCATCTGGTCGAGCATGGCCTTGGTGCCGCCATCGCGCTTGATGGTTGCATAGAGCTTTTCCTGCGCCTTGTTGGCCACGCGCAGCGACGAAACCGGCCAGATCACCATGGAATAGCCCAGGGCCTCGAACTCGGACGCGGTCTGGTAAGGCGTGCGGCCGAACTCGGTCATGTTGGCGAGCAGCTTGACGCCCGGCATGGCTTTGGCGAAGTCGCGGAACATGTCGATGCTGGTCAGCGCTTCGGGGAAGATCGCATCGGCGCCGGCCTCGATATAGAGCCTGGCGCGGGCAACGGCGCCGTCCAGCCCTTCACTTGCGGCTGCATCGGTGCGGGCGATGATCACCATGTCGCGCCGGGCCTTGGCGGCAGCAGCAACCTTGGCGGCCATGTCATGGGCATCGGCCAGCTTCTTGTCGTTGAGGTGGCCGCATTTCTTGGGCAGCAACTGGTCTTCCAGATGCACCGCGCCGGCGCCGGCTTCCTCGAAGGTGCGCACCATGTGCATGACATTGAGCGCCTCGCCATAGCCGGTGTCGCCGTCCACGAGGAGCGGAAGCCCGGAGGCGCGGGCGATCTGGCGGATGAAGAAGGCGACTTCGTCGACCGTGATGACGCCCAGGTCGGGCAGGCCCATCGAGGCGGTCATGGCGGCGCCGGAGAGATAGAGGCTCTCAAAGCCGGTATTTTTCGCCTGAATGGCGGCATGGCCATTATGGGCGCCGGGCAATTGCAGGATCTGCGGGCGGTTCAGCAAGGCGCGAAAACGGCTGCCGGCGCTGGTCGCGGGCAGGTCGGCAGAAACGAGATAGGGCATGGGCCTTAAGCCTCCTTGCGATCCTTGAGCGGCACGAAGGAAAGGTCCTCGGGCCCGGTGTAATTGGCCGATGGGCGGATGATCTTGCCATCCTGGCGCTGCTCGATCACATGCGCCGACCAGCCCGCGGTGCGGGCAATGACAAAGAGCGGGGTGAACATGGCGGTGGGCACGCCCATCAGATTGTAGGAGACGGCGCTGAACCAATCCAGGTTCGGAAACATCTTCTTGGCGTCCATCATCACGCTTTCGATGCGCTCGGCAATTGCATATTGGCGGCCCGCCCCTGCCTTGTCGGCAAGGCTCCTGGCGACACGCTTGATGACCACATTGCGCGGATCGGACACGGTATAGACCGGGTGACCGAAGCCGATGATCACTTGCTTGTTGGCGACGCGTTCGCGGATATCGGCCTCGGCCTCGTCGGGCGAGGCGTAGCGCTCCTGAATCTGGAAGGCGACCTCATTGGCCCCGCCATGCTTGGGGCCGCGCAGCGCACCGATGGCCCCGGCAATGGCCGAATACATGTCCGATCCGGTGCCGGCGATGACGCGGGCGGCAAAGGTCGAGGCGTTGAACTCATGCTCGGCATAAAGGATGAGCGAGGTGTGCATGGCGCGCACCCAGTCCGCCTCCGGCGTCTTGCCATGCAGCAGGGTCAGGAAGTGCCCGCCAATGGAGTCATCGTCGGTCTCGACTTCGATGCGGCGGCCATTATGGGCGAAATGGTACCAATAGAGCAGCATCGAGCCGAGCGAGGCCATCAGCCGGTCGGCAATGGCGCGGGCGTCGGGCGCGTTGTGGTCGTGACTTTCGGGCAGGGTGCAGCCGAGCACGGACACGCCAGTGCGCATCACATCCATCGGATGGGCGGCCGCGGGCAGGGCCTCGAGCGCGGCGCGGACCGCCTGGGGCAGGCCGCGCATGGATTTCAGCCGCGCCTTATAGGCGGTCAACTGGGCCTGCGTGGGCAGGGTGCCATGAACGAGCAGGTGGGCGACCTCCTCGAACTCGCTGGTTTCGGCCAGATCGAGAATGTCATAGCCGCGATAATGCAGGTCATTGCCGGTGCGCCCCACGGTGCAGAGCGCGGTATTGCCGGCGGTGACGCCCGAGAGGGCCACGGATTTCTTGGGCTTGAAGCCTGGTGCTTCGGTCATTTTCGCCTCCTTTAGAAAATCCCCTTAGGGGCTTCCGGGCCAAGCTGGTCCGGCGTCACCACGAAATTGAGCGTCCTTACCTCGGCGGCACTGAGGGTGGGCAGGCGTTCAACCAGATCGAGGAACCGGTCCTGTTCTTGCCTTGAGACAATGCCCTCGCAAAGCGTGCGGAACTTTTCGATGTAATTGGCGCGCCTGAACGGGCGGGCGCCATTGGGATGGGCATCGGCGACGCCCAGCTCGTCGGAAATCGCCGAGCCGTCTTCCATGGTGACAATCACCTGCCCGCCATAGGCCATGTCCTCTCCCTTGGCGTGGTAGCGCTGGGTCCAGATCGGGTCTTCCTCGGTGGTGATCTTGTGCCAGAGCGCAACGGTTTCCGGGCGCTGGGCGCGCTCGGGGGCATAGCTGTTCACATGGTGCCAGCCGCCATCTTCCAGGGCCACGGCGAAGATATACATGATCGAGTGATCCAGCGTTTCGCGGCTGGCCTTGGGATCCATCTTCTGCGGGTCGTTGGCGCCGGTGCCGATCACATAATGGGTGTGATGGCTGGTCTTGATCAGGATCGACTTGATCTTGGTGAGATCGCCGATCTTGGGGCCCATGCGGCGGGCCAGGTCGATCAACGCCTGGCTCTGATATTCGGCCGAATATTCCTTGGTATAGGTGTCGAGAATCGCGCGCTTGGGCTCACCTTGTTCCGGCAGCGGCACATGGTAGAGCGCTGTGGGGCCGGACAGCAGATAAGCGATAAACCCGTCCTCGCCCTCATAGGCCGGGGAGGGCGCGCCTTCCCCGCGCATGGCACGGTCGACCGCCTCGATGGCCATCTTGCCGGCAAAGGCCGGGGCATAGGCCTTCCAGGTCGAGATCTCGCCCTTGCGGGACTGGCGCGTGGTGGTCGTGGTGTGCAGCGCCTGCTGGATCGCCTGGTAGGTGATTTCGGTCGAAAGACCGAGCAGGGCACCAATGCCACCGGCCGCCGAGGGGCCGAGATGGGCGATATGGTCGATCTTGTGTTCGTGCAGGCAAATGCCTTTCACCAGATCGACCTGGATTTCATAGCCGGCGGCCAACCCCCGCACGAGAGCTGCGCCATCGAGCCCCTTGGTCTGGGCAATGGCCAGGATGGGCGGGATATTGTCGCCCGGATGGCTGTAGTCGGCGGCCAGGAAGGTGTCGTGGAAATCGAGTTCCCGCACCGCAACGCCATTGGCCCAGGCGGCCCATTCGGGCGACACCAGCGTATCATTGGCAAGGCCGAAGATCGGGGCGCCACGATCTGACTTATGGCCCAGCGCCTGCGCACGGGCCGAGCGGATCGGGCCACGGGCGATGGAGGCGGCGGCGACGGCAGCATTGTCGATGATGCGGTTGCCGATCATCTCGACGACATCGTCCTCGACCGGCACCGGATCGGTCGCGACAGCGGCCAGCTTCCAGGCGAGCTGGTCCTCGCGCGGCAAGGGCTCGGCGGACTTGTAGGTGCGCACGTCGTGGATTTTCATGGCTGCTCTCCGTTCGGCAATTTTGCGGCGGACCATATAGGCAGAATGGGTCTGACCCAAGACAGGAAAAGGCAAGCCTGCTACAATCACACAAAGCGAAGTTTGCAATGTTGTGGAGTTGTGAAGAATGGCCCCGAAGAAGGTCTTTGCCGGCGCCCGGTTGCGGGCCCTGCGCGCCCAGCATCGCCTGACCCAGGCCGAGCTGGCAACACGGCTCGACATCTCGGCGTCCTATGTCAACCAGCTCGAGTCCAACCAGCGGCCGCTGACCGCCTCGGTGATGGTGGCGCTGGCCGAAAGCTTCAATCTCGATCTCTCGAGCCTGACCTCGGATGCTTCGGATCGCCTGGTGGTCGATCTGCGCGAAGCGCTGGCCGATCCGGTGTTTGGTGATGCCGTGCCCAATCTGCAGGAGCTCAAGACCGTCGCCACCAGCGCGCCGGACATGGCGCGCGCCGTGCTGGCGCTCTATGGCGCCTATCGCAAGACCAATGAAACGCTGGCCGGCATGGACGCGGCGCTGGCGCGCGATCCGCAATCCAATGTGCAGACCGCCTATGAGGAAGTGCGCGACTTTTTCCACTATGCCGACAATTACATCGACCCCCTCGACCGCGCCGCCGAAACCCTGGCCGAGGCCCTGGGCGAGATTGGCCCGGACCGGCTGCGCCGGCTGATCCAGCATTGCGCCGAGATGCACAATATGCGTGTCGTGCTGGCTGCCCCGGCGCACGGCGACCGCATGACCGAGTTTGATCGCAACAGCCGTGAGCTCTGGGTCAATGCCCATCTCGAACCCTCCAGCCAGTTCTTCCAGATCGCCACGGTGCTCTGTGGGCTGGAACAGGCCAGCCTGCTTGAAAGTCTGCTGGATGCCGCCAATTTTAAGGCCCCGGAGGCCCGGCCCATTGCCCGCATGGGGCTGGCCAATTATTTCGCCGGCGCGGTGCAGATGCCCTATCGTGCCTTTCTCGACGCTGCAGCCGAATACCGCTTCGATATTGAGGAACTGGCCCGTGTCTTCGGGGCAAGCCTTGAACAGGTGGCGCATCGCCTCTCGACCATGCAGCGCTCCCGCGAACGCGGGGTGCCGTTCTTTTTTGCCCGGGTCGATGCGGCGGGCACCATTACCAAGCGCCATTCGGCCACCGCCCTGCAATTTGCCCGCTTCGGCGGCGCCTGCCCCTTGTGGAATGTCCATCGCGCCTTTGAGGCGCATGGCCAGATCATAAGGCAATTGGCCGAAACCCCAGACGGCAAGCAATATCTGTGTCTCGCCTGGAGCCACGAAAAACGGCTGGGTGGCTATCGCGGCGTCACCCGGCGCTATGCCTATGCGCTGGGCTGTGAAATCACCCATGCCGGAAAACTGGTCTATGCCGACGATCTGGACCTGGCCAGGGCCCCGTTCGATCCGATCGGCGTCTCTTGCCGCATCTGCGAACGCCGCAACTGCCCGCAACGCTCGGTACCGCCCATGGCGGCGGGGATATCGGTGCCAGCGGATAGACGGAGCGTGGTGCCGTATGAGATCGGGTGAGGACTGTTTGAGCAAGGTCACCCCACCCTCATTCCCTCCCCCTCAAGGGGAGGGAGGCGAAGGACCGAGGCGCAAATGTTCATCCCCTCCCTCCCCTTGAGGGGGAGGGTAGCGCAGCCGGGAGCGAAGCGGATCTGGCGAAGCTAGGGTGGGGTGACCTTAGTCTGGCCGGTTCGAAATCCGGACCATGCCCGAACACCGGTTTCACGCCGGTAGCAAGGCGCCTGGCATTCTCGGCGTAGCCGACGGCCCGGCAATGACCGCCTATGGGCCGCCCCCATAGGCGGCCCGCATCTGGGCGATCTCGTCCAGTGCCGTCTCAAACAGGTTCCAGTCATCGCTATCCGCAATGGGCGCCCAGATCGCCTCGACCTCATCGATCAGCATGGTGCGTGGTGTCACGCGGGCAAAATAGGGGTGCCCCAAATTGACGTCGTCGGCCGGGCCGTAGGCCTCCATCAGATCGGCGACCGGGCGGAAGGCTTCGCTGGCATAATGATCGGCCGACTGGCTTTGCGCTGCGCGCGCAGTGCTGAGGGCCCCGCCGCGCCAGTCGAAGAAGAATTGCTCATAGGGCGCCTTGCTCTGGGCGAGAAAGCCGAACAGGGCGGTGACAAAGGCGCCGTCCTGCTCCACGTCGCGCGGTTGCAGGCCGAGCCGCCGCAGGATCTGGCGGGGCAATTCCTCGCGGAAGATCGGCCAGACCGTATTGAGCGCCGGTTCCAGATTTTCGATTGAGGAGAGTGGCAGCAGGCATTCGGCCAACCGGGTCAGGTTCCAGGCCAGGGTGTCGGGCTGGCGGCCAAAGGCATAAAGCCCGGTCTCGTCGAAATAGGCCGCGGTGAAGTCCGGATCATAGGCGGGGAGGAAGCGCCAGGGGCCATAATCAAAACTCTCGCCGGTGATGTTGATATTGTCGGTGTTGAGCACGCCATGCACGAACCCGGCAGCAATCCATTGCGCGCCGAGCCGGGCCACTTGCGCCACCACGGCCTCGAGCAGAGCGACGGCCTTGTCCGGGGCGCCAGCCAGGTCAGGGTAGTAATGGGCGATGCAGTGATCGACCAGCCGCGTGAGATTTTGGGTGTCTTCCAGATAGGCCAGGCGCTGGAAGGTGCCGATGCGGATATGGCTGTGGCTCAGCCGCGTCAGCACGGCCGAGCGGGTGGGCGATGGCTCGTCGCCGCGCCAGAGCTGCTCGCCGGTCTCGACCAGGGCGAAGCTCTTGGAGGTATAGACACCCAGCGCCTCGAGCATTTCGCTGGCCAGCACCTCGCGCACCCCGCCCTTGAGCGTCAGCCGCCCGTCGCCGCCGCGTGACCAGGGGGTCTTGCCCGTGCCCTTGGTGCCGAAATCGAGCAGGCGCCGGTCAACCGGATCGATGCATTGTGCAAACAGAAAGCCGCGGCCGTCCCCCAGTTCCGGATTGTAGGCGCGGAACTGATGACCGTGATAGCGCAGCGCCAGCGGTTCGGGAAACGAACCGGGCAGGGGCTCGAAGCGGCCGAAATGCTTAAGCCATGCGGCTCCGTCCAGATCGCCAAGGCCGATGCGTTCGGCCCAGCGCTGGTCGCGATGGCGCAACATGGTCTGCGGAAAATCGGCCGGGGCGACGGCATCGAGAAAGTCGTCGCCCAGCGCATGATGGGCTTTGGATGGGATAAACTGGGTCATGTCCGGGCAACGCTAGCAGAGCGCGTTTGTTTCGTCGCCCGTGCAACCCGGCATTGCGTCCGCCCTGTCTGGCGATACAGACCAAATCGGCCTATAGAAGACAAAATGAACACTGCATCTCTCGCGACCCCCGCCGTCATCCGCCTGGCGCCGTTCGACGCCGCCATTTTCGATATGGATGGCACCCTGCTCGATACTGAAGCGGTGTTCCGCGACATCGTCTTTGATGTCTGCACCGAGCTGGGTTTTGAAATGACCCATGATGTGCACAGCTCAATGGTAGGATCGAGCCATGAACGCACCAACCAGCTTCTGATTGAAGCCTATGGGGTGGCATTCCCCTACGCCATGTTCGACGAAAAATGCCGCCTGACCATGCGTGAACGCAGCCATGCGGGCGTGCCGGTCAAACCCGGTGCCAAGGCGTTCATCTCAGAACTGCGCGCGCGTGGCATCCCCACGGCGGTCGCCACGTCTTCGCGCAATCCCCATGCCGAACATCACCTGAGCGCGGCGGGCCTTCTCGATCTGTTCGAGACCGTGGTGACGCGGGATGACGTGGTTAATCCCAAGCCACATCCCGAACCCTATCTGATCGCCGCAGAGCGTCTGGGCGTCGATCCGACACGCTGCCTGGCGCTGGAAGACAGCCATTCAGGCGTGCACGCCGCCCATGCCGCGGGCATGCAGACGGTGATGGTGCCCGACCTTGTCGGCCCCAATGACGCCATCCACGCCCTGGGCATTTCCATCATGGAAAGCCTTGTGCATGTGCACATGGCCGCCTTCGAGCGCGACTGAGCGGCAACACTGCTGAACAAAAATTAACCATTCGCGTAAATCGATAAAGCTTTATCCAATGGGGTAAGGCTGCGTTCAGTACGCCGAAAACTGCCAAAAATCAGGGGTTTCCCTGGGTTCACAGGGGCGTTAACTCTGCCTTAAGTCGCTAATGGCTATGGTTAACCAGCCGTAAATTTCGACTTCCATCCCGTGGCCAGCTTGTCTAGTGTGCCGCCCGGGAAGTGCAGGGACCTTTTTTGGGGTCCCGGATCTAGAAGGCCTGCCGGAAGTACCGGACGGGCCCAGGGGTAAGGACCGGGCATGCAGTTTGGCTGGCAGCAGAAAATAGCACGTGCCGTTTCGCCCATGCTGGCGATTGGTGCTGCTGCACTGGTTCTGTTCGTCACCCTCTCGCCTGCCCAGGCCCAGACCGACATCTTCCCCCAGACCATGCCCGAAGAGATCAGCGCCTTGCGTGAGCAGGCTGCGCTGGGCGCGACCGCCGTGCCGCTGGCGCCTGGCCAGCAGAAGCTGACACCGGCCCTCCTCGCCAATTACGTCAAACGCCAGCAGGAATTGCGCTCGGTCGATGTGACGCTGGGCGGCCCGCAGCCCGCCCTCACCAATGATCTGCTGATGGGCTATATCAGCCGGGGCTCGCTGGGCGGCGGCAATACCGCGCTCTCGGCCATTGCCAGCTTCACCGAGCCGCTGCCGCGCTCGGCCCCCTCGGTGTCCGCCGACCTGCTCTCCGATTATATCCAGAATGGCTATCAGCCGACCGCCAAGCGCGTCGAATATGCCAATAAGGAGCGCGAGTGCCTGGCCCAGGCCATCTATCACGAGGCCCGCGGCGAGACGGTGACCGGCCAGACCGCGGTAGCCAATGTGATTGTCAATCGCGCCCGCTCATCGAAATTCCCCGGCTCGCTCTGCGGCGTCATCTATCAGAATGCCGAAAAGGGCCGTTATCGCTGCCAGTTCACCTTTGCCTGTGATGGCCGCGACGATACGCCGGGCGAACGTCGCGCCTGGGCGCGCTCCATGGATCTGGCCAACAAGATCTATGCCGAATTCGCCCTGGGCGAGGAAATCGGCGTGGTGCCCGGCTCGACGCTCTATTACCACACCACGGCAGTCTATCCGTCCTGGGCCAACACCTTCGCCCGCGTTGCCGTGGTCGACAGCCACATCTTCTACGCCCCCTGATCGGGCCGCATCGGAACGGGTATGAAAAAGGGCGCCAGCGGCGCCCTTTCTGTTTTGGAGCCGCCTATTCGGCGGCCATTTGCAGCCTTGGTCCGGCATCCGCATTGGCCTCGGGGCCGAACTTCTCAAAGTTCCTGCGGAACAGCGCGACCAGTTTTGTCGCCTGGGCATCATAGGCATCGCCATCGGCCCAGCACTGGCGCGGGTCAAGCAGGCGCTCCTCCACCCCCGGCACGCTCATCGGCACCTCAAAGCCGAACAGCGGGTCGAATCGCATCTCGACGGAAGCGAGTTCGCCGTCCAGTGCCGCGCTCAGCAGGCGCCGGGTCGAGGCGATGTCGATGCGTTTGCCCACCCCATAGGCGCCGCCGATCCAGCCGGTATTGAGCAGCCAGGCCTGAGCGCCGCTGTTGCGAAGCCGTTCAGCCAGCATCTGGCCATAGACCGTGGGATGCAGCGGCATGAAGGGGGCACCGAAACAGGCCGAGAAAGTCGCCTGCGGTTCGGTGACGCCGCGCTCGGTGCCCGCGACCTTTGCGGTATAGCCCGACAGGAAGTGATAGACCGCCTGGTCGGGCGAGAGCCGCGCCAATGGCGGCAGGACGCCGAAGGCATCGGCGGTGAGGAACACCACGGTTTTCGGCGTGCCGCCGACGCTGCCCCGGGCAATGGAGGGCAGCACATCAATGGGATAGGCCGCGCGGGTGTTCTCGGTCAGCGTGACATTCTCGAACAGGGGCGCGTTGGTGTCGTCGAGCACGACGTTTTCCAGAACGGTGCCGAAGCGGCGCGTGGCGGCAAAGATTTCCGGCTCGGCCTTGGCCGAGAGATTGACCGTCTTGGCGTAGCACCCGCCTTCGAGATTGAAGACGCCATTGTCGCTCCAGCCATGCTCGTCATCGCCGATCAGCGGTCGCTTGGGGTCGTTGGACAGGGTGGTCTTGCCGGTGCCCGACAGCCCGAAAAACAGCGCCGCCTCGCCCTCGGGGCCGAGATTGGCCGAGCAGTGCATGGGCAGGACGCCCTGCCCGGGGGCGTGGAAATTGAACAGCGAGAAGACGCTCTTCTTGATCTCCCCGGCATAGCGGGTTCCGGCGATCAGGACGATGTTGCGGCTCATGTCGAGCGCGATCACCGTCTCGGTGCGGCAACCATGGCGCGCCGGGTCCGCCTGGAACAGGGGCGCGTGAATGATGGTCACGGGGACCGCGTCGGCCGACCGGGCGATATCCTCGCCCGGCCGGATCAGCAGATTGCGGATGAACAGCGCATGCCAGGCGCTGGGGGTCAGAACGCTCACGTCATACTGGTGCGCGGGGTCAGCCCCGGCCAGCAGGTCCTGGCGGCAGAGGGCCTGCCCGGCCAGATGCGCGGTGATGTCCTCGAGCAGCACATCGAACTGGTCCGGGCTGATGGCGCCCGAATTGTCCCACCAGACGCGATCCTGGGTCAGCCCATCGCGCACGATGAACTTGTCCTTGGGCGAGCGACCGGTAAAGGCGCCGGTTTCCACCACCAGCGCGCCGTCCCTGGTCAGGCGCGCCCCGCCCTGCCCAATGGCTGCGGCAACCAGTGCCGGGGCTATGGCGTTGTCGCTAAGCGCACTTGCGGCTGCAGCTAGGCTGGTGCGCAGATGGGTGTGATCGTAGCCGGGCATATTGTCTTACTCTCCACGCGGCCGCCCGATGCGTCTGGCGGCGCCTGGAGAGCAAAATAGGGGGGTGGCGCGGCGGCCAACATCCCGAAATCGGTCGTACGACGGAAGTTGGATGATGCCGAAACATTCAGCCAAGACTGGCGCAATGCAGGCGCGCGCCTTATTTAATACGTAATTGTCGCCTGCAAAGTCGCTCAACCGGCCCATCCAACATTGTATGGTGCTGCACACAAGAGCCTGCGTCACGAGAAGAAAGGCAGCTTATGCCAAAGATCGCCCTGGTGGACGATGACCGCAATATCCTCACCTCCGTGTCCCTGACCCTGGAAGCGGAGGGGTATCAGGTCGCCACCTATACCGACGGCGCCTCGGGCCTGGAGGGCTTGACCACCGACAAGCCCGACCTTGCCATTCTCGATATCAAGATGCCGCGCATGGACGGCATGGAACTGCTGCGCCGCCTGCGGCAGAAATCCGATGTGCCGGTGATCTTTCTCACCTCCAAGGATGAGGAAATCGACGAGCTGTTCGGCCTCAAGATGGGTGCCGACGATTTCATCACCAAGCCCTTCAGCCAGCGGCTGCTGGTCGAGCGCGTCAAGGCCATCCTCCGCCGCTCGGCGCCGCGTGATCCCTCTGCAACCGGCGCGAGCGGTGGCGAGGCCTCGCCCAGCAAGGCCCTGATCGAGCGCGGTGCGCTGGTGATGGACGAAGAACGCCATACTTGCACCTGGAAAGGCCAGCGCGTGACCCTGACGGTCACCGAATTCCTGATCCTGCAGGCCCTGGCGCTGCGGCCGGGCGTCGTCAAGTCGCGCAATGCGCTGATGGATGCCGCCTATGACGATCAAGTCTATGTCGATGACCGGACCATTGACAGCCACATCAAGCGCCTGCGCAAGAAGTTCAAGGCGACCGATGACGACTTCGAGATGATCGAAACGCTCTATGGCGTCGGTTATCGCTTCAAGGAGCAGTAAGGACCTTCGTGGCCACGCTCGATCCGCATGCTGGCGAAACGGGGTCCCATCAGGGCTCCGCTTCGGACGAGAGCGCACAGCGTTCCGGCCGGCGGAAATGGCGCGTTCTGCTCCTGCCGCTGTTCAAGCTGATGGATGCGGTCCGGCGCTTTGTCGACTTCACCATTTTCTCCAGCCTCACCCGGCGCATTGTCGTGCTCAACATGGCCGGGCTTCTGGTGCTGGTGGTGGGCATTTTGTATCTCAACCAGTGGCGCGCCGGGCTGATCGATGCGCGGGTGCAATCGCTCCGGGTGCAGGGCGAAATCATTTCGGCCGCCATCGCCGCTTCGGCCACGGTCGATAGCGACATCATCTCGATCGACCCCGATCGTCTGCTCGATGCGCAGGCGGGCAATATCTCGCCTTTCTCCTATTTCGACCCGACCCTGGAATTTCCGATCAATCCCGAACGGGTCGCGCCGCTCCTGCGCAATCTGATTACGCCCACCCGGACCCGCGCCCGCATCTATGACGGGCAGGGCCTGCTTATTCTGGACAGCGAAAACATCTATGCGCGCGGCGAGGTGCTGCGGCAGGCCATCGATACCTCCGGCTCGGGCAGTTTCTTTTTGGTGGACTGGTGGAATGCGCTGATTTCCTGGTCGCCGGGCGGCAATTACCCGACCTATCAGGAATACCAGGCCGACGAAGGCACCCGGTATCCCGAGGTCGCTTCGGCCCTCAACGGTGCCCCGGCCGATTTCGTGCGGGTCGACGCCCAGAACCAGCTCGTGGTTTCGGTGGCCGTGCCGGTGCAGCGCCTGCGAGCCATTGTCGGGGCCATCCTGCTCTCCACCGAGCCGGGGGACATCGACTCGGTCGTCGCCCAGGAACGCAGCAGCATTCTGCGCATTGCCGGCATTGCCGCCGGTGTGCAGATCGTGCTGTCGCTCTTGATGGCGGGCACCATTGCCGGGCCGATGCGCCGCCTGTCGGCGGCCGCCGAACGGGTGCAGACGGCCGGCAATGCCCGCGCCGAAATTCCCGACCTGACCGACCGGCCCGACGAAATCGGCCACCTCTCCGACGCGCTGCGGCGCATGACCGATGCGCTTTACAACCGCATTGAAGCCATTGAACGCTTTGCTGCCGATGTCGCCCATGAGCTCAAGAACCCGCTGACCTCGCTGCGTTCGGCGGTCGAGACCCTGCCGCTGGCCAAAAAGCCAGAGGACCGTGAGCGACTGACCAATATCATCCAGCATGACGTGCGCCGTCTCGACCGCCTGATCACCGACATTTCCAGCGCCAGCCGGCTCGATGCTGAACTGGCGCGGGAAAGCGCGGAAAGGGTCGATGTCGAAAAGCTCGCCGAGGCCATGGTGGCGATCCAGAAGGACGTCGCCGCGGGCCGCAATGTCGATGTGGTGCTGGGCAAGCGTGCCGGGCGCGGCACGACTTTGGTCAATGGCCATGAGACCAGGCTCGCGCAGGTCTTTGCCAATCTGGTGGACAATGCGGTGTCCTTTTCCCCACCCGGCGGCATTGTGACGGTGGCCATTTCCACCGAGGGCGAGGCTATCAGGGTCAGTGTGACCGATGAGGGGCCCGGCATTACCGGCGATGTCACCCGCATC
The DNA here is from genome assembly GCA_040218355.1 of Devosia sp. Classification (GTDB taxonomy): domain Bacteria; phylum Pseudomonadota; class Alphaproteobacteria; order Rhizobiales; family Devosiaceae; genus Devosia. The sequence goes on along the minus strand of JAVJRP010000014.1, from coordinate 17,528 downwards.
TTCCAGCGATTCTATACCGACCGGCCCGAAACCGAGAGCTTCGGCAATCATTCGGGCCTGGGTCTGTCCATCTCCAAGCAGATCATCGAGGCCCACAAGGGCAGCATCCGGGCCGAAAACCGCACCGATCGCTCCGGCGCGATTTTTACAATTGTGCTACCGCGGGCCCGCAAATAGACTCTGGCCATGAACAAGCCAGTCAACGTGCATGGGACGGGTCTCGTCCTGGGGGAATTGGGCGTTTTGCTGCGCGGGCCGTCCGGCGCCGGCAAATCGGTGCTGTCCATGGCGCTGCTCGACCGTTGGGAAGGGCGCGGGCAACCCGCCTTCCTGGTGGCCGACGACCGTGTCGATATTGCCGATGAAGGCACTCGCCTCGTCATGCTGGCGCCCCCGCAACTGGCGGGCCTGATCGAATTGCGCGGCCGGGGCATTGTTTCGCGCCCGCACCGCGAATGGGCGCAATTGCATCTGGTGATTGATCTGGTGCCCGAGCTGACGCGCATGGTCGAGGAAGAAGACCTCCAGACCGAGATGTTCGGCCACACCCTGCCGCGCGCCCCGGTGCCCCAGGCTGGCGTGGTGGGTCTGGGCCATCAGATGCTGCTGGTGGCCGAAGCGGCCGCACAAGCTGTTCAACAAGCCACACCGTGACAAATTATCCCTTGCAACCATTTGGGATGGGGACAAGACTGTGCCCCGTTTGCGGGGTGGCACCAGGCGTCCCGGAAAATGGGGGGCTCAAGAGCTGTCGCGGTGATTTTCTGCGGCGGCCGTTTGGGGAAAGTGCATGATTGGATTGGTTCTGGTGACCCACGGCGCGCTGGCCGATGAGTTCAAGCTGGCGATGGAGCATGTGGTCGGTCCACAGGAATATGTGGAAACCATCGCCATTGGCCCCGAGGACAATGCCGAAAGCCGGCGCGACGATATTCTGGCCGCACTCGGCCGCGCCGATACCGGCGACGGGGTCATCATCCTCACCGACATGTTCGGCGGTACCCCGTCCAACCTCGCCATTTCGGTCATGCAGAACCACAAGGTGGAAGTGATCGCCGGGGTGAACCTGCCTATGCTGGTCAAGCTCGGTCGCATTCGCGGCGAAATGACCATGGAAGAGGCTGTCGCCATGGCTCAGGAAGCGGGCAAGAAATATATCACAGTCGCCAATACCATCCTGGGTAGCTGAACTGATGGATGCCGACAGGGCGGTCGCCCAACAACTGACCATCGTCAACACCAAGGGGTTGCATGCCCGCGCTTCGGCGCGCTTCGTGCGCACGGCCGAATGCTTCGACGCCACCATTGCCGTGGTCAAGGACGGCACCTCGGTGGCCGGCAATTCCATCATGGGCCTGATGATGCTCGGCGCCGGCCCCGGCTCGACCATTCTGGTGCAGGCCAGCGGCAAACAGGCCCGCGAAGCGCTCGAGGCCATTGTCGAACTGGTCAATAACGGCTTTGACGAGGATGTGGACGGGGCCGAGGTTTGAGCGAGGCCGTTGCCCTCTCCGATTATGATCCGGCCTGGGCCATTTCATTCTCCGATGAGCGTGTCCAGCTTCACGCCTGCCTGGCAGAAGCGCCTCTTGCCATAGAGCACATTGGCTCGACAGCAATTCCGGGTCTCTGTTCCAAGCCGATCATCGATATTCTGGTCCATGTCGAGAACAGGGCGCGCGCCGAAGCCGCCATACCGGCTCTGGAGGCGCTCGGCTACGTCAATGTGCCCAACTATGTTGATCCAAATCGTCTGGTGCTGATCAAGCGGCGGGCTGATGGAGAACGCAGCCATCACCTTCATGTGCACAGCGATGCTGACGAAGTCCGGCGCCACCTTATGTTCAGGGACCGGCTGCGCGATGATGTAGCTGTCCGCGAGGCCTATGCTGCACTAAAGAAAGATCTGGCAGTGCGCTTCCGGGATGACCGCGCCGCCTATTCCAAACACAAGACGGCCTTTGTCGATGAGATCGTCCTTGGCATGGGCGGTCCCGCGCGTAAGACACCTTGGAACCCCTGACTCTTTTCGGCCATTTCAACTGGGCATAAAGCAGTGTCAGGCATGAGGGGGCAGATGTGCTCAGACGATTGATCGCCGGTATTGGCGGCCTGGCTCTGGCGACCACGCTCAGCCAGTTCCCCGAATATGCCCAGCAATACACCCAGCGCCTCGGTGGCGCGGTGGATGAGTTGCGCGTCATCACCGAGGAGTTTGACCGCGCCGCCGAGGCGGGCGGGCTCGACCGGCAAGCGGCGCTGGCCCGCTACAATGCGTCCAATGACGATTTTCTGGCCGGGCGCGGCAACTCCATGACTGCGACCTTCCAGCGCTATGACATGTTGTCCGTCACTCTGGCCCGCATCGAAGGCGCGGGGCCGGTGGAGCGGTTGCAGTCCCTGCCGGCTTATCTCGATACCGATATCGGCCGCCGCACGCTTGAAAACTACAGGCCCGCCATCCCCGTCACCATGGAGGGCGTGCTCTATGCCGGCGGCGGTTTCATCCTGGGCTACCTTATCCTGTCGGGTCTGGCTCGGCTCCTCGGCATGCCGTTCCGGCGGCGGGGACGCGGGCGGATCAGGGTAACGCGGACCTGATCGCGCGCCATTCGAGTTTTGCCGCCTGGAGATATAAACAAATCTTTATGTCCGTCATTGATCGGTAACACCCCCTCCCGTATAGGAAGGGCAAGACATTGATCCATTCTGGAGCCGACCCATGACCAAGAGCCCGACCGATTACGCGGTCCGAGACATTTCCCTGGCCGATTACGGCCGCAAGGAAATCAGCATCGCCGAAATCGAAATGCCGGGGCTGATGGCCATCCGCGAGGAATATGCCGCCACCCAGCCCTTGAAGGGCGCGCGCATTGCCGGCTCGCTGCACATGACCATCCAGACCGCCGTTCTGATCGAAACGCTGGTCGCGCTGGGCGCCGATGTGCGCTGGGTCTCGTGCAATATCTTCTCGACCCAGGATCACGCCGCTGCCGCCATTGCCGCCGCCGGCATCCCGGTCTTTGCCCATAAGGGCGAGAGCCTGGAAGAATACTGGGCCTTCACCGACCGCATGATGGAATGGGGCGATGGCGGCGCGCCCAACCTAATTCTCGACGATGGCGGCGACGCCACCATGCTGGTTCTTACGGGCGCCAAGGCCGAGACCGATCCGTCCATTCTCGACAAGCCGGGCAATGAGGAAGAGGAAATCTTCTTCGCCACCATCAAGAAGCGCCTGGCCACGCACCCCAATTTCTATTCGACCATTCGCGCAGCCATCCGCGGCGTGTCGGAAGAGACCACCACGGGCGTGATGCGCCTCTACCAGCTCCACGCCAGGGGCGAACTGCCCTTCCCGGCCATCAACGTCAATGACTCGGTCACCAAGTCGAAATTCGACAACAAATACGGCACCCGTGAATCGCTGGTCGACGCCATCCGCCGCGGCACCGACGTCATGCTGGCCGGCAAGGTCGCCATCGTCTGTGGCTATGGCGATGTGGGCAAGGGCTCGGCCGAAAGCCTGCGTGGCGCGGGCGCCCGCGTGCTGGTGACCGAAGTCGATCCGATCTGCGCCCTGCAGGCCGCCATGGAAGGCTTTGAGGTCGTCACGCTCGAGGAAGCCGCCCCGCGCGCCGATATCGTGGTGACCGCCACCGGCAATCGCGACGTGCTGATGGTCGATGACATGCGCAAGCTCAAGGACATGGCCATCGTCTGCAATATTGGCCATTTCGACAATGAGATCGACGTACTGGGCCTGCGCAATTTCAAGTGGACCAATGTGAAGCCGCAGGTCGACATGATCGAGCAGCCCAATGGCAATCGCCTGATCCTGTTGTCCGAGGGGCGCCTGGTGAATTTGGGTAATGCTACCGGCCACCCCAGCTTTGTCATGTCCGCCTCTTTCTCCAACCAGACCCTGGCCCAGATCGAGCTGTGGACCAATGGCGACAAGATCGAAAAGAAGGTGCATGTGCTGCCCAAGCATCTCGATGAAAAGGTCGCCGAACTGCATCTGGCCAAACTTGGCGCCAAGCTGACCAAGCTGACCAAGACCCAGGCCGACTATATCGGCGTGCCGGTCGAGGGCCCGTTCAAGTCGGGCGAATATCGCTACTAGGCATCGCGCCGCCCTGCAGGGCCGATCGCGCCACTGGCGCGGCAGCCCAGACGCTGGGCGTCAATCACGCCAAATGTTAACCATTGACCGAAAAAAGCCCGGGCATTGTCCCGGGTTTTTACTTTTCTGAAAGGTTTCTGTTTCGTTCACGGGTCAAGCCCTTTCCTTGCGCTTTGCCCGCAACGCACAGCCATCAAGACTCTTTTGCGCGATTCCACGGCCCGGTATGGTCTTAGTGATTCGGGTTGCGGGGGGACACGCAAACCGATCCTGGGGGCAGCTTGAACCGGTTTCGGTTCTGCGTCAGCGGCCTGTTTGAAGTTGAGGCGTACCGGTCGTTCTGGCCGGGTTGGCATCGCAATCAAAGCGAAAGAGGGCTGGTATGACGCCGGATCATTTCCGGAAACAATTGGGATTCGCAGGCCTGTGTGCTGCGCCCCTTACTCTGGTCACGGCTGTTCCCGCCCTGGCGCAGGGTCTTGTTCCGGCAAGTCTGGGCGGCATCGCCCCTTTTGCGGTTGCCATCGGCGCAGGCGGTTTTGCCCTGTTGTCCATGGTCCTGGTCCGCACCCTTTTGACCGATAGCCGCGCGGCACGCCGCCGCGCTGCCGAACAGATTGCCGATCTGCGCGCGCTGGTCGATGAATATGAAAACCTGATCGCTGGCACCCGCGAGCTGACCGTGCTCTGGCAAGGGCATGAGCCGCCGCGCGTGCTGGGCCAGACTGGCGCCGTGCTGCCATCGGGGCGGCAGCCGCAAAGCGTGCTCAATTTCCACTCTTGGCTGGGGCCGGCCGAAACCAACCGGCTGACCAGCCTGGTCGAAGATCTTCGCCTGCACGGCCACGCCTTCGTCACCAGCCTTGATACCCGCGATGGCCGCCTGATCCGCGCCAATGGCTGGGTGATGGGTGGGGCCGTGGCCTTGCGGCTGCGCCCGGCCTTCAGCCAACCCGACGAGCATGCGGCTCTGACCGCCGAGGCCCAGGGTGGCGACCGCGAAAGCGCCCGCGCCATTCTTGCCCTGCTTTCCAAACCGGCCTTTCTGCGCGATGAGGCCGATCGTCTGGTCTATGCCAACCCAGCCTATCTCAAGCTGGCGGCCGATCTGGGGCGGAGCTGTCCGGACGCAACCCCGCCCGAATTGCTCGACGCCACCCAATTGGCGCTGCATCTCAAATCCTGCCATACCGACGCCACGCCGGTGAACTTGCCGCTCGACTTCGGCAAGCACGGCCAGTTCGAGTTGGTCGATTTTCCCGTGCCCGGCGGTCGGGCCGGCTATTTGCGGCCCGACGAAAAAGCAAGCGCACAGCCCAATCACGGCGAGCAGGGCGCGACCCATATTGGCGGTATCATCGATGCGTTGGGCACCCCGATTGCTATTTTCAATGCCAAGCGTGAGCTGACCCAGTTCAATGCCGCCTATGCCAATCTGTGGAACCTGGATCGCAACTTCCTGACACTTGGCCTCGACGAACGGGCCATTCTCGACAAATTGCGCACCGAGGGCATGCTGCCCAGCCAGGTCGATTATCACACCTGGCGCGCCAAGCATTTGGAAAGCTACGGCCGCAAGGAGCCGCACGAGGCCGACCCCTGGCACCTGCCTGATGGGCGCACCATCAAGGTGATTTCGGCGCCCGCCGGCCCGGAAGGCGGCGTCATCTATGTGTTCGAGGACCTGACCGAGCGGCTCGAGCTGGAAAGCACCAACAAGGCGTTCACCAATGTGCTGCGCGAAACCATCATGGCGCTCAACGAGGCAGTGGCGGTGTTCGGCACCAATGGTCGGCTGACCCTGTCCAACCCGCAGCTCTCCAAGCTCTGGAAGCTGCCGATGAACGAACTGGGCAACAATCCCCATATCGACCGGCTGGCCGAAGCCAGCGGCCGGGCGATCCCCGAGGACGGTGCCTCGATCTGGCGCGATCTCAAGCGCACCATCATCGATCTCAATCCCACCCGCACCGACCGGCAGGGGCGGATCAACCGCTCCGACGGGCGCCTGGTCGACTATGCCATTACCCGCCTGCCCAATGGGCAGACCATGATGACCTTCCTCGATGTCACCGAGAGCGCCGGCTATTCCAAGGTGCTCAAGGAGCGCAATGACGCGCTGGTGGCAGCCGACCGGCTCAAGGACGCCTTTGTCGAGAACGTGTCCTATGAATTGCGCTCACCGCTGACCAATATCATCGGCTTTGCCGACCTGCTGGCCGATTCAGAGGGCGGGAGCCTCAATGACCGCCAGCGCGAATATATCGACTACATCCGCGCCTCCTCGGTGACGCTGGGCGTCTTGATCGACAATATCCTCGACCTCGCCTCGGTCGATGCGGGCATTGCCGAACTCAATCCCGAACCGCTCGATGTGACCGCCCTGGTCCACAAGGCCCGCGCCGGCATGAGCGCCAGCTTTCCCGAAGTCTCAGGGGAAGCGCCGCGCGTCGTGGTCGATATCGCGCCGGACCTGCCGGTGTTCATCGCCGATGGCACGCGGCTGGTGCAGGTGCTCTACAATCTCCTCTCCAACGCGGCGCGCTTCTCCCCACCGGGCGGGGAAATCCGGCTGGCCGTCAGCCAGCGCGGTGACCGCATGCTGTTCGTGATCGAGGACGAAGGCCCTGGCCTCACCGACGAGATGAAATCGGCCATCCTGACCCGGCTCGACACTCCGGCCTCGGGCGGCCGGCAGCGCGGCGCGGGGCTGGGCCTGTCCATCGTGCGCACCTTCGTCAACCTGCATGGCGGTACCATCTCGGCCGAACGGCGCGAGCCCAAGGGCAGCCGCATCATCGTCAACCTGCCCCTCGACAGCGCCCTGGCGGGTGTGGCGGAGTGAGGTGCCAATACGTCTGCTGACGACGCGGCCTTAGGTCCTTATCCCCTGAGGGGAGAAGGTGGCCCGAAGGGCCGGATGAGGGGTTCAGATTCTGGGCAAACCTGATAGACCTGCACCCCTCACCCCAACCCTCTCCCCTGAGGGGCGAGGGGGCGACGGGCCGCGTTGCCCGTTTGGGTGGACGGGTAGCAAAGTGTGGATCTTTATCGATGTCCCAAACCTTCCTCCCCGATGATGCTGCAACAGCCCGGTTTGGAGCCCAGCTTGCCACGGGTCTGAAGCCCGGGGATATCGTCAGCCTCGAGGGCGATCTGGGAGCGGGCAAGACGGCCATGGCAAGGGCCATATTGCGGGCGTTGGCTGATGATCCGGCGCTTGAGGTGCCGTCACCGACCTTTGCCATCATCCAGCCCTATGACACGCCCATCGGGCCGGTGCTGCATGCCGATCTCTATCGGCTGGCCGATGCCGCCGAAGCCGACGAGCTGGGCCTGCTCGACGATCCCGAGGCCATCGTGCTGGTCGAATGGGCCGCGCGCGCGCCGCAGGTGGCCGAGGCGGTCACCCTCCTCGTGCATCTGGACATTCCGCCCGACGGGGAGGGGCGCACGGTGCGGCTGACCAGACCCGATCAGCTCACATAGCTGGCGCGAATGCCGTGCTGCGGATCGCGCACGACCTGGATGCGCCGATGCTCGGTGCCGCCCGGCACGCGCCGCGGATCGCCGCGACTGACCCGCTCCAGCCGCCGCCGGTCCGGGCCGAAATATTGCGGGGATTCGATATAGAGCAGCTCGCAGCCCAACTGGGCGGTGAGCGCCTTGCCGATCTCCGCGATCGGGTCGCTGAGGAACAGCACCTCGTCAAACCCCATTTCGACCTGTGGCACCATCTGGTGCCGCGGCCCCTGGGGGATGAGGCAGATGATCGGCGCATATTTGCGCCGCAGCTCTTCGGTTGAGCGCAGGCCGCGCAGCAGGCGCTGCTTGAGGTGAGCGGCAACGCCATTGTGGATCAGGAAAAACACCAAGGTCTTGGGCGGCACGGCGTTGAGCTTGGTGTATTCGAGCACATGGCCGAACTCCAGCTTGCGGGCCATCGCGGCCATCTGGTCGAAGCTGCGCCCGTCCGGGGCGAAAATCAGAGCAGCGCAATCGGCAAGAGTAACCGTATCGATAGCGGGCATGGTCTGCTTCCTTGGCGCAATGCAGTTGTTCGCAACATTGCGCTCAGAAGTATAACGAAATATAACTGGATCGAATATTTATGACGACGCGGTTTTTCTCTGCCTCCGTATAAATGCATAGCCTTGAGACGCCCGCTCAGGCGCCCAGCAAGGCCACGGTCCGCGCATCCTCATGCCCATTGTTGAACGCGCTGAGTGCGGCGCGGAACAGGCGTTGTTCGGGCTGCGCGCGGGCAAACAGGGTCATCGAGGAGATGAACTTGACGTCGTCGGGCGCGCCAAAAATGGTGCCCAAATCGCGCGGCGCCACGCCCTCGGGCGCATGGAGCAACACCGCCTCGGTGCATTCGACCAGCCGCGCGCCCAGGATCGGGTGCTGGGCATAGGCCAGGGCCTCGTCAGTGCCGTGGAGGGCATAGCGCCGTGCCATGTCGCTGGTGCCCAGCCCTGCCATCTGGGGGAAGATGAACCACATCCAATGCGTCCGCTTCCGCCCGGCGCGCAATTCATGCAGCGCCTCGGGATAGACCTGGTCCTGCGCGACCAGGAATTTTGCGATCATAGCGCCCTGTGTCTCACTCATGGCCGGTCCCTCCCTGGGCCCGATTTTACGCCAAAGCGCCGCCGAACCCAAATAGCGGGCATGACGATGCGCCGCCCCGGCTTTGCTGCCCTGCGGTTTTGCATTGGACGTGTCCCGAGGCGCGTGCGTCTCAGTAAAACTAAGTAATAGAGACGTCGCCGCCTCGGGACGCTGGGTTTCTCCTGCTGCCGTGGCCCCTATTGATCGCTCGTCGCAAGGTGGCCCAACGAGCAGGCGAGCCCTGGAGCGAATCCAGTCTCACCAACTCCTCCCGCAACTGTTCGCTGCAGTCCGCCCATCGCGGGAGAGATGGGGGGAGGATAAGGGAGGTTTTGGGGGCGGGGATAAGAATTTATTGTGCTTCAGCGCTTGGCGGAATCCTGATCCGGCCGGCGCGTCAACACCCAGTTGAAGTCGAGCGTTCCCAACGCACCCCAGACGCGCAGCCACATGGGCAGCATCATTTCCTGGGCGCGGGCACTGTCGATGCCGCCCAGATCGATGATTTGCCGCCAGCCGAAGGCCTCCAGCATGGCGCGGGTCTGGGCCTTGGCATCGGCATCGTCACCGGAGAGGAAAATGACATGCTCGCCCGGCAGGCGTGCCGGATCGACCATGACATTGGCGTTGACGGTGCAGAGCGTCTTGACCACGCGGCTTCCCGGAAAGGTCCGCTGCACGGTTTCGCCCAGGCTATCGGTGTTGACGACGGAAAGAACCGGCGGCTTGACCGAAAAATCCAGCGGATTGGAAATATCCACCAGCACCTTGCCGGTGAGGTTTTCCGCCCCGGCCTGGTGCAGTGCATCGAGGGCATGGGCGCCGCTCGTGGCATTGATGACCATGTCGCCAAACCCGGCGGCAGCGGCAAAATCCATCGCCAGCCCGCCCGTTTCGGCGGCAAAGCCGGCAGCCTTTTCATTGTCCGGCGCCCGCGCACCCATCGCCACCTCATGGCCCAGCGCCCGCAGCTTTCGCGCCAGCGCCTGCCCCACCATGCCCGTCCCCAGAACCGCATATCGCATCGTCATGACCTCCCGCCGTGATGAGGACAATGTGGGGTGGTGAGGAGGGGGTGGCAAGGTGGGTGGAAGTTATGCGGGTGAGGGGAATGCCTGACCGCGCCCACCCACATCCACGAACTGCCATCCCGGCGACAGCCGGCGCCTGTCTTGAGGTCTCACGGTGAACCACTTATTCGGTCGGGAGACGGTGGAGCGCAGTGCGCTGGCAAGCGCGGAGCGGCTCCATCTGGCTGCGAAGGTGAAGCCGGGGCAGGATCCCTAGTAAGCGCTAACAAGATGAAAAGCCCGGAACGTATCCGGGCCTTTCAGTATTGCATACACACTAGCGGCTCCAGTGCCCGAGCACCCACTCCCATGCTCGCCGGTCATAGTCATATCGCCAATGCGCCTTCACCCATTTTGTCATCCCCAGCGGTCTGATCGTCCGCATGTTTTGCATGCGGTCAATTGGCTTGATCGGGCGGATCGGGCGAAACGGTTTGAAGCTCATCTTGTCACCGGACGATTTTGCGAGTGAACCGAGCGATAGCGGCAGGGTTGCCCTGTATTATCAAGTTCCCATTTGAGGCCCGTGTTGTTCGTGCCCCTGATGATGATGCGGCATTTCGAACAGCGCGCTCGACCGCAGTATTGATATCACGCTGCACCGCGTTGGCGAGCGATTGGCCGGAACTGAAGGTTCGGCCCTTGTACTTCATCGGCATGGTTATGCTCCTTAGCCTTTGGGTGGAAATGGATCGTTTCCATAACTGTTGCTATCGCGAATGCGTCCGTCTGGGCGGTGAATGACCACCTCTACTCCTGTTCGGATTGCCTGCTCACGAGCCTGCTCGAAGGCTGCTTTCTGAGTTGGGTGCAGGGAGCCAGCGCGACTGGAACCTTCAGTTTTGGTCTGCCAGCCACCGTTAGGATGCGGGGTCACATGGATGTCTTTCTTCGGCATATTCTATGTCTCCGTGTCGCAGGTCAGGAGGAGGACGGATCGCGAGTGCGACACGATAGTATCGCGATCACTACACTAGTGCTAGTATAGCGATTGAGATACTGTCAACCCCTGTGATTTGTTCCGTAGAGGTTTGATGTCCGAGGTATTTGGTGAAAAGCTGCGCAAGCGCCGGATAGAGAAAGCTCTTACATTAGAGGGGCTTGCTGATAAGATTGGCTCAACGAAGGCCTACGTTTGGCAGCTCGAGAATAAAAGGCCGGCGCGACCTTCAGGTGAACTGCTCCTCAAGATTGCCAGTGTTTTGGAGGTTTCTCCCTCCTACTTGATCGACGATTCCTCGGTAGAGCCGAATCGCAGCCAGGTTGTCGATGCGCTCGCAAGGGGACTTGAAGGTCGCAAAGTATCAGCATCTGATGTCGACAAGTTGCTAAGACTCGCGGACATGATTCTGGATGACAAAGCTAATAAAGGAAGCAAATAGGATAATTACCCTATGGAGAAGTCATGGGCCTGGTACGCCAAGGATAGATATCAATGTAGCGCTCAACGAGATCGTAATTCCGTCTTCTGGCGGAGACACTGTCAGTATAGTGGAGGCTGATTTTGAGAGCTTTGAGGGGCTGATGTATCGTCCCTCGCCGCAGAAGCGGTCATGGCTTATTGGCGTCAACAGGAAGATAACATACACGCCACGAAGGAATTTCACCCTGGCTCACGAGGTTGGTCATTTTGTCGGCCATCGGACTTTGAGGGAAAGATTCGAATGCGGACCAGAGGCGCTTAACGACTTCGATGTGGAACCATTGGAGGCAGAAGCTAACGATTTCGCCGCTCACTTGTTGATGCCGCCAGACTTAGTCCGATCATATGACGATCGTCGGTTCTGCGTAGAATCTGTAACCGAGCTAGCTGATGAATTTGGAGTTTCAAAGCTAGCTGCGGCCTATCGCTGGATAAATTTGAGCCGACGACACATTGGCTTCTGCCAGAGTAGAGATGGCTACGTCATAAACGGACGAGCAAGCAAATCCGCTTTCTCGAAAGGGCTGTTCTTCCGGGGGCAGGATGAGTTGCCGCCGCAGTCAAGAACTGCCCTTGCCATAGAAGACTTGAGCAACCCCGAACTTGTGTCTGAGGGGGTGTGGTGTAGATTCTATCCCGCCTATGAGTCGGCGTATGCAACCGGTGAAGGAGACTACATCTATACCTTTGTTGACCTCCTTGGTTAGCTCTTTTCCTCTAATGAGCCTCATCCCAATTCTTAGCCGCATGCGCGTCCACCTGGATCGGCACGGTCAGCCGAACCGCCGGCTCCGCCGCGCCTTCCATGACCGTCTTAATGACCGGGATAGCCTGATCTTCCGTGCCTTCGGGGACTTCGAAGATCAGTTCGTCATGCACCTGCAGCAGCATGTCGGCCTCGACGCCGGCCTTTTTCAGCTCCGGTTCCATGCGGATCATGGCGCGGCGGATGATGTCGGCGGCTGAGCCCTGGATGGGGGCGTTGATCGAGGCGCGTTCGACAAAGGCGCGTTCGCTTGGATTGCCCGAATTGGCATTGGGGAACTGGATCTTGCGGCCGAAAATGGTCATCACATGGCCATCGGCTTTCACCTTCACCTTCTGAGCGTCCATATAGTCCTTGATGCCCGGAAAGCGCTCGAAATAGGTCTTGATGTAGTCTCCGGCGACGCCGCGCTCGATGCCGAGCTGGTTGGCGAGGCCAAAGGCGGAAATGCCGTAGATGATGCCGAAATTGATCGCCTTGGCGCGGCGGCGCACATCGGAGGGCATGCCCTCGACCGGCACGTTGAACATTTCGCTCGCCGTCATGGCGTGAATGTCCAGCCCCTCCTCGAAGGCGTCCTTGAGGGCCTGGATATCGGCGATATGGGCGAGGACCCGCAACTCGATCTGGGAATAGTCGGCGCTGATAAGAACCTTGCCCTCGGGCGCGACAAAGGCGGTGCGGATCTTGCGGCCGTCCTCGGTGCGCACCGGAATGTTCTGCAGGTTCGGATCGTTCGAGCTCAGCCGCCCGGTGAGCACACTGGCCTGCGAATAGGAGGTGTGCACCCGCCCGGTGCGCGCATTGATGTAATTGGGCAGGGCATCGGTATAGGTGCCCTTCAATTTGGTGAGCTGGCGCCAGTCGACAATGGTGCGGGCGAGCGGAATGCCCTTGGCAGCCAGGCCCTCGAGCACATCGGCGCCGGTGGCCCAGGCGCCGGTCTTGGTCTTGGTGCCGCCCTCAAGGCCCATCTTGTCAAAGAGGATTTCGCCAAGCTGCTTGGGCGAGCCGAGATTGAAACTGGCGCCGGCCAGTTCATGCGCCTCGGCTTCGAACGCGGCGGCGCGCTGGGCGAAATCGCCCGAAAGACGGGCCAGGATCTGCCGGTCGACGGTGATGCCGCGCGCTTCCATGCTGGCCAGCACCGGGGCCAGCGGGCGCTCGATGGTTTCGTAAAGCGTGGTGACGTTTTCCGCCGCAAGGCGCGGTTTCAGCACATGCCAGAGGCGCAAGGTGATGTCGGCATCCTCGGCGGCATAGCGGGCCGCTTCGGCGATTTCGAGCTGGTCGAAGGTCTTCTGGTTCTTGCCGGTGCCGGCGAGTTCGGAATAGGTGATGGTCTTGTGGTCGAGCCAATGCTCGGCCAGCACATCCATGCCGTTGTAGCGCGGGCCATCCAGCGCATAGGAAATGAGCATGGTGTCGTCGATCGGCGCCATGGCGACGCCGTAGCGGATCAGCACTTCCATGTCGTATTTGACGTTCTGGCCGATCTTGAGGATGGCCTTGTCCTGCAGCACGCGCTTGAGGGCCTCGAGCACGAAGCCGATGGGCAACTGGCCCTCGACCAGCCCTTCGCCGCCCTCGAACATGTCGCCGCTCTTGCGGTGGCCGACCGGAATATAGCAGCCCTCGCCGATCTCGGTGGACAGGCATATGCCGACCAGATCCGCCTGCTGCGGATCGAGCCCGGTGGTTTCGGTGTCGACCGCGACGAGGCCCTTGTCGGCGATCTTTTTCACCCAGGCCTCGAGCGCATCGGGCGTGGTGATTGTCTCATAGGCCTCGTAATTGACCGGAATGGCCTTGACGCGCGCATGCTCCTCGGCGGCGTGGCGGGCGGGGCCCGAACCGGGCACCATATTGGCGGCGAGCTTGGCCTTGGCCACCGAGAGCGAGGTGGATTTCTGCGGCGCGCCGGGGACCGGATTGTCCTTGTTGGCAGCCAGCTCCGGATCGGGCTCGAAATCATCGGGATTGGCCTCGAGCAGGGTCGAAAGGCGCTTGGTGATGGTGTTGAACTCCATCGCCTTCAAAAACGGGAACAGCGCCGAGGGGCTCATCGGCTGGCGGATGAGGCCATCGAGGTCGATTTCGACCGGCACCGCCTGCGAGAGGGTGACCAGGGTCTTCGAGATGCGCGCCAGATCGGCGTTTTCGAGCAGCTTCTGCCGGCGGGCCGGCTGCTTGATCTCCTCGGCGCGCGACAGCAGGGTTTCCAGATCCCCATATTCGGTGATGAGCTGGGCGGCGGTTTTCACCCCGATGCCGGGCACGCCGGGGACATTGTCGACGCTGTCGCCGCACAGCGCCTGCACATCGATCACCTTGTCGGGCGTGACGCCGAATTTGGTGAACACTTCGTCGGGCCCGATCCAGCGCAGCGGCGGCTGGCCGGGGCGGGGAATGGTATCGAGCAGGCGGATCGAGCCATCGGGCTCGACCAGCTGCATCAGATCCTTGTCCGAGGAGGCGATGGTGACCTTGAAGCCGGCATCGCGCGCCATCACGGCATAGGTGGCCATGATGTCATCGGCCTCCCAGCCCTCCATTTCGATTGAAGGAATGGAAAAGGCCCGCGTGGCCGAACGGGTCAGCGGGAATTGCGGCACCAGCTCTTCGGGCGCGGGCGGGCGCTGGGCCTTGTATTGGGGAAAGATATCGTCGCGAAAGGTCTTGCCCTTGGCGTCGAAGATGACGGCCATATGGGTGGGCGCGTCATCGCCATCCATGTCCTGGGTGAGCTTGAACAGCATGTTGCAGAACCCCTGCACACAGCCGACCGGCAGCCCGTCGGACTTGCGGTTGAGCGGGGGCAGGGCGTGGAAGGCGCGGAAGATATAGCCCGAGCCATCGACGAGCAGCAGATGCATGTTGGCGATTCCTCATGTTTTGCAGGCGACCTTATCGTCTCGCAACACAGGATGGCACCCAGTTTCGACAGATCGCGTCACCATCGCGTCAGCGGCTGGCTTGCCGGTGGACGCACTCATGCCACTATCTTAGTCTAGGGAAAAATGAGTGAAGGGGATGCGGCGCTCGCAGCTCCGGCAACCGGCCCGGTGGGGCCTTTAAGGACATCTCGTGACAGACTGCCCAACAAGGGGCGTCGGCGCCACCATTCTGGTGGTGGACGATGATGCATTGATTACGCTGAATACTGTCGATGTGCTGACCGATATGGGCCATATCGCGCTCGAGGCCTTTTCCGGCCCACAGGCGCTGGCGCTGATGCAATCGCGCGCCGATATTGCGGCCATCATCACCGACTATGCCATGCCCGGCATGAACGGCATCGAGCTGGCCCATGCCGCGCGCCAATTGCGGCCCGGCCTGCCCATATTGCTGGCCACCGGCTATGACGAGGTGCCCGACGCCGCCGGGCATGACTTCATCCAGCTCAAAAAGCCGTTCCGCGAGACCGAGCTGAGCGGCCGCCTGGCCGAAGTGCTGGCCCCGGCGGCGGGCTAGGAGCCCTAGCGCAGGCCGCTTTTCTCGAGCAAACCCAGGCGCTTGGCGTCGTAATAATAGCCGCGGGCGTAAAATTGCACCGCGCGATCGTCATTGTGCCCGGCGGTCATGTAAGCGCCGGCGAGATAGCGCACGGCATAGCGCAGATTGGTTTCCGCATCGAGCAGGCCGGACGGCTCGCCGGAAAAACCCATGCCGCGCGCCGTGGCGTGGGAAATCTGCATCAAGCCGTAATAGGGGCCGTTGCGGGCCGCCGGGTTGTAATTGCTCTCGCGCACGATGACCCGCCGCACCAGATGTTCGGGCACGTCATACTGGGTGGCATAGTGGGCAATCAGCCCGTCAAGCGCGCCGCGCTCGGACCCGGCATAGCCGAGCAGCATGGTGCTGGGGGCCGCAGGCACGGCAGCGGCCCTGGGCACATGGCCGGCCGGAGTGGCGGCGACGGGCGCAAAGGACGCAATGGCGGTGGCGGCGGACTTGTTGCCGGGCAGCGGCTTGATGCCGGCCATGGAACAGCCGGCCAGAACCAGCGCCATGGCCAGGGAACCTGCAATGGGGAGCGGCCGCGCCGTCATGGGCATACCTCTTTGCGCCAGATTTTTTCCCTCGCTCTGCCCGCTACGCGGCAAACACGGCGGCTTGATGGCGGAAATACGACGCGGCGGCAAGGGTGATCGCCGCTATGCCCCATCAGCCGGGGCTTAGCGCGCTTGGGTTTACATCTGAGCCCGAGGCTCTACACTTGGGGTTCGCCGTCGCGCGTTTTTTGCGGCCCTTTAGCGCCGCCTGACCTGCCGCTCCGCCGCCGATTGGCCGAGTGGCCCTTTGCGCGACTGACCCCGAGAGTCCTCCCCAAAGAGCGGAGGGCGAGACAAAATTTCCGAAAGGCTCGTCCCATGACAACTGCCGCACCCGGCGATACCGTACGCATTCACTATTCCGGCCGCCTGACCGATGGCACCCAGTTCGACAGCTCCGAAGGCAAGGCGCCGCTGGAGTTCAAGCTTGGTGAGGGCCAGGTCATCAAGGGGCTCGAGCAGCACGTTGCCGGCATGGAAACCGGCGCCAAGAGCACCGTGACCATCCCCGTCACCGAAGCCTATGGCCCGCGCCGCGATGACGCCATCCAGCAGCTCGACCGCGAAAAAGTGCCCTCCGGCATCGAACTGGAAGTGGGCACCCAGCTCCAGGCCCGCACCGCCGATGGCGGCATGCTGCCCATCACCGTGGTCGGCGTGGACGAGCAGAGCGTGACCGTGGACGCCAACCACCCGCTCGCCGGCAAGGATTTGGTGTTCGACGTCGAGCTGGTCGAGGTCGTTAAGGCTGCGTAAGCGTTCCGCGTCGCGGATGAAAGGCTCCAGTGGAGCCTTTCAAGCTGAAGCAGGCCACGAGACCTATGGTCGAGTGGCGGGTTAGCCGAAGAAAGACGGAAGGCTCCGGTGGAGCCTTCCGAGGCAAGCAGGCCATGAGAGCTATGCTCGAATGGCGGGTGGCTACTGTCTCGCAAGGCAAATCGCGCCACAGGCGCGAGATGTCTGCGGACGGCTCCAAGTCCCACAAGGGCGAGGTGGCCGACGAGGCCGAGGTGCCGATGCTACCAGCAACACCAATCCCCGCTTTGGCGGGGATTTTTTGTTTGGAATCTTCGCTCGTCGGCCGGAATGGGGTGGAAAGCTGCCGGTCTGCTCCAGCGCGGAATTCTCGCTATGAAGACGTCCGACGCTTGGGCACCGATTTTGCCCCACCCACCGGCCGTCACCCTCGGGCTTGACCCGAGGGCTCTGCACTTCAAGATGCCCGTATGGGCGGCTATGTCTACATTCTTGCCGATATGCGGCGGGGGCGCACTTACATTGGCGTCACCAATGATCTCGTTCGCCGGGTGTACGAACATCGCGAAGGCCTGGTCGCGGGCTACACAAAGTCCCGCAACATCAAGCGCCTTGTCTATTTCGAGCAGTTCGGCGACATCACGATCGCCATCCAGCGCGAAACCTCACTGAAGCGCTGGTACAGCCACTGGAAGCTGGAACTGATCGAGCGGGATAA
>JAVJRP010000024.1:0-55073 GCA_040218355.1 Devosia sp. | reverse complement strand
AATTTCTCGACAAGGTCATCGACATCGACCAGTCGCCCATCGGCCGCACGCCGCGCTCCAACCCGGCCACCTATACCGGCGCCTTCACGCCGCTGCGCGAGTGGTTTGCGGGCCTGCCCGAAGCCAAGACCCGCGGCTATGGCCCGGGCCGCTTCAGCTTCAACGTCAAGGGCGGCCGCTGCGAAAAGTGCGAGGGCGACGGCGTCCTCAAGATCGAAATGCACTTCCTGCCCGACGTTTACGTCACCTGCGACGTCTGCAAGGGCAAGCGCTACAACCGCGAGACGCTGGAGGTCCAGTTCAAGGGCAAGTCGATTTCCGACATTCTCGACATGACGATCGATGAGGGCGTCGAGTTCTTTTCGGCGGTCCCCACCATTCGCGACAAGTTCGCCACCCTCCAACGCGTCGGCCTGGGCTACGTCAAGATCGGCCAGCCTGCGACCACCCTCTCGGGCGGTGAAGCGCAGCGCGTGAAGCTCTCAAAGGAACTTTCGAAGCGCGCCACCGGCCGCACGCTCTATATGCTCGACGAGCCGACCACGGGCCTGCATTTCCACGACGTGGCCAAGCTGCTCGAAGTGCTGCATGAACTGGTCGAAGGCGGCAATACGGTGGTGGTCATCGAGCACAATCTCGAGGTCATCAAGACTGCTGACTGGATTATCGATCTCGGCCCCGAGGGCGGCGATGGCGGCGGCGAGATCGTGGCCATTGGCACGCCGGAAGCCGTCGCGGAAAACCCGCGCTCGCATACCGGCATCTATTTGAAGCAAATCATGGAACGCCGCCCGAATGTGGAAACCAGGGCAGCGGAGTAACAGTGGTGACTTCTCAGGATGTTTGGTCTGTCTTGCTGCCAGTAATCGTTGGGGGTGCAATCGCAACCATAGGTGGGGTACTGGCCCCAGTTACTACGCACATAATCTCAGAAAAAAGCGCAGGAAAGAGGCGCAGAAGAGAACGTTTCGAAGAACTGTTCCTTGGCCTCTACTCACATAAAAGTTGGCTCGAAAACACTATGAACGCCAAAATTTATGGGGTTGGCCAAGATACCGAATCCCCACTCCCCAAGGTATTCGCCATTGCCTCAATGGACTTCCCAGAGATCATGGCCGAACTGCGGCAATTAGATATTCTGGCAAGCGAGTTTGTGCTGTGGATGACTCGCGCAGCGCAAAAAAGGCTAAACGGCGATTTCGAATCCGTAAATGAAGGACTTAGTGAAGTCTTCAATCCATACTTGAAGTCGCTGTCTGCGGTGGAAAACAAGCTGCGATTGGAGATATTGCCCAAACTATAATGCTGAGGATGCCTATCCTCGCATGCTTTCAGATCAACCCCATCCGTGCCAGCTCTGCGGCAATCTCGGCTGAGTTCTCATTCGCCCCCGCCTCCAGGTCCGGCGGCGCATCTTCGACGCGCAGATAGCGCCAGCCCTGAAACGGGCGTTTGGGGTAAGGCACGGTGCGGATAATGTCCGGCGACATGATGATGTCGCAATAATCCTTGCCCTCGGCGTCGGTATAGGGCGCCAGCCGCAGGATGGGCTGGCGGCAGCAGATCGCGCCCGACATCACCCAGTAGATCGAGCCCTGCCCCTCCATCTCGGCGCCACGCTTGGGCATCATGCGCGTGCGATGAACATGCACGTCCTCGCCATAGTCCGCGCCCCACCAATGGGCGCGCTGGTCCCGGTAGCTCTCCAACTCCTCCACGCTGGAAACGCCGACGCAGAGCTTGACCATATGGATCATGCCAGCGTCCCCGGCGCCACCCGGCCCTGGATGACGTCGATCTCGTCATCGTCGACGATCCAGGGCTCCTGCAGGGCCAGCGCCCGCCAGTCCTGAAAGGCCGGCAGCGCATAAATCGCCTCGACATAACATTGCGCGACGTCGGACACCGGCAGCTCGTACGTCCGCAATCGCGTCGCCAGCGGCGCGTACATGGCGTCAGCGGCGGAGAATGCACCGAACAGATATGGCCCATCCGAACGCGCCAGCAGATCACCCCACAGCGTCTCCACCCGATGGAGATCCTTGCGCACGGCATCAAGGTCGATTTTGCCGGGATGGCTGGCGCGCAAATTCATCGGAGCGTGATTGCGCAGGGCGTTGAACCCGGCATGCATTTCCGCCGCTGCGGCGCGGGCCATCGCGCGTTCGGCGCGGTCGCGCGGCCAGATCGCCTTGTCGGGAAAACTGTCAGCCAGATATTCGATGATGGCAATGGTTTCGGGCACCACCAGCGCCCCGTCGAGCAGCACCGGCACCTTGGCCGTCGGAGACCGCGCCGCCAGATTGTCCCGCCAGTCTGGGCCGGACAATTGCAGCACCTCGTCCTCGAACGGAATTTCGAAATGCCGCAGCACCAGCCAGGGTCGCAGCGACCAGGTTGAGTAATTGCGATTCCCGATCAAGAGCTTCATCGAATGTCCTCACACACAGCAGCGCTTCGTTTTGCGGTTGGCAAGCGCTGCAGTCAAGCAAACGGGGCGCTCATTTCAGCCCGCCAAAGAAGAAGGGCGCCCAGTGGCCGGGCGCCCTCCCCTAAACTCTTTGCCAGTGAATAACTCCAACGTCCCTTCTAGACGCTAGCAACCACGGAGAAAACCAGCCCCACAGAGACGAGGCATACCAACGCCCAGCTCATCGTCTGCCAGGCTGAGGTCTTGGTTTGACTGCGCATAGATCGCTCCTTGTCAGTCGTCCACACCGACCAGGTTAGGTCGGTAATGAATCGTTAGCCGTGTCGCAGATGGGAAGCAAGCGACCAAACTGCAACACTCCGGCCCTGTGGAAAATGACATTCCGGTGTCAGAACAGGCCGAACCAGAGCCCCGCGATTCCCAAAAACGCAAAGAAACCAATGACATCAGTGATCGTTGTGACGAACACCGCCGATGCGATAGCCGGGTCCGCCTTGAGCTTGTCCAGGGCCAGGGGAATAAGAATTCCGAAGGTCCCGGCCACGATCATGTTGATCACCATGGCCATGCCAATGACGATTCCAAGCTGCACATCACCATAGCGGATCGCCGTCACGATGCCGATCAGCACGGCAAAGATCACCCCATTGACCACGCCCACCACCATTTCGCGGCGGATCAGGCGCTTGAGGCGCCCGCCATCGAGTTCACGCATCGCCAGGGCACGCACCGTCACGGTCATGGTCTGCGCCCCGGCATTGCCCCCCATTGAGGCGACAATCGGCATAAGCACGGCCAGGGCCACCATCTGTTCGATCGTGGCGTTGAACAGCCCGATGACGAGGGAGACCAGCACGGCCGTGACCAGATTGACCACCAGCCAGGGCACCCGGCTCTTCACCGTGTCGAGGGTCGTGTCGGACACATCCTCATCACCCACGCCAGCCATCAGGCGAATATCTTCTTCCGCCTCTTCCTGGATCACGTCGACAATGTCGTCGATGGTCAAAACGCCCACCAACCGGCCGCTTTCGTCCACCACACCGACTTCGACCAGATCGTAGCGCTCAAAGCTGCGCGCCGCCTCTTCCTGGTCCTCCTCGGCATTCACCAGCACGAAATTGGTGTTCATGATGCTGTCGATCTTGGTCGCGCGTGGCGTGCGCAGGAACTTGTCCAGCGGCAGGGTGCCCAGCACGGTATAGGACGCATCGACCACATAGAGCTGGTAGAACTCGTCCGGCAGGTCCTTCTCGGCGCGCAGATAGTCGATCACCTGCCCCACCGTCCAGAACGGGGGAATGGCGATGAAATCGGTCTGCATCCGGCGCCCGGCAGAATCCTCGGGAAAATCGAGGCTCCGCTTCAGCGTCAGACGCTCAAAGACGGGCAAGGCCGAGAGAATTTCGTCCCGATCGACTTCTTCGAGGTCCTCGAGCAGATAGACCGCGTCGTCATTGTCGAGTTCGGCCACGCCCCGGGCAATCGCCGCGTTGGGCAGAGATTCCATGATTTCGAGGCGAATGCTCTCATCCACCTCGGTCAGGGCCGAGAAGTCGAACTTCTCGCCCAGCGCGTGCACCAGTGCCAGGCGCTCGGCAGCATAGAGCTGCTCGAGCACGTCGCCGACCTCGGAATGGTGCAGCGGCTCCATGACCAGCGCGACATCGTCATTTCTGCCCGCCTCCAGAAAGGCGCGCAGCCGCTCAAGCCAGAGCGCACTGATCCGGCCGTCCGCATCGCGGAACACATCGCTATCATTCCCGGTGTCGAAACCGGGCGTCGGATCAAATTCTTCGCTCATCGGGAGCCCTTTGTGTTTCTGGGGGTTTCAGGGGCAAGTAAAGCTGTAGCCAATCACCCTGTGATGCGCCAGAGTGCGGGCGAGGCTTTTTCATCAATTGCGGAGACGATGCGCAAATGACCGATGCCAAGGACCTCGAACGCGCCTTTGCCCGAATTGTCCAACTTGTCGATCAACGCGGCCTGCCCGGCGTGTCGCGATCAAGCGGCGCCTCCCCGGCACTTCTGGTCGCGGATTCGACACTGGCCGAGTTGCAAGACGAGACCGTGCTGGCACTGGCCTGCCCCCGGCACCAGAAAGTGCTGCTCATGGACATCTCGCCAAAAGTCTATTTCGAGACCGAACAGCAGATCGGGCAGAACATCGTCTTGGTCCATCTCGACAGAATAGATGACGAAGAGCTCTCCTTGCGCCTGCATGATGCCTGGGAATATGTCGCGCCGGACAATCTGCGCAAATTTGTCGATTAGCGCCGCGCCTAAACACGAAACCGCCCCCGGCTGCTGGCCAGGGGCGGCTTGAACTATTTCCGGCAGTCGGACGCCAGTGGTTAGTCCACCCGCAGCCCGCTTTCCTCGTTGAAGCCATGCAGCGCCGCCAGCGGCAGCACAAAATCGACGCGGTCGGCTTCACCCACGCTGGCGCGGCCCTGCTGCACCAGGATCATCGTCTGATCGAGGCCCTCGACCCGGACGTAGAGATGGCTTTCGCCACCGACCGGTTCGATCAGCTCGACTGTGCCGGAAAGCGCGATGCCCTCGCCCGACCCAACGACCACCTGATCAGGACGAATGCCGACAATGTCCGTGCACGCAGGCAGGCTGGGCATGGTGCCACCTGCAAGCGCCTGCAGCGCCGCAATGGGCAGCAGGTTCATCGGCGGCGAACCGATAAAGCCGGCCACGAACAGGGAGGCCGGCTTGTCATAAAGCTCGATCGGCTTGCCGACCTGCTCGATCCGTCCGCCATTCATCACCACCAGCCGGTCGGCCAGGGTCATGGCTTCGAGCTGGTCGTGGGTCACATACACGCTGGTGGTCTTGAGCGAACGCTGCAGACGGCGGATTTCGATGCGCATCTGCCCGCGCAGCTTGGCATCCAGATTCGACAGCGGTTCATCGAACAGGAACGCCTTGGGCTGGCGCACAATCGCTCGGCCCATGGCCACGCGCTGGCGCTGGCCACCCGAAAGCTGGCGCGGCTTGCGATCCAGGAAAGGCGTGATTTCCAGGATCCGGGCCGCCTCATTGACGCGGCGATCGATTTCATCGCGCGGCGTGCCCCGGTTCTTCAGGCCATATTCCAGGTTCTGGCGCACGCTCATATGCGGATAGAGCGCGTAGTTCTGGAACACCATGGCGATGTCGCGCTCGGCTGGCTCCTTCTTGTTCACCACATCCTCGCCGATGGAAATCGTCCCATCGGTGATGGTTTCAAGCCCGGCAATCATGCGCAGCAACGTGGACTTGCCGCAACCCGACGGCCCGACCAGCACCACCAGTTCGCCATCATCGATGGAAAGATCCAGTGCGTGAATGGCCGTGACATTGCCCTGATAGACCTTGCGGACGCCCTTGAGATCGATGCTTGCCATTTTTCTTACTTCTCCGTTTCGACCAGGCCTTTAACGAACAGGCGCTGCATGAAGATGACAATGAGAACCGGCGGCAGCATGGCCATGACCACGGCCGCCATGATGGTGTTCCATTGCGGATCGGCGTCGGCCACGGCGGCCATGCGTTTCACGCCCATCATCAATGTGTAGTATTTTGGATCGGTGGTCACCAGCAGCGGCCACAGATACTGCATCCAGCCATAGATGAAGAGGATGACGCAGAGCGCCGCGATATTGGTGCGCGAGAGCGGCAACAGGATATCGCGGAAGAACTTGAGCGGGCCGGCCCCGTCCACCCGCGCCGCTTCCATCATCTCATCGGGAATGGTCATGAAGAACTGGCGGAACAGGAATGTTGCCGTCGCCGAGGCGATCAGCGGAATGGTCAGGCCCGCATAGGAGTTGAGCAGGCCCAGATTGGCCACCACCGCGAAGGTGGGGATGATGCGCACTTCGACGGGCAGCATCAGCGTGATGAAGATCAGCCAGAACGCCAGCACCCGCCCGGGAAACCGGAAATAGACGATGGCATAGGCCGAGATGATGGAAATGGCGATCTTGCCCACCGTGATGATGATTGCCATCCAGAGCGAGTTCCAGGCCATCAGCCAGAACGGCGCGACGCCGCGGCGCTCCTCGGTCAGCACCTGCACCACATTGTTCCACAACTCGGCACCGGGCAGCAGCGGCATCATGCCTGACGAAAGCGCCGTGGGACCATGGGTAGAGGCAATGAGCGCGATATAGACCGGGAACACCACGATCACCACGCCGCAGATCAGCACGAAATGGGTGAGGAATGTCAGCCAGGGACGATTTTCGACCATTGACCCGCCCTCCTAATACTGGACCCGGCGTTCCACATAGCGGAACTGGATCACGGTGAGCACGATGACGAAGAGCATGAGAATGACCGACTGGGCCGAGCTGGACCCCAGGTTCAGCCCCAGATAGCCGTCGGTATAGACCTTGTAGACCAGCGTATTGGTGGCCTGGTTCGGCCCGCCCGCCGTGGTCGCGTCGATTACGCCAAAGGTGTCGAACATGGTGTAGTTGAGATTGACGATCATCAGGAAGAACGTGGTCGGCGAGAGCAGCGGAAACACGATGGTCCAGAACCGCTTGAATGGCCCCGCCCCGTCGATAGCTGCCGCTTCATTGAGCGATTGCGGCACGGACTGCAGCCCGGCCAGGAAAAACAGGAAATTGTAGGAAATCTGCTTCCAGCTCGCGGCCACGATGATCAGGATCATCGCATGCGTGCCATTGAGCTGGTGGTTCCAGTCCAGCCCGAAAAACTCGAGCATATAGGGCAGGATGCCGGTCGAGGAATTGAAGATGAACCACCACAATATGCCGGCCACCACGGGCGACACTGCATAGGGCCAGAGCAGCATGGTCGAATAGGCCGTGCCCGCGCGGATCAGCCGGTTCACCGCCACTGCCAGCACCAGCGCCAGACCCATTGAGATGATCGTCACCGCCAGGGCGAACAGGGCCGTACGACCAACCGAAGCCAGATAGTCGGGCTCCTGGAACAGGCGCAGATAATGCAGCAGGCCGACAAAACTGGTCGACAGCCCGAACGGATCTTCCCGCTCGAAAGACGATTTGACCGCCTGTCCGGCCGGCCAGATGAAAAAGATCATCGTGATGATCAACTGCGGCGCTACCAGGAGATATGGCAGCCCCTGCGAGGGAAAGACTGTGCGTTTGGTATCCATCGACCCGATCCGCGGAAGCGCCGAGAACGGCCGCTCCGAAAAAGACGAATGGGCGGGGCAGACAAGCTGCCGCCGCCCGGTAGTGTCAGTCCGCCCTACTGATTGGCAGCCTGGAAGTCGCGCAGCATCTGGTTGCCGCGGCTGACCAGATCATCGAGCGCCTGCTGGGCCGACTTGTCGCCGGTCAGCAGAGCCTGGAATTCCTGGTCGATCACGTCACGAATCTGGACGTAATTGCCGAAACGCAGGCCCTTGGAGTTTTCGGTCGGGGCGTTCAGGGTCATCTGCTTGATGGCCACATCCGAACCCGGATTGGCTTCGTAATAGCCCTGCTCCTGACCCAGCTCGTAGGCAGCCTGGGTGATCGGCAGATAGCCCGAGAACTGGTGCCAATCGGCCTGCACTTCAGCCGAGGACAGGTAGGAGAAGAAATCCGCAACGCCCTTGTACTGGGCTTCATCGGCACCCTGCAGGACCCACAGGGTCGCGCCACCGATGATCGAGTTCTGCGGCTCGACTTCTTCGTAATGCGGCAGCATGCCGAAGCCGACTTCAAAGCCCTCGGCATTGGCCAGAACGCCGGCACGCGAGGCCGAGGAGTTCATGTAGATGGCGCATTCGCCGGTGTAGAACTTGGACGGAGCATCCGCACCGCCGCCCGGGCCGCCATACTGGAAGACGCCTTCATCCTGCCAGTTCTTGAGGTTTTCCCAGTGCTTGGCCTGCAGCGGGCCATTGACGACGAATTCGGTATCCAGGCCACCAAAGCCGTTTTCCAGCGTGCCGATCGGCTGGTTGTGCCAGGCCGAGAAGTTTTCCAGCTGTGCCCAGGAGATCCAGCCCGAGCTGAAACCACAGGTGGCAGCGCCCGATTCCATGATCTGGCGCGAGAAGGCTTCGAGCTCTTCCCAGGTCTTGGGCGGCATTTCAGGATCAAGACCAGCGGCCGCAAACGCGTCCTTGTTGTAGTACATGATCGGGGTGGAGGAGTTGAACGGCATCGAAAGCATATTGCCCTCGGTGTCGGTGTAGTAGCCAACGACGGTCGGCAGGTAGTCGGCCGGATCGAACTCGGCGCCCATGTCGGCCATAAGCTGATACACCGGATAGACGGCGCCCTTGGCGGCCATCATGGTGCCGGTGCCCACTTCGAAAACCTGCACGATGTCCGGCTGTTCGCCAGCGCGGAAGGCGGCGATGGCAGCGGTCATGGTTTCGGCATAGGAGCCCTTATAGACCGGGGTCACGACATAGTCGGACTGGCTGGCATTGTAGCCGGCCACGATTTCTTCGAGCTTTTCGCCCAGCTCGCCACCCATGGCGTGCCACCAGGTCACTTCGGTTTGCGCAAAAGCCACGGAGGTGGAAAGCATCAGCGAAAGGGCAGCAAGGCCCACGCGGTTCAGAGTCTTCATGGTTGTCTCCCAATGGGCCAGCGCGACCGCATTGGGCCGCCCGGCTCCAGCCAGACCTGTATTGTGTGTGTGAGCACCGGCCCAGGATGTTCGAAACGATACGAAACAAACCGAAAGGCCCGGCGCACAAGCCGTCCGCCCTCGGGCACCGACCTGCCCGTCCCCTCTATTGAGCTTGCTTGACGTTCACTTGAAGCTTTGATGACGCTTGGATGACGGTTCACATCGATGGACAAAAAGTTCGTTTGAACGCACGAATGCCGTCTCGCGCTCAGAACTTTTTCATCTCGTCACCGTGTCGAAACACCCGGCGTCCTATCGTCGTCCTTAGAGCAATGCGCGAAATGCTGGACACCAGCACTTGGCGGGACGTTGCGACGACAAGACTTGGGGTCGACGGTCCGGTCATATCGGACCGCATGTGGGCTCCAGAATGGACAAGACGCAAAAGGAACTATCGCACCATGCCAAAAACGACCACGACGCTGAGCTGTGCCTGCGGCCAGTTCCACCTCAAAGTGACCGGAGACCCGTTCATCACCACCGAGTGCCACTGCACCTCCTGCCGCAGCGCTGCGCAACGCCTGTCGGTCTTGCCCCCGGCATTCCCCATCGCCGGTGATAATGGTGGCGTCCCTTATGTCCTCTACCGCAAGGATCGCGTGCGCTTTCCCGACGGCACGGCCAAACTCGCCGAATTCCGCCTCAGCGACGAAGCACCAACGCGCCGTGTCCTGACCACTTGCTGCAACACGCCGGTCTTTACCGAGTTTGAGGCCGCCCATTGGTTCAGCCTATTTGCCGGCCTCTGGCCTGAAGGGCAGCGTCCTGCCGCCCGGATCCGCACCCAGACAGGCGATGTCCCGGAGGGCGTGGCGCTCGACAATTCCCTGCCCGCCGGCACCATGACAACCGCCGGCTTCTACGCCAGACTGCTCGGCGAATGGATCGCCATGGGTTTCAAAACCCCCAGGATCACGATCGAGGAGAAGATCAATGCCTGACGCTGACGACAAGATCACCATCGGCAATGTGAACCACCCCGACCACAGCGAGCGGGTGGACCGCGCCAAATATATGGCCATGCACGATGCGCTGATGGCCATCCTGCCCACCGAGCCGCCGGGCTTGACCGTCGCCGAGGCCAAGGAAGCGCTGCTGCCACACCTTTCCCAGGAGCATTTTCCCGGCGGCGACAAGGCCGGCTGGTGGCTCAAGGCCGTCCACCTGGACCTGGAATCAAAAAAGATCATCGCCCGCGCAAAGGGCAGCCCGGTGCGGCTTCATAAGCTCTGAAAGGGGCAAGAAACGCTTAGGGCCACTTCATCGTTCACAAAAACGATGAAGTGGCCCTAAGGGACTGGTGCGGTCGAGAAGACTCGAACTTCCACATCTTGCGATACAGCGACCTCAACGCTGCGCGTCTACCAATTCCGCCACGACCGCACAGTGTGGTAGAAGCTTCAGTTCCGTTGGTCCCGAAGCGAGTGGGGGTTTAGCAAAGCTCTTGCCCAACCACAAGCGGATAATCGGAGATTTTCGCGTCCCTGTGCAAAGACCTCTAAAGCCTTGTCCGGACGCGCCAGCCTCAGCCGAAGCGCAACACCTTCTCGGTGACGAACACCCGCAAGTGCCCCTCTTCCACATTCACCTCGCCCTTGGCGACCAGCGTGCTATTGGCATAGATGCGTAAGGGATCGTGCTCGGTGGCGTCCAGTTCGATCACCGCGCCACGGCCCATGCGCAGCATGTGATGAATCGGCATGGTGGTCGCGCCCAGCTCGACCGTGATATCGACTTCAATATTGTCCAGGGTGTTCATAAATAAGGTGCAGTCCCGGGTCCGACGCCACAGCGCCAAGGATTCGTTTGTCCATGAGGGTCAGCCAGAGCTGGTTATGGAAGTCTTAACAAACACAAATGAAACGTGCCAAATCGGCGCGAAACTGCATCGCGACGACGCAAGGCCGGTCGAATGGCGTATATTCGAGCGCCCGCTGGACTATGAATTGGCCCTCTCCATGATGGATGAGCGGGTGGCCGCCATCACCGCCGGCGCGGCGCCCGAGGCCGTCTGGCTGCTCGAGCATCCCCCGCTCTATACCGCAGGCACCTCGGCCCGACCTGAAGATCTTCTCAATCCGCGCTTTCCGGTCTATCCAGCCGGTCGCGGCGGGCAATTCACCTATCACGGCCCAGGCCAACGCGTGGCTTATGTCATGCTCGACCTCACGCAGCGCGGCCGCGACATTCGCTGTCTCGTGCAGGGTCTTGAGCAATGGGTCATTGACACATTGGCCGCGCACAATATCTCCGGCGAGCGCCGCGAGGGCCGCGTCGGCGTCTGGGTGCCGCGCCCGGAAAAAGGTCTCGCCCGCGAAGACAAGATCGCGGCCATCGGCGTGCGAGTGCGCAAATGGGTCACCTTTCACGGCATTTCGCTCAATGTCGCGCCCGATCTCTCCCATTATGACGGCATCGTGCCCTGCGGCATCACCGATCAAGGCGTGACCTCATTCGAGGATCTGGGTGCTCTGGTCTCGATGGCCGAAGTCGATTCGGTGCTGCGCGGCCGCTTTGAAGCGATTTTTGGCGCGACCAGCCTTGCCATAGCGGCACCATCCGACCAACTTGCGCAATAGACGAGGGATTCTAGGAGCCTGCCATGACTTTGGATGACTTGAAGCGCCTGCTGACGCGCCAGACCCTGTTCCGGCTCGATGCAATCCTCTCACCCCGCCTGGTACCTATCTTCTATGCCCTGGGCCTGGCGGCCATTCTGCTCTGGGCCATCAGCCATTTCTTCTTCCGCTTCGGCACCAGTTTTGGTGACGGCCTCTGGGGCCTGCTTGAGATTGTTGTCTTCGGCCTGCTCTCGCTGGTCGGCCTGCGCATTGGCTGCGAGGCGCTGCTGGTCTGGTTCAAGAGCCAGGAGGCCACCGGCGACACGGTGCAGCGCTCGCGTTTCTCCGCATCCCTGCTCGACGAGGTGCGCGACGCCATCCGCGATCTGGCAGAAGAAGGCGATGAACGCGACTTTGCCGAGGCTGATGAATACATCACCCCGGCCACCGAGCCGCTGCCCCAGGTCAAGCCTGCCGAGGAAGCGCCCCGCGAACCGGCGACCAAGCCCGGCGAGACCCACAAACCGCGCCGCACCGCCAAGCGCACCCCGCCCAAATCGGTCACCTGAACGCAAAAAGGCCGCTCTATCGAGCGGCCTTCGCAGTTTGGAGCTTGGACAGGCTTAGCCGACCCTACTTCCCGTTCACGGCCCAGCGCCCCGGACCGGCGAAGACCAGGAACAGGAACACAAAGCAGAACAGAATGGCCGCATCGCCACCATTATTGGTGGGGAAGAAATTGGCCGGTGCATGCGCCATCCAATAGGCGAAGGCCATGGTGCCCGAGGCGATGAACGCCGCCGGACGGGTAAACAGGCCGATACCGATCAGAATGCCGGTGATGATTTCGATCACGCCGGCAAACCAGAAGATCGAGAACATGGGCGGCGCAAATTCGGCTGCCGGAAAGCCCATCAGTTTCTGCGTGCCGTGGGCGAGGAAAAGCAGTGCGGCGACGATGCGCAGCACGGACAGGGCCTGCGGCGTATAGGCGGAGAGACGATCGGTCATGAAATAGTCCTTGGTGCTGCGCCGAGCCGGCGCGGAAAAGGGACGAGACGCCTAACCCATGGGCGGGAAAGGCAAAACCCGGCAATCAGCGCACGCGCTGTTCACGCATCATAAACAGTCACGTTCGCGTGTTCGCCATTCCCTGCAGGGCTGCCCGGCCCCCATTGCGGGCCGGTCACATTGCGTAACCGTCAAACATTCTGTATGACGCGCCATCCTCTCCAGAACCGGAATGCCCCACGCGCATGACTCAGGCGCCCAAAATCGGTCTCGTCAGCCTCGGCTGCCCCAAGGCTCTCGTCGACAGCGAGCGTATTATGACCACCCTGCGCGCGCAGGGTTATTCGTTCAGCCGCGACTATGCGGGGGCCGATGTCGTTCTGGTCAATACCTGCGGCTTCCTCGACAGTGCCAAGCAGGAAAGCCTTGAAGCCATTGGCGAAGCGCTCAACGAAAACGGTCGCGTCATCGTTACCGGTTGCCTGGGCGTCGAGGAAAACCTGATCCGCGAGACCCATCCCAGCGTCCTCGCCATCACCGGTCCGCACCAGTACGAAAGCGTGGTCAATGCGGTGCATGACCACCTGCCGCCCGTGCCGAACAAATTCGTCGACCTGGTGCCCGAAAACGGCCTCAAACTGACGCCGCGCCACTATGCCTATTTGAAGATTTCCGAAGGCTGCAATAATCGCTGCTCCTTCTGCATCATTCCCCAGATCCGCGGCGACCTCGCCTCGCGTCCTGCCGCCGGCATCCTGTCCGAAGCCGAGGGCCTGATCCGCTCCGGTGTCAAGGAATTGCTGGTCATCTCGCAGGACACCAGCGCCTATGGCCTCGACATCAAATATGCCGCCAGCAAGTATCGCGGCCGCGAGGTCAAGGCCAAGTTCTACGATCTGGCCAAGGAACTGGGCGAGCTCGGCGCCTGGGTGCGCCTGCACTATGTCTACCCCTACCCCCATGTCGACCAGATCATGGAACTGATGGCCGATGGCCTCGTCCTGCCCTATCTCGACATTCCCTTCCAGCACGCCTCCCCCAAGGTGCTCAAGGCCATGCGCCGCCCCGCGCATCAGGAAAAGACACTCAACCGCATCCTCGACTGGAAGCGCCAGGTTCCCGACCTCACCGTGCGCTCCAATTTCATCGTCGGTTTCCCCGGCGAGACCGAGGAAGATTTCGAGATGATGCTCGACTTCATCGAGGAAGCCGAAATCGACCGCGCCGGCTGCTTCAAATACGAGCCCGTCACCGGCGCCACCGCCAACGAGCTTGAGGGGATCGTACCCGACGAGGTCATGGAAGAGCGCTTCGCTCAGTTGATGGAAGTGGCGCAGAACGTCTCTTTCGGCCAGCTCCAGAAAAAAATCGGCCGCACCATCGACGTCATCGTCGACGACGTGCGCCCTGAGCAGAACCGGGTCATCGCCCGCTCCAAATGGGACGCCCCGGAAATCGACGGTCAGGTCATCGTAGACCAGGCAAACGGCATCAAGATCGGCGACATCGTCCAGGTCACTGTCACCGACAATGACGAATACGACCTGTTCGCTGTACCGGCGAAGGGCTGAGCTTCACCACGGCAGGACGCCCTCGTGGTTCGAGGCTTCGCACCTCACCATGAGGGCTACCGAGATACCGCGCTCGCGTCAGCCCTCATCCTGAGGCGCCGCGAAGCGGCCTCGAAGGGCGAGGGCGTCCATCGCCCTAACGCGCAAACGCATCGAACGGGTTGTCATGCGTCAGCCGCGTGATGGTCGCTTCGCTCACGCCCGCCGCGCGCAGCTTGGGCAGGAAATGCTCGACCAGATGCGTATAGGGCCTGGGCGTGCCCCCACCGGGCTGCGCCGGATCATACCAACCCAGGTCATGGCTGAGCAGCAACTGCCCCTCCAGCCCCGCCTCGAGCGCTTTGAGCACCAGCGCCAGCACCTCCTCATCCGGATCACGGCCGACATGGTCATATTCGATCCAGGCGCCGCGCGCCGCCACCGCGCGATTGAGCGCGAAATCCGGCTCGGCCTGGGTATGGATCGACAGGAACCGCTTCGCCGATCCGCCCGCCGCCTCGATGATATCGAGCTGGTCCATCACCACCCGACCTTTGATCGTATGTGAACCGATCAGCGCCCCGGTGTGCGCCGAAGCCCGTGCCGCCGCCCGCAATATCTTGGTTTCCATGGGGGTGATTCCATCATCGCCCGCGCTCACCTTGATCCAGGCGGCCACAACCCCGGTGTCATCGACACCTGTGGTCAGATGCCGCACCATCCAGGCCTCGAGCTCGGCTTCGCTTGCCGCAGCGACCCAGTCGGGAATCCACGGCTCGCGATAATTGCCTGTCGGCACGACGATGGGAAATCCGGTGGCCTGCGACACCGCCAGGTCCAGATCCACGCGCAGGCCCACCCCGCCGGTGGAACATTCGATCAGCGCCGTCACACCCTGCGCCTTGATCGCCTCAATCTGCGGCGCCATCAGCGCCACCACGTCCCTGGCATCTGCCTCGGCATAGCCCGGCTGGTCCGGCTTACGCAAATCCACAAAAACATGTTCATGCGGCAGAATCAGCCCGAGCTGCTCGCGCTTCAGCGGCCCCAAAGTAGTATGCAATGTCGTCATCAAGCCCTCCCTGAGTGGCAAGTTTTCCATACCCCCCTCGCGGCGGCAACCGGCCCTGGTCTATAAAGCCCCCTGCGTGCGACTTTCATACCGCCTCCTGCGTTATGACCGTTCGGAACCGGAGTAGCCCATGACAATCCCGCAAATGCTCGCATTTCTGATCATTGCGGGCATGATGGTCGCCTTCATCATGGGCCGCTGGCGCTACGATCTGGTAGCGGTCTGCGCGCTGCTGGTTGGGCTGTTGTTTGGAGTTGTGCCGTTTGAGCGCGCCTTTGTCGGCTTTTCCAACGACATCGTCATCATTGTGGGCAGCGCTCTGGTCGTCAGCGCCGCGGTGGCGCGCTCCGGCATCATGGAAATCCTGATCAGGCGCTATGTCCCGCGCATGAGCAGCCCCCGGGTGCAATTGATCGTGCTGGTGACCATTGTCACCGTGCTCTCTGCCTTTGTGAAGAATATCGGCGCCCTGGCCATCATGATGCCGATCGCCTTCCAGATGGCGCGACGCTCCAGCGTCTCCCCCTCCATGTTCCTCATGCCCATGGCCTTCGGCTCGCTTCTGGGCGGGTTGATGACACAGATCGGCACCTCGCCCAACATAATCGTGTCCGGCGTGCGCCAGGAACTGACCGGCACCGCCTTCACCATGTTCGACTTCACCCCCGTCGGCGCCATTCTCGCCGCGGTCGGCATTGTCTTTCTGGCCTTTTTCTACTGGCTGCTGCCCGAGCGCCGCCGCGAAGACAGCGGCATGGACAAGGCCATCGAAATCAAGAACTACACCACTGAGGCCCATGTGCTGCCCGACAGCTCGGTCATCGGCAAGACGGTGGGCGATCTGCACTCGGCCGCCGATGGCGCCGCCATGGTCACCGGAATTGTCAGCGCCTCGGGCCGCCGCCGCACACCTTTGCCCGATGCGACACTGAAAGCCGGCGACATCCTGCTCATCGAGGGCGACCCCGAAGCCCTCGACAAGATGGTCAGCCAGACTGGCCTCTCCTTTGCCGAGCGGCGCGGCGGCGCCCAGCGTGACAGCGGCAATATCGGCGTCATCGAGGCCATTATCGGGGAAAGCTCCGGCCTGATCGGCGCCAGCGCCCAGGAACTGACACTGTTCGACCGCACCGGCCTCAACCTGATTGCCATCTCCCGCCGCGACCAGCGCTTCACCAAGCGCCTGGGCGAAATCCGCTTCCAGAATGGCGACGTGATCCTGATTCAGGGCCACCTCAAGCGCATTCCCGAATTGCTGCGCGAATGGGATATCCTGCCCCTGATCGAACGCGGCCTCAAACTGGGCAGCGTCCGCAATGGTCTGCTGCCCCTCTCCATCCTGCTCGTCGCCATGGCCGCCACCGCCCTCGGCCTGGTCCCTGTTGCGCCTGGCTTTTTTGCCGCTGCAGCCTTGATGATCCTGACCGGCGCCCTGCCCCTGCGCGATGTCTATAACCAGATCGACGGGCCCATCCTGGTCATGCTCGCCTGCCTGATCCCGGTGTCCGAGAGCCTGCAATTGACCGGCGGCACCGACCTCGTCGCCGCCCTGCTCACCGCAACCGCCGCCACTCTGCCCGGCTGGGGCGCGCTGGCGCTGATCATGGTCGCCGCCATGGCCGTCACGCCCTTCCTCAACAACGCCGCCACGGTCCTCGTCATGGCCCCGATCGCGGCCGCCTTCGCCACCGGTCTCGGCTACAGCCCCGAAGCCTTTTTGATGGCCGTCGCCATTGGCGCCGGCTGCGACTTCCTCACCCCCATCGGTCACCAGTGCAACACCCTGGTCATGGCCCCCGGCGGCTACCGCTTCGGCGACTACTGGCGCCTCGGCCTGCCACTATCCTTCCTGGTGGTCCTGGTCGGCGTCCCGGCCCTGATGGTGGTGTGGCCGTTTTAGGGGGGACGCGAGCGGGAAGCGGACGCCACCAGACCTGGCAGGCGCCCGTGTCTTGTTCCCGAACTGACGAGCGAACTACGCGGCGCCCTGCCGATCCAGCCAATCGAGTACAGCCTGGTTAGTTTCTTCCGGCACTTCCTGCTGAATCCAGTGACCACAATCGAAACTGAGCACCTCAAGATTGGGTACAAATCTCTTGAGGTTCGGGGCTTTTGCGACCGCGTCGCGATCGCCATAGATCATGAGCGTCGGCTGGTGGATGATCGGATCCACGTCCGCCAACAGGTGCCAGTTGCGGTCCAGGTTCCGGTACCAGTTGATGCTGCCGGTGAAGCCTGACGTCTCAAAGGCCGAGACAAAGACCGCCAGCTCATTCTCGCTCATCACCGGCTCGCCCAATGGCATCTCCGCCCGCGCCAAATTGATCATCACCATGCCCGGCTCCGGCTCTGCAGGCGGCACGTTTTTCCGGTAGAGATTTTCCAGGAACCGGGAAGTGTTCTCCTCCAACACAGCGTCCGCCACGCCTGGCTGCCGATTGAAGTGGACGAAATAGAAGTCGCCGCCCAAAATGGCTTCCATGAAGGCGATCCATGGCTGTTCCCCGCGCTCCTGGTACGGCAGGCTCAGATTGATCACCTTGTTGACCCGGCCCGGATGCAACAGGGTCAGCCCCCAGACCACCATTGCCCCCCAGTCATGGCCCATGAAAATGGCGTCGTCATAACCATAGTGATCCAGCAGCGAGACGAGATCCCCCGCGAGGTGCTCTATGTCATAGGCCGTGATGTCTTCCGGGCGCGATGAATTGCCATAGCCACGCTGGTTCGGAACAATGACGTGATAGCCCGCCGCAACAAGCGCGGGTACCTGGTGCCGCCAGGAATAGGCATGCTCCGGCCAGCCGTGACAGAGCACAATCGGTTTCCCCTTGTTTTCCCGGCCTGCCTCGAAGACCTCGAGTTCCACCCCGTTGACCCGGACCATTTTGGGCTCGGGAAAGTTGATCATATTGGACATTGCTTATTCGCCTTTCTGACAGCTACGAGGCCTGCTAACGGTGAATGGTGCCAAATTTTGACACCTTTAACGGCCAGCATGGCAGGATGAACGCTCGCCTCAGACAAGACGCCATTGTGCGCAGCCTTCGCCGAACGGGCACGTCAACACTCGCTGACCTAGCGGAGGCAGTTGGCGCGTCCAGGCGCACGGTCTTGCGGGATATCAGCGCGCTCCGCGATGCCGGATTTGTCATCCATTCCGAACCCGGTCGCGGCGGCGGCCTGCAACTGGACCCGCAATCGGTTCAGACCACAGCACGGCTTTCGGTGGCCGAAATCTTTGCGCTTCTCATCAGCGTTGCATCCATGCGCGCCGCAGGAAACCTGCCTTTTTCAGCGCTCGCCGATGCCGGCCTTGCCAAGATCGAGCGCGCCCTGCCGGCTGACAAACTACGCGACCTGCGCCGGTTTCTGGAGTGTCTGTATGTCGGGCAGCTTTCGCCGCAGGTCGACATCTCGGATATGGGCACAATGGACCCCGCCCTGCTCCCCGCTTTCGAATCGGCTTTCCTGCAAAGGCGGCACCTGCATTTCCGGTACCGAGACTCCAAGGGGGCGGTCACCAGCCGTGCCGTCCAGCCGCAGGCCATGCTGATCCTGCCGCCTCTCTGGTATCTGGTCGGCTGGGATCCATCGCGCCAGGCCTTCCGACATTTCCGCATGGACCGGATCAGCGCACCGCAAATCGACGAGAGCACGACGTTTCAGCGACGCCATGTGCCATTCGAGGATCACGTCCGCCCGGTGCGTGACCTATCGCGCTAGACGGACACCATCGGCTAAGGCTCGGCGGGGAAGTCCCCTTCGACCGGACCCTCTGGCCCCCAACCGAACGCTTCTTGCCTTTTCCGTCCACTGTGACACCCTCATGGCGTTGACAGACTCACTGCGAGGAGGAAGCACATGGGTTTTGACGGAGTAGGCTGGATTGCGGCCATCATCATTGGTGGCCTTGCCGGATGGCTCGCCAGCCGGTTCATGAACGCCGGCGGAGGCGTGTTGATGAACGTCATCCTCGGCATCGTCGGCGCCATCCTGGCCAGCCTGGTCTTCGGGCTGCTTGGCATCTCCTTTGGCGGCTGGCTTGGCTATCTGATCGCGGGGTTCATCGGCGCCTGCATCATTATCCTGATCGGGCGCGCCGTCGCCAAATAAGCACCTATGCCGGCCCCATCCGGGCCGGCGCCTTCCCTCGGGAACGAAATGTCACCGAATGCCGGGCCCGCGCAATGTCTTTGCCGGCGACCCGCATGACCGTAAATTACTCATCCGAAGCAAGCATTTAGCGCTTTACGGCACACGCGGGGCCATCGCATCACCATCGTCAACTCGACTGAACCGATGGATATTGAGTCCGATGACCAAGCTTTTCCTCTCTGCCGCCGCGGCCCTGGCCCTCGTCGCCACACCGGCCCTGGCCCAGCCCACCGACCTTCTCAACGCCTCCTACGACATCGCCCGCGAGATTTTCGAGGAAGAGAACGCCGCCTTCATCCCGGCCTATGAAGCCGCCAATGGTGTGGCCGTCACTGTCAACCAGTCCCATGCTGGCACCTCGACCCAGGCCCGCGCCATTCTCGAAGGCCTGCCGGCCGATGTGGTGACCTTCAATCAGGTCACCGATATCGAAAAGCTCGTCGAGGGCGGCTTTGTTTCCGACGACTGGCAGAGCGAGTTCCCCAACAGCGCCTCGCCCTTCTATTCGCTGCCCGCCTTCCTGGTCCGCGCCGGCAACCCCAAGAACATCACCGACTGGAGCGACCTGGCCCGCGGCGACGTCTCGGTGATCTTCCCCAATCCCAAGACCTCAGGCAATGCGCGCTACACCTATCTGGCGGCCCGCGCCTGGGCCAATGAGGAATTCGGTGGGGATCAGGCCCAGGTGGCCGATTTCCTCACCAAGGTTTTCCTCAACGTGCCGGTCTTCGAGACTGGCGGCCGCGGTGCCACCACCGCCTTCACTGAACGCCAGCTTGGCGATGTCTTGATCACCTTCGAGGCCGAAGTTTTGAGCGCGGTGAACCTGCTCGGCGCCGACAAGTACGAGGCCGTGGTGCCCTCCGTCAGCCTGTTGGCCGAGTTCCCCGTCGCCATCGTTGACAAGGTCGTCGACAATCGCGGTAGCCGCGACCTGGCCCAGGCCTATCTCGATTTCCTCTATTCCGAGGAAGGCCAGCGTATCGCCGCCGGCCGCAACCACCGCGTCAACAACGAAGCCGTCGCCGCCGAGTTCGCCGACCGTTTCCCCGATGTGCGCCTGGTCAATGTCGACGACGCATTCGGTGGCTGGGCCAAGGTCTCCGAAGAACACTTCGCTGAAGGCGGCCTGCTCGACCAGGTCTTCGTGAACCAGTGAAACTGGCCTAGATCAGAGCTCCGGCGGCGCGGCATGACCGCGTCGCCTGCCGTTTGGGGGAACGCACATGGCACGCAAGCACAGCAAACACCTGCTGCCCGGTTTCGGGCTGACCATGGGCGTCTCGCTCTTCTACATCACGCTCATCATCCTGCTGCCCATCGCCGCCATGCTGCTCAAGGTCGCCGGCATGGGCCTGCCCGAATTCTGGCGCATCATCTCCTCCCGCCGCGCCATTGCCGCCTATCAGATCACCTTTTCCTCGGCCTTCTATGCCACGCTGATCAATGGCACCGTCGGCCTGCTGCTCGCCTGGGTGCTGACCCGCTATCGCTTTCCCGGCCGCCGCGTCCTCGACGCCCTGGTCGACCTGCCCTTTGCCCTGCCCACCGCCGTGGCGGGCCTGGTGCTCGTGACCCTGTTCGCCGAAACGGGCTGGTACGGCCAATTGCTCGAGCCCAACTGGCTCAAGGTGAACTACACACAATTGGGCATCGTGCTGGCCATGGCCTTCACCTCGATCCCTTTCGTCGTCCGCTCCGTTCAGCCCGTGCTCGAAGAAGTCGATCAAAGCCTTGAATCAGCTGCCGAGACGCTGGGGGCCAATCGCTGGCAGGTCTTCACCCGGATTGTCTGGCCCACCATCATGCCCGCCTTCATTGGCGGCTGCGTGCTCTCCTTTGCCCGTTCGCTGGGCGAGTTCGGCGCTGTCGTCTTCATTGCGGGCAATATCCCCGGCGTGACCGAAATCGTCTCCCTGCTCATCTATATCCGGCTGGATGAATACAATTACGAGGCCGCCGCCGCCCTGGCCTTCGTCCTCCTCCTCGTCGCCTTCCTCACCCTGGTCGCCACCAACGCCCTCTCGGCCTGGCAGACCCGCTATGTGGAGCGGAGCGCATGACCATGGCCAAGCGCTCCCCCGGCGAGATCACCCTGATCATCCTCGCCATCATCCTGGCGATCTTCGTGCTGGTGGTTCCTTTGGCCCTGATCTTCGCCTTCGCGCTGCGCGAAGGTCTTGGCGTTTATGTCGCCAATATCCTTGAGCCCAACACGCTCCATGCCATCTGGCTGACGGTACTCACCGCCCTGATCGTTGTGCCGGTCAATATCGTTGTCGGCGCGGCACTGGCCTGGCTGGTCACCCGGTTCCGCTTTCACGGCCGCCAATTGCTTATTTCCATCATTGAGCTGCCTGCCTCGATGAGCCCGATCGTCGCCGGTGTGGTCTATCTGTTCCTCTATGGCGGCCAGGGCCTGCTCGGCCCCTTCCTGCAGGCCAACAATCTGCAGGTCATGTTCACGCCGCTGGCCATCGTGCTCGTCAGCCTGTTCGTGACGGCGCCCTTTGCCGCCCGGGAACTCATTCCGCTGATGAGCCAGCAGGGCACCGAGGACGAGGAAGCCGCCCTCTCGCTCGGCGCCAATGGCTGGCAGATGTTCTGGTTCGTTACCCTGCCCAATATCTCCTGGGCCATGGTCTATGGCGCCGTGCTGACCAATGCCCGGGTCATGGGCGAGTTCGGCGCCGTCTCTGTGGTCTCGGGCGCCATTCGCGGCCAGACCAACACCCTGCCCTTGCAGATCAATTTGCTGTTCAACGACTTCAACGTCACCGGCGCCTTCGCCGCTGCCTCGACCCTGACGCTGATTGCCGTGGTGACCCTGGTCCTGAAATCGGCGCTGGAGGCCCGGCGCCACGGATGAGGCGTTCGGCACAGGCACTTGTGTCTATCCCCCATGCCGAAACCTCGGCTATCCTGTGACTGCGGAACTGGCCGGGCGTGTACCTGATCTTCCAAATGCGGGTTTCCGTCTATCCAGTTTCTACCCCGGCCTGTCGTGGAATCGGCTAGAGGGTACATAGATCCAAGGCCAGCTGATGCACACGACCCACACGATTCGCCTGGCGCACCGCCCGCCGCTGGTCCTCGGCCGACGTGCCCTTGTCATGGGCATTCTCAACGTCACCCCGGACAGCTTTTCAGATGGCGGCGCCCACAATGCCGTCGATGCGGCCCTGACCCATGCGCGAAAAATGCTGACCGAGGGGGCCGACATTCTCGATATCGGCGGGGAAAGCACCCGCCCCGGTGCGGAAGCGGTGGGGGTGCAGGAGGAACTCGACCGGGTCCTGCCTGTCATCGACGCCATCCGCGCTGCCGGCATTGCCACACCGGTTTCCATCGACACCATGAAGCCACTCGTCGCCCATCAGGCGCTTGAGGCAGGCGCCGACATCATCAACGACGTCAATGGTCTGTTGGGCGCCCCGGAAATGGCCGAGATTGCGGCCCTCTTCGATGCCCCGGTCATCGCCATGCATTGGGATCGCGACTGGACGGCCGGAACCGATCCCATTCCCGCCATGTCCAGCTACTTCCAGAACACCCTGGCCATCGCCGCACGGGCCGGCATCGATGCGTCCCGTGTTATCCTTGATCCTGGCTTCGGCTTCACCAAGACCTTGACTCAGAACTACAGTATCCTGCGCCAACTCACTGATCTGACTCATGCATTCCCGAGCAATGCCATGCTGGTTGGCACCTCGCGCAAATCTATGATCGGCAAATTGCTCGACAACCAGCCATCCGAACGGCTCGCTGGAACCCTGGCCACCACCGTCCAGGGCTATGAGCGTGGCGGGCACATTTTCCGCGTCCATGATGTCGCGCCCAATCGCGACGCCCTTCGCGTGGCCGAAGCGACGTTGTACGGTCCGCCGCAGAACTGAGGCCCAATTGATGACCACACCCTTTTCCGGCGACCGCATTATTCTCAATGATCTAGGCTTCTACGGTTATCATGGCCTGTTCAATGAAGAAGCAAGGCTCGGACAACGCTTCTTCATTGACCTGCAATGCGGCGTCGACCTTTCTGCCCCCGGCAACACCGACGAGATCGGCCACACCGTGTCCTATGCCGACATCTATGATGTGGTGAAGACAACGTTCGAGACGAAACGCGCCAAGCTCATCGAGGCTCTGGCCCAGAATATCTGCACAGCCCTGTTCGAGGCGTTCAGCGATATCGACTGGGTGATCGTGCGGGTGCGGAAGCCCGAGGCGCCGATCGCCATGGTGCGGGGCGAAGCGGCAATAGAGTTGCACCGTGTGAGGCCGGTCTAATGCCGACGGCCTGGCTCTCCCTGGGCGCCAATATCGGTGACCCTGCCGCGCAATTGGCCAATGCCATAGTCCGGCTCAACGCACATCAGGCAATCAGCGTGGTCGCTCAGTCGACTGTCATCCGCACCAAGGCCTGGGGCAAGACCGACCAGCCCGATTTCGCCAATATGGCCGCAACGGTCGAAACCGACCTGTTACCCGTCGACTTGCTGCATGCATGCCTCGATATTGAGCGCGAGATGGGCCGGGTGCGCCACGAAGTGTGGGGCCCGCGCCTCATCGAT
Source organism: Devosia sp. (assembly GCA_040218355.1). Taxonomy (GTDB): domain Bacteria; phylum Pseudomonadota; class Alphaproteobacteria; order Rhizobiales; family Devosiaceae; genus Devosia. The sequence continues at coordinate 31,095 of JAVJRP010000024.1, read as the reverse complement.
ATCGACATCATCGCATATGAGCGGGTCGAGATGGACTCGACCAAGCTCATCCTGCCGCACCGCTTCGCCCATGAGCGCGATTTCGTGCTGGATCCCTTGCGCGAAATATCACCGGAAACGGCCGACTGGATTGTCCAGCGCCAAGTCTAGCGCAGCGCGTCGACGACCCGAACGGCGATGTCGAACTCCACCCGTCTTTTGGCGCGACGCTCCATGGCCTCTTCGTCCTCGCCCCAAAGCCGGATCTGGTGATCCTCATCGACATGGGCGGCGAACCAGACCGCGTCGGCATCCATCAGCTCGTGCAGCAAGGCTTGGGCCAACAGGCCCGATCCGGTGATGCCAGTAACCGACACCAGCGCGGTCAGGCTGAGCAAGCCCTGTCCCTCAAGCGCGGCATCCAGCTTTTCAAGCGTCGCCGCCGGCTGGGGCTGGTGAATAATGCCGATGGTCGGCTGAAAGGCGACGTCGAACTTGCGCGCCAGCTTTACCAAGGCGCCGTCCCAGACCCGCTCCTGCTCGACCACCAGTTCCTGGGGAGAATCGGCGCGGTACAGCAGCAGATCATTGGCTGCGAACTTGCCGACTTCAGCGCGGAAGGCCGAGATCATTTCCTCGCCGCTCTCGACCGCCGAGTTGATCAACCGCGTCATCGGCATGGTGGCCGGGTCGATGAACTCTCCCTGTGCCGCCCATTCTTCCGCCTTATGTTGAGCCAGATCCAGGACCGGCAAGACGATGGGGATCTTCTTGCCCGGCGTTCGAACGGGGCGACCGTCAAGCGTCACCGCATAGCCATCGTCGCTACGCGCGACATCGACGGACTTGTAGAACCGCTTGGGCAGTTCCACCCTGTTCAGGTGCTGCGCGCGCCCGTAGCCGGCATCCTGGTGCCGGAGCGCTTCTTCAAGCTGGTCTCGCATTTCAGTTCTCCAGAATGCTGTCTATCGCCGCCGGAAGGTCCTCGTAGCCTTCGATCAGCATATCGGCCCCTGCGCCGCGCAGTTCAACTGCGTCATGGTATCCCCAAGTGACCCCTATGGTCCTAGTGCCGGCGGCCTTGCCCATTTCCATGTCGAATGTCGTGTCGCCGATGATGACGGCGCGGTGCTTTTCCGCACCGGTCTCGGCCATAGCCTGCAGCATCATCCCCGGATGAGGCTTGGATGGATTATTGTCCGGGGTCTGCAAGGTCACGAAATGGTGGGCGATATTGTGCAATTGTGTCAGCCGATGAACGCCGTGCAAGCCCTTGCCGGTCGCAATCCCCATGACGACCTCGGATTGCGCGGAAAGGTGCTCAAGGGCTTCGCGCGCCCCCGGAAACAGGCCTTCGCGCCCCTCGGCAGCCACCAGTGACCCGCGATAATGCGCGCGGTACCGTTCGGACAGCCGCTCGGCGAGGTCGTGATCGTCCCGGCCGAGCAATTGCAGCATTGCCTTGGGCAGGGACAGTCCAATGATCCTGCGCACCGCGCCTGGCCCAGGGACATCCAGGCCCGCCTCTGCAAAGGTTGTCGCCATGTGCTCGGCAATCAGCGCCTGCGTGTCGATCAGCGTGCCGTCCATGTCGAACATGACAAGTTTCACGCCCCGGACTCCGGATCTGTATTTTGTGCATCATAGCGATCCGGGTCGAAGCCGAGGGCTTCAAAGCTCTGCCGCATATGCGGCGGCAGCGGCGCGGAGATATCGATCTTCTTGCCATTGCGCAGGGGCAACGCGATACGCCGGGCATGCAGGTGCAAACCCTCGCCCAGCCCCGGCGCCGCCTGCCAGTTCTCGATGTTGAAATAGCGCGGATCGTCGATGATCGGCGTGCCGAGCTGGGCCATATGCACGCGCAACTGGTGGGTCCGGCCCGTTACCGGCTTCAGCGTCACCCAGGCGAAGCGCCGGCTCGCAGTATCAGTGGTGGAATAATAGCTCGACGAATGCACGGCACCAGGCGCGCCATTGCGCACCACAACCATCTGCTCGCCGTCGGTCGTGGCCTGCTTGGCCAGAAAGCAGGAAATCTCACCCTGCCGTGGCGACGGATTGCCCGCAACGATTGCCCAATAGATCTTGCGCGCGGAACGCGACCGGAACACGGACCCGAAGTGCTTTGCCGCCGCCGCAGTCTTGGCCACGACAAGGCAGCCGGACGTGTCGCGGTCCAGCCGGTGCACGAGGCGCGGCGCCTCACCAGCCTTGTTGGGCAGGTTCTTCAGCAGTCCGTCCATATGCCGGACAGTGCCGCTGCCGCCCTGCACGGCAAGGCCATGGGGCTTGTTGAAGACGTAGAGGTCGTCATCCTCATAGAGGATCAGATCCTTGAGAAACCTGACATCTTCGAGGTTCGGCTTGAACGCGCGGACGGTGTCCGGATCATCAATCGGCGGAACGCGGACAATCTGCCCCTCGGCCAGACGCGTGCTGGTTTGCACCCGACCCTTGTCGACGCGCACCTCGCCATTGCGAATAAGCTTCTGCAGTCGCGCAAAACCAAGCTGCGGAAAGTGCCGGGCAAACCAGCGATCAAGCCGCATCCCGTCGTCGTCCGCCGTTACATCGCGATGTTGTACGCCACTCATGCTGCGCCGCCTCTCGTTACAAGCAGCCCGAGATATAGCCCGGCGAGGCAAACCACAACCGACAACGCGATATAGAGCATCGCCTGCGTCAATGCCCCGCGCTCCAGCAGGGCGATGGTATCGAGCGAGAAGGACGAGAAGGTGGTAAAGCCGCCAAGAATGCCGATGGCAACGAACAGCCTGATCTCGTTGGACATTTGCGGCGTCGTGCGCGCCAGGACGCCAATCAGCAGGCCCATCACCGTCGAGCCGATGACGTTGACGGCCAGTGTCCCGAGCGGAAAGCTCATGGGCCAAAGCCGCCCTACCGCGACTGAGACACCATAGCGCGCCATGGCCCCAAGGGCGCCGCCGGCGCCGACGAGTAGAACAGCCTGCATCGTCTAACCCTCGCTACCAGAACTGCTTTTTGTCACGCGAAGCCGGGCGAAATAGTCCATCCGCTTGCGCAGATCACGCTCGAACCCGCGCTCGACAGGATGATAGAAATCCTGTCGCCCAATCTTTTCCGGGAAATACTCCTGCCCCGAAAAGGCGTCGGGCGTATCGTGGTCGTAAATGTAACCGTCGCCATAGCCCTGCCCCTTCATCATCTTGGTGGGAGCATTGAGAATGACTTTGGGCGGCATTGGCGACCCGGTTGCCTTGGCAACAGACACAGCCGCCTTGTAGGCGGTATAGACCGCGTTCGATTTGGGCGCGAGGGCCAGATAGACCACCACCTGCGCCAGCGAGAGCTCGCCTTCAGGCGACCCGAGCATCTGATAGGCGTCGCGGGCCGCCACCGCCAGGGTCAGCGCCTGCGGGTCGGCCAGCCCGATATCTTCCGACGCCATTCGGATCAGGCGACGCGCCAGGAACAGCGGGTCTTCCCCCGCATCGAGCATGCGCGCGAAGTAATAAAGCGCCGCGTCAGGGTCGGAGCCGCGAATGGTCTTGTGCAGGGCCGAAATCAGATTGTAGTGGCCGTCCTGCGCCTTATCGTAGATCGGCGCCCGGCGTTGCACCACTGAAAGCAGGCTGGTCGGATCGAGCACCTCTTGCGGACCCGCTGAAGCCAGGATCTCTTCGACCAGGCCAAGCAGCGCCCGGCCATCCCCATCGGCCAGTCCCAGCAGGGTGGCGCGAGCTTCATCCGTTAGTGGAAGTGCCGCACCCAAGAGACTCTCGGCACGCTGCAAAAGGCTTTCCAGATCATCCGCGCCGAGCGATTCAAATCGCAGCACCTGGCTGCGCGACAACAGCGCAGCATTGAGCTCGAAGGACGGATTTTCCGTCGTCGCCCCTACCAGCACCACGGTGCCGTCTTCCATCACCGGCAGGAAGCTATCTTGCTGGGCGCGGTTAAAGCGGTGGATTTCATCCACGAACAGCAAGGTCCGGTGACCGGACATGCGTTCGAAGCGCGCTTTCTCGAACACCTTCTTGAGGTCCGCAACGCCGGAAAATATCGCCGAAATCTGCTCGAAGCGATAGCCGATCTGGTCGGCCAGCAGCCGCGCGACCGTGGTCTTGCCAGTGCCCGGCGGTCCCCACAGGATCAGCGAGCCCAACCGGCCCGAAGTCAGCATGCGCCGCAGCGTGCCCCCATCACCCAGAAGGTGGGTTTGCCCGATCACCTCATCGAGGCTGAGCGGCCGCAATTGGTCGGCCAGCGGGCGGGCCTTGTCGGTTTCTGATGGATCGGCAGCGAAAAGGTCGGACATGCCCCTTCCCTAGCAGACCAGAATGCGTCGTGCATCAACCAGTAACAATTGCACGGCTAACGCGGCCATCACGCTGCAGAATGATCTGCCAGGTGCGCACCCGCTGGCTGGCAATCTGTTCGAAGGTAGCCGCATCGATCACCTCGATATCGTTGAGCGCGAGAATGACATCATCGACCTGCAATCCCATTGCCTCAGCCGGAGAGCCCGGCTCGACCGCAGTCACCAGCACGCCTTTGGCGTCGTAGGGCAGGCCTTGCTGCTCGGCCAGGGCTGGATCGAGTTGCCGCACGCTTACCCCGGAAAAACGGGAACTGGCGGAAATGGTCGCAAGCGCCGCCTCGGCGGGCTGCGGCGCAGCTTCGACCAGGAACGACAAGGTCTCGGCCGACCCGCCACGCAGCCGCTCCAACTGCGCCTCCTCACCCAGGGCCCGCGTGGCCAGGCGAAAATTGAACGCGCTGGGATCATCAACACGCTGGCCATCGATCGACAGGATCACGTCTCCGGATTGAAACCCCGCCCGTTCCGCCGGTCCTCCCGGCGCCACTTCTGTAATCATCGCCCCATGTGGCGCGGCCATGCCCAAGCTTGCTGCGATGTCGGAGCTGACCGGCTGCATCTTGGCGCCGAACCAGGGGCGCACGATCTCCCCGCCATTGACGCCCGCCTCGGCCACCAGGCGCGCCATGTTCGCAGGGATGGCAAAACCGATCCCGACCGACCCGCCGGTCTGGGAATAGATGGCGGTGTTGATGCCTACCAATTGCCCGTCCAGATCGACAAGCGCACCACCGGAATTGCCCGGATTGATCGCCGCATCGGTCTGGATGAAGAATTCATAATCGCTTGCCTCGACGCCTGTGCGCGCCAGGGCCGACACGATCCCGCTGGTGACTGTCTGGCCCACCCCGAACGGATTACCGATGGCCAGCACGAGATCCCCCACCAGCAGATCATCGCTGTCAGCAAAACTGATGGCAGGAAAAACCAGGCCGCCATTGTCGCGGACGCGCAGCACAGCGAGGTCCGTCTGCTCGTCTTCGATCACAATATCCACGTCGAACTCGCGGCCATCACTGAGCGCGATGCGGACATCGGTCGCGCCTTCGATCACATGCCGATTGGTCAGGATAACGCCACTGCTCTCAACGATCACGCCCGAGCCCAGCGACCGGGATTCTCGCGGCCGGCTCTGCAAGTACTGGTCGCCGAAAAAACGCGAAAAGAATGGATCATTGGCAAAGGGCGACACCGCCCGTTGCTCGATGCGCGTCGCGTAGACATTGACCACCGAGGGCGAAACCGCCTGCACCACGGGGGCAAAACTGAGCTTTATTTGTGCATCGCTTTGCGGAATGGCACGTTGCACTTCTGAAGTGTCGGCCTGCGCCGTCTGGGCCAGGCTCGGCTGCGTGCCGTTCCAGGGGGCCAGGGCGAGGGTACCTGCGCCAGCCAAGGCGACAAGGGCTATGCAGGAAAACACCAGCGAACGCAGAGACATGGCCAATCCTTCGGAATCAGTTTGTGAGCCGAACCACAGGCTGTGGACAGGGCGACCAGAACACCCCGAATCTGTCACGAAAATGACGCCACAACATTGTTGGCTTGCAGCTCAAATAAACATTTGCGCCCAGGGGCACATGGCCCTATACGCAGCGCTCAATTTTCCCACGACCTCCAGCCCCGAAAGGCCTGTTGTCCAATGACTGACGAGCCGAAGACCATCCATGCCAATACCTCGGCATTGATTGCTGCTGAAGCCCCCGACTTCCCGTCCTTCCTGTTCTCGGAGCGCGAGTTTCACAGGGCCATTGGAGTGTTCAAGAAGGGGTTCGACGGGCTGCTGACCTATGCCGTCAAATGCAATCCCAGCCCGCATGTCATCGCCCAATTGCATGCCGAAGGTCTCAAGGCCTTCGACGTCGCCTCCAACACCGAAATGGAGCTGGTGCGCGACTACGCTCCCGGCGCGGTGATGCACTACAACAACCCGATCAAGAACAAGCGAGAAATCGAACGCGCTTACGACGAGTTCGGGGTGCGCAGCTTCACCATCGACCACCCCCAGCAGCTCGACCAGCTTGCCTCCATCGTCTCGCCCAGCCGGGACGTCGAGGTCACGACCCGCTTCAAGGCCGGCAAGGCGCTCAAATCCTACGATTTCGGCATCAAGTTCGGGGTGATGGAACAGTCCGCCGCCGAAATCGTGACCGCAGTTGAGAAGATGGGCTATACGCCCAGCCTCTGCTTCCATGTCGGCAGCCAGTGCGAAGACGCCTATGCCTATGCGCGCCACATCGCCGCGGCGGCGCGCATCGTCGAAGAAGCCGGCATTGATCTCAAGCGCCTCAATATCGGTGGCGGCTATCCGGCCCCCTACCCGACCAGCGAAGCGCCGCCGATGGACTATTATTTCGAGACCATTGCCGAGGCCGTCTCCGAACACTTCCCAAACAAGGCACCCGAACTCATCATCGAGCCAGGCCGGGCCCTTGTGACCTCCTCTACCTCGCTCCTGCTGCGCGTAAAGCATCAGCGCGGTGGCCAGGCCGTCTATGTCAATGACGGCGCCTATGGTGCGCTGATGGAAGTGAAGTTCATGCACTTCACCCCGCCGGTGCGCGTCTGGCGCGGCCCGCGCCTGCACGACAACAATGGGGAGTTCTCCGAATTCACCATGTGGGGCCCGACTTGCGACAGCTATGATGTGCTGCCCCAGGTCTTCACCCTGCCCAGCGATATCGACGAAGACGACTGGATCGAGTTCGGCCTGATGGGCGCTTACACCCAGGCCTCGCTGACCCCGTTCAACGGCTTCGACCGCCGCGAACAGTACTGGGTGGACAGCATTTACACCGGCAAGGACATGGCGCCGGCTGAGTAGCCAATTCGGTACGGATTTTTGCCGCCCCGGCACGCTGGGGCGGCATCTTAGTCTCTGGGGACGGACTATGAATGAATTCATGCCGATCGGGGATCTTGGTCGCCGTATTGTCATCATGGGACCGACCAATGCCGGAAAGTCCACGCTGGCGGTCGCCCTTGGCAACAAGCTCGGCATCCCGGCCTTGCATATCGACCTGTTCCGCCACCTCCCCAACACCGATTGGCAACAACGGCCTGACGACGAGTTCGCGGCAATCCACGATGCCGCCATCGCCGGGCCTGAATGGGTCATGGAAGGCAATTACACAAAACTGTTGCCGCAGCGTCTCGCGCGGGCCACCGGCATCATCGTGGTCGACGACCAGCTCTGGCGCCGCTACTTGCGCTATTTTCGCCGTACATTGGGTCGTATCCCGCGTGCTGGAGCGCTCGAAGGCGGCAAGGACTCGATCAAGTGGGACATGATCCACTGGCTCTGGCACACGCGCAATGCCGCCCGGGCGAGCCAGCAACGGGCAACACAGTCCGGCTTGCCCCATCTCCTCCTCCGGGATCAGTCAGAATTGCAGGCCCTCTACAAGGCCTGGGACCTCACACCACCGTCGTTTTGAGCAGCCCCAATCGGATCGCACTCTCCGCCGCGCTCAGAATAGCCTCCTCATTGGAGCGGTATGGCCGTCCAAGCAGCGCCTCACCCTTGCTGCCATCGAAATGTTTCTCATTGCCGACATCGTTGATGATCTGGCGCACCGGTCCACCCAATGCCGCCAGGATCCGGATGATCCAGTCCGGCACCACCTTGATGGTTATCTTGCGTTCCGGATAAGCGCCCCGCAGCACGTCCGCAACTTGCTTGAACGTCATGAACGGTCCCGTGCAGAGATAACGCTGGCCGATGCTCTCGGGCTTATCGAGGGCCGCCACATGCATGGCGGCGACATCGCGCACATCGCTGATGGCAAAACCGATCCGCGCCATGGCCGGCGTACTGCCATCAATCAGGCCCGTTACCAGGCCCAGCGAGATTGACGTGTCCTTGTCCGTCGCCGGCCCCAATATGGCGCCGGGATGGATCGTGGTCAGCTCCATGCCATTGGTCCCCGCAAAGGCCCAGGCCGCCCGCTCCGCCAGCGTCTTGCCGATGCAATAGGCCCAGGAGCGCCTCATGGTCTCAATGCTGGTAAAATCCGCCTCTGTGTAGCGCCGCACGCCCCGATCGTGCCCGAGACCATAGCCGACCGTGGCAATGGACGAGGTCATGATGACCCGCTTGATCCCAGCAGCATGAGCATGTTGCAACACCCGCTCCGTGCCCTCCACCGCAGGCCGCACGACAAGGCTGGCATCCCTGGGCTCTTCGGCCACGATGGCGGCCGCAACATGCATCACCGCATCGACGCCCGCCATGGCTTCAGACCAACCGGCATCCGAGAGCAGATCGGCCTCCACGAGTTCGAGACCCGCTTCCCGCCCAGGCGCAAGAACGCGAACCGCCTCCCAGATGCCAGGCACCTTGCCATGCCCCCGCACCGTCCCCCGCACGCGGTATCCGGCGGCTAATAGCTGCCCAATCAGATGCTTGGCCACAAACCCTGACGCGCCGGTGACTAGAATGGTCTTCATGGTTCGCTCCCCCAAACGAAAAAGGCGGCCCGGGATATCCCAGACCGCCTCAAATCACTGTCTTGCCGACAAGACTTACGCCGCTTCGGCTTCGTCGTCCTGCGTAAAGACCGGACCGGAATCCTGGCCCTTGGCATCAACGTCGCGATCGACGAACTCGATCACGGCCAGCGGGGCATTGTCGCCATAACGGAAGCCGGCCTTGAGAATGCGCAGGTAACCGCCCTGACGTTCGGCATAACGCGGGCCGAGCACGGCAAAGAGCTTGGCGACCATGGCTTCATCGCGAATCTGGGCGATGGCCTGGCGGCGGGCATGCAAATCGCCGCGCTTGCCCAGGGTGATGAGCTTCTCGACAATCGGACGCAAATCCTTCGCCTTGGGAAGCGTGGTGACGATCTGTTCGTGCTTGATCAGCGCAGCCGACATGTTCGCAAACATCGCCTTACGGTGCGATGCGGTACGGCTGAATTTGCGGCCTCGGGAAGCGTGGCGCATGGGTTATCTCCTAAAGTCTGGTCAGCGCCGGATCAGTAATGATCTTCGTAGCGCTTGGCGAGGTCATCGATATTCTCGGGCGGCCAGTTGTTGACGTCCATTCCGAGATGAAGCCCCATCTGTGCCAGGACTTCCTTGATTTCATTGAGCGACTTGCGGCCAAAGTTCGGCGTCCGCAGCATCTCGGCTTCCGTCTTCTGGATCAGGTCGCCGATATAGACAATGTTGTCGTTCTTCAGGCAATTGGCCGAGCGGACCGACAGTTCGAGCTCGTCGACCTTCTTGAGCAGTGCCGGGTTGAAGGCGAGTTCCGGGACAGCGTCCTGGGCCTTTTCCTTGGTAGGCTCTTCGAAGTTGACGAAGACCGAAAGCTGATCCTGCAGGATACGGGCAGCATAGGCCACCGCGTCTTCCGGCGAAATCGCGCCATTGGTCTCGACCGAAAGGGTCAGCTTGTCCTTGTCCAGGCTTTCGCCGGCACGGGTCGCATCAACCTTGTAGCTCACGCGGCGAACCGGGGAGAACAGCGCATCGACCGGGATATAGCCGATCGGTGCGTCCTCGGGACGGTTCTTGTCGGCGGGGACGTAGCCCTTGCCGGTATCCACGGTGAACTCGATATTGATCTCGGCACCGTCGTCGAGGTGGCAGATGACCAGCTCGGGGTTCAGCACTTCAATGTCGCTGGTAACCTTGATGTCGCCAGCAGTGACGGCACCGGGGCCCTGCTTGGAGAGGGTCAGGCGCTTCGGGCCTTCGCCACCCATCTTCAGGGCGATTTCCTTGACGTTGAGAACAAGATCGGTGATGTCCTCGCGCACGCCGGGCAGCGAGGAGAATTCGTGCAGGATGCCGTCAATCTGGATAGCGGTCACTGCCGCGCCCTGAAGCGACGACAGCAGCACACGACGCAGGGCATTGCCCAGGGTAAGCCCGTAACCGCGCTCAAGCGGCTCGGCAACCACCGAGGCCACGCGCGCGTTGTCGCTGCCCGAAACAATGTCCAGCTTGGTCGGCTTGATCAGTTCCTGCCAGTTCCTCTGGATCGTCACGGTAATGTCCTTTCAATTTAGCGGCCATTTCGGCCGCTCCGCCGCATACACAATAGAACTCCCGGCCCATTCAATCGGCCGGGAGACTTCCAATCGTCTTGTTAGACGCGGCGCCGCTTGCGTGGACGGCAGCCATTGTGCGGAATCGACGTGACGTCGCGGATCGAAGTGACATTGAAGCCAGCGGCCTGCAGAGCACGCAGTGCCGACTCACGGCCCGAACCCGGACCGCGCACTTCAACCTCGAGGGTCTTCATGCCGTGTTCCTGGGCCTTCTTGGCCGCATCTTCAGCAGCAACCTGAGCAGCATAAGGGGTCGACTTGCGCGAACCCTTGAAGCCCATCACGCCCGAGGACGACCACGAAATCGTGTTGCCCTGCATGTCAGCGATGGTGATCATCGTGTTGTTGAAGGAGGCGTTCACGTGAGCGACGCCCGAAGTGATATTCTTGCGCTCCTTGCGACGGACGCGCGCGACTTCAGTCTTAGCCATTATTATCCTCTAGGATATCGGCGCTGCCGTAATTCCAGCAGCTCCACCACGGAAGAAGCGGTCCAAGTCTGCCCGGCAAGTTCTGGCGAACTCCGGAAAGGCTTGACCCGCCACTCCCAATTCAAAAGACCACCCCGCAAGCGCGGGACGGCAATTACTTCTTCTTGCCGGCGATCGCCTTTGCCGGACCCTTGCGGGTACGAGCATTGGTATGGGTGCGCTGACCACGGACCGGCAGGCCACGACGGTGGCGCAGGCCGCGATAGTTACCCAGATCCATCAGGCGCTTGATGTTCATTGCAACATTGCGGCGCAGGTCACCTTCCACGACATAGTCGCGGTCGATGGCTTCACGGATCTGAATCACTTCAGCGTCGGTCAGCTCGTTGACGCGGCGCTCGGCCGGAATACCGGCACCTTCAGTAATGTCCTTGGCGAACTTTTCGCCGATCCCGTGAATATACTGCAGCGCGATAACCACGCGCTTATTCGTCGGAATGTTGACGCCAGCAATACGAGCCACGTCTGCTCTCCTTCATTCACACGCGCCCTCTCGGCGGGTGCCTTTAAACAACAAGGGACCGGATTTCGACCCCCAACTAAGGGAGAACCGAATCCAGCCCAATGATCCATGAGACTGGTGCGGTTCTTTAAGGATAAGACCGGGCAGAGTCAACTGCCCTACCCGGCCTATTGTTTACTTGCCCAGGGCACTCTTGATGGCCGCTGTCACCTCATCGACGGGAGCCATCCCGTCGACCGGCTTCAACAGGCCCTTACCGGCATAGTATTCCACCAGCGGCGCGGTCTGTTCCGAATAGACACCGAGGCGCTTGCGCAGCACTTCCTCGTTATCGTCGGCACGGGCGCCGCCCGATTCCTTGGCACGGTTGATGACGCGCTTCACCAGCTCGTCAGCTTCCGCCTTGATCTCGATAACGGCGTCAAGGGCAATACCCTTGTCCGCCAGCATCTGATCGAGCGCTTCAGCCTGGGCAATCGTGCGCGGGAAACCATCCAGGATAAATCCGGGCTTGCAGTCTTCCGCGTCCAGGCGTTCCGAAACAATGCCATTGACGATGACATCGGATACCAGGTCGCCCCGATCCACGATCGCCTTGGCTTCCAGACCTAGCGGCGTCTTGGCAGCAATGGCGGCGCGCAGGATGTCGCCGGTTGAAAGCTGGGGGATGCCGTAGGCCTCCACCAGAATCTTGGCCTGTGTGCCCTTCCCCGCCCCCGGGGGTCCCAACAGGATCAACCTCATCGACGCTTGCCTCCTCCAAGACGGGATTTCTTGAGCAGCCCTTCATATTGCTGGGCCACCAGATGGCTCTGGATCTGCGTGATCGTGTCCAGCGTGACCGTCACCATGATCAGCAGCGAGGTACCGCCGATGAACTGGCTGACCGCGAGCTGACTGAACAGCACTTCCGGAATCAACGCCACGACCGTCAGATAGATCGCGCCGACGACCGTGATGCGGGTCAGCACATAATCGATGTGCTGGGCCGTCCGCTCACCCGGGCGGATGCCCGGAATGAACCCGCCGGAGCGCTTGAGATTGTCAGCGGTCTCAGTCGGGTTGAACACGATCGCCGTATAGAAGAAGGCGAAGAAAATGATGAAGAACGCGAACAACGCCAGATAGAGCGGCTGCCCGCGACCCAGCAGGGCCGTCACCGTCGTCAGCCAGGCCGGCGCATTACCCTGGGCTGCGAACGAGGCGATGGTCGCCGGCAGCAGCAGCAGGGAAGAACCGAAAATCACCGGGATGACGCCGGACGTGTTCAGCTTGAGCGGCAGGTGCGAGGTATCGCCCTGGAACATCTTGTTGCCAACCTGGCGCTTCGGATACTGAATCAGCAGCCGGCGCTGGGCGCGCTCGAAGAAGATGATGACTGCGATCACCACCAGGGCCAGCACCAGCATGCCCAGCCCGGCGAGCGCAGGAATAGCACCCGTCCGCGCAAGTTCCAGCGTCTGTGCAACGGTCGCAGGCAAGTTCGCCACGATACCGGCAAAGATGATCAGCGAAATGCCGTTGCCAACGCCGCGCGCGGTGATCTGCTCGCCCAGCCACATCAGGAACATGGTGCCACCCACCAGGGTAATCACCGTGGAAATGCGGAAGAACCAGCCCGGATTGAGTACAACGCCTTGGCTGCCCTCGAGGCCAACGGCAATGCCATAGGCCTGCACAGCGCAGAACAGCACCGCCAGATAGCGGGTGTACTGGTTCATCTTGCGACGCCCGGCCTCACCCTCTTTCTTGAGAGCTTCAAGACGCGGGGACGCCGTAGACACCACCTGCACCACAATCGATGCGGTAATGTAGGGAATAAGGTTCAGCGCGAAGATTGCCATGCGCTCGACAGCGCCACCGGCAAACATGTTGAACATGCCGATGATGCCCTGCTGCGACTGTTCGAAAGTCGCGCGGAACGCATCAGGGTCAATTCCCGGAACCGGAATGAAAGTGCCCAGACGATAAACAAGCAGCGCTCCAAGTGTAAACAGGATGCGCTGCTGAAGGGCTTTCGCCTTGGAAAAGGTCGAGAAACTAAGATTACGTGCGAGCTGTTCGGCTGCGGACGCCATATAATTCGCTCCTACGGCTTGGATGCCAGGTGCGCTCGGAGCGCTGGAGACGCATATATGGGATATGTGCCGGCCAGACGCAACAAACCATAAGAACGCACCCGGCGTCAGGCCGGGTGCGCCCTGCCAAGTGAATTACTCGGCGCGTGGGGCCTTCTTCCAGGTCTCCTTGACCGGGATAAGGTCCAGCTTGCCGCCAGCAGCTTCGATGGCCGCAGCAGCGCCCTTGGTGGCATAATCAACCTTGAAGGTCACCTTCTTGGCCGACAAACCTTCCGAACCAATCAGGCGCACGCCGTCCTTGGGACGACGGATAACGCCAGCGGCGATCAGGGCAGCAGCATCCACAACAGCCTTGGCATCGAGCTTACCGCTGTCGAAGTAGGCCTGGATGCGATCGATGCGGACTTCATTGAAGTCGCTCGGGTTCCAGGCGTTGAAGCCACGCTTGGGCATACGCATGTGAAGGGGCATCTGGCCGCCTTCAAAGCCGTTGATAGCGACACCGGAGCGAGAGGTCTGGCCCTTCACACCGCGACCGCCGGTCTTGCCGACGCCCGACCCGATACCACGGCCCACGCGAACGCGGGTCTTGTTGGCACCTGGATTATCGCGAAGTTCGTTCAAACGAGTCATTGATCCGACCTTCCTTTACTCGCCGACGACGCGGACGAGATGCGGGATCTTGTTGATCATGCCGCGCACTTCGGGCGTATCAACCAGCTCACGCTGCTTGTTCATCTTGTTAAGCCCGAGACCGATCAGGGTCGCGCGCTGGCTTTTTTCACGGCGGATCGGCGAACCGACCTGCTGGACAACGATGGTCTTGTCTTTTGCCATTGTACTTCTCCAGAGCCCCTATCAGGCTTCGACTGCAGCTTCGCCGCGGCGAGCCTGGAGTTCGGAAACCTTGATACCGCGACGCGAAGCCACCGAACGGGGGCTATCAACGCGCTTGAGCGCATCGAACGTGGCACGGATCATATTGTAGGGGTTCGCAGTGCCCTGCGACTTGGCGACGATGTCGTTGATACCCAGCGTCTCGAAGACGGCGCGCATCGGACCACCGGCGATGATACCGGTACCCGGAACGGCAGCACGCAGGATGACCTTGCCGGCGCCGTGGCGGCCGGTGACATCATGGTGCAGCGTACGGGCGTCGCGCAGCGGCACGCGGATCATCTGACGCTTGGCCTGCTCGGTAGCCTTGCGGATTGCCTCGGGAACTTCACGGGCCTTACCGTGACCGAAACCGACGCGACCCTTCTGATCACCGACAACAACGAGGGCAGCAAAACCGAAGCGACGGCCGCCCTTCACAACCTTGGCCACACGGTTGATGTGGACCAGGCGATCGACGAACTCGCTTTCGCGTTCTTGAACGTCTCTGCTCATATTTCTCTTCCTCGCCGTTGTTAGAACTGCAGGCCGCCCTCACGGGCAGCGTCTGCAAGGGCCTTAACACGGCCATGATAGATATAGGCGCCACGGTCGAACACGACCTCGCCGACACCGGCCTTGACACCACGCTCGGCGATCAGCTTGCCAACGGTCACAGCCGCATCGGCATTGCTGCCGTTCTTGTGCGAACCGCGCACGTCCTTTTCCAGGGTCGAAGCGGCGGCCAGCGTACGGCCGGTCGTGTCGTCGATGATCTGGGCGTAGATGTTCTTGTCCGAGCGGAAAACGCTGAGACGGGGACGACCAAAGGCACGAGCCTTGAGCGCCTTGCGGACACGGGCCTTGCGGCGTTCCGCACCTTTTGCAGAAATAGCCATCTGTGGCGCTCCTTACTTCTTCTTGCCTTCTTTGCGGAAGACCTGCTCGTTGGCGTAACGCACACCCTTGCCCTTGTAGGGCTCGGGCGGACGCCAACCACGGATCTCAGCCGCAACCTGGCCAACCTGCTGCTTGTCGATACCAGTCACCACGATCTCAGTCGGGACCGGCACAGCGAGGGTGATCCCCTCGGGAGCCTCATACACGACTTCGTGGCTGAAACCGAGCGAGAGCTTGACGTCCTTGCCCTGCATCGCGGCGCGGTAACCAACACCCTGGATGGCCAGCTTCTTCTCGAAACCGGCGCTCACGCCAGTAACGATGTTCTGGATCAGAGCGCGGGTCGTGCCCCAGGCGGCGCGAGCATCGCGGGTATCGTTGGCCGGGGAGACGACAATACCGTCCTCACCCTGCTCGACATTGACGATATCCATGAGCTGCAGGCTCAACTCGCCTTTCGGGCCCTTGGCGCTGACGGTACGACCATTGATCGCTACCGTGACGCCGCTCACCGGGGCCACCGGTTTCTTGCCAGTACGTGACATAATGCTTCCTTGAGTAATCGTCTTGCCGATCCCCTAAGCCAATTGGCTTAGAAGACGCGGCAGAGTACCTCGCCACCCACATTGGCGGCCTTGGCTTCGTGGTCGGCCATCACACCCTTGGGGGTGGAGAGGATCGATACACCCAGGCCATTGGCAACCTGCGGGATATTCTTGACGGATGCGTAAACCCGACGGCCGGGACGCGAAACGCGTTCGATCGTGCGGATAACGCCTTCATTGTCCGAGTACTTGAGTTCAATCTCGTACTCGGCAGCGCCGTTCTCGAACTTCGTCTCCGAATAGCCGCGGATGAAACCCTCGGACTGGAGAACGTCCAGCACACGACCACGCAGGGTCGAAGCCGGAGTCGAAACGGAATTCTTGCGACGCTCCTGAGCGTTGCGGATGCGGGTCAGCATATCGCCGATTGGATCGGAAAAGCTCATTTGATGTTTCTCCTTACCAGCTCGACTTCACCAGACCCGGGATCTGGCCCAGGTTGCCCAGCTGACGCAGGGCAATACGGCTCATCTTGAGCTTGCGATAGTAGCCACGCGGACGACCCGACACTTCGCAACGGTTGCGAATGCGGACCTTGGCCGAATTGCGGGGCAGTTCAGCCAGTTTGAGGCTGGCCTTGAAACGCTCTTCAATCGGAGCGTCCTGGTTCTTGACGGTAGCCTTGAGCGCGGCGCGCTTGGCGGCATACTGCTGAGCCAGCGCGGCGCGCTTCTTGTTCTTTTCGATGGAGCTGGTCTTTGCCATGTCCTGATCCTTTATCCCTTCCTCGGCGCCGCTTACTGGCGGAACGGGAAGTTGAAAGCCTTGAGAAGCGCACGCGCCTCATCATCGGTACGGGCCGTCGTGGTGATCACGATGTCCATGCCCCAGACCTGATCAATCTGATCATAGTTGATCTCGGGGAAGATGATGTGTTCCTTGATGCCCATGGCATAGTTGCCACGGCCGTCAAAGGCGTTCGGGTTGAGGCCGCGGAAGTCGCGGACGCGCGGCAGGGCGATATTCACCAGGCGGTCCAGGAATTCATACATGCGCGTCTTGCGCAGCGTGACCTTGACGCCCAGAGGCATGCCTTCGCGAACCTTGAAGCCGGCGATCGACTTGCGGGCGTGGGTGATCACGGGCTTCTGACCGGAGATCAGCTCGAGCTGGTCAGCGGCAGACTTCACCTTCTTGGTGTCGTTGACGGCTTCGCCAACGCCCATGTTCAGCACGATCTTGTCGAGCCGCGGCAGTTCCATCACGTTCTTGTACGCAAACTGCTCACGCAGGGCGGCCTTGATCGTGGTGTCGTATTCGGTCCGGAGACGCGGAATGTAAGCGGTCTCAGCCATCGATCTGATCTCCGGTGGTCTTGGCGACGCGGGTCTTCACGCCGTCCTTGATCTGGAAACCGACGCGGGACGGCTTGCCATCCTTGTCGGCGACCGCCAGGTTCGAAAGATGGATCGGCGCTTCCTTGGTGAAGATGCCGGCATCATTCGATGCAGTCTGCTTCTGGTGGCGACGAACCAGATTGATACCCTGGACGATCGCGCGGGTTTCGGACGGAATGACGGACAGGACCTGACCGGTCTTGCCCTTGTCCTTGCCGGCCAGGACGATGACTTTATCGCCCTTCTTGATCTTGGCGGCCATTACAGCACCTCTGGGGCAAGCGAAATGATCTTCATCTGGTTCTTTGCGCGGAGTTCGCGCGGAACCGGTCCGAAGATACGGGTGCCGATGGGCTCTTTCTGATTGTTCAGAAGAACGGCGGCGTTCTTGTCGAAACGGATGACGGTGCCGTCGGGACGGCGGATGTCGGTTGCGGTGCGAACCACCACGGCCTTCATCACCTGGCCCTTTTTGACGCGGCCGCGCGGAATAGCGTCCTTGACCGAAACGACAATAATGTCGCCGACCGAGGCGTATTTACGATGCGAACCGCCCAGCACCTTGATGCACATGACACGACGAGCGCCGGAATTGTCCGCGACGTCGAGATTGGACTGCATCTGGATCATGACTGGATGCCTTCTAGTTTATCGGCTGCACCGTCACCCGGCGCGCCGACCTGAATTGTTTCTCTTACGCAGACGGCGACGAAGCCGGCACGAGCGACCAACGCTTGTTCTTCGAAATCGGCGCTGTTTCCTCGATCCACACGGTCTGACCGACCTTTGCCACATTATTTTCATCGTGGGCGTGGTACTTCTTGGAACGACGCACGGTCTTCTTCAGAAGCGGATGGGTGAAACGGCGCTCGACACGAACCACGATGGTCTTGTCATTGGCGTCGGAGACAACGGTCCCCTGCAAAACGCGCTTTGGCATGGGTGTGAATCCTTACTTAGCTGCGTTCTTTTGGCCGAGGACGGTTTTGATCCGCGCGATATCGCGGCGGACTTCCCGAACCCTGGCCGGCTTTTCCAACTGCTGGGTAGCGCGCTGGAAACGCAGGTTGAACTGTTCTTTCTTCAGGTCGACGAGCTGATCTTTCAGTTCGTCTGCGGTCTTGGCCCGCACATCACTGGCTTTCATGCTCGTGTTCCTTAATCGGCAATACGCGTGACAATACGCGTGGTGATCGGCAACTTCATTGCTCCGAGGCGAAGGGCCTCCTTTGCAACGTCTTCGGGTACGCCGTCAATCTCAAAAACGATACGACCCGGTTTTACGCGCGCAGCCCAGTACTCCACGGAGCCCTTACCCTTACCCATACGGACTTCGGTAGGCTTCTTGGAAACCGGCACATCCGGGAAAATCCGGATCCAGACGCGGCCCTGGCGCTTCATCTCACGAGTGATAGCACGGCGGGCAGCTTCGATCTGGCGGGCCGTAACGCGTTCCGGCTCGGTGGCCTTGAGTGCGTACTGACCGAAAGCCAGGGTGGTACCACCCTTGGCTTCGCCGTGGATCCGGCCTTTGTGGGCCTTGCGGAACTTAGTTCTCTTCGGTTGCAGCATAATGAACTAACCTTCTTATGCGCGTTCGCGGTCGCGGTCGCCGCGTTCACGGCGCGGTTCGCGCTCAGAACGCTGACCACCTTCACCACCTTCGGTGGCACGACGCTCGTGGGCCGACGGATCATGCTCGAGCACTTCGCCCTTGAAGATCCAGACCTTGATACCGATGATGCCGTAAGTGGTTTCGGCTTCAGCAGTACCGTAGTCAATATCGGCACGCAGGGTGTGCAGCGGCACGCGGCCTTCGCGGTACCATTCGGTACGGGCGATATCGGCACCACCGAGACGACCACCAACATTGACGCGGATACCACCGGCGCCCATGCGGATTGCGGTCTGCACGGCGCGCTTCATGGCGCGACGGAATGCCACACGGCGTTCCAGCTGCTGGGCAATGCCCTGGGCAACCAGCGTTGCATCGGTTTCCGGCTTGCGCACTTCAACGATGTTGATGTGCACTTCGCTGTCGGTGAACTTTTTCACCTTGGCGCGGATCTTGTCGATGTCAGCGCCCTTCTTGCCGATCACGATACCCGGACGGGCAGTGTGGATCGACACGCGGCACTTGCGGTGCGGGCGCTCGATGACGATCTTGGAGACCGCAGCGGCCTTCAGTTCCTTCATCAGCATGGTGCGGATCTTCAGGTCTTCCTGAAGCAGAACACCATATTCGCCCTTGTTGGCGTACCAACGGCTATCCCATGTCCGGTTGATGCCGAGACGGAAGCCAATCGGATTGATTTTCTGACCCATTATGCGGCCTCCTCAACTTGCCGGACAACAATCGTCAGGTGCGAGAACGGCTTCTCGATCCGCGACGACCGGCCACGGCCGCGAGCGGTGAAGCGTTTCATCACCAGCGAGTTGCCCACATAGGCTTCGGCAACGACAAGAGCGTCGGTGTCCAGGCCGTGGTTGTTTTCGGCGTTGGCGATGGCGCTCTCGAGCACCTTCTTCACCTGGCCGGAGATGCGCTTGTGGCTGAATTCGAGATCGGCCAGAGCCCGCTCGACCTTCTTGCCACGGATCAACTGCGCGACGAGGTTCAGCTTCTGAGGGCTGATGCGCAGCATGCGCAGGACAGCCTTTGCCTCGTTATCCTTGAGAGCGCGCTCAGTCTTAGGCTTGCTCATCTCTACTTCCTCTTGGCCTTCTTGTCGGCCGCGTGACCGTAATAGGTACGGGTCGGCGCGAATTCGCCAAACTTGTGACCGATCATTTCCTCGGTGACGAGCACCGGGACATGCTTTTGGCCATTGTGCACGCCGAACGTGATGCCGACGAACTGCGGCAGGATGGTCGAGCGACGGGTCCAGATCTTGACCACATCATTGCGGCCGGAGGTCTGGGCCTTCTCGGCCTTCTTGAGCAGATAGCCGTCGACGAACGGCCCCTTCCAAATCGAACGGGTCATGTCTTACCTGCCCTTCTTCACGTGACGGCTGCGAACGATAAACTGGTCCGTAGCCTTGTTGCTGCGCGTACGCTTGCCCTTGGTGGGCTTGCCCCATGGGGTCACCGGATGACGGCCACCCGAGGTACGGCCTTCACCACCACCATGCGGGTGGTCGACCGGGTTCATGGTCACGCCGCGGTTGACCGGCTTGCGGCCCAGCCAGCGATTGCGACCAGCCTTACCCATCGAGGTGTTCGAGTGGTCCTGGTTGCTGACCGCACCAACAGTGGCCAGGCAGGTCCCATGCACGCGGCGCTGCTCACCCGAGTTCAGGCGCAGAATGGCCCAACCCTGGTCGCGGCCCACATACTGGGCATAGGCACCGGCCGAACGGGCGACCTGGCCGCCCTTGCGGGGCTTGAGCTCGATATTGTGCACGATGGTACCCACCGGCATACGTTCGAGCGGCATGGTGTTGCCTGGCTTCACGTCCGCGCCATTGAGCGAGGAGATCACCTTGTCGCCTGCAGTCAGACGCTGCGGCGCAACGATATAGGCCAGCTCACCGTCTTCGTACTTGATCAGCGCAATCCAGGCGGTGCGGTTCGGATCATACTCGAGACGTTCAACGGTCCCGACCATGTCGAACTTCACGCGCTTGAAGTCGATCATGCGATAGCTGCGCTTGTGACCGCCGCCACGATGGAACGCAGTAATGCGACCACGATTGTTGCGACCACCGGATTTGCTCAGGCCTTCGGTCAGAGCCTTGACCGGAGCACCCTTCCACAGTTCCGACCGATCAGTCGTCACCAGCGTGCGACGGCCTTCGGAAGTGGGGTTATAAGTCTTTAGAGCCATTTGTCTGTCTCTTATCCCTTAAAGGCCGGTCGAAATATCGATCGACTGGCCATCGACCAGGGTTACGACGGCTTTTTTGACGTCGTTGCGAACACCAACCTTGCCACGGAAGCGCTTCACCTTGCCCTTGCGGACCAGGGTGTTCACTGCCTTGACCTTGACCGAGAAGAGCTGCTCGACGGCGGCCTTGATCTCGGTCTTGCTAGCATCAATCGCCACGTCGAAAACGACCTGGTTGTATTCCGAAGCCATCGTCGACTTTTCAGTCACGACGGGGTTACGGACGATGTCGTATGCGGCAAGCTTGTTCATGCGAACCTCGCTTCGAGCGCTTCCAGCGCTGCCTTGGTCAGGACGAGCTTGTCGCGCTTCAGGATCGAAACAACGTTGATCCCCTGGATCGGCAGCACGTCGATATTCGGGATGTTGCGGGCGGCCAGAGCAAAGTTCTGGTCGACATTCGCGCCATCGATGATCAGGGCATTTGCCCATTCCAGCTTGCCGAAAGTGGTGCGCAGGACTGCCGTCTTGGCTTCCTTCTGAGCGACACTGTCGATCACGATCAGCGAACCGGCCTTGGCCTTGGACGACAGAGCGTGCTTCAGGGCCAGAGCGCGGACCTTCTTGGGAAGATCGATTGCGTGGCTGCGCGGGGTCGGACCGAATGCACGGCCACCACCACGGAACTGGGGAGCCTTGCGGTCGCCGTGACGAGCGCCGCCCGAACCCTTCTGCTTCACGAACTTCTTGCCCGTGCGCGCGCCTTCCGACCGGTTCTTCACGTCATGCGTGCCGGACATGGCCTTGAGCTGCTGGTAGCGCACCATGCGGTGCAGGATGTCGGGACGGACTTCGAGGCCGAACACAGCGTCCGCGACCTCGACCTTGCCGGCCGACTTGCCTTCGAGAGTGGTTACCTGGAGTTCCATTTACTTCGCATCTCCCGAAGCTGCAGCCTCGAACGAGCCAGGGAAGGCAGCGTTCGCGGGAGCCGGCTTCTTGACGGCGTCCTTGATCATAATCCAGGCACCCTTGGAGCCTGGAACCGAACCCTGGATCATGATCAGGCCACGTTCCACGTCGGTCTTGACGACCTTGACGTTCTGCGTGGTGATGCGACGATCGCCCATATGGCCCGGCATCTTCTTGTTCTTGAAGGTCTTGCCCGGGTCCTGACGGCCACCGGTCGAACCGATCGAGCGGTGCGACACGGACACACCGTGCGAGGCACGCAGACCACCGAAGTTCCAGCGCTTCATACCGCCGGCAAAGCCCTTACCGATGGAGGTGCCGGTCACGTCAACCAACTGGCCTTCGGAAAAGTGGTCAGCCTTCAGGGTCGCGCCAACCTCGATCAGGTTGTCGGCGTCAACGCGGAACTCGGCGACATGGCGCTTGGGTTCCACCTTGGCAACGGCATACTGGCCGCGCTCAGCCTTGGAGACATTCTTGGGCTTGGCCTGGCCAGCACCCAGTTGCAGGGCGACATAGCCGTCCTTTTCGACGGTCCGCTGGCCTACCACCTGGCAGTTCTGCAAACCCAACACCGTCACGGGGACGTGGTTACCGTCCTCGGTGAAGATGCGGGTCATGCCCAGCTTCTGTGCGATCAATCCAGAACGCATCGGTTTTTACCTTCTTGTTGGCGCTCTGCCGGGTCATGTTTTCAGAGGACCCATTTAGCGGCAGGCGCGGAAACTCTTGTTTTAGAGCTTGATTTCGACGTCGACACCGGCGGCGAGATCGAGCTTCATCAGTGCATCAACCGTCTGGGGAGTCGGGTCCACAATGTCCAGGAGACGCTTGTGGGTCCGGATCTCGAACTGCTCACGCGCCTTCTTATCGATATGGGGCGAGCGGTTCACGGTGAACTTGTCGATGCGGGTCGGCAGCGGGATCGGCCCGCGAACCTGTGCACCCGTGCGCTTGGCGGTATTGACGATTTCGCGGGTCGAGGTGTCGAGCACGCGGTGGTCAAACGCCTTGAGGCGGATGCGGATATTCTGACCGTTCATCTTCACAATCCTGACATAAAAGGTTCGCGGCGCGCGAGACTCGCGCGCCGCGACTGTCTCAAAGAGGCTTACTTCAGGATCTTCGCGACGACGCCGGCGCCGACAGTGCGGCCACCTTCACGGATAGCGAAGCGGAGCTTCTCTTCCATGGCGATCGGAACGATCAGCTGAACATTCATGTTGATGTTGTCGCCCGGCATCACCATCTCGGTGCCTTCCGGCAGCGTCACGATGCCGGTCACGTCGGTGGTGCGGAAGTAGAACTGCGGACGGTAGTTGCCGAAGAACGGAGTGTGACGGCCGCCTTCTTCCTTGGTGAGGATATAGGCCTCAGCAACGAAGTCGGTGTGCGGGGTCACGGAACCGGGCTTGCAGAGCACCTGGCCACGTTCCACCTGGGTGCGGTCTACACCGCGGATCAGGGCGCCGATGTTGTCGCCAGCTTCACCCGAGTCGAGCAGCTTGCGGAACATTTCAACACCGGTAACGGTGGTCTTCTGGGTCGCCTTGATGCCGACGATTTCGACTTCTTCACCAACCTTGACGATGCCGCGTTCAACACGACCGGTCACCACGGTACCACGACCCGAGATCGAGAAAACGTCTTCGATCGGCATCAGGAACGGCTGGTCAACCGGACGTTCCGGCTGCGGGATGTAGGAGTCGACGGCAGCCATCAGCTCGAGAACGGCGTCGTGGCCGAGCTTCGGATCCGAGTTTTCCAGAGCAGCAAGAGCCGAGCCCTTGATGATCGGAATATCGTCGCCGGGGAACTCGTACGAGCTCAAGAGTTCGCGCACTTCGAGTTCAACGAGCTCAAGCAGTTCCGGATCGTCGACCATGTCGCACTTGTTCAGGAACACGACCAGAGCCGGAACGCCAACCTGACGGGCGAGCAGGATGTGCTCACGGGTCTGGGGCATCGGGCCGTCAGCAGCGGACACGACCAGGATCGCGCCGTCCATCTGGGCAGCACCGGTGATCATGTTCTTCACATAGTCGGCGTGGCCCGGGCAATCGACGTGAGCGTAGTGACGGTTCTGCGTCTCATACTCGACGTGAGCGGTGTTGATGGTGATACCGCGTGCCTTCTCTTCCGGCGCAGCATCAATCTGCGAGTAATCCCGGAAGGTCGCACCGCCGGTTTCGGCCAGGACCTTGGTGATCGCTGCGGTCAGCGAGGTCTTGCCATGGTCAACGTGACCGATGGTGCCGATGTTGCAGTGCGGCTTGTTGCGGGAGAACTTTTCCTTCGCCATCGCTTTTCTCCAAATTCGTCAGCGCAATCGCCGACATTCAGTTGAGTTTTTAGTAGCTTGCGCTGTTTTTAGGCGTATTTGGCCTGGACTTCGTCGGCGACTGCCTGCGGGACCTGCTCGTAGTGATCGAAAACCATCGAATACTGAGCACGACCCTGGCTCATGGACCGGAGCGAATTCACGTAACCAAACATGTTGGCAAGCGGCACAAATGCATTCACGACCTGGATCACACCACGGCTTTCAGTGCCCTGGATCTGCCCACGACGGGAATTCAAATCACCGATGACGTCGCCCATGTACTCATCTGGCGTCGTAACTTCAACCTTCATGATCGGCTCGAGAATCTTCGGACCGGCTTCACGCATTGCTTCACGGAAACCCGCGCGCGCTGCGATTTCGAATGCCAGCACCGAGGAGTCCACATCGTGGTACGCACCGTCGGTCAGGGTGACCTTGATGTCCACGACCGGGAAGCCGATCAGCGGACCTGCGCCCATGACCGATTCCAGGCCCTTCTGAACGCCCGGGACGTATTCCCTCGGCACTGCGCCACCAACGATGGCGTTGACGAATTCAAGACCCTTGCCAACTTCACCCGGCTCGACATCAAGCTTGATACGGGCAAACTGACCCGAACCACCGGACTGCTTCTTGTGGGTGTAGTCTTTGATGGTCTTCTTCGTGATGGTCTCACGATAGGCAACCTGGGGCTGGCCGATATTGGCCTCGACCTTGAACTCGCGCTTCATGCGATCCACGAGAATGTCGAGATGCAACTCGCCCATGCCCGAGATGATGGTCTGGCCCGATTCCTCGTCGGTCTTGACGCGGAAAGTCGGATCCTCGGCTGCCAGGCGGTTGAGCGCCAGGCCCATCTTTTCCTGGTCGGCCTTCGACTTCGGTTCAACCGAGATGTCGATAACCGGATCCGGGAAGATCATGCGCTCCAGGATTACCTGCGAGTTCGACGGGCACAGGGTATCACCAGTTGTGGTGTCCTTCAGGCCCACGATCGCCACGATGTCACCAGCGAAGGCTTCGCTGATCTGCTCACGGCTGTTCGAGTGCATCTGGAACATGCGGCCAACGCGTTCGCGCTTGCCCTTCACGGTGTTCTCAAGCTGTGCACCCTGCTCGAGCTTGCCCGAATAGATGCGGCAGAAAGTCAGCGAGCCCATGTGCGGGTCGTTGGCGATCTTGAAGGCCAGCATCGAGAGCGGCTCGTTGTCGTCAGCATGACGTTCGATCGGCTCTTCGGTCTTGGCATCGACACCCTTGATGGCCGGCACGTCGGTCGGGGCCGGCAGGAAGTCGATAACGCCGTCGAGCAGAGGCTGTACGCCCTTGTTCTTGAAGGCGGAGCCAGCAAAGATCAGGAAGAACTTGGTGTCGCAGACGCCCTGACGCAGCAGACGACGAATGGTGTCGTTGCTCGGCATTTCGCCTTCGAGATAGGCTTCCATCGCAGCATCGTCGAGTTCGACGGCAGCTTCGATCATGGCTTCGCGGTACTTCTCGGCCTTTTCCTTGAGGTCGGCCGGAATTTCCACGATATCCCACTGCGCGCCGAGCTCTTCATTGCGCCAGACCAGAGCGTTCATTTCGATCAGATCGACGACGCCCTTGAAGTCATTCTCGGCACCGATCGGGAGCTGCACCGGAACGCCCTTGGCGCCCAGACGCGTACCGACCATGTCGACGCAGCGGTAGAAGTCAGCACCGATCTTGTCCATCTTGTTGACGAAGATCAGACGCGGAACGTGATACTTGTCGGCCTGGCGCCAGACGGTTTCGGTCTGGGGCTCAACACCGGCATTGGCGTCGAGCAGCGCAACAGCACCGTCGAGCACGCGCAGCGAACGTTCGACTTCGATGGTGAAGTCCACGTGGCCCGGGGTGTCGATGATGTTGAAGCGGTGCATGGTGCCATTACGATCCTTCCAGAAGGTCGTGGTGGCAGCCGACGTGATGGTGATACCGCGTTCCTGCTCCTGCTCCATCCAGTCCATGGTCGCAGCGCCGTCGTGGACTTCGCCGATCTTATGGGACTTGCCGGTGTAGTAGAGGATGCGTTCTGTCGTCGTCGTCTTGCCAGCATCGATGTGCGCCATGATGCCGAAGTTACGATACAGATTAATCGGGTATTCGCGTGCCATGGGGCGCTCCTACTACCAGCGGTAGTGCGAGAATGCACGGTTGGCATCAGCCATACGGTGCGTGTTTTCGCGCTTCTTGACGGCCTGGCCGCGACCGTTCATCGCGTCCATGAGCTCACCGGACAGACGCTCGCGCATGGTGTTCTCACCACGCTTGCGGGCGCTATCGATCAGCCAGCGAATGGCCAGGGCCTGCTGACGTTCGGTACGGACTTCAACCGGAACCTGGTAGGTTGCACCACCAACGCGGCGCGACCGGACCTCGACAGCCGGACGGATATTGTCCAGGGCGCCATGGAACACGGTGATCGGATCCTGCTTGGTCTTGGCTTCGACGATATCGAAAGCGCCATAGACGATGGATTCGGCAGCAGACTTCTTGCCGTCCTTCATGAGCGAATTCATGAACTTGGAAACGACCAGATCGCCGAACTTGGGATCAGGAATAACTTCACGCTTTTCAGCGCGGTGACGACGGGACATCGCTCAATATCTCCTTACTTCGGACGCTTCGCGCCATACTTGGACCGGCGCTGCTTGCGGTCCTTCACGCTCTGCGTGTCCAGGACACCGCGGAGCACGTGATAGCGAACGCCCGGCAGATCGCGTACGCGACCGCCGCGGATGAGCACGACGGAGTGCTCCTGCAGATTGTGACCTTCGCCCGGGATATACGAAATCACTTCGCGCTGGTTGGTCAGGCGGACCTTGGCAACCTTGCGCAGAGCCGAGTTCGGCTTCTTAGGGGTCGTGGTGTACACACGGGAACAAACGCCGCGCTTCTGCGGATTGGCTTCCATGGCCGGAACTTTGTTCCGCTTTGGCTTGCTGGCGCGTGGCTTGCGGATCAGCTGATTAATGGTGGGCATTGCGCTCTTTCCATCGTCCAAAATTCGAAGCCCATCATCTTGTGATAGGCCCCAGTACTAAATTCACGCCCCTTGGGACGCGCAGTTCGGTCTACACAAGCAAACCAAAGCGGCGCATGCCCGAAACCACTAAGGATTCGGCAGCGCCCCAATTGCAGCGGACCACCCGCCTTTCGGCAGCAGTCATGCGCACAAGGATTTGCTTCGTCTAACTACCCGACAGTGTGTTTGATCGCCATGGATTCCCGCTCAAGATGGCAGGGACCCGGTGTGGCAACCACGACCGACCGCTAAGGTAGGCGCTGTTTAGAACCGAAGACTCGCCCCGTCAAGGATTCTTTCGTGAAAAAACCGAAGGCGAGCCTTGCGTTTCAGGCAAGTGAGCCTGGTTCCCCATCGAAGGGAACTGGACGGATTGCCAAAAAACGGTTCGGCACACGACTCAAGCCCCCAAAGGGCGTCACCGGGAACGCGGCCCCCCCTGCCCTTGCGCATCAGCCTGGCCTTGCCTAGATCAGGTGCCAACCACGGAGCGCCCTTTGAGCGAACAGACCCTGCTTGCCGCCCTGAAACTGGATATCGTGGTGATCGGCGCCGGGCAAGCAGGGCTCAGCGCCGCGCACCATCTGCTTAAGCTCGGGCTCGAACCGGAGAAGGATTTCCTGGTTCTCGATCAGGCCCCGCAACCGGGTGGCGCCTGGCAGTACCGCTGGCCCTCACTCACCTTGAGCACAGTCAATCGCGTTCACGACCTGCCCGGTCTTGCCTTCGGTGAATTTGCGGGTGGGGGCGATACGGTCAAGGCCTCGATTGCGGTGCCGCATTACTTTGCCGCCTATGAGACCCATTTCGATCTTCGTGTTTTGCGCCCAGCGACGGTGAAAGTGGTGTGTGATCGTGGCGAGCGGCTGCGCGTCGAAACTGACCGCGGACTGCTCTCTGCTCGCGGCATCATCAATGCCACGGGCACTTGGGAGAACCCCTATATTCCCGAGTATCCCGGCGCCGCCACCTTCGGCGGGCAAACGCTGCACACAAAGGACTTCCAAACGGCCAGCGACTTTACCGGGCGCCATGTCCTGATTGTCGGCGGGGGCATCTCCGCCCTCCAACTGCTCGACCAGATCTCACAAGTAACGCGGACAAGCTGGGTGACCCGCACCCCTCCCCGCTGGCGCGATGGCGCATTCGATGAAGACGCAGGTCGCCAGGCCGTCGCCATGGTGGAAGAGCGAGTTCGTGCCGGCCTGCCACCCCGCGCCGTGGTGTCAGTCACTGGCTTACCCGTCACGCCAGCTATCGAAGCCATGCGCAAGCGCGGCGTGCTGAATCGTCAGCCCATGTTCTCCGAAATCACGCCGACGGGCGTTCGCTGGCCGGATGGCCGGGCGCTCGATGTCGATGTGATCTTGTGGTGCACTGGCTTTCGCAGCGCCCTTGACCATCTGGCACCGCTGCAGATCCGGGAGGAGAGCGGCGGCATCACCATGACCGGGCGCCTTGCCACCCAAGTGGCCAAGGACCCTCGCGTGCATCTGGTCGGCTACGGCCCCTCCGCCTCGACCATTGGTGCCAACCGCGCCGGCGCGGCAGCGGCCCGCGAACTCACCAACTTCCTGAACCAGGTCAAATAGCCAAAAAGAAAGGGGCCCGAAGGCCCCTTCCCCAATTCTTGCATCTTAGTCCCGTTACTCAGCAGCAGGCGCTGCGATCTGAACGGTCTCAGCCTGGCGGCGACGTTCTTCCAGGATGAGATCGTCGCGCTTGGCTGCGATCACCTTGGCCTTGGACTGGCCGGCACCGGTACCCGCCGGGATCAAGCGGCCGACAATGACGTTCTCCTTGAGGCCTTCGAGCAGGTCGGCCTTGCCGGACACGGCAGCTTCCGTGAGAACGCGTGTGGTCTCCTGGAACGAGGCCGCCGAGATGAACGAACGGGTCTGCAGCGAGGCCTTGGTGATACCCAGCAACACAGGGTTCGCCGTAGCCGGCTTCTTGCCTTCGGCAACAAGCTGATCGTTGAGCTCATCGAAGTCCAGCTTGTCGAGCTGCTCGTCCTTGAGCAGACCGGACTCGCCGGGTTCCACGATCTCGACCTTCTGCAGCATCTGGCGAACGATCACCTCGATGTGCTTGTCGTTGATCAGCACGCCCTGCAGGCGATAGACCTCCTGGATCTCGTTGACGAGATAGCGCGCCAGCTCTTCGACGCCCTTGATCGCAAGGATGTCATGCGGAGCGGGATTGCCGTCCAGGATGTATTCGCCCTTCTCGATGGTATCGCCTTCCTGCAGATGGAACGGCTTGCCCTTCGGGATCAGGTATTCGACCGGATCGGCACCTTCCTCGTTCGGCTCGATGACCACGCGACGCTTGTTCTTGTAGTCGCGACCGAAGCGGATGGTACCATCGATCTCGGCGATGATGGCGTGATCCTTCGGACGACGGGCTTCGAACAGCTCGGCCACACGCGGCAGACCGCCGGTGATGTCCTTGGTCTTGGCGCTTTCCAGCGGAATACGGGCCAGAACGTCACCCGGTGCAACCTTTTCGCCCGGCTCAACGGCAATAACCGCATCGACCGAAAGCAGGTACCGGGCTTCGCCGCCACGTTCCACCTTGGCAATCGAACCGCCACGGGCAATGGCGAGCGCAGGCTTGAGACCTTCGCCACGCTGATTGCCGCGCCAGTCAATGACCACGCGCTTGGTGAAGCCGGTCGCCTCATCGGTGTTTTCTGCCACCGAAGCGCTATCCACCAGGTCCTCGAACACCACTTCACCCTCGACTTCAGCGAGGATTGGACGGGTGTACGGATCCCATTCGGCCAGACGCTGACCACGGCGAACAGTGTCGCCTTCCTTGATCAGCAGCTTGGAACCATAGGTCACCTTGTGCGTGGTGCGCTCCTTGCCGTCGGCATCGACAATCGCCAGCGACACGTTACGGGCCATCACGACCTGCTTGCCGCCTTCGACAGTTGCCAGGTTCGGATTGCGGACTTCGATCTTGCCCTCGGCACCAGCCTCGAGGAAGGAGGAGTCGACCACCTGCGCGGTACCACCAATGTGGAAGGTACGCATGGTGAGCTGGGTACCGGGTTCACCGATGGACTGTGCAGCGATAACGCCGACAGCTTCACCGATATTGACCGGAGTACCGCGAGCCAGGTCACGACCGTAGCAGGCCGCGCAGCAACCCTGACGCATGTCGCAGGTCAGCGGCGAACGAATGCGGACCGACTGGATACGGGCCTCTTCGATCACGTCGACATGCTTCTCTTCGAGCAGCGTGCCCTTCGGCGCGATCAGATCGCCCGAAATCGGGTGGAACACATCGTCGGCCGTCGTACGACCCAAGATGCGCTGACCCAGAGAGGCCACAACCTGACCGGCGTCCACGATGGGCTCCATGGTCAGGCCACGCTCGGTGCCGCAGTCTTCGGACACGATGATCGCGTCCTGCGCCACGTCCACCAGACGACGGGTCAGGTAACCCGAGTTCGCGGTCTTCAGAGCGGTATCAGCCAGACCCTTACGGGCACCGTGGGTGGAGTTGAAGTACTCCAGCACGTTCAGGCCTTCCTTGAAGTTCGCGGTAATCGGCGTTTCGATGATCGAGCCGTCCGGCTTGGCCATCAGGCCGCGCATGCCGGCAAGCTGCTTCATCTGGGCCGGCGAACCACGCGCACCCGAGTGGCTCATCATGTAAACCGAGTTGATCGGCTTCTGACGCTTGGTTTCCTCATCGATCTGGACGGTACGGATCGCGTCCATCATCTCTTCGGCAACCTTGTCGCCACAC
>JAVJRP010000023.1:0-87403 GCA_040218355.1 Devosia sp. | reverse complement strand
GTAGACATAGCCGCCCATACGGGCATCTTGAAGTGCAGAGCCCTCGGGTCAAGCCCGAGGGTGACGGCCGGTGGGTGGGGCAATATCGGTGCCCAAGCGTTGGACGTCTTCATAGCGAGAATTCCGCGCTGGAGCAGACCGGCAGCTTTCCACCCCATCCCGGCACAAAAGTACAGAGCCCTCGGGTCAGGCCCGAGGGTGACGGTCGGTGGGTGGTGGAATAGCGGTGCCCGAGCGTTGGACGTCTTCATAGCGCGAAATTCGCGCTGCAGTAGAGCGGCAGTTTCCTCCCCACACCCGCAACCAAAGTGCGGAGCTTGCAGGCTGTGCTCGAGAGTGACGGTCGGTGCGTCTTGTTTCAATTGCCGGCCAGACGCTGCCTCAACCGGCCGCTGGTGGCCGAGAAGGGAGCGTGGAGAGCCTGAGGCCATACTGCCCTTCCCCAAGCTGTGAACCTGCCAACGGGATGGTTTGGCCCTGTGGACGCTACAAGTCTTTTTCGGCCAGTTCGCGGAAGGCGTCGGGGACGGATTTTTGGGGGCCGAGCTGGGTGATGGCGTAGCCGATGGCGGCGCGGCCGAAGCGGGTGCGGGCCTGGTCCATGGCGCGGTCGGCAGTCCAGCGCGCGAGGCCGCTGGGCGTGCCGGGGCGGTGGTTTTCGTCGGGGAGGTTGAGGGGCAATTCGAGCTGGATATGCGGTTGCGGTCCAAGGTGGGAGACTGAAATGGCGAGCAGCGTGATGTGCTTTTCCCGCGGGTTTTCGACAAGGGCGGCGCGCACCAGGTCCTCGGCGATTTCGGCGACGATGAGGGTGGCGGAGACCGGTGCATCCAGGGTGAGCGAACGGGTAATGGCCCGCATGTCAGCAAAGCGGATGCGGACCGTAACGGTGCGCCCCACAAGCGATTTGGCACGCAGGCGGGCGGTGACGCGGTCGGTCAGATGGCGCAGGACGGGCTTATAGACTGCTTCGGTCGCCGGCCTTCGGCCCAGAGCCGACTGGGCGCCGGCAGAGCGGGCGCTGTGGCGCGTCTGGACGGCGCGACTGTCGCGATCCCAGGCAAGATCGGCCAGTTTTTCGCCCATGGCCTCGCCCAGCAGGCCGCGCAACGACTGGCCCGGCGTGTTGGCCAATTGGCCGATGGTGGTGATGCCCTGCTGCCTGAGCCGGGCTTCGGTGACCGGGCCGACACCCCACATGAGGCCCACGGGCAGGTCATGGAGGAAGGCCAGCTCCGTCCCCAGTTCAACGAGGACCAGACCATCGGGCTTGGCGACCTGGGAGGCGACTTTGGCCAGATGCTTGGTGCGCGCGACGCCGACTGAAATGGGCAGGCCCAGTTCCCGACGCACCCGTTCGCGGATGGTGATGGCGATCTGTTCCGGAGTGCCGAAAAGATGCGTGCAGCCAGCCACATCGGCAAAGGCCTCGTCGATGGAGATGCGCTCAATCAACGGGGTGTAATCGCGCATGATGTCGATCGCGGCGTCGCCAAGCCGCTGATACTGGTCGAAATGGCCGGGAGCGAAAATCAGATGCGGGCAGAGTTCGCGCGCGCGGCGCCCGGACATGCCACCGCGCACACCGAAGGCCTTGGCTTCGTAAGACGCGGCCAGCACAACTCCGCCGCCAACG
Organism: Devosia sp.; assembly: GCA_040218355.1. Lineage (GTDB taxonomy): Bacteria > Pseudomonadota > Alphaproteobacteria > Rhizobiales > Devosiaceae > Devosia. The sequence continues at coordinate 85,767 of JAVJRP010000023.1, read as the reverse complement.
GCCATGGCCTTGCCGCGCAGGTCCGGGTTCAGCAATTGCTCAACCGAGGCGTAAAAGGAATCCAGATCGGCATGAAGAATGGTCGCTGCGGCAGCCATGGCGTCACCAGTGCGATATTTGTTCTTATTTTGTTCCTTTGGTTGTCCGCTTGTCAACGGCGTTGTCGGGGTGGCACACAGGGACATGGCGATCGGCAGTCGGGGAGATCGGGACGGCATGGCGACAGGGTTTCTCAGCGATGGTCCGGAGGACGCGGCGGTGACCCTATTGCTGGCGCATGGTGCGGGTGCGCCGATGGATTCGGCGTCGATGTCGGCGGCAGCCAAGGCGCTGGCTGCAGAGGGTTTTCGTGTCGTGCGGTTCGAGTTTGCCTATATGGCGGCGCGGCGCAGTGGCGAAGGCCGCAGGCCGCCACCCAAGGCCGAAAAGCTCATGGGCGAATATCTGGCGGCCATGGATCAGTTCGCGCCGAGCGGCGGGCATCTGTTGATTGGCGGCAAATCGATGGGCGGAAGGGTGGCCAGCATGGTCGCGGACGAGTTGTTTGCGGCCGGGCGCATTGCCGGCCTCATCTGCCTTGGCTATCCGTTTCATCCACCCGGCAAGCCGGCGCAATTGCGGACGGCGCATCTCAAGGGATTGCAGGCCCCTGCCCTGATCGTTCAGGGCACGCGGGACGAATTCGGCACTCGCGACGAGGTGCCGGGCTATGGCCTGTCGTCGGCGATCGAGCTGCTCTGGCTTGAGGATGGCGACCACGACCTCAAGCCGCGCAAGACGATTTCAGGGTTTTCGGCAGCGGACCATTTGCAGAGCATGGCCAGGGCCGCGTCCGCATGGGCCGCGCGGGTGGCGAAGTAGCGGGTTCAGGCCATCGCCTTGCCGGCATGATGCCGGCCGATGGGCACGATCATGGGCGTGTTGGAGACTGGATCGACCACCACGCTCGACGTCATGCCGAAGACGTCCTTGACCACGGCTTCGGTGACCACATCGACGGGGCGGCCCTCGGCGACGATCCTGCCGGCCTTCATGGCCACGATGTGGTCGGCATAGCGGCAGGCCAGGTTCAGATCGTGCAGGACGACGACGACGGTGCGGCCGCGATGCCGGACGAGATCGGTGAGCAGGTCGAGCACTTCGACCTGGTGGTTGATGTCGAGGAAGGTGGTGGGTTCGTCGAGCAGCAGGAGATCGGTCTGCTGCGCCAAAGCCATGGCGATCCAGACGCGCTGGCGCTGGCCGCCGGAGAGTTCATCGACGGGGCGATCGGCCAGTTCGGCGGTGTCGGTGGCGGCCAGGGCCTCGGCGACGGCGGTGTCGTCCTCGGGCGTCCAGCGGCGGAACCAGCCCTGGTGCGGATAGCGGCCTCGGCCGACCAGGTCGGTGACCGAAATGGCATCGGGGGCGATGGGGCTTTGCGGCAGCACGCCGAGAATGGTCGCCACCTGGCGGGTCGGCATCTGGTGGATCGGCTTGCCATCGAGATAGACCGCGCCGCGGGTCGGGGTCAGCAGGCGGGCGAGACCGCGCAGCAGGGTGGACTTGCCGCAGGCATTGGCGCCGACAATCACGGTCAGCTTGCCCGGCGGCAGGTTCAGGTCGAGCGCCGAGACGATCTGGCGTTCGCCATAGGCGAGATCAAGACCGGCGGCGAGGAGCTGGTGATTTGCGGACATGATCGTTTCTCGTAAGCTCAGTTGACCCGGCCGGAGCGGCCCGAGGCCATGAGCAGCCATAGCAGGAACAGGGCGCCGCAGGCACCCGTGACGACGCCGACGGGCAGTTGCACCGTGGGCAGAAGGTGTTGCGCCAGCAGATCGGAAACCAGCATGACCAGTGCGCCGACGAGGGCTGCCTGGGCAAAGCCGCGCCCTGCCCCCTTGAGCAGGCTGCGGGCCAGGGGGCCGGAGACGAAGGCGACAAAGCCGACAGGGCCCACGGCGGCAGTCGCAAAGGCGGCAAAGCCGACAGCCACCAGCATCAGGCCAAGGCGGGTCAATTCGACCGGGGCGCCGAGCGCGCGCGCGGTGTCGTCGCCCAGCTCCATGGCATCAAGGGCGCGGACCAGGCCGATCATCAGTGGGATGAGCACCAGCATGGCGCCGGCAAGGACGATGGAATCACCGGTGCGGGCGGCATTGAGGCTGCCCACGAGCCAGGCCATGGCCTGCTGCACCTCGTTGAGGCGCGCGCGGGTGAAGAGATAGGAGATGACGGCGGCCAGCATCGCGGCCATGCCGATGCCGATCAGCACCACGCGGAAGGCCGTGACGCCATTGCGCCAGGCCAGGAAATAGATCGCAAGGGCGGTGAGGACCGCGCCGCCAAAGGCACCGAAAGAAACAGCAATCCCCGACCAGCCCAGGATGATGATGCAGAACACGGCGGCGGCGCTGGCACCATGGGCGATGCCGATAATGTCCGGGCTGGCCAAGGGGTTGCGCAAAAGAGTTTGGAAAATGATTCCGGCCAGGGCAAAGCTCGCGCCGGAGAGCACGGCCAGTATCGCGCGCGGCAGGCGGACCTGCAGGACGATGAAATCGACACTGCGATCGGCGAGGCCAGTCACTGGGGACAGCAGCGACTGGATAATCCCCGAGGCCGGCACCGGATAGTCGCCAAGATAGAGCGCCAGGGCAAAGGCGGCCAGCAGGGCCAGGGCCAGGCCGAGCAGGACATTGCGCCGGCGCGTGGCCGAAGCGTGCCGCACGGCGCTGATGCGCGAGGTGTCGGCAATGGCGCTCATAGCGAAGCCAGCTTGCGGCGCCGGACCAGCGCGATGAAGAAGGGGGCACCCAGAAATGCCGTGACGATGCCCACCTGCACTTCGCCGGGCGGTGCGATGACCCGGCCCAGAACGTCGGCGCCGAGCAGCAGGATGGGGGCCAGCAGCATGGAATAGGGCAGGATCCAGCGATAGCCGGGGCCGGTGATGGCGCGGGCCACATGGGGCACGGTGAGGCCGACAAAGGCGATGGGACCGGCAGCGGCAGTGCTTGCTCCGGCCAGAATGACAGCGGCGAGACCGGCCATGCCGCGGGAGAGACCAATGCGCTGGCCCAGGGCCCTGGCGACGTCATCGCCCATGGACAGACCATCGAGCAGTCGCGCGGTTGCGAGGGCCAGGATCATGCCGACGGCCAGGAAGGGGGCGACCTGCAGGGCAATGTCCATGGACCGGCCGGACAGCGAGCCAACCTGCCAGAAGCGGATTTCGTCCAGGGTTCGCGGGCTGGTGAGCAGGATCGCGTTGATGATGGAATGAAGCACGGCGGTGATGGCGGCGCCAGCCAAAGCGAGCTTGACCGGGGTGGCGCCTTCGCGCCCGAGCGAGGCGACTGAATAGACCACGAGCATGGCGGCCCCTGCCCCGGCGAAGGCCATCCAGGCATAGGTCGAAAGCTGGGTCATGCCCAATAGGGCGACGCCCAGAACCACGGCAAGCGAGGCGCCGGCGTGAATGCCAAGGATGGAGGGGTCGGCCAATGGATTGCGCGTCGCCCCCTGCAGTACCGCGCCGGCAAGTCCCAACGCTGCCCCGACCATGAGACCAACCACAGTGCGCGGCATCCGCAGGTCCCAGATAATCCGGTGTTCGGTGGCGTTGGGATCGAAAGCGACCAGGGCGGTCCAGACATTTTCAAGCGGTATGGCGCGGGCGCCGGTGGCGAGCGAGAGCATGGCGATGACGGCCAGTGCCAGGCCGAGCAAAAGCAGGCCCAGCGTCAGCCGGGCCGCCTTTTGTGCGCGATTGCCTGCCAGCTCACTCATGGTGCCGGATCAGGGCGCCAGATTGGCGTCGGCGGCGTTGATCGCAGCGGTGAGCTTTTCCAGTTCGCTGGCATAGGCGGCGTAGTTGCGCAGCCAGAAGGCGGGCCAGTCGGTGACCTGCCCGGCCTCGGCTGCCTTCATCAGGGTCCAGGTGGGCTGGGCCAGCGCGGTTTCCATGGTCGCTTCGGAGCGATTGTCGACCAGGATCAGGTCGGGCTGGTACTTGTCCGCGTTTTCCCAGGAGAGGGTTTCCCAATAACCCCGGTCATCGGCCACTTCGGGGTCGATGAGATTGAGGCCCCAGGACGCGAAATCCATCAGTTCCGAGGAGCCTTCGGTGGCCGCCACATAGAGCGCATCCGTGCCGGCCCATACGGCCAGCGCGGTCAGATCCGGTTTGGCGGCGACGGCGGCCTTGAACTCGGAGAGTGCGGTTTCGAACTCGGTCTTGGAGGCGGCGATCTCAGTGGCGGAGAGATCTGCGCCAAGACTTTGTGCCAGCGCTGCGTAGTCCTCGATCAGGGTGAGGATGGAATCTCCCTGGATCGGGCCGGTCAGCGGCGCGAGTGGGCTCAGGGCAGCCACCACATCGTCGCCGCCGGACCAGGTCTTATCGAGTGGCCAGTATTCCCCGATGATGAGATCGGGTTCGAGCGCGGCGGCCTTTTCAATGTCAACTTCGCCCCAGGCCTGACCGATGATTTCGATGCCCGAGAGGTCGAGCCCCTGCAAGGCCTTGGCATCAGCGACGGCGCTATCGGCATAGATGCCGACCGGGCGAATACCGAGCGGGATGAGGCCGGCCGCCGCATCCTGGCTGGCGATGATGCGGACCGGTGTTTCGTCGAGGGCGACCGCTTCGCCATCGCCTCCGACAAAGCTCCATTGCGCTGCCGCGGGCAGCGCGGAGCCGGCCAACAAGGCGAGTGCGACCATAGTGGAGCGGAGCATGACGGACCTTTCGGGAGCGGGAAATTTTCCGTTCCCTAGACCTCGTAAGATGAGCGGTCAAGTCATGTTAATGCGATGGCCGATGGATTTTGGCGCGCAATGCGCCCCTTCCAGGTTAGGCGGCCGGTTCTGCAGGCCGGCGGTACTGATAGATGCCCACGTCGATGGCGCTCTCGGTGAAGCCAGCTTCACAATAGGAGAGGTAATAGACCCATTTGCGCCTGAACACTTCGTCATAACCAAGCGGTGCGATCATCGGCCAGCGCTCAAGGAAACGCTCGCGCCAGAGCCGCAGGGTGCGGGCATAGGACTGGCCAAAAGTCTCCACCTGTTCGAGCACGAGGCCATAGCGGTTGCCGAACTCCTGCATCACGGTCTTGGTGAGCAGCATGCCGCCGGGGAAGATGTAGCGCTGGATGAAATCCGGCCCCGCCTTGTAGTTGTCGAAGTCCCGCTCCTGGATGGTGATGGCCTGAATGGCGGCGGTGCCGCCCGGCTTCAGGCGATCATGCAGGGTCTGGAAATAACTTGGCCAATTGTCTTCCCCGACGGCCTCGATCATCTCAATCGAGCCGATATGGTCGAACTGCCCCTGGGCGTGGCGATAATCCTCGAACACGAGGGTCGCATATTGGTCCAGCCCCTGCCGCTTGAGCCGTTCGAGACCAAATTTCAACTGCTCGGCAGAGAGGGTGATACCGCGCAGATTGGCCTTGTAGTCACGCGCAACGGTCTCGGCAAACCCGCCCCAACCACAGCCGATTTCGAGCACCGAGGCGCCTTCGGTAATACCGGCCATGTCGGCAACACGATGATATTTCGCTAGCTGGGCCTCTTCCAGGCCTTGATCCCCGGATGTGAAGACCGCCGAGGAATAGGTCATCGAGGGATCAAGCCATTGGCCGTAGAAATCGTTTCCGAGATCGTAGTGCTCGGCGATGTTCTTCTTTGAGCCTTCCAGCGTATTGCGGCGCGACAGATGATAATGCAGATCGGCAGCGGCGCGGCGGAAGAAGCCCTTGCCGGCCTGATCGAACATATCCCGGTTCTGCAGAAAGAAGCGGAACAGCGCTGTCAGGTCGTCCGATTCGATATCGCCGTTCATATAGGCCGCCGCGAAGCCGACGGTGCCCCGTTGCATGGCCTCTGAAATGACCCTCAAATTCTTCAGTCGCAAGGTGGCGTGCTCGCCGGCATTGCCCTGCCCCACTGTGCGGGTGCGACCATTGGGGAACACCACAGTCAGCGAGCCGTGCATAGGCTTGCCGATCAGGGAAACGCCAATTCGTTCTACCAGCCAGGACGTCAGGTGCGTCCAAAGCGAAGTGCCGGTCTGAGAGTGTTCGACGGCTGTTTTTGTCATTGTGCCGCTTGGTCCAACTTTAGCAAGAAAATGGCGGCGCAACGCGTGCCCGTCGCCAAGCATGAGTGTCAGAATGGTCCTGCCAGAGAGGCGTCGCCTCCCACAGGACACCAGGAGATAGTTTAGCCGTCGCAATTGGATATGCAAGTCGCCTGTCACATTCAGGCGACCTGCCGATCCACATGCCAAGGCACTACGCTAGCAATATGGGATCGGATCTATGCGTGATCAACGTGGCGGGCGGGCAATGTCGATCAGGCGGAATTGGGGCTGTTCGCGGCCCTGGTAGTGATCGATAGACAGGCCGCCGGCGAAATGCAGCGGACCATCGCTATCGCGCATCAAGGTGTCGCCGAGCGCCGTGCCGGCAGCCCTGAAGGCAATGGCCTTGAGCTTGGCGCCATCGTCGGAGGCCAGCGAAAAGCTGATATGGCCGCCCTTACCCACAATTTGCGGGAAGCGGGCGCGGTGGGCGGGGAAAGCGAAGACCGGCGAAGGATTGCCCGCACCATAGGGGCCCGCCCGCTCCAGATTGTGCAGCAGATCGATATTGGCGCCGCGCGCGGTCAATGCTGCGTCGATCTTGAGCGCGGAAGCGGCGCGGGCCACCCCGACACTGGCGCTGAGCTTTTCAGCAAGGAACGCCCGGAATGGCCCCAGATCGCCAGGGCGCAAGCTGACACCGGCCGCCATGGCATGGCCACCACCCTTGGGAATAATGCCAGTTTCAACGGCCTCGATGACGGCACTGCCCAGATCGACGCCCGGCATGGACCGGCCCGATCCGGTACCGGTGCCATCGGGATTAAGGGCGATGGCGAAACTGGGACGCTCGAAGCGTTCGCGCAGCCGCGCGGCAATCAGGCCCACTACGCCGGGATGCCAGTCGGCGGAGGCCAGAACCAGGACGGGCGGCCCTTCGCCGCTGCCGATTTCGGCTTCAGCGGTCACGGCGGCCTGCTCCACGGCCTCGACTTCTATGCGCTGCCGTTCGCCATTGAGCTCGTCGAGCTGGGCGGCGATGACCATGGCCTGATGCTCGTCATCCAGGGCGAGAAGGCGCGTCCCCAGGGCCGCATCGCCAATGCGCCCGCCGGCATTGATGCGCGGGCCGATGAGAAAGCCAAGATGGTAGGGATTGAGCGGGCCGCTGGCACGGGCCGCCAGCGCCAGGGCCGAGAGGCCGGGTTTCTCGCCACGCCGGGCGACCTCAAGACCCCGGACCACAAAGGCACGATTTAGGCCGGTCAGAGGGACGACGTCGCAGACCGTGGCCAGCGCCACCAGATCAAGCAGGCTCAGCAGATCGGGCAGGCCGGTATCGCCACGGTTCCTCAGTGCACGATTGACCGCCACCAGAACCATAAAGGTGACGCCGGCGGCGCAAAGATAGCCCAGGCCGGAAATGTCATCGGGCCGATTGGGATTGACCAAGGCATTGGCGGGGGGCAGGTCGTGATCGACCAGGTGATGGTCGATGACCAAAACGTCGGCGCCCTTCTCGCGAGCGTGAGCGATGGGTCCCTCGCTTGTGGTGCCGCAATCGAGCGTGATGATCAGGCTGGCACCGGCATCAATCAGCTTGTCCATGGCCGCGCTATTGGGACCGTAGCCCTCGAATATCCGGTCGGGAATATGGACCTGGGGTTCGATACCGAAATGCCTCAGGAAGCGCGTCATCAGGGCGCAGGAGCAGGCACCGTCCACGTCATAATCGCCAAAGAGGGCGACGGATTCATTGTCTGTGATGGCCCTGGCCAGGCGCTCGGCGAGATCGTCCATGCCGGTCATGGTCGAGGGATCTGGCATCAGGGCCCTGATGGTCGGCTCAAGATAGCTTTCAGCGGCTTCAAGGCTTACGCCCCGGCCGGCCATGATGCGCGCCAGGATATCTGGAATGCCCGTCCGCTGGCCAATGGCCGTGGCATTGCGCGCGGCGCCCGTGTCGAGCCGATCCACCCAGGCGCGGCCGGAGACCGATTGGGTGATGTCGAGAAAAGGGCGCGGGGTTTCGGGCATGGGTGAGGGTTATGGGATTTTGCGCGGGGTGGGAAGGGGTTGCCGGCGAAGAGGCCCCTCATCCGCCCTTCGGGCACCTTCTCCCACAAGGGGAGAAGGGTGGCAATGCGTGCGCTGCTACCGCGCGTGCCGCGCCTTGATCCAGCGCGTGGTCTGGCTCCAGCTTCGCATGACGACGGTGGAGGTTTCGACCCAGCCGCGCCGCAGGCGGACGCCGTCGGCGAGTGAACCGTCGGTGACGCCGGTGGCCGAAAACAACACGTCGCCGGAAGCCAGTTCGGTCACATCGTAGATGCGATTGGGGTCGGTTATGCCCATCTCGTTGGCGTGCATGCGCTTGTCGGGCGTATCGAGGATAAGCTTGCCCTGCATCTGCCCGCCGATGCAGCGCAGGGCCGCGGCGGCCAGCACGCCCTCGGGAGCGCCGCCGGAGCCGAGATAGATATCAACACCGGTATCGGCCGTGTTGACGGCGTGGATGACGCCGGCGATGTCGCCGTCGCTGAGCAGCTTGACCGAAACACCGGCCGTGCGCAGCTCTTCGAGCAGACCACCATGACGCGGACGATCAAGCACGATGGCGGTGATTTCGGAGATCGGCACGCCCTTGGCCTTGGCCAGCGCCTTCACATTCTCGGTCGCCGACCATTCGATATGTACGGTTTCGGGCGGATATTCGGCGCCGATGGCGATCTTGTGCATGTAGACGTTGCGCGCGACGTTGAGCAGGCCGCCGCGCTCGGCCATGGCGAGCACGACAAGCGAATCGGGCTGGTTCTTGGCGCAGAGGGTGACGCCTTCAAGCGGATCGACGGCGATGTCGACTTCGGGGCCCTGCCCCTGGCCCACCGACTGGCCGACAAAAAGATCGTCGCATTCGAACTGCTCGCCCTCACCGATGACGATGCGGCCGGAAATGGCGACTTCGTCCAATTCAGCCTTCATGGCGGCGACGGCGGCCTCATCGGCGGCCTTTTCATTGCCCTTGCCGCGCCACTCGGCCGCAGCGATGGCGGCACGCTCGGTGACGCGCACCATTTCAAGCGTCAAGGTGCGATGCAGATTGGCAGGATCCCGACCGTCTTCGACCTTGATGAGCTTCATGTTTCCCCCTGAAGCTCTTCCGGACAGGTCAGAGCTTTTCGATGCGTATCAATTGTGGTTCGCCGACTATGAACCCATCATCGGCTATCTGTGCAAGCGCTTCGCGCACCGATGATTCCAAAGTCTGTTGGGTAATCATCACCACGGTCCTGGCCGGCGACCCATCGGGCGCGATGGCTTTGGCACTCAAATCGGACCGCTGGATGACAGAATCGATGGAGATCGACTTTTCCCCCATGCGTGTGGCGATGGCTGCCAGGGCGCCCGGCACATCCTTGGCACTGAGGCGGATGTAGAAGCCGCCTTCATGGGCCCGGTGCGGCGCTTCGCGGTAGGGCAAGAGTTCGGCGCTGGGCACGCCGAGCGGTGGTACGCGGGTGCCGCGGGCGATGTCCAGAATATCGGAAAGCACGGAAGATGCCGTGGGCGGACCGCCAGCGCCCGGGCCGGCCAGCAGCAGCTCGTGCACGTGGTCGGTTTCGAGCGCGATCGCGTTCATCACCCCATCGACGCCGGCGATGGCGCTGCCCTTGGGCACGAAAGTGGGGTGGACGCGCTGCTCGATGCCGCTTTCGGTGCGCTCGGCAATGCCCAGCAGCTTGATCTTGTAGCCGAGTTCGGCGGCTACCTGGATATCGTGCTGGGTGATGTTGGAAACGCCCTCCACCCGCATCTTGTCAGGGGCGATCTCATAGCCAAAACAGAGGGTCGAGAGGATAGAGAGCTTGTGGGCGGTATCGAAACCCTCCACGTCAAAGGTCGGGTCGGCCTCGGCATAGCCAAGGGCTTGGGCGTCCTTGAGGCAATCGGCAAAGGATATGCCCTCATTGCCCATCCGGGTGAGGATGTAGTTGCAGGTGCCGTTCATGATGCCGAAGACCTTGGCGATCCGGGCGGTGCCCAGGCCCTCGCGCAGAGTCTTGATGACCGGTATGCCGCCGGCCACGGCAGCCTCGAAGCCGAGCTGGGCGCCGGATTCTTCGGCGAGGCGCGCCAGGGTGACGCCGTGCTTGGCCAACAGGGCCTTGTTGGCGGTCACAACCGGGCGGCCGATTTCCAGCGCCGCCTTGACGGATGCAAAGGCCGGGCCGTCTTCGCCACCGATCAGTTCGACAAACAGGTCGATACCGTCCGATTTGGCCAGAGCGACCGGATCGTCGAACCATTCGAGGCCGGAAATATCAATGCCGCGGTCGCGGGACCGAGAGCGCGCGGCAACGGCGACAACTTCCAGTTGGCGGCCAAGTTTTCGCGTCAGCTCGGCGCTGTCCTTTTGCAGGATGCGGACCAGCGTGGCACCAACATTGCCCAGGCCCGCTACGCCGACGCGCAGCGGCGCCTGCGTGTCGGTATCCCCCAATTCGGCCATGGCCTTGAGGATGCGTGTGCGCGTCTCGCTGCGTGGTTCGCGTCCTTCGCGCAGGTCGAACACGAACAGCGGATCGCCGGCCACGATGCGACCGAAACGCGTGGGCGTCCAACCCCTTGCAGAGATGAAGGATTCGACGGCTTGGCGGAAAGATTGGATATCGCTCATGGTGGCGACATGTGCATAGGAAATCGCCTAGCCGTCAATAGGAGTTGTCAAAGGAAATGGGCCGATCGCATGACCGGCCCAAATTGATCTATTCCGACCTGGCGGCCGCTGCGGCCCGCCCGACCTCGGCGATCACCTCCGGGAAACCCCACCGCAGAGAGGCCGGAGTGATGGCGCCACTGACAGCCATGGTCAGTTCATCGCCGATCAGACTGGTATAGGCGCCCTTGCCCACCAAGGGTGAAAGCTGGATCAGGTCCATGGCGAAGAAGTCATCGGCCGACTGCTGGTTCGAAAAGAAGCTGAGCAGCATTTCGGCTGGAATGCGGTCGAAATTCTCGTAGCTGAGGAAATACGAGATCTTGCTGTCCGTCACGGCAGCGCCCTCTGCCTCGCCCGCCGGCACCATGCCGATATCGGCGAAAAGCTGCACCCGGGGGTCGCCTTCGATGCGAACAGAGACCTGACCGTCATTGCGATTGACGATATTGGCGAACACGGTGCCTTCGATTGCGGGATAGGCATCGCGCTGTTCGATCATCCATGTGGTGGTCTCGGCCACAAGTTCCTCGGCCTCCTCGGACAGCCCGAGGGCTTGGCCGGTCATGGTCACCACCTGCTGCCAGGTTGCAAACCAGGCGCGATCCGGAAAGGCGACGACGGGCGCAATATTGCTCAATGTGGCATATTCGTCCTCGGTCAGCCCCGAATATGGGGCGATGATGACATCGGGGGCGAGCGCGGCGATAGCTTCGATCGGCGGCTCCGAAGAATTGGGAAGGACCACTGGCAGGTCCATGCCCTGCTCCGCCAGAACCGCCTCGGTCCAGGGCAATACGCCATCTGCCCCGCCACCATAGGCAAAGAAGGGCATGCCGACCGGGGCGACGCCGAGATCGATAACCACATCCTGCGCCGACCAGCCCCAGGTGACGACGCGGGTAGGTTTGGCTTCGATGGTGGTGGTGCCCAGCGCATGCTCAATGGTCACCGGGAAGTTGTCGGCGGCAAATGCAGGCACGGCAAGGGTTGTGGCCGCCAGAATAAAGGCGGTCATGATCTTCAACATAGTCTGCTTCCAGTTGTTTGGTCTTAGTTCTGACCGGCTCTGACCGCGTCGGCGATCAGCTTGATGTATTGCGGATAGCCCCATTTCAGCGACAGGGCGCTCGGCGGGGAGATGGCATTGATGAGCTCGGCTCCAATAACGTGGGCAACGGCCCCTTCCTGCACCTGGGGATGCAGAGCGATAACAGGATTGCCGAAAAAGGCGGCATCGTCCTCCGGCGTCTCGAAATAGGAGATCAGCGCGTCGGCGGTGAGCTGTTCGAAGCTCTCAAAGCTGAGGGAGAAAAAGAAGTTCTTACCCTGGGCCAGCTCGGTCACGCTGGGGGCCGAAACCAGGCCGGCATCAACCAGGAATTTCACCCGGCTGTCGAGATTGGCGTAGACCGCCACTTCGCCATTGTATTCAGCCACGGTGGCAAAGCTGGCACCCTGGACTTCGGGGTATTTGGCCGTTTCGTCGATGATGAATTGCTCAAGTTCATCGACCAGCGCCTCGGCCTCGGTTTTCTTGCCCATAGCCTCGCCGGTGATGGTGATGGTTTGCTGCCAGGGGGTGCTCCACGCCGTTTCCGGAAATGCGACGACCGGTGCAATGCCGCTGAGCACTTCGTATTCTTCGGCAGTGAGGCCGGAATAGACCGCGATGATGAGGTCTGGTTGCAGCGCGGCGATGGCTTCAATTGGCGCGTCGAACCCATCCGGCAGGATGGTCGGGAAATCGGCGCCAAGCGCAGCGACAGCGTCCTTGGTCCAGGTCAGGGCGCCATTCTCATCGCCACCATAGCTGAAATGGGGGATACCAACCGGCACCTCGCCCAGTGCAATCACGGCATCCTGGGCGGCCCAGCCCCAGGTGACGATGCGCTGCGGCTTGGCGGGAACGATCGTCTCGCCATAGGCATGGGAAATGGTGACAGGGAAGGACTGCGCGTGGGCAGCGGCGGCCAAGCCAAGGGCTATGGCCAAGGACAGAAAGAGGGAGCGGAACGACATGGATCACCCTTTGGCTGGAGTTGGTCCTCCATACAAAAGGTGATCTGAATTGTCATGTAAATTATTGACTATGCCTTGAGCGGCACGACATTGCCCTGCCCGGCCTTGCCGCCGAGCAGCTTCTTGACGTTGCGCGCGGCCTGGCGGATGCGCTGTTCGTTCTCGACAAAGGCCAGGCGGATATATTGATCGCCATATTCACCAAAGCCGACTCCCGGTGCGACGCCCACACCGGTTTCCTGAATCAGCAGCTTGGCGAATTCGAGAGAACCAAGATGAGCGAACTGATCGGGGATCGGCGCCCAGGCGAACATGGTGGCGCGCGGCACGGGAATGGTCCAGCCAGCCCGGCCAAAGCTTTCCACCATGACATCGCGACGGTGCTTGTAGATCTTGCGAACCTCATCGACCACCTCGTCCGAGCCGTTGAGGGCGGCGACCGCGGCGACCTGAATGGGCGTGAAGGCGCCATAGTCGAGATAGGATTTGACGCGCGCCAGGGCGGCGATGAGACGTTCATTGCCAACAGCGAAGCCAACGCGCCAGCCAGGCATGGAATAGGTCTTGGACATCGAGGTGAATTCGACGGCAATGTCCATGGCACCGGGCACCTGCAGCACGGACGGCGGCGGCGCATCGTCGAAATAGATCTCGGAATAGGCCAGATCGGACAGGATGAAGATGTCGTTGGCCTTACAGTACTTGACGACCTCGGTGTAGAAATCGAGGTCGGCGGTGTAGGCGGTCGGGTTGGCTGGATAATTCAAAACCAAGGCGATGGGCTTGGGGATTGAATGCCGCACCGCCCGATCAAGCGATCGCATGAAGTCTTCGTTCGGGTCGGCCGGCATGGAGCGCACGACGCCACCGGACATGATGAAGCCAAACGAGTGAATGGGATAGGTCGGGTTGGGCACCAGGACCACATCACCCGGGGCGGTAATCGCCTGGGCCATGTTGGCAAAACCCTCCTTGGAGCCGAGCGTCGCCACGACCTGGGTGTCGGGATTGAGCTTCACGCCGAAGCGGCGGCCATAATAGCTCGCCTGGGCCTTGCGCAGGCCCGGAATGCCCTTGGAAGTCGAATAGCGATGGGTGCGCGGATCGGCCACCGTCTCCTTGAGCTTGTTGACGATGTGGTCCGGGGTCGGCAGATCGGGATTGCCCATACCCAGATCGATAATGTCCACGCCCTCGGCGCGCGCCTTGGCCTTGATGGGGTTGATGTGCTCGAACACATAGGGGGGAAGGCGGCGGATGCGATGGAAGACTTCGCTCATTTGATCCTCGGATGGCCCTATGGGGCCTGAAACTGGCCGCGCTGCGCCAAAGCGCCACGCCTCTAACATGTTGAGGCTGATTATCGCGGAATTATGGTTTTCTACGGGTTAAGCGGCCCAAACGGACCGGAAACAAATCTATTCGGCTCTTCCCGGCCAGTTCCTGGCCATGTGGGAAGAGCTATCGGGCGCTTGCCGCCGCTGCCGCGATGCGAGCCGCCACCGGATTGCCGGCGAGCAGTGCTCCAAACCATGCAACAGTGAACGGGGACGCCATGTCTCTTGCCCTTCAGAAATGACTTCTGATACCACCCAAGCGTGGTCAGTGCCTTTTTATGGCCTGAGACAAGTCTTGTAAATGCCAGCGAGCCTTTACATGTAATCACCTTGTCGGCCACAGCGCGGCCGGGGCTGTTCGGATAGGTGCATGGGAAAACGCGTCGCAATCGCAACAATCGGCACTTCTGGGGACGTTCGGCCCTATCTGGCGCTGGCCAAAGCGCTGCAGGATGACGGCCACGATGTCGTCCTGGGCACAAATGCCGATTTTGAAGAGATGGTGACCTCGCATGGGGTCGAATTCCACAGCCTGGGCACCAAGATCCAGGACTGGCTGCAGGAATCGCGATTCGACAACGCGATCAGCCAGATGAAGCTGCACCATTTCCCGCAATTGCTGCGCGAGGGCCAGGCGCTGGTGGAACGCGCCGCGCGCAATGCCTGGGCCATGTCGCAGGGTGCGGACGCGATTGTGGTCAACATCAATACCAGTTTCGGCATCGACATCGCCGAAGCGCTGGACATTCCCGTCATCATGACGGCGATGCAGCCGCTCAATCCGACACGCGAATTTCCCATCTGTGCCTATGAGGTGCCCGACCTGGGCCCGACCTTCAACAAGCTCAGCTATATCGCGATGAACCTGCAGCAGGCATATTACGACATGCCGCGGGACCGGGTGCGCAAGCAGTTGATGGGGCTTGGTCCCCGCAAGCGCGGCGGGCTGTTCAAGGACAGCAACGGTAACAATATCCCGACGCTCTACAATTTTTCCGCGACGGTTTCGCCCCGCCCGCGCGACTGGCCGCAGACCGCCGTTGTAACCGGGTTCTGGTTTCTGGACGACAATAGCGGCTGGGAACCGTCGCCCGAATTGCAGGCCTTTCTCGATGCGGGGCCACCGCCGGTCTATATCGGCTTTGGGTCAATGCCCTTCGGGGCGGAACGCAATACGCAATTGCTGCGCTCTGCGCTCGAACAATGGGGCGGACGGGCCATCGTGGCGCGTGGCTGGGGCGGCATCAATCCGGCAGACTTGCCAAACACCGTCTTTGCGGTTGCCGAGGCACCACATGACAAGCTGTTTCAACTGGTTTCGGCCGTGGTGCATCATGGCGGCGCCGGCACCACGGCAGCGGGCCTGAGAGCCGGCCGGCCGACCTTCACCGTGCCGCAGGCCTATGACCAGCGCTATTGGGGGCGCCGCGTCAGGGCGCTGGGGTGCGGGCCTGCCCCCGTGCGGCTGCGCGCGATCACGCCGGAAATCCTGGCCAGTGCGCTCTACGAGCTAACCAATAACAAGGCGATGGCCGCCAATGCAGCGACCATCGGCAAGGCGCTGTCGGAGGAAAAGGGCCTGGAGACGGCGGTCCGCTTCATCGAGACCACCATCGAAGCTGCAGAAGCCGGCGCTCGGCGCTATCCGGTAACCGGGTGAACCGCCGCGAGCACATCGATCTGACACAGGTTCCGGGGCTGACGCCTGCGGTGGTACAGCCGATGCAAATCTGCCTGGTTGGCGCGGGCGGCGGCATTGGCCAACAACTGGCCAAGACGCTGGCGGTTCGGCACAAGGTTTCGGCGGTGTATCGTCGCCCGCCCGCCGGTGCGCCCAAGGGCGTTCATACCGTGCGGTTTGACGACAAGCCGGGGCTGTCCGAGGCGGTTGGTGCTGCCGAGGTTGTCGTGCATGCGGCGCTGAACACCAAAGCCCGTGGGCGGCAGTTCATTCCTGCCAATCAGGCGACGACCGAACAGTTGCTGGCGCTGGTTTCCCCGGAGCGGTGCAAGCTGTTTGTCTATTTCAGCTCCCAGGTGGTCTATGCAGCGCTTGATCCGAACGAGCACCCGGTGCAGGCCGAGGATGCAGATCTGGCGGGCACCAAACGGCTAGATGCCTATACGCGGCTGAAGCTGACGGAAGAGGCCCGGGTGATCGCGGCCTGCCACGAGAAGGGCATCAATTATCTCATCGTGCGGCCGACCATGGTGATGGGACCGGGCATGGCCTGGTCGAGCGGCATCGTGGACGCCATGCGGATGGCGCCTCTCGGTCTCAAAAACCGCACCATAAACCTCATTCATGTTGCGGACCTGGCCGAACAATTGCTGGCGCTAATCGAGCGCGGGGTGGCCAATGAAGTGGTCAATCTCGGCGACCTCGATGTGCGCTCGGATGACTATTTCAGGCATGCGGCGGGGCTGGCACAACGGCCAATCCTGCTCGCGCCTGACTGGCTGAGCAAGTTCGGGGGGCGATTTATCCCTTCGACGCTTTGGTTTCTAGGCCATGACGTGCAAGTCAGCTCGGACAAGGTGAAGGCATTGAGCGGGGTGGAGACCGGGCGCACGCTGGCCGACTTCTTCGAGCCCCCTGCCCGCATTGTCGATGCGAGGAGCCTGGATGTCATTCGTGACACGGTACGCAGCGGCAAGCCCTACCACGCCATCGGACGCGGCTATTTCCTCTGGTTCAACGACCGCAAGCAGACCGATCAATTGGTCATGGAGCACTATTCGGGCGTCATTAGCCTTGTCGAGAATGCCCTGACGGTAAAGGCCGGTACGACGTTGCGCACCATTCTCGATTATCTGGTGCCGCGCGGGCTGACCTTTGCGACGCTCCCCGAATTTGTAGATATCTCTGCGGGCGCCTGCTTTTTCGCCGAGGTGCATGGCAGCAGCGTCGAGCACATCTCGATCTACGATCTCATCACCTCGATCCGCTATGTGGACGAGACGGGCGAGGAAAAATTCTCGCCGCGGGATGATGCGCTCTGGGACAAGCTGCGGGGCGAGGGAGGCATTGTCGTTACCGAAGTGACCTTTGCGTGCCGGCCCAGCCGATTGCTGGCCAATACCATCGAGTGGCAGAAGGAAAGCCGGCTTGAGGATTATGTGGCCGGCGAATATCGCGTCAATTTCAGCACGACGGTTCATTGGTATCCGCGCAGCCACGAATTGATGGTTTACAACGTCAATCCGGTGGACGGGCCGGAGCCGGGTGACCGGCGCCCATTCCCGCCGATGCGCGGTTCGCCGCACTGGATCCAGAAGCTGCTGCTCAATTTGCGGATGCGGGGGCGGCAGCGGATCGTTGGGTCCTCGGAGCGCGTGCTGGCGCCCTGGACAGGCGTGCCGGCCAAGCAATTGCTGGGCAAGTTCTTTCGCGATACGCGGCGGCGGGTGCGCAACATGGAAGTGTGCGTGCCCGACACCCATGCGGCCGATTTCATTGCCAAGCTGCGGCGCCATCTCCCGGAGATGCAATTGATGCCCGGCCAGGGGATCGGGGTACGCTTTACGCGAGACCCGGTCAGCGATCGTGGTTTCGTGTGGGTGGAAATGACGTCGCGGGACGCTTCGCAGATGCATGCCATGGTGGAGATGGCGCGCGCCGCCTGTGGCGAGCAATTCTGGCTGCACCGCGGCAAGTATGTGCCCAACGGCATTGAGGTGGAGCACCTCTACATTCCGCGGCACGTCTCCCCGAAATAGAAATGGCGGCCCGGAGGCCGCCATCAAAGTTCTGAACGTACCCAATATCAGTGGGTGACGCTGGCGCCCGCATCGTCGGCCGGGTCGACCTTGGCGGCCACGGCCGGCTCAGCGTCGAAGTCCCATTCGATCGGCTCTGGCTTGCGAACCAGCGCCCGCTCGATGACCTGATCCATGCGGGAGACCGGAACGATCTCCATGCCTTCCTTGACGATATCCGGGATCTCCTGGAGGTCGCGGACATTTTCTTCAGGGATCAGCACGGTCTTGATGCCGCCACGCAGGGCCGCAAGGAGCTTTTCCTTGAGGCCGCCGATGGGCAGGACCCGGCCGCGCAGGGTGATCTCGCCGGTCATGGCGACATCATTGCGCACCGGAATGCCGGTCATCACCGACACGATGGCCGTGGCCAGGCCAATACCGGCCGAGGGACCATCCTTGGGGGTGGCGCCTTCGGGCAGGTGGACATGGATATCACGCGTATCGAACATGGGCGGCTTGATGCCGAAGTCGATGCAGCGGGACTTCACATAGGCCTGGGCGGCGGTCAGTGATTCCTTCATCACTTCCTTGATGTTGCCAGTGACCGACATGCGACCCTTGCCCGGCGTCATCACGCCTTCGATGGTCAGCATTTCGCCGCCAACCGAGGTCCAGGCAAGACCGGTGACCAGACCGACCTGGGCTTCGGCTTCGATCTCACCATGCTTGAAGATCATGGGGCCGAGATATTCGGCCAGCCGTTCTTCGGTGATCTCGATCGACTTGACCTTGGTGCGGACGATGTCCGTGACCGCCTTGCGCATCAGCTTGGAGATCTCGCGCTTGAGATTGCGCACGCCGGCCTCGCGGGTATAGCCGCGAACGACCTTCATCAGCATCTCGTCGGAGAGCACGAATTCGCCGTCGGCCAGACCGTTTTCCTTGGCAGTTTCCGGGATCAGGTGCTGCTTGGCGATCGCATGCTTTTCCTCTTCGGTGTAACCGGAGAGGCGGATGATCTCCATGCGGTCCATCAACGGGCCGGGGATATTGAGCGTGTTCGAGGTGGTCACGAACATCACGTCCGAAAGGTCGAAATCGACTTCCAGATAGTGATCGTTGAACGTGTTGTTCTGTTCGGGATCGAGCACTTCGAGCAGGGCCGAAGACGGATCGCCGCGGAAGTCCTGGCCCATCTTGTCGATCTCGTCGAGCAGGAAGAGCGGGTTGTTCTTGCCCACCTTCTTGAGCGACTGGATTATCTTGCCGGGCATGGAGCCGATATAGGTGCGGCGGTGACCGCGGATTTCTGCTTCGTCGCGCACGCCACCGAGGGCCATGCGGACGAATTCACGACCGGTGGCCTTGGCAATGGACTTGCCCAGCGAGGTCTTGCCGACGCCCGGAGGGCCGACCAGGCAGAGGATCGGGCCCTTGAGCGTGCCGGTGCGGGCCTGCACGGCCAGATACTCAAGGATGCGCTCCTTGACCTTTTCGAGGCCGTAGTGGTCAGCATCCAGGACCTTTTCGGCCATGGACAGGTCACGCTTGACCTTGGACTTCTTGCCCCAGGGCAGGCCCAGAAGCGTATCAAGATAGTTACGGACGACCGTTGCTTCGGCCGACATCGGGCTCATGCCCTTGAGCTTCTTGATCTCGCCTTCAGCCTTGGCGCGGGCTTCCTTGGACAGCTTGGTCTTGGCGACGCGCTCTTCGAGTTCGGTGATCTCGTTGGCACCGTCCTCGCCATCGCCCAGCTCGCGCTGGATCGCCTTCATCTGCTCGTTGAGGTAATATTCGCGCTGGGTCTTCTCCATCTGCCGCTTGACGCGGGAGCGGATGCGCTTTTCCACCTGCAGGACGCCGATCTCGCCTTCCATCAGGCCGATGACCTTCTGCAGGCGCTCGATGACCGAAACGGTTTCGAGAAGATCTTCCTTTTCGGGGATCTTGATGACGAGATGGCTGGCGATGGTGTCGGCCAGCTTGCTGGCATTCTCGATCTGTCCGACGGCCGCAACGACCTCAGCCGAAATCTTCTTGTTGAGCTTGACGTAGTTCTCGAACTCGGACTGAGCGGAACGGGCCAGAGCCTCGATTTCGGTTGCATCTTCCTCGGGCTCGGGGAGCACGGAGGCCTCGGCCTCGAAATATTCCTCGGTCTGGAGGTAGTTGTCGATGGTGGCGCGATTAAGCCCTTCCACGAGAACCTTGACCGTCCCGTCGGGCAGCTTGAGGAGCTGCAACACGGTGGCGATGGTACCGGTGGGGTAGATCTGGTCGGGCGCTGGATCATCGTCCTGCGCATTCTTCTGCGTCACGACGAGGATGTGCTTGTCGTCGCGCATCACTTCTTCAAGCGCCTTGACCGACTTCTCGCGCCCCACAAAGAGCGGCACGATCATGCCGGGGAAGACGACGATGTCGCGCAGGGGGAGGACCGGGTAAACCCGGTCCCGGCTTGTTTCGCCGGTGGAGGTAACTTCCGACATCACATATCCTTTCCGGGGCGCGCCGGAGGGAGGAATTGGTAGCGCGCCCGTATTGCGACTGCCCAATCGTTAGAAGGCTGGGCGATTCAGGTTAATAAATAGGGTGGACCGCCCTGCCCGCAAGTCAAGCTTTGCGGTTTTGTGACCATTAGCGTTACTTCGCACAGGAGATATGTGCAAAAGGCCGGAACACGGGTGTGCCTTGGCTGCCGAAACGAATGTGGTGGCCTGCCTGCATATCGTCATGTCAGTCTGACCCTATACGCTCCAGTCTGTCGAGGAACCAGCATGTCCCCCATCCGACCCAGACGAATTGACTTTATCGGCGTTGCCACCGCCTCGGGTGCGTCGGTGCGGGGCTGTGGCATGGGCCCGGAGGCCCTGCGCGTAGCGGGCATGCTCGAGGCCCTGATCGATCTCGAGCTTGACGTTGCAGACCGTGGCGACTTGCGCAATTCGCATGCGGATTTATCCACGACCCCCTTGAGCTGGCGTACGGTGGAACAGCGAAAGGGCGATGTACTCGAGTTGGCGCAGCAGGTCAGCGACGCGGGACTGGGCATTTTGGACGCGGGTCATTTTCCTGTGTTCCTGGGCGGCGATCACTCTATCGCGATAGGCACAGTTTCTGCGGTGGCCAGGCATTGCCTGCCGAAACAGAAGCCAGTGCATGTGCTCTGGGTCGATGCCCATGCGGACTACAACACCCCCGAAACCTCCCCCTCAGGCAATCTGCACGGCATGCCGCTGGCGCTGCTCTGCGGGGAAAAAGAGTTCGATGCGAGCTTTCGTGGCGACTGGCTGGGACGAATTGATCCGCGCAATGTGACCGTATTCGGGGCCCGATCGGTGGACCGCGAAGAGCGAAAGCTGGTGCAGGCGCGCGGGGTCGAGGTGATCGACATGCGCAAGCTCGACCAGCTCGGCATAGTCGCAACCATGCAGCATGTGATCGACAAGGCCAAAGCCGATGGGGCGCATCTGCATGTCAGTTTCGATGTCGATTCGGTTGATCCCAGTATTGCACCCGGCGGCGGCACACTCGTGCCGGGAGGCCTCAGCTATCGCGAGGCGCATCTGGTGATGGAGATGCTGCATGACAGCGGGCTGGTCGGATCGCTCGACGTGGTGGAGCTTAATCCCTTTCTCGACCATGGCGGCAAGACGGCGACGCTGATGGTGGATCTGGTCGCGAGCCTGTTCGGTCGCTCGATCATGGGTGAGGAAGCCGGTCCCGTGGAATTCGTGACGCAGGATTAGCATCCACACTGTGGACAGGGTTTCCTTCAGGGGGAAGGGAACAAAGAAAAAAGCCGGGCACTGGGCCCGGCGTTTTCATTTTTCAGTTTCAGGACACTACGCCGTTGCCGGTGCCTCATCCTTGTTGCGCTCGGAATAGATGTAGAGCGGACGCACGTCCTTGCCCCGCACCACATCCTCGCTGATCACCACTTCTTCGACGCCTTCGAGCGAAGGCAGGTCGTACATGGTGTCGAGCAGGATGCCTTCCATGATCGAGCGTAGGCCGCGGGCACCGGTCTTGCGCTCGATGGCCTTCTCGGCGATGGCCTTGAGGGCGTCCTCGTGGAAGGTGAGTTCGATCTCTTCCATCTGGAACAGGCGCTGATACTGACGGAC
This sequence comes from Devosia sp., assembly GCA_040218355.1. GTDB lineage: Bacteria > Pseudomonadota > Alphaproteobacteria > Rhizobiales > Devosiaceae > Devosia. The sequence goes on along the minus strand of JAVJRP010000023.1, from coordinate 63,789 downwards.
CAAGGCGTTCTTGGGCGCAGTGAGAATTTCGATGAGCGCAGGCACATCGAGATCTTCCAGCGTTGCCAGGACCGGCAGGCGACCGATGAATTCGGGGATGAGGCCGAACTTGACCAGATCCTCGGGCTCCACCTCGGCCAACATTTCACCAACGCGACGATCGTTCGGATCCTTGACGGTGGCGGCAAAGCCGATGCCCGAACCCTCGCCACGCGCAGAGATGATCTTTTCGAGGCCGGCGAAGGCGCCGCCGCAGATGAACAGAATATTGGTCGTGTCCACCTGCAGGAATTCCTGCTGCGGGTGCTTGCGACCGCCCTGCGGGGGCACGGAGGCCACGGTGCCTTCCATGATCTTGAGCAGGGCCTGCTGCACACCCTCGCCCGAAACGTCACGGGTGATCGAGGGATTGTCCGACTTGCGGGAAATCTTGTCGACCTCGTCGATATAGACGATGCCGCGCTGGGCCTTCTCGACATTGTAGTCGGCAGACTGCAGCAGTTTGAGAATGATGTTTTCCACGTCCTCGCCGACATAGCCGGCTTCGGTCAGGGTGGTGGCATCAGCCATGGTGAAGGGCACATCGAGGATGCGCGCCATGGTCTGAGCCAGCAGGGTCTTGCCCGAACCGGTGGGGCCGATCAGCATGATGTTGGACTTGGAGAGTTCAACATCCTGGTTCTTGGCCGCGTGATGCAGGCGCTTGTAGTGATTGTGGACAGCCACGGAGAGCACGCGCTTGGCGCGGAACTGGCCGATGACGTAGTCGTCCAGCACCTTGCAGATTTCTGCAGGGGTGGGCACGCCCTCGGAGGACTTGACCATGGAGGTCTTGTTCTCTTCGCGGATGATGTCCATGCACAGTTCGACGCATTCATCGCAGATGAATACGGTCGGACCGGCGATCAGCTTACGCACTTCGTGCTGCGACTTGCCGCAGAACGAGCAGTAAAGCGTGTTCTTGGAGGTTTCGCCGTTCGTCGTCTCTTTGGACATCCAGTCACTCCCGGGGGTTGAGCACCCCCAAAATCAAGCGTTAACAGGCAGGCTAACGCTCAAGGCATAAAGAAAGTCTAAGCCGAAACGACCTTAAAGGCCGTTCCGGCTCGGTGCAATTGCGCTTGGATCACAGTCCACGGCGCATCAGCATTGTGCTTAACGCGCGCCAAGTCAGGCGGATGCCTCCGGCACGGCGCGTTTTTCCATGACCGCATCGATCAGGCCAAAGGCCTTGGCCTCTTCGGGCGAGAGGAAGCGGTCACGCTCAAGAGCGTTCTCGATTTCCTCGTAGGTGCGGCCGGTGTGCTTCTCATAGATCTGATTAAGACGGCGCTTCAAACCCTCGACTTCCTTAGCATGAATCAGGATGTCGGTGACCTGACCCTGGAAGCCGCCGGAGGGCTGGTGGACCATAACGCGCGAATTGGGCAGCGAGGTGCGCATGCCCGATTCACCGGCCGCGAGCAGCAGCGAGCCCATGGACGCCGCCTGGCCCATGACCATGGTGGCAACGGCCGGACGGATGAACTGCATGGTGTCGTAGATGGAAAGACCAGCTGTCACCACGCCGCCGGGCGAGTTGATGTACATGGCGATTTCCTTCTTCGGGTTCTCTGATTCGAGAAACAGAAGCTGAGCGACGATGAGCGAGGCCATGTTGTCCTCGACCACGCCGGTCACGAATATGATGCGCTCGCGGAGGAGCCGCGAATAAATGTCGAATGCGCGTTCGCCGCGGTTCGACTGCTCGACCACCATGGGAACGAGCGTGTTCATGTAAAGATCGTGCGGATCCCGCATATGGTTTGCCCCTTGGCCGTGCCCCGGGTCGCGGACCGGATGACAGGCTTGGTTGATTTGGACATGCCCCTGCCCCAAACACAGCATTGGCGGGACGGGCTTGGCATGCCGGAAATAGAATCAGCGCGACGGGCTGATTGCAGTCGACGCCGCCTTAACGGGCGGTAAAGGCAGAGATAGGCGGCAATGGGGCAGGCTTCAATAGTCCGGCCGTTTCTCGCCCATTTCTTGTGGCTAAAAGGTGAATGCAGCCAAATTGTCTCAATTTAGCTGAAACCGACCGCGATGCCCTTTTTGCGGAAGTAGGCCTGCATCAGCTTGCGGCCGTGGCGATTGCCCTGCGCCAGCTTGGCGGTTTCGAAGGTGGCTTCCTTGATCCCTTCGCGTGCCATGGCGCCCTTTAGCGCTGCGATATGGGTATCGAGGTCTTCGTTGTCGTTCTGGATCGAGGCGTAGATGGCATCGATTGCCTCGGAATAGGTGATGTCGCTCACGGGATTGATGCTCCTCGAAACTGTCGCCCTCTTCCCTAGCGATTTTTTCGACGGGAGCAAGGCATGAGGGCATAGGCAGATTCAACATCACGCTTTAGGTTTGACCAACCGATCAAAAAAACCGCCCCGAGACCATGGCCGCCATTATCCAAGTCAAGCCGATCACCGGCGTTCCGCCGCAACTCAGTGCCAGTGCAGCGCCGCAGGATCCGGACTTCTACCTGAACCCCTACCCCTTTTATGCGCGCCAGCATGCCAGCCACCCGGCCTTTTTCTGGGAAGAGTATGGGCATTGGTGCTTTGCCGACTTCAAATCGGTCAGCGCCCTGTTGCGCGACAAGCGGTTCGGGCGGGATATCCTGCATGTAGCGAGCCGCGAAGAGGTCGGGCTTCCCGAGCCCAAGCCGCATGTGGCGGACTTCGATCTGACAGAGAAATTTTCGCTGTTGAACCTGGAGGCGCCGGCCCATACGCGGCTGCGGACGCTGGTGAACCGTGCTTTCGTGTCGCGGCAGGTGGAGCAATTGCGTCCGCGCATCCGGCAGTTGGCGCACGAGATCATCGATGGGTTCGAAGGCGAGGAGAGTGTTGATCTGATCAAGGCCTTCGCCGCGCCGATCCCGGCCATCGTGATTGCCGAAATGATCGGGTTGCCGGCGGAAATGGCGCCGCAATTGCTCAACTGGTCCAACCGCATGGTGACCATGTACATGTACAATGTCACCCACGAGACCGAACTGGATGCCAATCAGGCGGCGGCGGATTTCACGGCCTATCTGCGTGACGTGATCGCGGAACGGCGCAAGGCGCCGCGCGAAGACCTGCTCACCCATATGCTGACCACGGACCGCGACGGCGACGTGCTGAGCGATGACGAGGTGATATCAACCGCCATTTTGCTGCTCAATGCCGGGCATGAGGCGACGGTGCATACGACTGGCAATGGGGTGAAGTCGATCCTGGAAAGCGGGCTCGACCCGCAGAGCCTGTTCGCAACGCCGGAACAGGCGGAAAGAACCGTAGAGGAATGCCTGCGCTTCGACGCGCCCCTGCATCTGTTCACCCGCTATGCGCTGACGGACACGGAAGTGGACGGCATTGCGCTGCGCAAGGGCGATGTGATCGGGTTGATGCTGGGGGCGGCCAATCGAGACCCGGCGCGGTTCGCCAATGCCGACCGGTTCGATCCGTTCCGCACGGATGGCGCCAATGTCAGCTTCGGCGCGGGCATCCACTTCTGCATCGGCGCGCCATTGGCGCGGATCGAGTTGCAGGAATCGATGCGTGTGTTGTTCGAGCGGCTGCCGACGCTCAGGATCGGCGAGACACCGCGCTATGGCGATGTCTATCACTTCCACGGGCTGGAGAGGCTGATGGTGAAGTGGCGCTAGTCCTGCATCGAGCGGGTCGTCAGCGTAGCCAAGCCGGCAAGCAGGGGCAGCGCGCCGAGGGTCCCCGCCATTGCAAGCACAAGCATGCCCGGCCCCGGGTCGGTCCAGGCCAGCCAGGCCAATACGATGGCGGCAAGCCCCGAAGCGATTCCGCAGATGCGGTGGACCAATTTCCAGGCGCGATCGGATGGAATGGGCCAGGGCATGCGCAGGCCTGCATAGGAATGGCGCTCGGCCTCGTAGATAACGACGGCCAGCACCAGCAAAATGGCCGACAGGCCAAAAGCCGTGATGCGGAACATATCGATGTCCGAGCCGATGCCATTGAAAAGCAGTCCGAGCTGGCAGGCCGCGGCGACGGCCAGAAGCAGGCTCAGCGCCGGGTCCAAGATATGCCTGGTCTTGGCAAGGTGGTTCTTGGTCAGCGCATGTCCGAGAAGAAAGAAAGCTGCCAGAAGAAAAAGCTGTAGTGACGGCGCGACGGTCAGGGCGAGATTGCGCGGCCACAACCAGTCTACAGTCGAACCGCGCCAATGTGCCGGGAACGCGTAACCCTCGGGGATGTTAAGGACAGCGACACCGGCAATGGCCAGGGTGACGATAAAAATCAGAATGTGAAAGCGCGTGACGAGACTGGGCATGGCAATCAGGTGAGCAGAGCCGCCCGAAATACAAGGTGGACTTTGTTGCCATCAGGATCGCGCAAATAGGCGCCGAAATAGTCTGGCGCATAGTGCAGTCTGAGGCCGGGCGTCCCCTCGTCCCGACCGCCAGCCGCCAAGCCTGCAGTATGGGCCTCGATCACGGCGTCCTTGCTTGGCGCGATGAAAGCCAGCATCGCGCCGTTCCCCGGTGCTGCCGCCTGCCCGTCGAACGGTGCATAGACATAGAAGCGCGGATATGGGGTCTTTCCCACCCAGCAGAGCGCCTCCGGTCCGCCATCGGGCTCTACCACGCGCCGACGAAGGCCAAGCGGCAGAAGCACGGCATCGTAGAACTGACCAGCACGTTCGAGATCGTTGCTGCCGACGGTCACATGGCTGAACATGACACCTCCCAAAGCAAAGGGGCCGGTTTCCCGGCCCCTCGCAAAATTCGATAGTCCAGCGATTAACGCTTGGAGAACTGGAAGGACCGGCGGGCCTTGGCCTTGCCGTACTTCTTGCGTTCCACAACGCGGCTGTCGCGGGTCAGGAAGCCACCCTTCTTGAGAACCGGGCGCAGGGCGGGTTCGAAGTAGGTGAGAGCCTTGGAGATACCGTGACGAACGGCACCGGCCTGACCGGACAGACCACCACCGGCGACGGTGACGTTCACGTCATACTGATCGAGACGCTCGGAAGCGACGATCGGCTGCTTGACGATGAGCTGCAGAACCGGACGGGCGAAGTACTTGGCGAATTCGCGGCCGTTGACGGTGACAGTGCCCTTGCCAGGCTTGATCCAGACGCGGGCGACGGCGTTCTTGCGCTTGCCGGTGGCATAGGCGCGGCCGAGGCTGTCGAGCTTCTGTTCGTGGACCGGAGCGGTGTTCACAGCCGGAGCGGCTGCGGTGGTGCCGAGGTCTTCGAGGGAGTTGATGGTTTCAGCCATATTACTTCACCCGCGCATTCTTGGTGTTCATCGCAGCAACGTCGAGCTTGCTCGGATTCTGCGCTTCATGGGGATGCTCGGTACCGGCGTAAACGCGCAGGTTCTTGAGCTGGGCGCGGGTCAGCGGACCACCCGGCATCATGCGGCGAACTGCATTCTCGAGGACGCGGTTCGGGAAGCGGCCTTCAAGCAGCTCGCGCGCGGTGCGGTCCTTGATGCCACCGGGGTAGCCGGTGTGCCAGTAGAAGCGATGCTGGTCCAGCTTGCGACCGGTCAGCTTCACCTTGTCGGCATTGATGACGATGATGTTGTCACCCATGTCCATGTGGGGGGTGAAGGTCGGCTTGTGCTTGCCGCGCAGACGCGAGGCGATGATCGAAGCCAGGCGACCCACGACCAGCCCTTCGGCGTCGATCAGGACCCACTGCTTTTCGATCTCGCTCGGTTTTGCCGAGTACGTGCTCATAAGCGAATTCCCTAAGATTCAAGCAGCCGGCCCACGCATGGACCGGCCAGTTCGAGCGGGTCTCTAAGGGAGATTCCAGAGGCCGTCAACAGCCATTTATTTCGCTATATAAATCAATACCTTACAAATGCGGTATTATTTTACCGCACCCGACGCATGTCGGCGATATAGGCAATTGAGAGGCCAGCCAGCATGAAAGCCAAGGCCTGGTGACCCACGGCAAAGCCGATGGGCACACTCATCAGCAAGGTCGCAATGCCCAGACCGATTTGCAGCAGCACGATGGCACCGATGCGCGGCAGCCAGCCATGGACGCCGCCAAAGCCGCCATCGCTGTATCGCCGCCAGATCAGGTAGGCGACATAGGCCACGATCAGATAGGCCATGCCCCGGTGAATGAACTGCACGGTCAGCGCATTTTCGAACAGATTGCGCCAGGCCGGGTCCATGGCAAGCAAGCCGCCGGGAATGATGGCCCCGTCCATGAGTGGCCAGGTCTGGTAGCCCATGCCGGCATCGAGCCCGGCGACAAAGGCCCCTGCCCCGATCTGCAAGATGATCAGCACAAGCAGCAGCGCCGCCGTGGCCATGTGAAAGCCGGTAACCCGCCCGAGGACACGGCCCGGCGAAAGCGAGCGCGCCACATAGACCAGTGCGATGAACAGCAGAGAGGCCGCGGTCAGATGCGCCGCCAGACGGTATTGGGAGACCGAGGTCAGTTCAGTCAGGCCCGAGGACACCATCCACCAGCCAAGCGCGCCCTGGAAACCGCCCAGTATGAACAGGCCAAAGAGTGGCCAGGCGAGATCGCGTGGCAGGCGCTTCTGGAACAGGAAAACCACAAAGGGGACGATGAACAGGACACCAAGGAAGCGCGCGACCAGCCGGTGGAACCACTCCCAGAAGAAGATGAATTTGAAGTCGTCCAGGCTCATCCAGGAGTTGAGCACGGAATATTGCGGGATCTGCTTGTAGGCCTCGAACTCAGCTTCCCATTCGGCCTGGTTGAGCGGCGGGATGACACCCGAAACGGGTTTCCAAGAGGTGATGGACAGGCCTGACTCGGTCAGGCGCGTGATGCCGCCCACCACCACGATGAGCAGGACAAAGGCTGCCAAACCATAGAGCCAGATGCGGACGGGCCGCAATGGATCACTGGCATAGCTGACTTGGCCCGGTGCGGCATCTTGCTTGGGGGTCACGGCGCGGTTTCCGGTTTCGATAAGAGTGCGGGAGTGGTAATCCCCTCATCATTGCCTCGCAACAGCCCAGATGCCGCACATGAACCAGCGCAGCCGCAAATTGATAGGCGCCTTCCTTCTGGTGGGTTCGATTATCCTGTGGTCGATCCTGGCGACCTCGATCTACCTGCTGCTGCCCGAGGGGCTTCCCGGTCTGGTGCTGATCGGGTTCTTCATCATCGCCGGGATGGGCTGGATTCTGCCTGCCATGCCTTTGATCAAATGGATGGCGAAACCAGACGCAACCATGACCGACACACGCTAAAGCGAGTCCAATCCGGGGCTTAGCCAGTCAATCTGCCAAGTTGGGTGAACAACCCACCGCTGGCGAAGACATCGACGTAACGCCGCGTCTGGAAGTAGCCGTTGAGCGAGACGCGCGGCAACTGGGTCAGCTTGTGCAAATGATGAGGATAGAGACCACCGGGTCGGGTGGTGACGGCCGTGCGGAAGCCCAACTCGGCTGCCAGGTCAAATTCGCGCGGTCCGCAGGAGAGCGGCCCTCCCAATGGATAAGAGAAATGCGCCGGCCGGATGCCGAATTGGGCCTCGATGACTTCGACGGACTGGACGATCTCGTTGCGCGCCTGCTCAAGCGGGAGCTTGGCAAGCTCGTAATGGTGCACAGTGTGCGCGCCAATGGTGCAGAGGGGGTCGCCGGCGAATTGGCGCAGCTCCTGCCAGTCCATGATCAGTTCGCGGCATTGCTGTTGCAAATCATAGCCGTAGGCGGCGGTAAAATCGTTCAGAAGTGCCAGACGCTCGGGTTCGGGCAGTTTGCGCATGCGCCAATAGAGACGGTCAAAGGCCTCTTTCTTCTGCGCCAGGGTACGAGTCTCGACATACTCGGTCTCGCCGTCCTCGCTGAAGGCCACGGCCTCCTGACGGGCGATGATGTCCTCAATGGCCTGCCACCAGAGCTGCCCAACGCCGTCGACGAAGGCAGTCGGGACGTAGAGCGTGAATGGCGCCTCATGCGCCCGCAGGATGGGCAAGGCATGCTGGAGATTGTCGCGATAGGCGTCGTCGAAGGTCAGGACGACAAAGGGGCGGCCTTTCTTGCTGCTCGCGAGGCGCTCCAGCGCCTCATCGAGGCTGACAATATCGATGTCCAGCTCACCTAATCGCTCGAGGCAATAGTCCAGAAAATCGGGCTGCACCTGCAGGATGGCATTGGGTGAAAAGTCAGCCGGGGGAGTGGGCAGAACGCGATGGAGGGTGAAGATCACGCCGCGCGAACGCGACAACAGCCGAAACAGGCGCGGCATGCCAGTGAGCCAAAGCAGCTCAAAGCTGGCGCGAATGGCGGAGTATTTCAGCGACATTGCGGCGCCCTGGCAATCAGGCCGCTACCGGCTCGGCCAGGGCCGCAATCTCGACCCGGGTCAGCCCTGCATCTTCGAGCACCTGGCGCGCCGATTCCGCGCTGTCCAGTTCGGCATCGCTATCGGCAACCAGCACGACCCGGCCGCCGAGTTCGACAAACATATCCAGCGTGGCCGGCCGGCTAGACCGATGATTGACGCCGGTTCCGGTGCCCCAGGTCACCTCGGCGAAGCCATTGTCGGCAGACTTCTGGACTACATCACCGAATCCGGCATGCCCATTGCTCAGATCGCTGATTCCGGTTTCGGCGGTACGCTGGCCGGTGCCGGCATCGATCAGGGCGACGCTGAGTCCCCGGGATATGGCATCGCCCACCAAGTCTTCTGCCAGCATGCGGCTCGCCTGGCCGGAAAAATGGTCGGCCAGCAGGAGCAGATGGGTGCGGCCCAGGACCAAGTCAGACACCAAATCGGCGGAGCGGATGATCTCCGAAGTGGCAGGCGCCTTGTGCATCATCCCGCGTTCCGCCGCATGGTCCTCTGGGGACCATACTTGCTGGGGGACCGGCGGCAATTCCGACTCGTTGTCCCGGGAAGCAGGTGGCACCGGACCGGCGGCGACTTCTTCGCGTTGCGGCACAGGCACATCTACGGACAAGTTGCGAATGTACTGGCTTGACGCGTCGACCCTTGGCTCGGCCAAACTTGAATGTTCGACGTCTTGCGGCTCGGGGGCAGAACGCGGCTGCTCCACGGCGCGGCCCGGCAGCTCAGCAACTTCCCGGGTGGGCTCAATTTCTGGAGGTGCGGCCTCATCTGCCATGAGGGCCGGCTCGTCCATTTCATCGAGTTGCGCGACAGCGTCGACCAGCTCGACCTGGTCCATCGGCTGGTCATCAGTTGCGTCGGGTTGGCCGGTCGCGTCATCAGCGCCTGCCTCGGGCTCAACTTCCCAGCGCTGTTCGGGCTCAAGCTCCTCGACGTCGAAGGGCGATTCTTCAAGCGTGTCCGTTGCCATGGGCCTGCGCACCACTGGTGCCAAGGCGCGCCCGGACATCAGTTCGCCAAAGGCGACGGCCCCGACCTGAACAATGACCGATACGACGCCGACGGCCAGCATGATGAAGGATGTTTTGGGTGAGGCCGGCGTGACCGAGGGCGCGGCCTCCGAAACCACCCGGACATCGGGCAGTGCGGAATTGGAATCGACGCGCGAGGAGGCCTCATTGAAGCGCAGCAGATAGGCTTCGAGCAGATCGCGCTGGGCCTTGGCTTCGCGTTCAAGACCATCAAGGGTCACGGTTTCCCGCGTTGCCAGCGATGCACTGGATTTAACTCGCGCCAGATCCGCTTCCAGGGAGGCGGCAAGATCCGCTTCAATCTGCGCTTCAGCTTCAAGAGCATCGGCAACACGGGCGCCTTCAATGCGAAGCTGGCTGTCGAGCTCGGCGATCTGCGCATTGAGGGCCCGAATGGAGGGATGATTCGAGAGCATGGTTGCCGAGCGCTGGGCACGTTCACCCTGCAACCGGGCCTTTTCCTCGCTGAGGCGTTGAATGACCACGGAGTCACGCACATCGGCCACACCCTCAATCGGCTGACCACGCTCGATCAACCCGCGGATCAGCGCCGCGCGCGACGCGGCCGTGTTCTTGCGCTCCTGCGCTGCCGTGATCTGCGACGAGATATTGGACAATTGCTGGTCGAGCAGGCTGGTATTGTTCTGCCCGGTGAACAGGTCATTCTCTACCCGGAAGTTGGCCACCGCAGATTCGGCTTGCTGCACCGAAACGCGCAGTCGGTCGATTTCCGCGCGCAACCAGCCGGACGCATCAGCCGTATCGGAGATGGAAAGCTGGGCGCGGCGGGCGACATGGGCCGAGGCGACGGCGTTGGCAATACGCGCGGAGAGCTCCGGGTCGGTCGTGCTGACGGTCACCGAAATGATCCGCGAATCCCTCTCCTGGGCAACATCAAGCCGATCATACAATGCGGTGAGCACGTTCTCATCGACGCTGTTGGGCGTCACGGCTCGCCTGCCGACGACCTGCATGATCATTGCGACAGGCGAAAAGCCGGAAGCGGCTCCGTTGAACTCAGCGACCGAGCGCAGATCGAGGGCGTCGATCACGCCAAGCAGGGTGTCGCGAGACTTCAGCAACTCGATCTGGCTGGACACCACACCCACCTCATTGCCCGAGGAGGAAGGCGCCTGCTCGTTGGAGGCCCGCACATAGGGGCTGGACCGCGGCTCGACGAGAATGGCCGAGGTCGATTCGTACATGCGCGGCTGGAACAGCAGCACGATAAACGTCGCGACAAGCAAGCCGAGTGTGATCAGCAGAATGCGCGGCAATTTCCGCACAATTGCCGATAGCAGGGCCGCCACATCGATCCGCGTATCATCCATGGGTGGTTGTTCGTAGGTCATAGCGGGCCCTCAATATTGTCGTAGACCTACGCCAGCCATGGTCAACATTGAGTTAACCGACCTCGCAGCGCGCGAGCCGAAGGAGCGCCCATAAGCGAAATCTTAACCATGTCAGACCAGACTGCGGGCAACTCGAAGGCTCAGGATTCTTATGCGCTGGCTACCACTTATTGCCGTCATCATGTCACTGACGCTGGCTGGCTGCGCGACAACGCGCCCCACAAGCTACCTGGTTGACACCAAGGGACCGTACCAACTCGACACGGGTGATGTCGTAAGGGTTTCCGTGTATGGCGACGCGGATCTGAGCAAGACCTACAAGGTCGACGACAAGGGCGCGATTGCCTTTCCGCTGGTCGGGCCGGTGCCGGTGCGCGGCAGCACTACCGAGATCGCCGGACAGAGGCTCGCCCGGGCCCTGGCAAATGGCTATATGCGCAGTCCCGATGTTGCCGTGGAAATTGACCAGTACCGTCCCTTCTATATCCAAGGCGAGATCAAGACAGCCGGCCAGTTTCCCTATGTTTACGGCATGACGGTGCGCGCCGCGATCAGCACCGCCGGCGGGTATACCGAGACAGCTGACCGCAACCGGGCGGTCGTCTATCGTCGCCAGGGCAATGAGATGGTGAAGGGCGCCGTCGATCTCGACTTCCCCATTTTCCCCGGCGATACGATCGTGGTGCAGGAGCGCTGGTTCTAGTGGCAGCGGCTGGTGGTTTGCGCATACTGCAAATCCTGCGCGCGCCAGTTGGCGGGTTGTTCCGGCATGTTGCGGACCTTACCCGCTATCTTGCCGCGCAGGGCCACGACATCGGCCTGATCGTCGACAGCGTCGCCAATGACGCGCAGACGGAAACCTTGCTCAAGGCGCTCGAACAGCATGCGTCCCTTGGCATCCATCGACTGCCGATGCCACGTCAGCTCGGAAGTGGCGATCTTCGGACGCCATTTGCCGTCACCGCGCTGGCGCGACGGCTCAATGTTGACATCTTGCATGGGCACGGGGCCAAGGGGGGCTTTTACGCCCGACTGGCGAGCTATGGCCGCCACAAGACCAAGATCTTCTACACTCCGCATGGCGGCGTACTGCATTTCCCGGCGCACAAGATGTCGGGTCGTCTGTTTCATGGCATTGAACGCCATCTGATGAGCCGTACTGAGGCGATCATCTTCGAAAGCGCCTATGCCCAGCGGACCTACTCTGCGCTGATCGGTGCTCCAACTTGTCAAAGCGCCGTCATCCACAACGGCCTGCGCCCCGAAGAGTTCGAGCCGGTGGCTCCGCGAGATGATGCTGCAGACTTCGTTTTTGTTGGCGAATTGCGGGACCTCAAGGGGATATTCCCACTGGTCGAGGCGCTCGCCGCGGTCAGGCGACCGGATGGTCAACCCGCCCGACTGGTGATGGCCGGGGATGGACCCGAGCGCGCCGCGCTGGAAGCCCGCATTCGCGACCTTGGCATTGCAGATCGGGTCGATCTGGTCGGATCACAGCCCGCTCGCAGCGTCTTCGCACAGGGCCGCTGCGCCGTCGTGCCATCCCTGGCAGAGTCCCTGCCCTATGTGGTCATGGAGGCTGCAGCTGCGCAATTGCCGGTGATCGCGACCCGCGTGGGCGGCATTGCCGAAATATTCGGACCTACGGCGGACAGCCTGATTGAGCCGAACAGCGCGCAGCATCTTGCCAATGCCATGAAGCGGGTTCTGGCCGATCCGGATGCCGCCCAAGCGGAAATGCGCGCGCGGCTTGAACACATCTCGGCCGGCTTTTCGGTAGAGCGTATGGCCCAAGCAGTCGAGGGGCTCTATCGCGGAGCAACCTGACGGTAACCTTGCGGAAAATTCACGATACCGTTCCGCGTGGTTTCATCGAGTATAAAGGTCTGCGGCGCCATCATGCTGGGCAAAACCAGAAAGCGCCGGTAAGCCTCATGTTCCGTGTCGACCCCAAAAAAGCCTTTGAGGGCCATGCGTCCCGCAACCTTGCCACGGGTGATACGCGGCTCTCAGACAGTGCCGAGCGCATCATTGCTGCGCCGGTGGAGCGCACGATTTCGGGCGCGGTCGTTGCCGGGATTGCACAGATCATCGAGGCGGCGCTGCTGGCGCTGCTCGGCTACGGAATCCACCTTGCCTACGTGGAGCCGCGCCAAGACGGGTTCTACATTCCGGTCATCCTCGCAAGCGTGCTGATTGCCAATATTGCGTTCAACGCCGTGCGCTCGCATCGCATTACCGCCTATCGTACGGTACTCTCGCAGACGGGTCGTGTGCTGGGCGCCTGGGCCGGTGTCATGCTGATCCTGACGGTCGGCCTGTTCTTCTTCAAGGCCGGCGACATGGTCTCCCGGGTGTGGCTATTGAGCTGGTTCCTCGGGGGGGCGGCGCTGCTGGTGATATACAGGCAGATCTTGCGTGGCCTGGTGGCACGCTGGACGGCACAGGGGCGCCTCAAGCGGCGTACTGTGATTGTCGGTGGCGGTGCAGATGCGGCCCTGCTGATCGACCAAATCCAGGCCGGTGCGGACAAGGACATCAACCTGCTAGGCCTGTTCGATGATCGCGTCGGCGAACGCTCGCCCGACATGGTGTCGGGCTATGAGAAGCTGGGCAAGGTCTCCGAGCTGATCGAGTTCGCGCGGCGCACACCGGTGGACCTGGTGATCGTTTCGATGCCGCTCTCGGCCGAAAAACGGGTGCTGGACATGCTGACCCAGCTTTGGGTGCTGCCCGTCGATATCCGCCTGTCCGCGCATATGAGCAAGCTGCGTTTTACCGAAAAAGCCTATTCCTATGTCGGCGAGCTGCCGGTGCTGGACATGGCGGATCGCCCGATCTCGGACTGGAACCTGATCTTCAAATGGGTCTTCGACAAGGCCGTGGCGCTGACGGCGCTGATCCTGCTTTCGCCGATCATGATCTTGGCGGCCATCGCCATCAAGCTCGAGAGCAAGGGCCCGGTCTTCTTCGTGCAGAACCGGCACGGCTTTAACAATGAGCTAATCCGCATCTACAAGTTCCGCTCGATGCGGACAGACATGCTCGATTATGATGCGGCCAAGCAGGTAACCAGGGACGATCCGCGGGTTACCCGGGTGGGCAAGTTCATCCGCCGCACCTCCATCGATGAGCTGCCGCAGATTTTCAATGTGCTCAAGGGCGAGCTGTCCGTCGTGGGGCCCCGCCCCCACGCCTTGCAGGCCAAGGCCGCCAATAAGCTCTATTATGAAGCCGTGGAAGGCTATTTTGCGCGGCATCGCGTCAAACCGGGAATGACCGGCTGGGCGCAGATCAATGGATGGCGCGGTGAAACCGACACGATCGACAAGATCATGCAGCGGGTGAACCATGACCTCTACTATATCGAGCACTGGTCGATCCTGTTCGATCTCTACATTGTCCTGATGACGCCACTGCGATTGTTCACCTCGGAAAACGCATATTAGCCGGATGACCAAAACTTCTGCATTGCACCTTGCTGGGCTGATCGTCCTTCCGGCCCTCGCCGGGCTGGCGCCACTCACACCTGCCGTTGCCGAAGATGCAATCTGCGTGGACTGCATCAGCGTGCGCATTGGCCCGCCAATGGTTGTGCGCGGCCCATTCCCAGATGAATTGGACGCCGCTTTCTCAGCCATTCGACTGGACGATGGGACCTATCGCGGCTTTACGGCCAATGGGGTCACCTATGCGGTCGAGGGGGCGAGCATTTCGGACATGAGCGGGTCGCGGCGGGCTGTGCTCGAAGTGGGCGAGCCCGGCAGTATCAATGATTGCGGAAGCTGGCTGACCTCAACCGTCCGGACAGCCGAAACACTTGTCGGCTTCGTGCATCAGGAACGGGACTGCGACTACAATGTGGGGCGCACCGACAAGTCGATGGCCATTGCAACCTCTAATGACGACGGGCTGACCTGGAGCAATCTGGACACAGTCATTACCGGCACGGATCGTCCGCTGCCCGATCAGATCACCGGAGAAGGCGACTGTTCCCTCGTGGATGGTCATGACGGCTTTCTCTATGCCTATTGCCTGAGAAATGCCGATTGGCAGACCATTGTTGCCCGGGCGCCGGCGCGGCATCCGACGGATTGGCGCAAACATCACGAAGGTGAGTGGACAGAGCCTGGGCTGGGTGGCGCAGCGACCGATATCGGCTTTATCGGGACCGGCGCCGGTTATCTCGAAGAGCAGGGCTGGGTTGCGGCAGTATCGACTGATCCCTGGTTCGGCGGGCTGCGCCTGTCTCTATCGGAAGACAAGATAGGCTTTGTTGACCTCGATGAACCACTGGTGCCGATCGATGGTGCCGACTGGAGCCGCCCTGCCCCGACCGATCTTTCTGTCTATGCCTCGATCCTTGACCCGGAGACAGGTGGCAGCACTGTCGGCAACCGGTTTGTCTTGAGCTATGTCTTCGTTCCAGCGGGCAAGGGCTTTGAGAGCCGCTATCTCGTGCATCGCGACGTGGCGCTCGCGGTCGAGGCGACGCCGCCTCTGGCACAGGCAGGAATTGCCTTGAGCCGCTGGCACGAGCCCGAAACTGGCGACTATGTTTCGACCACCGCGCCGCTGGCTGGCGTGGAGTTGCCTTATCAATTCGATACCATTGTTGCCTACGCCCTGACCCGGGCCCCAGACGACGTCGCCAGCGTCAAGCTTGTTGAATGCTCGCAGGCCGGTGCCACCCAGTTGATCGCGGCGCAAGGAACCTGTGCGGCAACGGGGCGTGCCGAAGGCCGAACTGTCGGCTGGCTGCTGAAAGACGAACAGCCGGGCCTTGTTCCGGTCTATCTGTGCCGGGCAAATGGAGCTGATTCATATCTGGCGTCTGCCGATGCCAATTGCGAAGGCCTTGGCACGATCGAAGCCCTGCTTGGTTACGGACTTGCACAATGAGCATGAGCGCGACCACCAATAGCGGCACCGGCGGCTGGCAGATCAGCCTTTCGGGATTGCGGTTTGCGGTGTTCTCGACGCGGAACTTTGTATTTTTCGTGGCGGTCCTCGCCATGAATTTCACCCTGTTCCGCCCCTCGCCGGTGGATCTGCTCTATATCGCCGCCTTCCTGTTGACCTTATTCTACCTGACTCTGTCGCCGCGTCTGGGCGTGACGCGCAGGGCTGTATACCTCTCACTTGCCGTGGGGGGCTGGGCCGTCTCCTATATGCTCGCATCGGCGCCGCATGTCGGCGAAGAGAATGTGCTGTTCGAACTGCTCGCCAAGACATTCTCCATTGCGATCGGGTTTTTTGCAGCCTTTGTTTCGATGAGCTGGAACAGGCGGCATTTCGAGACCTTCATGCGGGTTTATGTTGTCTCGTGCAGCATCGCTTCGGTCCTGGGAACAGTGGGCTTTCTCTTGCAGAACGAGCTGCTCACCTGGGATGGCCGCGCCAAGGGATTGATCGATGATCCCAATATGTATGGCTCGTTCCTGGTTCCGGCTGTGATTTTTTGCGCCTATCTGCTCACCCGCACCCGCGCGAACAAAGTGTTCTTTCTCGGCGCCATGCTGCTGATCCTGCTAGGCATCTTCTTTTCACTTTCGCGCATCGCGCTGGTCGCGGCCCTCGCCTGCCTACTGGCCTATATTTTCTTCCAGAATCGCCGCGACCCGCGGCGGCTCTTGCTGATCCTCCTAAGCCTTGTTGTCGCGGCCGTGCTGTTGCCTGGCATCATCTCGATTGCCTCGCCCGAGTTCAGCGAACGCTTTCTGGAACGCCTGACCCTGGCGCAGCCGTATGATCTGGGCGAGGAAGGGCGCTATGGGCGCTACTTGCTCGTACTGCCGATGATCATGCAGGACCCGATCGGTGTCGGCGTGCTGCAACTGGAGAAGATATTTCCCGAGCCGATCCACAACATTTGGCTCAGCTCCTTCGTCAACTACGGTTGGGGCGGCGGCATAGCCTGGTTGTGCCTGGCCTTTGGCAGCGCCGTGGTATCGATCCGCAATTACCGCCGGACGCGCAGCGAAATTCCAGTGGTATTGCTGGCCTCGCTGGTCGGCATCGTGATGTGCGCGACGCTGCATGAGGGCGAGCACTGGCGGCATATGTGGCTGTTCTTCGGACTGGTCTGGGGCCTGAACGTGTTTTGCCTGGGGGCCGCTGCGAAGCAGAAGGCTGCGCGGCCGCAACATGTGTCTCGTCAGGGCCAGATGGCGCCTGAAAGGTAGCGCCGGGCCAGATCCATGGTCCCTTCGGCAAATCCGCCGACATGGGTCTGCGCCAGGCTGGTCTCGCAATGCGAACCAATCCAGGCCAGCAGAGCCATGCGACGCAGCATGACCATGGAATCGAGCATTTCAATATCCTGGGCGGAGAGCGGGCGACGGGCCTGGTAAGCCTCGAGCCAGGCGGCCTTGAGCGCCGGCACGGCCTTGTGCGTTTCGTGGAAGGAAACAGCGGCGGCAAAATCGTAGCCAAACCAGCACAGGCCGCAATCATCGAAATCGATCAGGCAGACCTGGTTACCCTCCACCAGCAGATTGCCCAGCCGCATATCCGCATGGATCAGGCCATAGCGGTCCGGCCCGGTACCATAGTCCGCGAGGCGCTGCCGCAGCAGAGATTGCGTGCGATCGAGCACGTCGCGCACCTCCGTGGTCACACCCGGCGCCAGCCGCCAGTCACCCCAGAGTCCGTCAGCGTCCAGAATGGCGCCGGCCGTCCATGCCTGCCGTTCAAATCCGGCCGGCCGCTGCCAGTCGATCGCGTGTTCGTGCAGGCCGGCCGCATAGCCCCCCAACACCGAGAATAGTTCGACCAGATTGCTTTCCGGCGTCGGCTCATGGCCGGGAATGAAGTGGAACAGGACTGCGTGATGCGTATCGCCAGTCGCCGTCGTGAAGCGTTGCAGCAGCTTGCCATTGTTGCCGACGATGGGCTCGGGGATGACCAGTTCGGTCTGGCGGTGCAGCGCCTCAAGCCAGGCCAACTCGCTCTCAATATTGGCGGTGCTTTGATAGTCAGGCCGATGCACGCGCAGGCAATAGGCTTCACCCTGCGGCGCAGAGAACAGGAAGGTGTGGTTTTCCGAATGATTGATCAGCCGCCCTTGAGCGCCTGCCAACTCGTCCCAATGCGGAATGGCGTTATCCAGGTCGCTCACCTGTAGCGGCATGGTCGGCTCCGGCTTGGGCAAGGGGCCGCTATCGGCCCCAAGAAATCGCTTCAGAGTGAATGGTCGGAGCGGCCGGATTTGAACCGACGACCCTTTGTCCCCCAGACAAATGCGCTACCAGGCTGCGCTACGCCCCGACTGCGCGGAGACATACGGAACCAGCAGTTTTGACGCAAGGGGAAATTCCAGGTTTTTTGGAGCGGAGACGGAATATGTTTGCTGCCGAACAACTGCGCCCGCAATGTGCGCCCTGCATTTCGCCCTAGCCAACAGCGGGGCGCCTGGCTAGGCGGGAGCCGAGCAGTTCGCCGTGTTCGCTCAGGATCGAATAGGCGATGCCGCAGATCAGCGAATTGATGCGGCGTAGCGAGCGGACCGTCTCGAGGTGCAATTCGCTGGTTTCGAAACTGTTGGTATTGCCCGATCGCAGGCGGGAGAAGTGTCCGCCCATACTCTGACGCTCCATGACGCCGACCGCATCCTTTTCGGCCACCAATTGGCGCGCCGATTCCAGATCTTCGGAGATCAGTACGTTGAGGGCGAGTTGGAGATTGCTCAGGACCCGGGCGTGGAGATCGATGAGTTCAGCCCAGCCTTCTTCGGAAAAGGTCAGGCGCCGTTCCACCAATTGGTCAGCAACCCGCAGTATGGGACGAGCGATGATATCGGCCGCCTGCTCGAGGCTGACTGCATAATTGCTCAGATCGGACGCACGGGCGGTCTGGCTCTCGTCCATCGCTTCCCATTCGAGTTGGGCCAGGAACAGCTTGATCGATGAGTTGGACTGATCCACCTCGGGCTCCAGACCCTTGACGCGGCGGATGGCGATCTTGTCGCCGGATTTGAGGATTTCGATGACGGGCTGCAGCATGACCTCGACCATTTCGCTCATGCGCAGCATTTCCCGGGTGGCGCTGGCGAGCGCCATGTCGACATTGCCCTTGTGGCCGCCCGATAGTGCAGTCTGGCGGAAACGAGCGACGTCGCCGCCCTCCCCCGCTGGCGCATCGCGCACAAGCCGGTTCAGCAGGGCGGACACGGGCGCCGAGAGCGGCAGGCCGATGACCATGACAACAAAGTTGAAGGCAATATGGAGCAGGCTGGCCTGCTGACCGACATTGCCAGGCAGGCCGATGGCCGCAAGCGGCCAGACTTGCAGGAGAACAAGACACGTCAGCGCCGCACCACCGCGCAGCATAATCGCCCCAATGGCGATGCGGCGCGCCCGGACATCACCACCACGGGTCATGCCATAGGCAATCAATGTGCCGCCAAGATTGGCACCCAGCACCAATGCCGTGGCGATCTCCAACGGAATGATGCCGGCTGCCCCGAAGGTGATGATGACCAGCACGCTGGCCACCGACGAATAGGACAGCCAGGTCACCAGGGCCGCTACAACGAACCCCGTCCATGGATCGCCCCTGAGGTAGTTCACCGCCGTGCCGAGCAATTCGCTGCCACGCCATGGCGCCGTAGCCTCGGAGACCATCTGCAGGGATAGGAGGACGAAGGCAATGCCCAGCACCATGCGCCCCAATTGCTTGGTGCGGCGCTCAGTGCCGCGCAGAAACAGCACGCCTCCTGCGATGATCAGGGGCGCGATGAGGAGCGACAGGTCAAAGGAAAGAATACTCGCAACGATGGCGGAGCCGAAATAGGCGCCGAGCACCAGGGCGAGACCGGTGGCACCCGCCAGCAATCCGCCGGAGGCAAACCCCGAAGCCAGCGCTGCCACGGCCGTCGAACTTTGCAAAGCGACGGCCATTGCTGCGCCGACCGATGCCGCCGCAAGAGCGCTTTTTTCCGCCCGGGCCAGCGTGCGCTTCAACTGGGCGGAATAGGCCCGCTCAACCGCGGTGCGCACCATGCGAACGGCCCATAGCAGCAGGACAATGGCAGCCACCAGGTGCACAATTATGAAATACATTCGGTCTCCTCGCCCTCCGACTCTGCATTCGCAGCCTGCCATCTCATCATGTTCAGATGAACATATCTAGGGCAATGCGCTGCAACCATCGTTGTGAACATCTGGCGTGCGCAAGACAAGCGCAATGCAACATGTTGATATTTCACAAGCTTCTCGAAAGGGGCATGAGCAGAACACAATTTGAATGTTCAAATGAACATTTTTCGGTTGCAAAAGTGACATAGCTCGGCTCCAATTCGGCCTCGTCCTGAGGCAGGGAGGCCTCAGCGAAACACATAAAAGGGAGAGAGCATGTTCAAGAACGCATTGTTCCTGTCAGCGGGACTGGCTGCGATAATTACCGCAACGCCGGGCTTTGCTCAGACAGAAATCGCCTGGTGGCACGCCATGGACGCCGAACTGGGGCAGCGGCTGGAAGCCATTGCCCAGGGCTTCAACGATAGCCAGGACGAATTTGTCGTGGTCCCCAGCTACAAGGGCACCTATCCCGAAACACTCACCGCCGCCATTGCGGCGTTCCGGGCCAATGAACAGCCGGCCATTGTGCAGGTCTTTGAAGTGGGCACCGGCACGATGATGGCCGCAGAAGGCGCCGTCAATCCGGTCTATCAGCTCATGGCCGACAATGGCGAGCCATGGGATCCGAGCGCGTTCCTGGCGCCGGTCACCGGCTACTATTCGGATACCGATGGCAACATTCTGTCGATGCCGTTCAATTCGTCCACGCCCATCATGTACTACAACAAGGACGTGTTTGAGGCAGCGGGCCTCGATCCCGAAATGCCTCCCAAGACCTGGGCCGAGCTGGAAACGATGAGCCGGCAGATCATGGAATCGGGCGCTGCGCCCTGCGGCTTCACCTCGGGCTGGATTTCCTGGGTGCAGCTCGAAAACCTTTCGGCAATTCATGACCAACCCTATGGCACGCTGGAAAACGGTTTTGGCGGATTGGGCACCGAGTTCACGTTCAATGGGCCGGTGCAGGTCAAACACTGGGAGAACCTCAAGAACTGGGCCGATGAAGGTCTGTTCGAATATGGCGGACCGGTTGGTGGTGGCGACGCACCGCCGAAATTCTACTCGCAGGAATGCGCCATCTACATGAACTCCTCCGCCTCGCGCGCTGGTGTCATCAACAATTCGAGTGACTTCGAAGTCGGCTTCGCGCCCCTGCCCTATTACGAAGACGAAATCGCGGAGCCGAAGAACTCGATCATTGGCGGCGCCACCCTATGGGTGCTCAATGGCAAGGACCCGGCAGTCTATGACGGCGCTGCGCAGTTCTTCACCTATCTCTCGAGCCCGGAAGTCCAGGCCGAATGGCACCAGGCAACCGGTTACCTTCCGATTACCAATGCTGCCTACGAGCTGGGTCAGGAACAGGGCTATTACGAAGCCAATCCGGGTTCGGATATCGCCATCAACCAGATTACGCGTGGTACGCCCTCGACCAATTCCAAGGGTATCCGTTTCGGCAACCTGACACAGGCCCGGACCGTGGTGGATGAAGAGTTCGAAGCCCTGCTTTCGGGCAGCAAGACCGCCCAGGAGGCACTGGACGCTGCCGTTGAACGTGGCAATCAGATCCTGCGCGACTTCGAAGCCGCCAATAGCTGAACCTCCCCGGATTGTCCCGCTGACAGCATGCGGGACAATCCACCCGGGCGGCCCACAAGCCGCCCGGACCTTCCAGTCGTGACCATCGGGGGAGCTCTCGGCCCATGCAAACCAAGCGCACAATCTTTCCAAACAAGCTGTTGCCCTATGCGCTGTTGGCGCCGCAACTGGCCGTGACGCTGATCTTCTTCATCTGGCCCGCCGCCCAGGCGGTCAAATCGTCCTTCGAGCGCGAGGACCCGTTCGGGTTCCGCACCACTTTCATCTGGTTCGAGAACTACACGCGACTGTTTTCCGAGCCGGGCTATCTCAACTCGCTTACCAAAACGGCGATTTTCGCGGTTTCGGTGACGCTGCTGTCGATGAGCCTGTCGCTGTTGCTGGCAGTGGCGGTCAACCGGGTTCTGAAATCCAACCGCGCCTATACGACCCTTCTGGTATGGCCTTATGCGGTGGCTCCCGTCGTCGTGGGTATCCTGTGGTGGTTCATGTTCAACCCCACCATCGGCATTGCACCCTATATGCTGCGAGGCCTCGGTATTGATTGGAACCATCGCGTCGATGGCAACCAGGCGATGATCCTCGTCGTGATCGCCGCGAGCTGGAAGCAGATCTCCTACAACTTCCTGTTCTTCGTGGCGGGACTGCAGTCAGTGCCGCAATCGCTCAACGAGGCGGCGGCTATCGACGGCGCCGGGCCCTTCAAGCGGTTCTGGACCATTGTCTTTCCGCTCCTGTCTCCGACGACCTTTTTCCTGCTCATCGTCAACATCAACTACGCCATGTTCGACACGTTTGGTCTGATCGACGCCACCACCAATGGTGGGCCGAACCAGGCCACGAACATCCTCGTCTATAAGGTTTATGCCGATGGTTTCCTCGGCCTCAATATCGGTTCCTCGGCCGCCCAGTCGGTCGTGCTGATGCTGATCGTCATCGCCCTCACCGCAATCCAGTTCCGCTATATCGAGCGGCGCGTCCAATACTAAGGAGCCAAGAGAATGGTCGAAAATCGCCCCTGGCTCAGCCTGCTCACCCATCTGGTGCTGATCGTCGGCGTCGTCGTTGTCGTCTTCCCGGTTTATCTGGCCTTCATCGCCTCAACGCATGGCAGCGGCGACTTCATGCGCGGGCTCGTGCCCCTGCTGCCCGGCCCGCACATGCTGGAAAACTATGGCCGCATGCTCACCCAGGGCATCTCCACGGCCGGTGCGCCACCGGTGTCGATCATGCTGATGAATTCGACAATCATCGCCATCGTGATTGCCGTGGGCAAGATCGCCATTTCGCTGCTCTCAGCCTATGCGATCGTGTTCTTCAAGTTTCCGTTCCGGCTGCTGGCGTTCTGGACCATCTTCATCACCCTGATGCTGCCGGTCGAAGTGCGCATCATCCCCACTTTTGCGGTGGTGGCCAATCTGGGGCTGCTCAATTCCTATGTCGGACTGACGCTGCCGCTGATTGCCTCGGCTACCGCTACGTTCCTGTTCCGCCAGTTCTTCCTCACAGTGCCGGATGAGCTGATGGAGGCGGCGCGAGTGGATGGGGCGGGGCCCATGAAGTTCTTCCGCGACATCCTGTTGCCGCTCTCGCGTACCAATATCGCGGCGCTGTTCGTCATTCTCTTCATTTATGGCTGGGTGCAGTATCTCTGGCCGCTGCTGGTGACCACCGACAGCCGTTATTACACGGTGGTCATGGGCATCAAGCGCCTGGCGGCGACCGCCGATTCCGAACCCCTGTGGAACCTCGTCATGGCCTCGGTGATCCTGGCCATGCTGCCCCCCGTCCTTGTCGTCATCTTCATGCAGCGCCTGTTCGTCAAAGGCCTCGTGGATACGGAGAAATAAGCCATGGCTACGATCGACCTGATCGACCTCAAGAAGAATTACGGCAATGTCCCGGCCGTCAAAGGTGTCAATCTCAAGGTTGCCGACGGCGAGCTGATCGTGCTGGTTGGACCATCGGGCTGCGGGAAATCGACGCTGCTACGCATGGTGGCCGGGCTCGAAACCGTTACCTCCGGCCGCATAGAGATCGGTGGCAAGGACGTGGTGCGTGCTGAACCGGCCGAGCGCGACATTGCCATGGTGTTTCAGAACTACGCGCTTTATCCGCATATGAGCGTACGCGGAAACCTGGAATATGGGCTGAAAAACCGGGGGACGCCGCGCGCGGAAATCGATCGCCGGGTCCAGGATGCGGCAGACATTCTCGAAATTGGACCGCTGCTCGACCGCAAGCCGCGCCAGCTTTCCGGGGGCCAGCGGCAACGCGTCGCCATGGGCCGCGCGATTGTGCGGGAGCCTGCGGCTTTTCTGTTCGACGAACCCTTGTCAAACCTCGACGCCAAGCTGCGCGTGCAGATGCGGGTGGAAATCCGCCGGCTGCAACGCCGCCTCAAGACGACCAGCCTCTATGTGACCCACGACCAGCTCGAGGCCATGACTTTGGCCGATCGGCTGGTGGTGATGAATGGTGGCCTGGTCGAGCAGATCGGCACACCAATCGAGGTCTATGACCGACCGGCCACGCTGTTTGTCGCCGGCTTCATTGGCTCACCGCCGATGAACCTGATCCCGGCAGCCTCCCTCTCCGGCGGCGAGAATGCGGGGGCGCTGCAACTGGGCGCGGACACCGACATTGTCGGGTTGCGGCCGGACCAACTCCATCTCGAGCGCCCCGAGGGGAACGCCCTGACACTCGCGGGCACGGTGGAATTGCTTGAGCCAGTCGGCGGCGAGAGCCATCTGCATGTGCAGATCCCCGGCACCGAGCAACCGATTATTCTGACGGTGCAGGGACGGCCGAAACTGGTGGAGGGCGACACCATCACCATCTATGCCCGCCCGGAGGATATTCACCCCTTCAACCAGCAAACGGGCCGGCGGACAGACGCCCGCTAGACCGCTGCAAGCAGAGGTAATCTTGGACACACCGGCACGCATTATGACAGTCGAAACCATGCCAGGACCCAAATCAGACGAGGTGCAGGCCCATCGCGGCGCCTCGGCCCTCGCGCCGGAAAACACCATTGCAGCGTTCCGCAAGGCCGCCGCACAGGGGGCAAAATGGGTCGAGCTGGACGTTGCCCTGTTGGGCGACGGGACCCTGGTGGTGATCCATGACGTCACGATCGACCGCACAACGTCGGGAAGCGGCGCGCTGGGTGACATGCGGCGCGCGAATCTGGATGGTCTGGATGCCGGAAGCTGGTTTGATGGCGAGTTTGCCGGGGAACCGCTGCCGACCCTTGATGCGGTCATCGCAGAACTAGGCAAGCTTGGCCTCAATGCCAATGTCGAGATCAAGCAGCACGCCCATCACCGGTCGCTGGATCAATTGGTGCAGACTGTACAGGCCGCCATCGCCCGGCGCGCGCCACAGACCGAGATCATGATTTCCAGCTTCGACCCGGAGGCCCTCCGTGCCATGCACGCGCTGGAACCGGAGCTGGAAATGGCCATGCTGTGGGGGCGTCCGCCGGAGGACTGGGAGGCGCAACTGGCTGCCATTCCGGCCGGCACTATTCACATGCACTTCAAGGCGCTGAGCATTGGCCTGCTGGAGGAGACCAGCAAGCGCGGCATCAAGGTTCGCGCATGGACCTGCAACAATCCGGTGCAACTGGTTTCATTCTGGGATGCCGGGCTGACCGGTGTCATTACGGATGATCCGAGCCTGTTCCTCCCATAGCAAAGGGCGCCCCGGTCATGCTTTCGGACCGACAACGAGATATGTTGACGCTGATAGAGGCGGAAGGCGCTCAATATATTGAGCAGCTCGCAGCGCGCTACGAGCTGACGACGCAGACAATCAGGCGCGACATCAACGCGCTGTGCGACCTCGGCTATGCGCGCCGGTTCCACGGTGGTGTTGATGTGCCCGTCGGCGCTCGCAATATCTCGGTCAACGCCCGCGCTGCCCTCAACAGCGACGCAAAGCTGCGCATTGCGCGCCGCGTTGCCGAGGCTATACCGGATGGCTCGACCGTGTTTCTGGGCATTGGCACCACGGTGCAATTTGTGGCGACTGCCCTGCGTGACCATCAGAGCCTGCGGGTTGTCACCAATAATATGGACGTCGCCCTGACCCTGAGTGACGCACCACAAATCGAGGTGCACATGACCGGGGGGATCATGCGCCACAATGACCGTGACGTCGTGGGCGCTGATGTGCTGCACTACTTCGACAAGTTCTATGCCTCGCATGCCGTGATCGGCGCGGGCGCGCTGAATGCAGGCAAGGGCATATTGGATTACAGCTATTCAGAAGCGCAGGTGACCATGAAGCTGGTGGAAAATGCCCGCCAGCAGTTTCTGGTTGCGGATATGAGTAAATGGTCTCGGGACGCGTCAGTGCGGGTGGTGCCGTTTTCGGACGTTTCGCATTTCTTTACTGACGCCCTGCCCGATCAGGATCGCGTGCACAAGAGCCTAGAGACGTCCGGCATCCGCGTCGAAATCTGCGGGGGCGATTTGTGAGTTTTCGCGGCCCCTCCCCGCAGCCCGCCGAACTGCGCGGCGTGCGCTACCTCTTCACCGATGTCGACGACACGCTGACCACGGGTGGACGCTTGCTGCCGCAGACATTCCAGGCGCTTTGGGACCTGCACAATGCAGGGGTGGCGGTGATCCCGGTGACCGGTGGCTCGGCGGGATGGTGCGAACATATGGTGCGGGCCTGGCCGGTTGCCGCGGCGATCGGTGAAAGCGGCGCTTTCCTTATGACCACCAAAGGCAATACGGCACAGATACAGTTCTGGGAGGACGAGGTGCTTCAGGCGCGGCGGCAGCAGCACCATCTCGAGGCTGTGCGCCCTCTGCTTGGCGCGTTCCGGTTTGCCCATGATCAGAGGCTCAGGGTCGCCGATGTGGCCATAGATATCGTGGGTCAGACGCGGCAGAACGTCGATGAGCTGGCGCAGCGGATCCGGGAGATCGGTGGCACGGTGGCCATAAGCTCGGTGCACATCAACACCTGGATCGGTGAATACAACAAGCAGACCATGAGCGAGCGCCTGCTGGCTCAATGGGGCATCATGGGCCAGGCGATCACTGACACGGTGAGCTTCGTGGGGGACTCGCGCAATGACGCGCCCATGTTCGCCATGGTGGCCAAGTCCTTTGGCGTGGCCAATATCATCCCGGTTCTGGAATACCTCCCCTCCGCGCCGCGCTGGATTTCCCTCAGCGAAGCCGGGCGCGGTTTTGTCGAAGTGGCCCGCGCCATCATCGCCGCGCAGACTGGCGAAGACTCGTTATAATTCGTGCACAGCCAGATCGGCATTCATGCGCGTCAGGACGGGCGCAGGCTTATGACAAATCGGAAGGCAATCGAGCCTTCCCACCAAATGGGGAAATTGGTGCCCCATTTGTTGTTGTAGAGATTGAAGCGCGCGCTGGATGACCAGTCGGGCCGTTCGGGCTGGAAGGGCATGAAGGGCACGCCGGCGGGTCCGACCAGGCACAATCCAATGGCGTGACATGCATTGAGGCTCCAGGGCCTTGCAGCGTCAGCGCCTCGACCGCCTGCAGTTGACCGCCTGCCCGGCGCACCTGATTGGCGCTATCGTGCCAAAGCCCCATCTTTTGCAGACGGACCGCGGAAATCGCATCCGGACAGATATGCAGGAAGCCAGCTTCGGGCATGCGATTGGCCGGCTTGTCGCGCAGGATGAGCGCCAATTCGAGCAAATCGCCCTGCCCTTTGATCGCAATTTCAACATTGCGCGCGGCGCCCAGATTCTCCGCAGCGTCATCCGGCATGACGAGAACTGCGCGATTTCCCTGGGCGACGCCCTTAGGCGTTGGGGTGAAGGTGCCGGTCCGCGCAGTGCGGGCATGCTTCAACCCCGGCTTGTCGTGATCGAGCACGGCCCAAGCCGCGCGGTGCAGTAAATAGCTATCCAGGTGTTTTTGCAGCTCCGCGCTGTCATAGCTTTGGTGGCGGAAGCCGATCAGCGATCCGCCCTGCCCCGAGATGGTCAATCCGCTTGGGTCGGTAAGGCTGGCGATGTCGCCTGTGGCGGGGTTCAGCCTGGCCGACCACCCGGCATGTTCCAGCGTCGTGCCCTCGACTGGCGAAGCCACAGCCGCAGGGGGTTCCAAGGCCAAAATGGCCTTGTCTGCGGCAGCTCTGTCCTCGCCCGCCAGATGATCCAGAGCCTGATCGAGATAAGCGCGCTGTTCGGCCCATGACTGCTCGGCATAGGCAAAGCGGTAGTCCTGCCCGCGCGCCGCATCGAAGTCTGGACGATCCCAAGCCCGCTCGTCGCGGAGATAGGTCTTGATGTCGACGCCCCAGGTGTGTTCGGGCACCAATGTCAGACCGCACCCAAAGGCAAGACGCTTTTCGTCGAGCGTTTGGAAACCCTCATAGACCCGCTGCAATGCCTTGAACCGCGCCAGGAGCGGCTGGTGCATGAGAAGGGCGGCCTGCTCTCGATCAATCACGACAAGCCGGTGATCCCCTGGGACTACGAGATACCCGCCGCCGATTGCTAGGAAGTCTGGCAATCCACTTGGCTGGATCGAAACTGGATCTCTCTCGAGCGCTATCAGCAGCGCCTCGCCGGCGGCATGCGGCTCTCTGCCATTGGCGGCTCGGACTTCCACCAGCCGGTCGATCTGCGACTGGAAGGACCGCTGGTACTGGCGCGGCCGACCACCGTGCTGTTCCTGCCCGAATTGAGTGAGGACGCCATTCTGGCCGCGATGAAGGCGGGACATGGTTATGTTACCGAGAGCCCGAATGGACCGCATCTGGAGATCAGGAGCGACGATGTGGTGATGGGCGGGGAGACCGACGAAATCACCACGCTGGACGTTGAAGTTCGTGGCGCCGAAGGTGACGCGCTGGTCTTGGTCGACGCGACGGGGCCGATTGCACGGATGGACATCCCCAACGCGGATTGGCGGACGAATATTGCACTGGAGAACCCGGTTGGGTTTGTGCGCGCGGAGATTATCGCGGTGACCAGCCGGCAGGGTTTGGTCGATGACCTGATAGCCTTAGGTCTCGACAAATCGGCCGTCGCGGCGGAGCAGGCTGTTGCTGAACAACCCATTCGCCGGGCGCTGAGCAATCCGATCTATCTCCGCAGCACCTGAGTTTCACCCGCAGGATAGGGATCGACGCGGGCCCAGAATAATCTACACTTCTCCTCGGAGGATATGCGGTCACGGTTCTCGTTGACCGGACAAGGAAGGAGACAAACATGGATCACGAAGAAGACCCCGGGCTCGATTTCATCGAGGGCTTTTCGCTGCTGGCCGGCGCCATATGGATTATTGGCGCGCTGGTGCTTGGCGCAATGGTGATGATGGGGCTGGGTCGGGTCTAGGCGCCGGGGGCCGGGCCGATTGCTCTGAAATCGTCGCTGCGCCCAAGACAGGCCGCGTAGAAGGCACCCAGGCGCGTATCCACGGCCAAAGCAGCGCGGCGACAGTCATCAAGGCTGCGGGCGGGATCGGCGCCCGCCCCGAGGGTGGCCATCAAGTCCCGATGGGCGGTTTCGAGCGCGGCGAAAGTATCACTCTGGCGCATGGCGCTGTCGCCGACCAGGATATGGATCGGTTCGCGACCAGTCATGCCCTTGAGTTCCACAGCGCCCGCGGGCAATAGCGCCAGGTCGGCCGCCGCTGTAGCCGTCATTTCGGTGACCAGAATGTCATAGCCGACGGCGCGGCAGCTTCCCTCGATGCGGCTGGCGACGTTGACCGTGTCGCCGATGCAGGAATAGTCGAAGCGACGCTCGAACCCCATATTGCCGACCAGCGCCGGACCGGTGGCGATGCCAATACCGATGGCAATGGGCTCGTTGCTGGAGGCGTTTAGCCGTTCAAGAGCCTCGCGCATGGACAGCGCAGCCAGACAGGCGCGTGATGCATGACGCTCGACATCGACCGGCGCATTCCAGAAGGCCATGATCGCATCGCCCATGAACTTGTCGATCGTTCCCTGTTCATTGACGATCGCCTGGCCGAGGGCGGCAAAAAGCCTGTTGAGGATAGCCACCAGCCTGGCTGGTGTGGTGCGTTCGGCCAGCGCCGAGAAATTGCGCACGTCGGAGAACATTACCGTCAATTCGCGCATATCCCCGCCGAGCTTGAGCAGCCGCGCATCGGCCTCGATGCGGGTCAGCAAGGAGGGTTCGACATAATGGGCGAAAGCCCGGCGGATGCGGCGGCGGTCGGCATCGGTGACGGCAAAGCGGAAAAATGCCATGGCGGCATAGAGCAGCAGTGCGCCGAACAGGGCAAAGCTGGGGTCAATCAGCAGGCGCGGCTGGGCAAAGGCCCACCAGCTTGCCGCCATCAGCAAGCCGGCAATCAACAGCGAGATGACGAGGCCGACGACTGGCCCTGTGATGATGACCGCCAGAACGATCAGCAGGCCCGCCACGGCGAAGACGATCATCTCCAGCCCGCCGACCCAATCGGCCCGGTCAAGGAAGGTGCCGGTCAGCATCTGCTCGATTATCTGGGCATGGATGGACACGCCCGGTACGGCCGTTCCCAATGCACTGGCGCGAATGTCGAGCAGGCCGCTGGCCGATGTGCCGACAAGAACGATGTGTCCGGCAATCTGCGGCGCAAGGTCACGATAGCCATCGACCAACAGTTCATGGGCCGGAACATAGATGTCTTCCGGCAGATGGCGATAATAGATCCAGAGGTCGCCGCTCGGCCCCGTTGGGACGGCGAAATCGCCAATGCGTAACTGTTCGACCGTTCCCGCCCCTGTGCTGTCGCCGATCACGACGAGGGTGGACACACCGAGCGCCACTCGCAGGGCTTCGGCGGAAAGCGATGGCAGCACAGCGTCGCCATTGCGCCAGAGCATAGGCAGGCGGCGCGCCACGCCTGCCCCGTCCCGGTCGAGGCTGGCAACACCAAGACCGCGCGCCGCTTCGGCCAGGATCGGCAAGGGCTGGGCCGCACCGCCCAGTTGCGGCACCTGTGCCAGAGGGTCGTCACCCGTCATCGCCAGCCCGGACTTTGGCTCCAGACCGGTCACCGCCGCGCGACCGCTTTGAGCAAGGCTGAGAACAGTCGGGCCGGCAGAGAGCGCCGCGGCAAATGTCGCGTCATAATCTTGGCTGCCCACCACCCTGGCCGAGGGCGACAAGCGGTCCGGCTCACTGAACAACAGGTCGAATACGACGGCGGCCGCGCCCAGTTCAGTCAGACGGTCAGACAGGTCCGCCATAGTCGATCTTGGCCAGGGCCATTGTCCCTGCTCGGCAAGGGAGGTCTCGTCGATGTCGATGATGCGAATGGGCAGGTCGGGCGGGGCCTCGCGCGGCCGCAATTGCTGGAACAGATCGAAGGTGGTCTCGCGCGCGACCTGCACTGGATATGGATCGGCAGCGCGCAACAGCGTCAGCCCGGCAATGACCATCAGGCCAAAGAGCAGCGCCAGCCAGCCTCGCCTGCCCATGCGCTAGTTATACCGGCCGTCGGCCACGATGGGGCGGCTACGCACCTCGCGGCGGAAGTCACTGGGGGACGTTCCCGATATCTTGCGGAAAGCCTTGTTGAAGGCACTCAGCGAGCCAAAGCCACTGTCCATGGCGACCGCGAGCACGCTGGTCTCGTCGCGCATCAGCAGCGCCTGCGCATAGGAGAGGCGCATGAGATTGATGTAGTCGTTCAACGTCATGCCTGTGCACTTCTTGAACACGGTCATGGCGTATTTGGGATGAATGTCGGCCGCCACGGCGATATCGACCGAATCGATCTCTTCTCGAAAATTATCGGCGATGAAATCGCAGATCCGGACCACGATGGGGGACGTGTGCTGGTCCAGCCCGCCATTGTCGGACACTGGCTGGGTTTCGGGCAGCAGGCGATAGGGCGAGAAGCGCAGGCGTTCGATGCGCAGCAGAAGCTCATCGACGGCAAGGCTGGCTTTCATCGGATCGCCCGAGCGTGCGTAGTGCACCCAGCGCTCGAAATTGACGGGGTCGGCCGCATCGGTCGCATTGGACACCAGGGTCGCCCCCTGCATCAGGCGCGCCTGCACGTCTGCAGGCAGGCGGAGCCGAAAGAAATGGACCAGTGGCAAGTGCCCGCCAGCATAGACAAGATCCTCGGATGCATCATCGAGCCGATGGGGCTGTCCACCCCAGAACAGGGCAAAATCCCCCGCCTCGAAGCGCGCTTCATGCCCGGCCATGTGGTAGTGCGCCCAGCCGCGCACGACATAGTTGACCTCAACCTGCGCATGCCAGTGGTCCGCCCGCATCAGGCGTGGCGTGGTATGGAACATCTGCAGCGCTGTGGGCAGGCGTTCGACACCATTGGCCCGAGGCTCATAAAAAAGACCAGTATCCATCTTACTTTCCGCCCGGTCCGCCTACCCGAAATCGGGGTATGCCACTTGCGGGCGCGCTAACTTAGAAATCACATGGCGCAAGAGCAATTGAAAAGCTTGTCTTTGGACAGGCCGTTCGCGCCTGACGGGCAACGCTCCGACAAGAATTTTGGATTGAGCATCGGGACCGTCCGAAAACGGCGTCGAATTATTCGACCCGGTGCTCTGGTGAGGAAGAAGATATGACCGATAAGAAAATCCGCTGGGGCATTATTGGCCCGGGCAGCATTGCGAAGGCGTTTCGCGGCGGCCTGAACGACAGCCAGCACGGCGAGTTGGCGGCCATTGCCACGCGCAACCCGGACCGGCCGGGCCTCAAGGAAAGCTTTCCCGAAGCACGGATCGTGCACGGATACGAGGCGCTGCTGGCGGACAAGGAGATCGACGCGGTCTATATCGCTGTGCCCCATACCGGCCACGCCGAATGGGCAATAAAGGCGGCGGAAGCGGGCAAACATGTGCTGGTGGAAAAGCCGTTCGCGTTGTCTGCCCATGAGGCGGACGCCGTGTTCCATGCCCACCGCAAGGCCGGTACGTTCGCGGGCGAGGCTTTCATGTATCGCGTGCACCCGCAGGCGGCCAAGCTGATCGAACTGATCCAGTCCGGCGTCATTGGCGACGTGCGGATGATCCAATCGAGCTTTGGCTTCTCGATGGGCAAGTTCCAGCCCGAGCATCGGTTGTTTGCGTCTGCGCTGGCCGGCGGCGGCATCATGGACGTCGGCTGCTACCCGGTATCCATGGCGCGGCTGATTGCCGGGGCGGCGATGGGCAAGCCTTTTGCCGATCCGGTGAAGGTTTCCGGCGCAGCCGCGCTCAATGCCGAAGGCACGGACGACTGGGCCGCGGCAATGCTCAGCTTCGAGAACGGCATCGTGGCGCAGGTCAGTTGCGCGGTAATGGCAAATCTCGACAATGTGCTGCGGATTCTTGGCTCTGATGGGCGCATCGAGGTCCCCGATTTCTGGTTCGCCAATGGCGACCGCGACCAGGGACTGGGCCGCATCGACATCATCAAGGGTGGCCAGATCGAAACCATCAGCGTCGGGGCAGAACCGCACCTTTATTCCTATGAGGCGGAAGCCGCCTCGCTGGCCATTCTCGCCGGCAAGACGGAGTTCGACGCGCCTGGAATGAGCTGGAACGACACGCTGGGCAATCTTCGGGTGCTGGACAAATGGCGGGCCGATGCCGGTATCGAATTCTCGGTCGAGAAGTCCGTCAATCGCGTCAACACGCTGGACAATCGCCCGCTTGGCGCCAATCAGGGCATCATCCCCAAGCGCAGCATTCCAGGTCTGGAAAAGCAGGCCTCGGCCGTGGCGCTGGGCTTTGAGGACTTCAAGACTTTTTCGTCTGGCGCGATCCTGCTGGACGCCTTCTGGGAAAAGGGCGGCAATATCTTTGATACCGCCTTCATCTATGGCGGGGGCTATACCGAAAAGCTCTGGGGCGAGTGGCAGAAGCGGAGCGGCGTGCGTGAACAGGCCGTGCTGATCGGCAAGGGCGCGCACTCTCCGCTGGTCTATCCCGATGTGATCGCCACGCAGCTTACCCAGTCGCTCGACCGGCTGCAGACCGATTATGTCGACATCTATTTCATGCACCGCGACAATCTCGATGTACCGGTGGGCGAATTCGTCGATGCCATGGATGCGGAGGTGAAGGCCGGTCGCATCCGTGGTCCCTATGGCGGGTCGAACTGGACCAAGGAGCGCATGGACGAGGCGATCGCCTATGCCAGGGCCAATGGCAAGACCGCCCCGCAGGCGCTGAGCAATAATTTTGCCCTGGCCGAAATGCTCGACCCGATCTGGGCCGGATGCGTCACGGCGGCGACACCAGACTTCAAACAGTGGCTGATCGACCGACAAGTGACCAATTTCTCCTGGTCGAGCCAAGCGCGCGGCTTCTTCACCGACTTTGCCGGCAGGGACAAGCGCGACAATGAGGAACTTGTGCGCTGCTGGTACAATGACCAGAATTTCGGCCGCCGCGACCGGGCGATCGCATTGGGCAAGGAGCTCGGCCATTCGCCGATCCATATCGCGCTGGCCTATGTGCTGGCGCAACCCTTCCCCAGCGTGCCGCTGATCGGACCGCGCCGGTTGATCGAGCTGGAAGACAGCCTCAAGGCATTCGAAATCAAGCTGACGCCCGAGCAGGTGCGCTGGCTGGAACAGGGCTGAGACACGAGCAAGGTCCCGGAGCGATCCGGGGCCTTTGTTCAGCCATCGGCGAATTGGGCAATGGGTGTGGTTTTGGCGAGGTGAACCATGCGCAATGCGGCCAGCCAGGCCAGCACGGCAAAGCCAACGGCCATGAAAAACAACGGAACGATGGCGACAAGGATTTCGGCTTCGCCACTGGCCTGGGCATAGCCGGCCGCGTTGGCGGCAACGCCAGCGAGAGCCGCGCCCAGCGCATTGCCTGCCGACTGGGTGGTCGGCAACAGGGTCGATGTGCGGTCCCGCTCTGCATCGGTGCTGGCTTCCATTATGGTGAGCATGATGTAGCCGTTCGAGATGCCAAACCCCATGCCGATGGCAAACTGGCCGGCGATCAGAACCGGTAGCTGACTAGTTTCCAATGCGAACAGAACCGCAAGCAGACCGAGCGCCAGAAGCACTGGACCGGTGCGGATCAGGATGCGCCGTGTCGCGCGCTTGCGCACATTGGCTACGGTCACCGACGAGCAGCTCCAGCCAATAGCCATGACCGCACCAAGGGCCGCAGCCAAGGTGGGGCCATAGCCCCAGAGCTGCTGCAACAGCAGGACCAGATAGACCGCCGTGGCCGCTCCGGCGATCGGCATAAGCAGGAAGAGCCAGAGGCCCGAACCAACGGCGGTCTTGAGCGAAAACGCGTCCGGCGGCATCAGGCGCTCTGTGCTGCGCCGGTCCATCCAGACGGCGGCCACCAGGGCAATGGCTGCGCCCAGCAGGAGCAGAGCTGCTGGTACAGGCGGAGCGATGGCCGCGAGGGCCACCAGCATGGTGCCAGCGCCAATGGCGGCCAGGCGCAACCCGGGAAAGCCCGATGACCCGGCGATCTTTTGACTGGCAGGCACCACAAGGAGCACCATGACCCCGAAGATCAGAACCAGCGGCACGTTGATGAGAAAGGCCGCACGCCAGGAAATCAACTCTGTCAGGGCTCCTGCTCCGGCGGGACCGCCAAAGGCCGCAACGGCCCAGACAACGGCCTGCATGCCGAAGACCTTGGGCACTAGGCGGCTGGGAAACAGTTCGGGAATAAGCGCAAAGCAGAGGGCCGCCACGACACCTTCGCCAAAACCCTGGACGGCGCGCCCTACCAGCACTTGCGGCATCGCTCCGGCACTTGCGGCGATCAGCGTGCCCACCAAAAAGACGCTGGCGAGGCCGATCAGGGCCACACGGGAACCGAGCCGCCGCTTGATCAGGGCTGCAGCGGCACCGCCGACAATGGCAAAGACCAGATAGAGCGTGGTGGCCCAGGAAATTACCTCGATGCCGCCCAGTTCCTGGACTGCCGAGGGCAATGCCGTGGCCGAGAGGAAGACGTTAAAGGCAAAGAGCGAGACGCCCAGTGCCAGGATCGTGGTGACTGAAAGGTAGCGGGGCCCAAAGATCTCGGCCCAGCGGCCGTCGACTGTATCGGACATGACAGGAATCCAATTAAACAAGATACAGCTTGTTTAATTGGATATGTGCCGATTGCCAACAGGTTTGTGGGCCGTACCAGTCAGGCGGAGAATTGCGCGCGCGCCCAAGCGAGAATGTCAGCGCTGGACATGGCGCCGGACACCCGGCCCACCTCCCTGCCCTTGTCGAACAGGACCATGGTGGGGATGCCCCGAATGCCGATGCGGCCCGAAAATTCCTGGTTCTGATCTGAGTTGAGCTTGAGGAAGCGCATTTCGGGCTGGGCCTGTTTCGAGGCGGCCTCGAACTGTGGTCCCATGATCCGGCACGGGCCGCACCAAGGCGCCCAGACATCGACCAATAGTGGCAGCGAGGAACGCTTGATCTGCCGATCCAGGTTCTGCCCTGTCACTTCGGCTGGTCCATCCCCGAACAAGGGCAGACCGCAACTGCCGCATTTTCCGGCAAGCGCATCGCGGCCCTCAGGCAATCGGTTCGTGGCCCCGCACTGGGCACAGACAATGTGTTGCATCTTCAAGACCTGCTATCGATCAGAAGGGCCAGCCAGCGTCGAACTCATCACCATCGCACCACCCCGCCAATATGATATGGATGGGGAGCCAGTGAATTCACGCAATTTGCCGCAGCGCCAGAGACAACACCTTGATCTGTGTCATTCGGCAGGCAGAAATTGGCGAACAGATTTTTCCTGTTGTTCGGGAAATGCGCACAGTTACACCCTTGTGCTTACTTGCGCCCGGCGACCCCTTACCCTAGATGTGGCGATGCAGGTTCTCCTGCATTGTTCTCAGGGCGGGGTGTAATTCCCCACCGGCGGTAAAGGCAGCGATGCCAAGCCCGCGAGCGCTCCCAAAGGTCGGGAGGTCAGCAGATCCGGTGTAATTCCGGAGCCGACGGTCATAGTCCGGATGAAAGAGAACGGGACCAAACGTCTTTGCCGGCGTGCGCGGCTATTTGGCCGCGCTCATTCTGGCATGTCGTCTCCCGTAACCCTGAGGAAACTGGTTACGGAAAGGACGACAGATGAGCCAGATTTCCTCTACTTCGCAAAGCGCCGCAACGTCGGGTGCTCTCTTCATGCTGGTGGCGAGTATCGCCTTTGCCGGCACCAATACGCTGCAATCAATTTTGCCTACGCCGGCCGAGTATGGTGGCTTTGGCATGAGTTCGACCGGCATGGCCTTCTGGCAATATCTGATTGCCTCGGTTCTGGCATTGCCGCTGATCCTGAGGATCGGGCTCTCCAACCTCAAGACCCGCCACCCGCTTGCCCATGAAGTTCGCGCCTTTGTCTCGGCACTGGGCGTGCATGTGTTTGTCTATGGCTTCGCCTCGGGCGTTCCGATCTGGCAAATGGTGACATTGCTGGCGACCGGGCCGCTTTTCATTGTCCTGGGCTCCACCCTGTTTCTTGGTGAGCGCGCATCGACAGCGCGGATCGTGGCGGCTCTGGCCGGGTTTGTCGGCGCCATTATCGTTTCGGGCGTTGGAACCGAAAGCCTTGGCTGGCAGGCCCTGATCCCGATCACTGCTGCGGCGCTCTGGGCCGCCACCGATGTTCTGACCAAATTCCTGACGCGCAAGGGCGAGAGCCCGGAAACCCTGACAGTTTCCCTTCTGGTGCTGATGACACCCAACCATCTGGCGATCCTGCTGGTGGCCAATGCGCTCTCCGGCGTTCTGCCCACGGCCATGGCGCCCGGCTTCCCCTTCGCCCTGCCCAACATGACCGGCATTTGGCTGTTGCTGCTGCTCGGCGCTCTTACAGCGGCGGCGCAATATCTGCTGGCTTTCGCCTACCGGGCCGCTGATGCGGTCTATCTGCAGCCCTTCGGCGATCTGAAAGTGCCGTTGAGCGGCCTGGTCGGTTGGATCGCGCTTGGCCAGGTGCCTTCGGTCTGGTTCTGGCCCGGCGCCGCCTTGATCGTCGGGGCTTCCGTGTTTATCTACTGGATCGAAAATCGCCGGGAGCCCGCTTCGCTGCAACCAGCTTAAGCGCACCTACAGCGATCCATCAGGGGCAGGACGGTCCACCGTCCTGCCCTTTTTGTTGCAGGGCGCGGCAATTTGTTCCAAAAATGGAATAGGCATTCCATGAGGATCAGATGACCGGCCAGCTTCCGCCACGCGACTTCGAAAGCCTGCGTGCTGCCATCGTCGAGATGCGCGCAACCTTGCCCAAACGGCTGATGCAGGTGGCCGGCTATGCACTGGAACGCCCCGATGACATGGCCTTCGGGACAACAGCCAGTATCGCGCAGGCCGCACAGGTTCAGCCGTCAACCCTGGTGCGCTTTGCGCAGCACTTCGGATTTGATGGCTTTTCGGGCTTGCAGCAATTGTTCCGGGAGCGGCTGAGAGAGCGCAATGGCAGCTATGAGGACCGGTTGCGCCACCTCGAATCGGGTGGCACGACGGAAACCGAAGGCGTAGCCATCCTCAATGGCTTTGTGGCGGCCGGCCACGACAGTCTCGACGCGCTGGCAAACACAATTGATACGGCAGCACTTGAGCGGGCCATCACTATCCTGGCGCACGCCGAAACGATCTACCTCATTGCGCGGCGCCGCAGTTTTCCCATCGTCACCTATATGGCCTACGCCTTTGGAAAGCTGAAAGTGCCCTGCCGGGTGGTCAGCACTGCCATCGGCAATGACGATGACCTGTTGGCGCAGGCCAGCGCGGCCGACGCAGCGTTTGCTGTCAGTTTCTCGCCCTATGCGGCCGAAAGCGCGGCGCAGGCACAGGCGCTGAGCGAGCGCGGCATTGCGGTGGTCGGACTGACCGACTCGGCCCTTTCTCCACTCGCAGGCAGTGCTGCAGTCTGGTTCGAACTGGTCGAGGCCGACCATGCCGGCTTTCGCTCGCTTTCGGCCAGCATGGCCTTTGCCATGGCGTTGACCGTGGGCGTTGCAGAGCGGCGCCGGCAAGCCTGACGCGCCCGGGGCGACATTCCACAAATGGAATAAACATTCTATCTTGAGAACCTGCAGAACTTGTGTTTCATTAGCCTGGTCACTGCAACGGAGTTCTCGCCTTGTCCCTCGCCACTGACCAGTTCCCGGATCGCCCTCTTGATGTCATCACCATTGGGCGCGCGTCGGTGGACCTGTACGGTCAACAGATCGGGACGCGGCTCGAAGACATTGGCAGCTTTGCCAAATCGGTTGGTGGATGCCCCACGAACATTGCCGTCGGCACGGCGCGACTGGGTCTCAAATCTGCGCTGATTACCCGAGTTGGTGACGAACAGATGGGGCGCTTCATTCGCGAACAGCTCGCCCGCGAAGGTGTCGAAACGGGTGGTATAGCCACCGATCCTGAGCGTCTAACCGCCCTGGTCCTGCTCTCGGTGGAAAACGACAAGTCCTTTCCACTGATCTTTTACCGCGACAATTGTGCCGATGCGGCGCTCGAAGAAGGCGATATCGACCCCGATTTCATCCGCTCGGCGGGGGCCGTTTTGGTGACGGGCACCCATTTCGCCAAACCACACAGCGACAAGGCCCAGCGCAAGGCCATGCGGATTGCACGGGACAGCGGCGCCAAGGTTGTGTTCGATATCGACTATCGGCCCAATCTCTGGGGACTTGCCGGGCACGACGCCGGCGACAGCCGCTATATCGCCTCCGATACGGTGTCGGCACATCTCAAGACGGTGCTGCCCGAATGCGATCTGATCGTGGGAACCGAAGAAGAGGTGCTCATTGCCTCTGGTGCCGGCGATCTTGAAACTGCGCTCAGGACGATCCGGACCCTGTCCTCCGCCGTGATCGTCCTGAAGCGCGGCCCCATGGGCTGTATTGTCTATGACGGGGCCATTCCGGACGATCTCGAAGACGGGATCGTCGGCAAAGGGTTTCCCATCGAGGTCTATAATGTGCTCGGCGCGGGCGACGCCTTCATGAGCGGTTTCCTCCGCGGATGGCTGCGGGGCGAGAGCCACCGGACCAGTGCAACATGGGCCAATGCTTGCGGGGCCTTTGCCGTGAGCCGCCTGCTCTGTGCGCCGGAGATCCCCACCTGGGACGAGCTGCAGTATTTCCTGGAGCGGGGCAGCCCCGAAAAAGCCCTGCGCAAGGATGAAGCCATCAACCACGTCCATTGGGCCACGACCCGGCGGCGGGAGATTCCCAAGCTGATGGCGCTGGCCATCGACCATCGCAGTCAGCTCGAGGACATGGCAGGCGGCGACGCGCAAAAGCTGGCCCGGCTGCCGGACTTAAAGGTCCTGGCGGTCAAAGCGGCGGCACGGGTGGCCGATGGGCGCGATGGTTTCGGCATGTTGCTCGACGACAAATATGGTCGCGACGCGCTTTACGCCGCCGGAGCGCTGCCCAATTTCTGGATCGCCAGGCCCATCGAATTGCCCGGCTCACGGCCGCTGCAGTTCGAATTTACGCAGGATCTCGGCTCGCGCCTGATCGACTGGCCGGTGGATCACTGCATCAAGGTGCTGTGCTTCTTCCACCCGGATGATGGCCAGGACCTGCGAGATGAACAGATCGCCAAGTTGCGTTCGGCCTTTGATGCGGCGCGCAAGATCGGTCGTGAATTGCTGGTCGAAGTCATTGCATCAAAGCATGGACAGACCAATGAAGACACGCTGGCGCGGGCACTGACCGAGATTTACGATGCCGGCATCAAGCCGGACTGGTGGAAGCTTGAGCCGCAAAAGAGTGAGGCGGCGTGGGCAGCCATTGATGGCGTCATAGAAACGCGCGACCCTTACTGTCGCGGCGTGGTGATGCTGGGCCTCGACGCGCCGCAGGATGAACTGGCTGCTGGTTTCGCCGCTGCAAAGTCGGCGCGGAGCGTCAAGGGATTTGCTGTGGGGCGGACGATCTTCGGTGAGGTCGCGCGTGACTGGCTGGATAACAGAATGAGCGACGAAGAGGCCGTAGCCGAGATGGCGAAACGGTTCGGCGCACTGGTAGAGATTTGGGAGCGGCCATGAGCCAGAATACAATCCGATTGACGATGGCGCAGGCCGTTGCGCGTTTCCTGAGCGTGCAGAAAACGGTGATCGATGGCGAGACCGTGCCGATCTTTGGTGGCGTCTGGGCCATTTTCGGGCATGGCAATGTGGCAGGTGTCGGCGAAGCGCTAC
Organism: Devosia sp.; assembly: GCA_040218355.1. Classification (GTDB taxonomy): domain Bacteria; phylum Pseudomonadota; class Alphaproteobacteria; order Rhizobiales; family Devosiaceae; genus Devosia. The sequence continues at coordinate 23,232 of JAVJRP010000023.1, read as the reverse complement.
ACGGCATCAAGGACGCGTTGCCGATCTATCGCGGCCAGAACGAGCAGAGCATGGCGCATGCCGGCATCGCTTATGCCAAGGCCAATTTCCGGCGCCGCTTCATGGCGTGCACCAGTTCCATAGGGCCCGGCGCACTCAATATGGTGACGGCGGCGGCGCTGGCCCATGTCAATCGCCTCCCCCTGCTATTGCTGCCCGGCGACGTCTTCGCCAATCGCCTACCGGACCCGGTCTTGCAGCAGGTCGAGGAATTTGGCGATGGCACGATATCGGCCAATGACTGCTTCAAGCCGGTAAGCCGCTATTTCGACCGCATCACGCGGCCCGAGCAGATCATGCCGGCGCTGCGACGGGCCATGCAGGTGCTCACCGATCCGGCCGAATGCGGGCCGGTGACACTGAGCCTCTGCCAGGACGTGCAGGCGGAAGCCTATGACTATCCAGAGAGCTTCTTTGCCGAAAAGGTCTGGAGCCCGCGCCGGCTCATGCCGGATGCCGACGAGTTCGCGACAGCTGCGGCCGCGCTGAAACTGGCAAAGAAGCCAGTGATCATCGCTGGTGGCGGCGTGCTCTATTCACAGGCCAGCGAGAGCCTGGCGGCCTTTGCCGAGGAACACGGCATTCCCGTGATGGAAACGCAGGCGGGAAAAAGCGCCCTGCCCCATGACCATGACCTCAATATGGGCAGCGTTGGCGTGACCGGCACATCGGCGTCCAATGCACTGGCGGAAGAGGCCGATGTGGTGCTGGCCGTGGGCACGCGGCTGCAGGACTTCACCACCGGGTCGTGGGCGCTGTTCAAGAACGAGGACCTCAAAATCATTGGTCTCAACGTCCAGGTGTTCGACGCCATGAAACACAATGCGCTACCCATGGTGGCTGACGCGCGTGTGGGGCTGGAAGCTTTGGACGCGGCCCTTTTGGGTTGGCAGGTTGATTCCGCCTGGACCAGCAAAGCCTTGCGTGAAAAGGAAGATTGGCTGGGCGCGGCAGACGCAGCGCTGGCGGCATCAAATGTGGAACTGCCCTCCGATGCCCAGGTCATCGGCGCAGTACAGCGGGGCCGGGACAAGGCCACACTGGTCTGTGCTGCCGGCGGCCTGCCGGGTGAGCTGCACAAGCTGTGGCGGGCCGATGCGCCGGGCAGCTACCATCTCGAATATGGCTTTTCGACCATGGGCTACGAGATTGCTGCCGGGCTTGGTGTGGCCCTTGCAAAGCCGGATACGGACACCATCGTGATGGTGGGCGACGGCTCCTATCTGATGATGAATTCGGAGATCGTCAGTGCCGTTATGCTCGGCGTCAAGCTGACCATCGTGGTGCTCGACAATTCCGGCTATGGCTGCATCAACAGGCTGCAAATGGCCACCGGCGGGGCAAACTTCAACAATCTGTTCCGCGACACCCGCCACCAGACCATGCCCAATGTCGACTTTGCCGCCCATGCTGCATCGATGGGGGCCAATGCGAAGAAAGTCGCCTCGCTGGCCGAACTGGAAACTGCGCTCAAAGAGAGCAAGGACCATGCAGGCGTGTCAGTTTTCGTGATCGACACCGACCCGCTGATCACCACCGATGAGGGTGGCCATTGGTGGGATGTGGCGGTGCCCGAAGTCAGCACGCGCCCCCAGGTCAATGCTGCGCGGGACGCCTATGTGAAGGCGCTCAAGGCGCAGCGGGCCGGGTAGGAGAACAACATGAAAGCCAAGCTTGGCATGTCGCCCATTGCGTGGTGGAACGACGATCTGGTCGAACTGAGCGACGATGTTTCGCTCGAAGAGTGCCTGCGGCAGTCCCGTTCGGCCGGGTTTACCGGTATGGAAAAGGGGCGTCGCTTTCCCGATGATCCCGAGGTGATGCTGCCCATCCTCAAGGCGGCCGACGTGACGCTGTGCGGCGGTTGGTTCTCCGGCACGCTGGTGGACGAAGACCTGTCCGTCAACAAGGACCGCATCGCGCCGATGATCGAGTTGTTCAAGGCGGTCGACGCCCCCTGCATTGTCTATGGCGAGGTGGGTCGCTCGATCCAGGGCCAGCGCGACGTGCCGCTGGCGCAGAAGCCAAAGCTCTCGGATGACGAAATGATGGCCTATGCACGCAAGGTCACTGCGTTTGGCGAATGGTGCGCCGAGCAGGGCATGCCGCTGAGCTATCACCACCATATGGGCGCCGTGGTCGAGACCGAAACCGAACTTGACGCCTTCATGGCGGCGTCAGGGCCGGGCATTCCACTCCTGCTCGACGCAGGGCATCTGGTTTTTGCCCGTGGCGATGTCCTACGGGCCATCGACAGGCACCACACACGCATCAACCATGTGCATGTCAAGGATATCCGCCAAGCGGTGGTGGATGGGCTGAATCGCAGCCAGCAGAGTTTTCTCGATGCGGTGGCGCTCGGTGCCTTCACCGTGCCGGGTGACGGGTCGCTTGATTTTGGCGCCATCGTGCAGCGGCTGGCCGATCATGGTTATGAAGGCTGGTTCGTGGTCGAGGCGGAGCAGGATCCGGTGGCCAACCCGCCGCTCAAGATGGCGCAGGTTGGGCATGCCGAGCTGATGCGCGTGATGGCCGCCGCCGGCTACACCGTCGAGACTCAGGGCTTTCCAAAAGGGTGAGTCTTTTGAAGGGGCTGTGCTAAAGCCTTGCCGAAGTGAATCAATCGGGAGGCGGCATGGCCCTCAAAGAAAACGATCTCAAATGGTTCCGCCCGATGTGGCGGCGCGTGGCGGTCGCCGTGTTCCTGGCGCTCTGGCTGGGTTGGGAACTGCTGTATACCCAGGACATGTTCTGGGCCGTCCTCGTTGGCGCGGCGCTGGCCTATGTGGGCTGGAACTTCTTTTACAAGTTTCCCAAGGAGGAGAACGAAAATGAGCAAGTCCCCCCTCCTCGTCCGTCCGACGAGCAAGACCGGCAGGATCCATGACGTCACGCCGGCTTCGGCCGGCTGGACGCATGTCGGTTTCGGCTTGCATAGCCTGGTACCGGGCCAAGCCTATGGCGAAGAGACCGGCGAGCGCGAGGTCTGCCTGGTGCTGGTCAGCGGCAAGGGCCGCTTTGCCGTCGATGGCGAGGATTTCGGCGAACTGGGCGACCGCATGAGCCCGTTCGATGGTGCGCCGCACGCGCTTTATGTGCCCGCGGGGCGGCATTGGGCAGTGGATGCGACGACCGATCTGGAACTGGCTGTCTGCTCGGCGCCAGGTGGCGGAGACTATCATGCCAAGGTGATCGCGCCCGGCACGCATCCGCGTGTTACGCGTGGTACCGGCGCCAATGTGCGGCATGTCCACAATATCATGCCCGAGGATGATGGGGCGGCCAATGCGCTGCTGGTGGTCGAGGTCATCACGCCACAGGGGAACACCTCATCCTACCCACCACACAAGCACGATCAGGACAACCTTCCGCACGAAAGCCAGTTGGAAGAGACCTATTATCACCGGATGAACCCGCCGCAGGGCTTCGCCTTCCAGCGTGTTTACACCGATGACCGGAGCCTGGACGAAGCCATGGCGATCGAGGATGGCGACGTGACCCTGGTGCCGCGCGGATATCATCCGGTGGCGACGACAGCGGGTTATGACCTCTATTATCTCAACGTCATGGCGGGGCCCAAGCGCGTATGGAAGTTCCACAATGCGCCCGAGCATGAGTGGATGCTGAAATAGCGGCGTCGCTTAGACGTGCTGGTCGAACAGGATGACATTGCCATCCGGGTCGGTGACCGAGAAATTCGCCGGCCCGGGGGATTGCGGGTCAATCTCGGTGCCGACTTCAATCCCAACTGACTTGAGCGACTGCTGGATTTTCCGGATGTCGGTGAAATCCGGCAATTGCTCGGAATCGGCGTTCCAGCCCGGATTGAAGGTCAGGATGTTCTTGTCGAACATGCCCTGAAACAGGCCGATTACATGGTCACCGTTTTTCATGATGAGCCAGTTCTGGGCCTCCTCGCCCATGATCGCGGAGAAACCAAGCTTCTCATAGAAGCTGCGCGAGGCTGCAATATCCTTGACGGCGAGGCTGACGGAAAAGGCACCGAGTTCCATTGGACGCTTCCTTGTCTTGTTCGCAAAGACTAAGGAGGTCGGCCGGTAGTCGCAAGGTCGGCGGCCTAGCGACCCTGAAATACGGACCGGTCTGCCAGCGGGCCAGTGATCTCGCTGACCTTGACCGCCCGACCTTCGGACACCGATTTCAATGCCGCATCGGCCAGAGCGAGGGCAATGAGCCCGTCGGCACCACTCGGTGCGGCCGGAGACTTTGATTCAACGCAATCTATGAAGTGGCTGATTTCGCGGGCATAAGCCTCAGTGTAGCGGGTCATGAAAAAATCGTGCAGGGGCGGTCTTGTATAGCCCTCTGCGTTGGCAATCTCGATGGAAACCGGGCGCTGGTTCTCTGCGGCAACGGCGCCCTTGGAGCCATGGACCTCGATGCGCTGGTCATAGCCATAGGTGGCGCGGCGCGAATTCGAAATGGTGGCATGCCTGCCCGATGCCGTGGCCAGCATGATCGAGGCGCTGTCGAAGTCGCCGGCTTCGCCAATGGCCTTGTCCACTAGAACCGAAGCCTGGGCGGAGACGGTTTCGATCTCCTCGCCCAGCAGGAAGCGGGCCATGTCGAAATCGTGGATCGTCATGTCGCGGAAAATGCCGCCGGAGCGCTTCACATAGTCGGCCGGCGGCGCACCGGGATCGCGGGAGATGATCGTGACCATCTCGACGTCACCGATCTGGCCATCGGCAATGGCCTGTTTTACCGCCTGGAAATGTGGATCGAAGCGCCGGTTGAAACCAACCATCAGCGTCGCGCCGGTTTCATCGACGACCCGGAGACAGGCCTTCACCCGCTCGACGTCGAGATCAATGGGCTTTTCGCAGAAGATGGCCTTGCCGGCGCGGGAAAAGCGTTCGATCAGATCGGCGTGGGTATCGGTGGGGGTACAGATGATGACCGCATCAATGTCCGACGCCGTCTCGATGGCATCGATCGTGCGCACCTGGGCGCCATATTGCCCGGCGAGTGCCGAGGCAGCTTCCGGCATCGCATCGGCCACAGCGACCAGTTCGGCCCGCGCGTTCGAAGAGACGGCCTTGGCGTGTACTTTTCCAATGCGACCTGCCCCGAGCAGGCCAAAACGAATGGTCATTGCGAACAGACTCCAGCAATCAACGAGCCGATCAGCGGCCCAATATTGCGGAACAGATAGTCCATTTTTTGAGCTAGCGAAACAGAAATTCCAGAACTTTCAGTGCTCGCGCGCGCGCTCCAGCAACCGCTTGCACTCAAGCAGTTCGCGCAGCACTTCGGAGAGCTTGTCGCGCGACTCCTGGTCAAGCGCCGGGCTTGCCAGCATCTGGGCGTCTTCTAGTTCCGCCTCATCGCCTGCCGCTTCGGCCTGCTCGATCATGGGCAGGATTTCGTCCAACCCCTTGCCCTCACCGACCGCGATAACGTAGCGCGTACCCTGATCCTTGAGGATCTTCTGCACGCCCTTGATGGTGAAACCCTGATCGTAAAGCAGATGTCGGATACCGCGCAGCAGCATCACATCTTCGGGGCGATAATAGCGCCGCCCGCCGCCACGCTTGAGCGGCTTGATGGTATTGAAGCGGGTTTCCCAGAATCGCAAAACGTGCTGCGGGAGATCGAGCTCTTCAGCAGCTTCAGAGATGGTACGGAACGCGTCTGGCGACTTGTCCAAACCGCGATTCTCCCTGCCCACGGCAACGCGCTTGTTGCAGTTTCGCCCTTACCAGCCGGGCCTATCGGAGAACCAGAATGCTCTTCGACCAGGCGCGTAAAAGCCTTACTTTCCAGCGCCGACCATAGACTTGTTGATCTTGGACTTCAACACATTGGAGGGTTTGAACACAAGAACCTGCCGGGGCAGGATGGGGACCTCCTCGCCGGTCTTGGGGTTCCGGCCGATCCGTTCGTTCTTGGAGCGCACCTGAAAGGACCCGAAGGAGGAGAGCTTGACGTTGGAGCCGGTCACGAGAGCGTCCGATATCAGTTCGAGGACACGCTCCACCAGTTCCGCTGACTCCGTTCGTGAGAGCCCGACCGAGCCATAGACCGCTTCGGCCAAATCTGCCCGCGTAACCGTCTTCTGCGTCATTCGCGCCCCCAAGTTGCAGCGGGTCCGGTATTCCCTGCAAGCGGCATGGCAAAGGCCATGTCACCAGACATCAACGCAACCGCCCGGGCCGCATCGCCGTACGGGATTCCTTCCCCAGAATGACGCCGCCGCACGATCTTGTCGTTTGCGTCAGCGCCGGTTTCCTCCACCCGGGAAGAACACTAACGCCTTGAAACGCTTGAGGTCAATGCGGTTAACGGGACTACCAGCGAATGAGCGATGCGCCCCAGGTGAAGCCGCCGCCCATGGCCTCGAGCATGACCAGGTCGCCTTGTTTGATGCGCCCGTCGGCAACGGCCACGCTCAATGCCAAAGGCACGGAGGCCGCGGAGGTGTTGGCGTGCACATCAACAGTGGTAATGACCTTTTCGGGCGGCAGGCCAAGCTTGGCCCCTGCCCCGTCGATAATGCGCTTGTTGGCCTGGTGCGGCACGAACCAGTCGAGATCGGCCACCGTGTAGCCCGACTGCTCGAGCGTTGCGTAGACCACGTCGGTGATCTTGCCCACGGCGTGGCGGAAGACTTCCGGCCCCTGCATGTGCACGTGGCCCGTGGTGCCGGTGGTCGAGGGCCCGCCATCGACATAGAGCTTGTCCCAGTGCCGGCCGTCGGAGCGCAGGGCGGAGGTGAGCACACCGCGTTCGGGCTCCCCCTCGGCCAGATCGACACGCTCCATGACCACTGCGCCAGCGCCATCGCCGAACAGCACGCAGGTGGTGCGATCCGTCCAGTCGAGCAGGCGCGAAAAGGTCTCGGCGCCGATCACCAGCACCCGGCGGGCCATGCCGTTCTTGATATAGCTATCCGCCGTGGCTACGGCATAGACGAAGCCCGAGCAGACCGCCTGAATGTCGAAGGCGAAGCCGTGATGCATGCCCAGCTTCATCTGCACCAGCGTCGCGGCGCTGGGGAAGGTGTAGTCGGGCGTCGTCGTGGCCACGATGATGAGGTCGATATCCTCGATGGCAAATCCGGCATTGTCGAGCGCTGCCCGCGCTGCCGCCGCAGCAAGGTCTGAGGTGAACTCGCCCTCGGCGGCTATGTGCCGTTCCTTGATACCGACGCGTTGCTGAATCCATTCGTCGGACGTATCGACGGTTTTGGCCAATTCTTCATTGGTGACGGTCCTGGCTGGCAAGTAGCTGCCAACCCCACGAATGACGGAACGGATTGAGCTGGTCACGCCGATTTGGCCTCGGTCTCGGTTGGCAGGTTGGGGTCTGCCTTGTGGATGGGAAAACGATGCATGGTGTCGCCAATCTTGTCCATCAGGCGGCTGCGCGCCATCTCGTAGGACAGGCCCAGCGCACTCTTGTAACCGATCTCGTCGGTGCCGCCATGGGACTTGATGACAATGCCATTCAGCCCCATGAACACGCCGCCATTGACGGTGCGCGGATCCATCTTGCGACGCAAGGCATTGAGGGCCGATGAAGCAAACAAGGCGCCGATGCGGCTCATCAAGGTCGCCTTGAGCGACTGGCGCAGATAACTCGCAACCTGACGGGCCGTTCCTTCTGCGGTCTTGAGCGCAATATTGCCGACAAAACCCTCGGTGACCACGACGTCCACCGTACCCTTGCCGATATCATCGCCCTCGACAAAACCGTGATAGGTAAAGCCGGCCCCGCTCGCTTCGGAGAGAATTTTGCCGGCTTCCTTAATGTAGTCGAGCCCCTTCACTTCCTCGGTGCCGACATTGAGCAAGCCGACCGTGGGCGATTCGGAATCGAACAGAGCCCTTGCAAGGGCCGACCCCAAGATCGTGTAGTCTACCAATTGCTGGGCGTCGGCGCCGATCGTGGCGCCCATGTCGAGCACGATGATGTCGGAGCGCAGGGTTGGCCAGATCGCAGCGATGCCCGGGCGTGAAATGCCCTTCATGGGCCGCAGGCAGAAGGTGGCCATAGCCATCAGGGCGCCGGTATTGCCGCCGGAAATGGCCACGTCGGCTTCCTTGTCCTTGACCGCCTGGATAGCCATCCACATGGACGATGTGCCCTTGCCCTTGCGCAGGGCCTGGCTCGGCTTCTCGTCCATGGCAATCACAGTCTCGCAATGCCTGACGGTGGAAACCGGCTTGAGCGCCGGGAACTCTTCGAGCAGAGGGTCGATCTGCTCCTTCAGCCCATGAAAGATAAAGCGCGTGTTCTTGCGCTCCTTGAGGGCGAGGTGAGCGCCATGAATGACGGCACGCGGAGCGTGATCGCCGCCCATGGCATCCACAGAAATCGTAATAGAATCGGTCATTTCAGCCCGTTTTTCGGCCCGCTTTGGCGGGCATGCAAACATATCCCATCAACGGGTCGGCGCAAGCCCTGGAAGGGCAAGGCCTCATTTCTTGTCCCCACCCTCCCCCTTGAGGCGAGCAAGCTTGGCAAAAGGACCCTCTTCCTCATCTCCGGTGGAAACCCCCAGAGAATCAAGGGTTTCATCCGGAAGACGCGGGTAGGGATCGAGCGCCAGCGCCAGGGTTTCGAGCAGCAGCGCACTCAGGTCGACCTCGGGCCCGTCGATGTGATCGGGAAAGTCGTCATTTTCAAGGTCGACGTAAATTTCGGCACCGGCAGCGGGCGCCTGCTTTTCACGTGGCGCCGGCAAGAAGACACGATCAATGTCTTCGGAAATGGTCTCGGCAACGGGCTCGAAGCTGACGACTGACGCTTGCGTCGCGTCTGCCTCCAGATGGCCCAGCGCGCGCAGGCCGCCGCGCAATGGCGTCACCGTCAGGTTCGCCTTGAACCGCTCCACCGAGAGAATGTTCATGGCCTCGGCAATGGCCTGGCGCTCAATATCGTCTGCGTCGACAGAAATCGAACGGCCGCCGGCCGGCAATTTGTCGATCCTGACAACGGCGTCGAAAATGGGCTCGTCAGGGCGGGTCATGCGGCGGCCTCGAACCGAACCGTGCCCGCCGTGATCGCGTCTATGGGCTGGGTCGCCAGTTCCGCATCGCGAGCAATGACATAGTCGGCCAACGCCCGCAGCTCCGGCGTATCCTGGCCATCAAAGACGTTGCGCGCAAGAACGCCCGCCAGCGCATCGGCGTCATTGCGGTCCATGGCCTCGTTCATGGCGGCGAGCAAGCCGAAGAAAATATTGCCCATCTTCTGGATTTTCTTTGGCACGCCCAGATCCGACACGCCCATTTCGCGCAGCGAGCGGTCCATATCCTTGAAAAACAGGTCGAACACGGCCTGGCTGAATTCTCGCGAACCCGCAGGCCCGTTGCGCAGTCGGCGAAACAACAGCGCCATATGCAGGCTGATCATGTCGAACCGCCCGGTCACGGTATCGGGAACGCCCCACTGGGCATAGAAGACCGGCCGCCGGGATTGCGCCACAATGGAATTGTACACGGCGTAAACTGGCTCTGTAGCAGTCTTCTTGCGGAACAAGGACATGATCATGGGATTGCGCTCGGCGTCGGTATCGGTCAAACACGGGGCAGATCGGGGTGCCGGATCATTGCCAGCTTGCCAGACGGCCAAGTTGACAGCTACACATTCCGGCGGCCAATGGGCACGCGCCCAAGTGTCACGCCTATAGTCGACAGCCATCGGGAAAGTCAAATTCATGCCTCTGCGAATTGCAAAAGCCTCCGTTGCCGCGGCCGTTCTGGCCGTTGCGCTCGCCGGCTGCACCAGCAGCACCTCGCTGATCTCCAAGCGAACCCAGGGCTATGAAATTCCCGACTCGGCGCTGCAGCAAATCCGGCCAGGCCAGAGCCAGCAATTGGTCACACTGGTCCTTGGTTCGCCCCAGACCACCAACACCTTTGGTGATCGCACCGCCTGGTACTATGTGGAAACCAAGGTCAATCAGACCTCTTTTGGCATGACCATGGTCCAGGAACGTACGGTTCTGGCAATCTATTTCGACCGCAACAAGAAAGTTGTCGAACGCGCTGTCTATGCGCTTGAGGATGGCAAGGCGGTCAATATCGAAACCCGTCGCACGCCTTCGTTTGGTGAGGATGCGACCTTTATCGACTCGATCCTGTCCTCGTTCTGAGACAGGCAGAGCTGAAAAATCCGAAGCCCCGGTTCACCGGGGCTTTTTCTTTGCGTCAGGCGCGCGCCTGACGCAGGGCGCCGAAACCGAGCAACAATATGGTCAGTGTCGCCACGGGAATGGCCAGCAGGTTGATGGATTCCCAGCCCACAAATTGCAGCAGGAAGCCCGAGCTGAGCGAGGCAATAGCGCTGGAGCCGAACACCACCTGCTCATTGACCGCCTGGACGCGACCGGCCTCCTGCGGCCGATAGCTGGTCGCCAACATGGCCGTCGAACCAATGAATCCGAAGTTCCAGCCCACGCCCAAAAGAATGAGCGTAACGGTGAAATGGGCAACGGTGATGCCGTTGAGGGCGATGGCCGCGCAGGCGATGATGAGCAGCAGGCCGATGGCGGTGACCAGATTGGCGCCGATGCGCTTGATGATGGCGCCGGTGACAAAGCTTGGCGCGAACATGGCCACTACGTGCCATTGAATGGCCCCGGCCGCGTCGGCCGGTGAGTGACCGCAGAGGTGCACCATGGCCAGGGGCGCTGCGACCATGATCAGCGTCATGAGCGCATAGCTGAGCGCGGCGCCGAGCATAGGCAGGACGATTTCCGGCTGACGCAACAACACCGAAAGCGGCCGCCCCTTGTCTTCTGTCGCGCCCGGCGCATGGGTCGGTGCCAGGCGGGTACCCGCGAGCACCAGCACTGAGAGCAGAGAGATCACACCGATCACTATGAAGCTGGCGGCATATTCTGCCCCCGGGATCCAGCCTATGGACAGGGCGCTCAATTGCGGCCCAAGGAATCCTGCGGCAACACCGCCGAACATGACCCAGGAAATCGCCTGGCTCTTGAATTCGGGGGCGACACTGTCAGCGGCGGCAAAGCGCACCTGCTGCATGAAGGCACCCGACATGCCCACAAGGAACAGGCCGGCCGCAAACAGATAAAACTGCCCGAGTATCACGGCCAGCGTGGCGACAACCGAGGCAGGAATGCCGATGGCCGCGCCCAGCATCAGGCCGCGAGTCCGGCCCAGACGATAGATCACCATGGTGGCCGTCGAAGTGGTCAGGGCGAGGCCCACGATCATGGCCGTGACCGGCAAAGTTGCGGCGGACCGATCGGGGGCGAAATTCACGGCGGCCAGAGCCGCTACTGACATGATGATCGAGGAGCTCGAGCCACCAAGGGCCTGGACGGCCGAGAGCAAGCCAATATTGCGTATGGACTGGCTGCGGCTGTCAGACATTGGAAGACATCCTTGGTGGGCGGCGGCGGAAGGTGCGCCCCGCCGCCAGAGGCGTCAATGCCGATTGGCTCAGTTCATGTCCACGCCGGCGGAGCGGGCGATGGAATCCAGCGCAGCGTTGACGAGGCCAGAAGCATCATCCTCATAGAAGGCGCGGGCAATATCGACATATTCGGTGATGACGACGCGCGCCGGGATGTCCTTGCGGCGCAGCAGTTCAAAGGCCGCAGCGCGCAGAATGGCGCGCAGGGTGGCGTCGACACGCTCGATAGGCCAGCCTTCGGCCAGGGCCTTGTCGACAGACGGGTCAATGTCGAGCTGGTGTTTGGCGACCCCGGTGACGATCTGGCGGAAGAAATCGGCGTCGGCCGGCAAATATTGCTCGCCCTCGACTTCGCGGCCGAGATGAAACGAGCCAAATTGCGCCAGCGTATCTTCGAGCGTCGCCCGGCCGATATCCATCTGGTAGAGCGCCTGGACGGCAGCTAGGCGGGCGGCGCCGCGCTGATTGGCAGGGCGAGAGGCGCCGGGATCGCGTTTGGGATGGTCGGTCATCTAGCTGTTCAGTTTCACTTTCACGTCGGACAGGACAAGTGCGGCTCGCGCCGCGTCCCCGCCTCGATCCTGGTCGTTTACATCGGCCCGCATCCGGGCCTGTGCTTCGTTTTCTACCGTCAGAATGCCAATGCCAAGAGGCAAAGCGTCCACGACGGCCAATTCTGCCAGCGCCCGGATGCTCTCATTGGCCACCGACACATAGTGGTTGGTCTGGCCGCGAATAACACAGCCCAGCGCCACATAGCCGTCGAAGCGTCCAGTTTCAATCGCCATTGCCATGGCCACGGGCACTTCCATCGCACTGGGCACAGCAATCGTCTCATGGAGCGCGCCGGCCTTATCCAGCGCCGCGATGGCGCCGCGCTTCATTTCATCGGCAATATCGGGATAGGCCCGCCCCTCCACAATGAGGAAGTGCAGGCCCCTGCCCGCGTCTGCAGGCAACGGAAATCGCACACCGTAGGAATCCATGATTTACCTCCCTGTACGCGTCACTGGGAGGGAGAATAGCGCAATCCGGGCCCGCCCGGCAGCTCTACCGCAAGGGGCGATGAACGAATCCTTTTATTGGCGCAGTCTGGCCGCCGTCAGCCACCATCCTCCGGCAGCGCAGAACTGTTCTCCTCCAAATCAGCCAGGAAGGAGCGGAAGTCGTTCGCGGCGGAGAAATTCTTGTAAACGCTGGCGAAGCGCACAAAGGCCACGTCATCAAGGCCCTTGAGACCTTCCATGACATATTCGCCGATCTGATCGGAGGTTACCTCGACATCGCCCAGGCTTTCGAGCTGGCGAACAATGCCCGAGATCATCCGCTCGACCTTTTCGGGCTCCACCGAACGCTTGCGCAAGGCGGTGTTTACCGAGCGCGCGAGCTTTTCGCGATCGAAAGGCACTTTGCGCCCGGTCTTCTTGACTACGGTGAGGTCACGAAGCTGCACGCGCTCAAAGGTGGTGAAGCGCCCGCCACACCCATTGCAGACACGGCGGCGGCGGATAGCGCCCGAATCTTCGGTCGGGCGGCTATCCTTCACTTGGGTATCGTCATTGCCACAATAGGGGCAGCGCATGGCGGGCCTTCTGGTTGTTAGCCGTAGATCGGGAAACGGTCGGTGAGCGTCTTCACCTTGACGCGGACTTCGGCCTCGACAGCACCGTTATTGTCATCGCCATTGGTCTTGAGGCCATCGAGAACCTCAATGATGAGTTCACCGATGAGCTGGAATTCCGCCTCACCAAAGCCGCGCGAGGTGCCGGCGGGCGTCCCGAGGCGCACACCGGAGGTGATGGCGGGCTTTTCCGGGTCGAACGGCACGGCGTTCTTGTTGCAGGTGATGTGGGCGCGCTCCAGCGCCTTTTCGGTTGCCTTGCCGGTCAGGCCCTTGGGCCGGAGATCGACCAGCATCAGATGGTTGTCGGTGCCGCCCGAAACAATGTCGACCCCGCCCTTGACCAACGTATCGGCCAGCACCTTGGCATTGGCCACGACCTGGCTGGCATAGGCCTTGAACTCTGGCGAGAGCGCTTCCTTGAAGGCAACGGCCTTGGCGGCGATGACATGCATCAGCGGCCCACCCTGGATGCCAGGGAAAATAGCCGAATTGATCTTCTTGGCGATCGCCTCGTCATTGGTGAGGATCAGGCCGCCGCGCGGACCGCGCAGAGTCTTGTGCGTGGTGGTGCTGGCCACATGGGCGTGCGGAAACGGGCTGGGATAGACGCCACCGGCAACCAAACCTGCCACATGGGCCATGTCGACAAAGAGGATGGCGCCGACTTCATCGGCAATGGCGCGGAACTCGGCCCAGTCCATGATGCGCGAATAGGCAGAAAAGCCGGCCACGATCATCTTGGGCTTGTGCTCGTGCGCCAGGGCGCGGACCTGATCCATATCGACGCGGCCGTCCTGCTGGCGCAGGCCGTACTGAATGGCATTAAACCACTTGCCCGACTGGTTGGGCTTGGCCCCATGGGTCAGGTGACCACCGGCGTCGAGCGACATGCCCAGAATGGTATCGCCGGGCTGAATCAGCGCCTGATACACACCCTGATTGGCCTGAGAGCCGGAATTGGGCTGCACATTGGCAAATTCCACGCCGAACAACTGTTTGGCGCGCTCGATCGCCAGGGTTTCGGCCACGTCCACATACTGGCAGCCGCCATAGTAGCGCTTGCCGGGATAACCCTCGGCATATTTGTTGGTCAGAACCGAGCCCTGGGCCTCGAGCACGGCCTGGGACACGATGTTTTCCGAGGCGATCAGTTCGATCTCGTTCTGCTGACGGCCCAGCTCGTCCTGGACGGCCTTGGCCAGCTCCGGATCGGTTTGGGCAACCGAGGCAGAAAAGAAGTTCGGGAACAGGGGCAAAGACGTGGCGGCGCTCATCGGGCGGTTACCTCGTTGACGATCGAATGGGTCGGCGTGGCGAAGGCTTTATCACGTGACAAATCGCGATTCCAAGGCCGGCAATGATGTGTGGATAGATTTGAGAAACGCATGGGGCTCCCCTGGTTGCGGATGGGTGCCCAGGCGAGCGGCTCTTGCAATGGTTCGCGTTCCCCGATGGTTCCCCATCTCTTCTCGCCAGTCGCGCGAACGCTCCTGTTATGCCGCAGAGGGCAAACGAGGGAAAGAAAAAAGTATCCGGCTCAGGCAAATTTGCCGGTGACTGGTGCCGGCGCGGGCGTCCCCTGCTCCAGCTTGCGCCTGAGCTTGGCCATGGCAACGCGCTGCATCTGCAACTTGGTGGCGTTGAGCGGCGTGATGACCACAACTTCGGTACCGGTCGCCTCGTCAATCGCGGCAACGCGCATCTGTTGTCCCATCTGGACAAATTCAAACAGAACGTCGCCCGAGCTCATGCCACCTCACCTCCGCTCGGATCATAGCGGAGTCGCTTGCCAACCAAAAGACATGGCCCGACGCGATGCGCCGGGCCATAATATCGGTTCGCCCAGACAATCACGCCGCAAAGCTGACTTTGCCCTCTTCGTCGAAGTTGTAGACGTCGTCGCGGAAGCTGACAGTGCCCTGACGGTTAGCCCAGGCCGTGATGTAGGTCGTGTGGATCGGCATCTGCGTGTTCAGGCTGACATCCGTGCGCTCGAGCGAGGCAAAGGTCTGGTCCACTCGGGGCTGGTCCCAATCACCATTGTCGCGCAGCAGCCAGGCCACAAGCTGGTTGACGCCTTCCACGCGAACGCAACCGGACGAATGGAAACGGGCGTTCTCGCCGAACAACGCCTTGGACGGCGTATCGTGCAGATAAACGTCGAAAGGATTGTAGAAATTGATCTTGCAATGGCCCATCGAGTTTTCGGCGCCGGGCTCCTGGCGATACATATAATTCACCTGGGCATCGGTAATGCTGGACCAATTGATGGTCGACGGGTCGATGGTATTGCCGCTGCCGTCGTAGATGAAGATGTTCTGCTTGGCCAAATATTGCGGATCTTCCAGCATATACTTGGTCAGGTCCTGCCGCACCAGCGACTTGGGCACGTGCCAATAGGGATTGAAATTGACCTGGTGAATCTTGCTGGCCAGAATCGGGGTGGCGCGGTCAACCCGACCGACCACCGCCGTGTGCCGCTGTTCGACCATGCCACCGCCGACGGCCTCGATCGTGGCGGCCGGGATGTTGACCACGACATAGCGATCAGTGAGCTGGGGCGCCATGTTCTGGACGCGGGTATAGTTGAGATAGAGCTGCTGCAGGCGGGTTGAGGCCGGCACGTTAAGGGCATACCAGGTGGCCTCATCGATCCAGCCATTGACGATCAGGCCGTGGCGGGCCTGGAAGACGCGCACCGCGCGGTCGGTATCGGCATCGAAGATATCGCTGGCAAACTCGACCAGCGGCATATCCCCCGAGGAAATCAGACGGCGCTTGAGTTGCACCACCCCCGGATCGGACTTGCCCAGATTGAGCTTGAAGGCGCGCTGCGGGATTTCTTCCCAGCCGCCAGCGGCCACGAATGGCTCGTACTGGGAAATCGCAAGCTGCAGATTGTGCAGCGTGTCATAGGACAGGATCGGCTCGTTGGTCGCGATGGTCGCCGCCGCGGCCGCGGTATTGCCATTCGGATCCGCCTCGTTGATGACTCGGCTTCGCGACATCATGTCGAACAAAGAATCCTGTGCCCAGACCGGCACAGCCGCCGATGCCCCGGCAACTGCCATGGACCGGATAAAGTTACGTCGCGTCAGCCGCATCAAACCACCCTAGAAATCGCCCGCCATCTGCCTGAGGGGCGATAGCACCGCCCCGGCGCGATCCACAATCTGGCTCAACGCCTTGTGAACCCCGTATGGCATTATTAGCCATGCCAGCAAATGGTTTCCAACCAGGTAACTCCGCTGCCCGCGCTTTGCGGCACAAATAAGAAACGCCGGCCTTTCGACCGGCGTTGTTCAGCAGTTGTGGCATGGAGGCAACACACGCCACCAGCTGCCGCTCGTTCCCGTAGCCCCTGCGGGCGGGAAAATCAGAGCTTGTAGAGAATCTGGTCGACCCAGAAGCGTTCGAGGCGGGCAAGAGCCTTGTTCAGGCCGTCAAATTCCTCGTCACCCAGTCCACCGACCTTGTCGATGGATTTGAGGTGACGGTCATAAAGCTCGTCGATCACTTCGGCAACTTCCTCGCCCTTGGGGGTGAGCTTGATGCGAACCGACCGGCGGTCGGTGCGCGAACGCTCCTGGAAGATGTAGCCGGTCTCGACCAGCTTCTTGAGATTGTACGACACATTGGAGCCGAGATAGTAACCGCGGGAGCGTAGCTCGCCGGCGGTGAGCTCGGCGTCGCCGATATTGAACATCAGGAGCGCCTGGACCGGGTTGATATCGTCCCAGCCCATGCGGTCAAATTCGTCCTTGATCAGATCGAGCAGGCGGCGGTGGAGACGCTCCACGCGGGAGACGGCTTCCAGGTAAAGGGGTTTGAGACCTTCACTACGTTCCGGGTTGAGCGCCTCGGCCGCGTTCGACTTGATTGCCATTTTTGCCTCACTGTTTTCAACGTGCGATTTTTCGCATCTGATGGGGCCAAACTACGGCGACCCGACTAAGATCGCCCTAAGCCATACGCTTAAAACTATGTTACTGGAATGCAATGAGAATTTGGCTTAATGGCGCCTTACCACAGGTGAGAAACTTGTAACCATTCCGGAGTGTTAACGGGAAAAGCCACGCCTTGTCGGCTTGCTCTCAATCGGCCTGTGCCCTGGCAAAACGCAGGCTCAAGCCGAAGATCAGAATGATGGCGGCCAGCAGCACGAGACGCACGCCAAAGCCCAGCATGCTCATACGGACATCGGGACTGCCAGAGAGGTAAAGCCCCAGTTCCAGCGTCGTGACACCGACCAGCAGCACGGCGCCCCAGCTTGCCTTGATCCACAAGCCCACGGCCGCAAAGAGCTTGGCGAAGCAAAACACGGCCAGAAAGGTGAAGGCGGAAAATCCCATGGCCGTAATGGGGCTCTGGGCCCCAAGATTGATGCCGAGCAGCCGAGACGCATCGCTCAATCCCAGGATCAACGCCAGGATGGCGACGACGCGAACATAGAGCGAGAAATTTGGGGCCTGAAACAGCATGGGGGTTTGATACTCTGCCGATCGGGCTGCGACAAGCGGTGGCTTGGAGCGGCAGGCGAGCGCTGGTAACTAGTCCCCGACAAGGAGAGTCCCGATGACCCAGAACTGGCCCAAGCACGACATGTCCTTTCTGGCAGGGCGACGGCTGCGCCGACTGCGCCAGTCTGGCTGGAGCCGGGCCATGGTGCGCGAGACCGAATTGCTGCCCCGGGACCTGATCTGGCCGCTCTTTGTCATTGAGGGACAGAACGAAAAAACGCAGATCAAGACCATGCCGGGGGTAGAGCGACTGTCCATCGACCTGATGGTCGAGGCCGCACGGCAAGCGCGCGATGCCGGTATTCCGGCGCTGGCGATCTTCCCAAATACGCCCGACCACCTGCGCAGCGAGAACGGCGCCGAGGCCCACAATCCGGACAATCTGATGTGCCGTGTGTTGAGCGCCATCAAACAGGCCGTACCTGAAATCGGGCTGATCGCCGATGTGGCGCTGGACGAATATTCGAGCGACGGCCAGGACGGGCTGGTGCGGGATGGTGAAATCCTCAATGACGAGACGGTCGCGGTGATGGTCAAGTCGGCGCTGGTGCAGGCGCGGGCCGGGGCTGACATCATTGCGCCGTCCGATATGATGGATGGGCGCGTGGCGGCGATCCGGGCGGCACTCGATGCCGAGGGGTTCGAGCACGTGCAAATCATGTCCTATGCGGCCAAATATGCGTCGTGCTTTTACGGGCCCTTCCGCGAGGCGGTGGGTTCGGGCAGCCGCCTCAAGGGCGACAAGCGCACCTATCAAATGGACTATGCCAATTCCGACGAGGCGCTGCGCGAGATCGAGCAGGACATTGCCGAGGGCGCGGACAGCGTCATGATAAAGCCCGGCATGCCCTATCTCGATGTCATTCGACGCGCCCGTGATGCTTTCAATGTGCCGATCTACGCCTACCAGGTGAGTGGGGAATACGCGATGATCGAGATGGCTGGCGCGGCCGGGGCGATCAATCGCGATGCGGCGGTGCTGGAAAGCCTCTGGGCCTTCAAGCGGGCCGGGGCGAACGGTATTCTGACATATTACGCTTTGGAGATGGCGCGGAAGCTGGCGGGCTGATCCGGTCACAATTATGTGCCTGTGCCTCTTGCAAGCCGCGACGGGCGTGACAATGTGTGCTGCATGACACATGACGCTGCCGCTCGCCCCCATCTGCCCGATCCTTCCACTGCCCCCGAATTGTTCGACGGGCTGCTGACCCGGCGCGCCACGGCCTACATCATCGATGTGATCCTGATGTCGTTCCTGGTGTTGGCGATCAGCGTGGTGGGCGCGATCCTGGGGTTCTTCACCTTCGGGTTGGCATGGGTTTCGCTGGTCTTTGCCGTGCCGGCCGCCATCATCGTCTATTATGCCGCTACGCTGGGCTCGGCCCGACGCGCCACGGTGGGCATGCAGATGATGGACATTGTGCTGACCCCGACGCGCGGCCAGCCGCTGGATGGCTGGATGGCGATCCTGCATGCATTGGTGTTCTGGGTCACCATCTGGATCTGCTGGCCAGTGACGCTGCTGTTTGCACTGTTCACGCCCCGCCGGCAGATGATCCACGACTTCATCATGGGCACGCTCATGGTGCGCCGCTCGCCGATGATGCGGCATTGGCAGCGCCACCGCATGTCCGAGCAGGATGCCTATCACGGTGGCGAGTGAGCCGTTGCTTGCGGGGCGGGAAAGCTGCTAATCTGCCCCAATATGCATCGATAGGTCTGTGATGACCGACCAGACGCCGGAAACAACCCAGCTCTTTCTCACCGCCGCAATGCCGTGTCCCTATCTTCCCGGGAAGATGGAGCGCAAGCTGTTCACGCATCTGAGCGGCCGGCGGGCGTCCATGCTGCACCAATTGCTCAGCGATAACGGGTTTCGCCGCAGCCAGAACCTGATTTACCGGCCGGCCTGTGAGGGCTGCAATTCCTGCCAATCGGTGCGGATCGTGGCGCAGGAATTTGCGCCGAACAAACGCTTTCGCCGCGTCAACAAGGCCAATGCCGATATTGTGGTCGCGGTGCAGCCGACTGTGGCGACGATCGAGCAATATGAATTGTTCAAGCGCTATCTCGATGCGCGCCATGCCGGTGGCGGCATGACGCAGATGAGCTACCAGGACTATGAATACATGGTCGAGGATACGCCGGTGCAGTCTGTGCTGGTGGAATATCGCCTGCGCGACCTGCCCGACCAGCCGCTGGTGGCCGTGGCGCTGACCGATGTGATGCCCGACGGGCTTTCCATGGTCTATTCGTTCTACGATCCGGACATGGCCCAGCGCAGCATGGGCACGTTTCTCATCCTCGATCATATCAACCAGGTCCGCTCCGCTGGCCTCAGCTATGTCTATCTCGGCTATTGGGTGAAGGATTCGCCCAAAATGGCCTATAAGGGCGACTATCGCCCCCTTGAGGTGCAACGCGGCTCGCTGGGCTGGATGCGCATAGAAGAATAGCGCCTCACACCACCATATCGAACACGATCAGTCCGTCGCGTCCGCCCTCGAGCGCGGCGACCATGCGCCCGCCTGCCGCCTTGTGGGCGGGGTGTTCGAGATAGGCGTCGCGTGCCGCCTCGTCGGCAAAATCCATGGTGAAGCCCTCGGTATATCCCTGATGCAGTCCTTCGGGAGATGCATTGGCACCATAGTTCATGCCCAGGAAGCCGGGGACAAGTTCACGTAAGGATTCAAGGTCTGCGTAAATCGTGGATTTTTCTGTGGCGGTGATTTCCGCGCGGAAGCGGAGGAGGACGATGTGGCGGATCATGTTGCTTTCTTTCTTGCGTACGAGCACGTTGAAAGACCGACACCCCACCCTGCTCGATTCAACGGACTTAGCCTAAGCTAAGTCCTATCTCGCTTCCCTCCCCTCAAGGGGGAGGGAATGAGGGTGGGATGACTGGACTGCGCACCCTTCAGGCTCAACGGAAAGAATCGAGTCTCCAGAATCCCTTAGCCTTTGAACTTATTGTTCCGTGGGAAGCCGGTGGGGGGCTGGCGGCCGGCGGTGGCGCGGTCGCCGATCCAGTCGACCAGTTCTTCGGTGGGTTTGGAATAGGTGCGGCCGGAGCTGTCCGTCCAGGTCAGGCCATCGGCGGCGTAGAAGGTCTTGATGTCGGAGACACCGCCATCCTTGTAGCGCTGCAGACGCACCCCCTTGCCGCGCGCCATGGCGGCAAGCTGGCTCAGAGGGAAGACAAGCAGCTTGCGGTTCTGGCCAATGACGGCAACGCGATCGCCATCGCAGGGCACGATCAGGCGGGCCTCGTCGGGCAGCGAGACATTGAGGATCTGCTTGCCCTTGCGGGTATTGGCGATCAGATCGTCTTCCTTGACCGCGAAGCCATAGCCGGCCGAAGACGCCACGATGCGCTGCTTGCCAGGCGAATAGACGAAGAGGTCGACAATGTCCTGCCCCTCCTCGATATCGACCATGATGCGCACCGGCTCGCCCTGACCACGGCCGCCGGGCAGCTTGTCGGCGCCCAGCGTAAAGACCTTGCCGCCCGTGGTCAGCATCAGGATCTTGTCGGTAGTCTCGCAGTTGAAGGCAAGCTTGAGGCGATCACCGGCCTTGAAGCTCTTCTCATCGGCGGGTGCGTTGTGGCCCTTGGGCGCGCGAATCCAGCCCTTTTCCGAAAGAATGACGGTGATCGGCTCGCGCTCGATCATCGCTTCGAAGACTTCGGCAGTGTCGGCGGCCGGGGCCGAACCGAAAATGGTGCGGCGGGCGCCCAGGGCGTGGGGTGTGGTGCCATCGGCCTCGAACAGGGGATAGGCCTTTTTCAGCGCCTCGACCTGCTTGGCGATTTCGCCCCACTGGCGTTTGTCGGAGGCCAGCAGCGATTCGAGCTTGCCCTTTTCCTCGGTGAGGTTGGTATGCTCTTTGCGAAGCTCAAGTTCCTCCAGCTTGCGCAAGGAGCGCAGGCGCATGTTGAGGATGGCTTCGGCCTGGTTGTCCGTCAGGTCGAAGGCTGCAATCAGGCTTGCCTTGGCATCATCCTCCTCGCGGATGATGCGGATCACCTCGTCGAGGTTGAGATAGGCAATGATATAGCCTTCGAGCACTTCGAGGCGGTTGGCGATCTGCTCCAGGCGGTATTCGGAGCGACGGACCAACACTTCCTTGCGGTGATCGAGCCAGGCGCGCAGCGTATCGGCCAGGCTCATCACCCGTGGTGTCGTGCCGTGATCGAGGACGTTGAGATTGAGGCTGAAGCGCAGTTCGAGCTCGGTGAGCTTGAAAAGCTGCTCCATGAGAATAACGGCGTCGACCGTGCCGGCGCGCGGTTCGAGGACGAGGCGAATATCGTCCGAGCTTTCGTCGCGCACGTCCTTGAGAAGCGGAAGCTTCTTGGCCAGCAGCAGTTCGGCGATCTTTTCGACCAGACGGGACTTTTGCACGCCATAGGGGATCTTGGTGACGACGATCTGATAGACGCCCCTGCCCTTTTCTTCCTTTTCCCAGATGGCTCGGTGGCGGAAGGCGCCGCGACCGGTTTCATAGGATTGAACGATCGAAGCGCGGCTTTCGACGAGTTGTCCGCCGGTCGGGAAATCCGGCCCCCGGATCAGATCGTCCATGCTAGGCGGCGCTGACAGATCAGCGTGGACCAGTTCCTCAGTGGTGGCTGCGGGGTTGTGGATCAGCTTGAGCGCGGCATTGCACAGCTCAACCAGATTGTGCGGCGGCACCGATGTCGCCATGCCCACGGCAATGCCGGTCGAGCCATTGGCGAGCAGGTTGGGGAAGTTGGACGGGAGCACCACCGGCTCTTCGTCTTCACCGTCATAGGTCGGCCTGAAGTCGATTGCGTTCTCGGTAATGCCTTCGAGCAGGCGCGTCGCCACATCGGTCATGCGGCTTTCGGTGTAGCGCATGGCCGCCGCGCTATCGCCGTCGATATTGCCGAAATTGCCCTGACCGTCGACCAGGGGATAGCGCAGGGCGAAGTCCTGGGCCAGGCGTACCAGCGCGTCATAGATCGACTGGTCACCATGGGGGTGGAACTTACCGATCACGTCACCGACGATGCGGGCGGATTTCTTGTAGCCCTGGTTCGGATCGAGCCGCAAAAGGCGCATGGCGTGAATGATGCGGCGATGCACGGGCTTGAGGCCGTCGCGCGCGTCGGGCAGGGCACGCTGGGTGATGGTCGACAGGGCGTAGCTCAGATACCGCTCTTCAAGCGCCTGCTTGAGATCGACAATGCGGTGATCGTCTGGCGGTGGAAGGGTATCGGCGTCGGACATGCTTGGCTCAGTTCATGGGAACGAATCAGGAGCAGAGTATAGCGGGCGGGGGGCCGAGGGCGAGAAAAGCCGCAGATTTCCTGGGGTTTGTGCACCGATAAGGCGTGCCGAAGCGTCGGACAGCCATCGGCTTCCGGCTATGCGGTAGACGTGTTCCGAGGCACGTGCGTCTCGGTAATACTAAGTAATAGAGACGTCGCCGCCTCGGAACACCGGGTTTCTCCTGCTGCCGTGGTCCCTATTGATCGCTCGTCGCAAGGTGACCCAACGAGCAGGCAGGCCCTGGAGCGACCCAGAGCCCAACCGGCTCCCCCCGCAAAAGTTCGCTGCAGTCCGTCCGCGCGGGAGTGATGGCAGGGAGTATGCGGGAGGTTTTGCAGGC